>CAMYII010000040.1:0-50612 GCA_947258385.1 Acidiferrobacterales bacterium
CCACCCCGAGCCCGACCCCGACAAACACGTGCTGGCGCACGTATTCAAGGTCACCCATGACCTGTTCGTCGGCAAGCTCGGAATTTTCCGCATCCATCAGGGTACGGTCACCAAGGACACCCAGCTCTACGTCGATGACCGCCGCAAGGCCTTCAAAGTCGGACACCTGTTCAAGCTCCAGGGCAAACAGCACTCGGAAATAGACAGAGGCATCCCCGGGGATATCTGCGCGGTCGCCAAAGTCGACGAAGTCCATTTTGATGCGATGCTGCACGACTCCCACGATGAAGACCATATCCATTTTCAGACCGTCAAGTATCCCGCGCCGATGGTGGGGCTTGCGATAAAACCGAAGAGCCGCGGCGATGAGCAGAAGATCTCCGAGGCCCTGGAGAAGCTGTCAGAAGAAGACCCCTGCCTCATGGTCGAGCACAACACCGCCACGAACGAAACGGTGCTGCGCGGGCTTGGCGAGCTTCACCTGCGTAACGCGCTGCAGAAAATCGCGGAAAATTATAATGTTGAGGTTGATACCCATCCCCCGACGATCGCCTACCGTGAGACCATTACCCGACCCGCCGAGGGTCACTACCGCCACAAGAAACAGTCCGGCGGCGCAGGGCAGTTCGGCGAAGTGTTCCTGCGGATCGAACCGCTGCAGCGCGGCGCCGGATTTGAATTCGTCAACAAGGTCGTCGGAGGCACCATCCCGGGACAGTTCATCCCGGCGGTAGAGAAAGGTATCCGTCAGGCCTTGGAGACCGGCACGATCGCCGGCTACCCGGTACAGGACGTGCGCGCAACCGTCTATGACGGCAAGCACCATCCCGTGGACTCCAACGAAGTCTCTTTCGTAACCGCCGGCAGGATGGCATTCCGCGATGCGTTCAGTAAGGCCAAGGGAATCGTGTTGGAACCGATCGTGGGTATCGAGGTCAGCGCACCGAATAGCAATATGGGAGACATTGCCGGGGATCTTTCCTCACGACGCGGCAGGATCAACAACACCGAAGCGCAAACCAACGGCACCGTGACAATTAGCGGTCAGGTACCGCTGGCCGAACTGGACGATTACCAGTCGCGCCTCAAGTCACTCACAGGTGGCGAGGGATCCTTTGGCATCGAGTCGGGCCGCTACGAGCCGGTACCGCCCAATATACAGCAGCAACTGGAGAAACAACGTCGTCCGGAGGAAAGTGCATAGGCCCCAGAGCGCTCGGATTTCAAGTTGAGCTGACAGGCAGCCCCTGGCTGCATGCCTACCTCCGCGACCGGGCGCTATGAGAGCCCATTTTGCCAGCGATCTCGGATGCAATTCTGATCTTCTGCATTGCCGGTGTGTAGAGTGAAGGGAGCAGCTAAAACCGTGACGACAACGGCCATACAGTCCGCCTATACGCTTCTCAACGAATCCATCATGTACTACGAGGGGCGTCCTGTGGGCACGGTCGCCGCCCTCGACCCCACCGGGCCTGCCGCGAAAAACTACGAAGAATGTTTCGTGCGTGATTTCGTGATCTCGGCACTGGTCTTCCTCAACAAGGGGGAGCCCGAAATCGTGCGCAATTTTCTCGAGACCGTGCTGCAAATCCGTACCCAGGAACGCGCAATGACTGGGCATGAAATACAGCCCGGTGTCATGCCGGCCAGCTTCAGGGTTGTCGCTGACGCACACGGCAACGAATCCCTGCTGGCCGACTTCGGGGAACGGGCGATCGGGCGGGTGGCGCCGGTGGATTCCATGATGTGGTGGGTGATCCTGTTGGACACCTATGTGCGCGTCACGGGCGACGAGGAACTCGCCGAACGGCGAGACTTCCAGCGCGCCATCCATCAGATACTGCAGCTGTGCTTGCGCGATACGTTCGAGGTCTTTCCCGCCCTGCTGGTGCCTGACGGCGCGTTCCTGATCGACCGGCGGATGGGTGTCTACGGTCACCCGCTAGAGATCCAGTCATTGTTCTATGGCATGCTGCAAGCCGCACAGGACCTGCTGCGGCCAACACCCGAAAACGTGAAGCTGGTGAAAATGGCGATCAAGCGCAAACAGGCGCTGCGCACCTACGTGCGCATCTTCTATTGGCTGGATCTGGCGCGATTGAACGAGATCCACCGTTTCGGGACCGAGGAATTCGGCGCGGGCAGTGTCAACATGCTCAACATCTACCCGCAGTCCATCCCCGGATGGGTCGAGCACTGGTTGCCCGAACGGGGCGGTTACTTCGTCGGCAACCTGGGGCCGGGGCGCATGGACTTCCGGTTTTTCGCGCTCGGCAATCTGCTCGCGATCCTGTTCGGTCTCGCCACCGGCGATCAGACAGATGACGTGATGGCGCTGTACGAGTCGCGCTGGGCGGACCTGATCGGGAATATGCCGGTGAAACTCTGCTACCCGGCGCTGGAAGGCATCGAATGGGAATTGTTAACCGGCAGCGATCCCAAGAACGTGCCTTGGTCCTATCATAACGGCGGCAACTGGCCTTGCCTGCTATGGACGTTTGTCGCCGCCGCCATCAAGGGTCAACGCCACGAGCTCGCCCACAAGGCGTTCGAGCGGGCGTGCGCGCAACTCCCTGGCGATTCCTGGCCCGAATACTATGACGGGCGCACCGGGCGTTTGATCGGGCGGCGCGCAAACCTCAACCAGACATGGTCGGCGGCCGCGCTGATTTTCGCCGATCAACTCTTGCAAGACGAAAAAGGACTCGCGATGTTCCCACGCGAGCCGGGCCCTTAAAGAAAACACCGCCCGGGTGATCGTAATCACCCGGGCGGCGCATCCCGTTTGAGCCACGACACAACCCCCACCAGAAGCTTGGGCCCGCCGCTTATCGCCCGAAACGAGCAGCCGGCCCGGGCGCCGCTTGCCGGAGTGCTTCAGGCTGGCCGATACTTGAGCCCTGTCAGTCAATACCTAGTGGATTTCCGGGACATACGGCCCCATGTTTGACCTGGATTTCACTTACATAAGATGGAAAAGCAATGGCTTCCATTCAACAAACGATTCTTGCCAAAAAAGCCGCGCTCGCCGACGTCGTCGGGGAGCCGTTGGCAGGTCTTGCCCAGCGCTGCGCCGCCCTCTGGCCCGACGCCGACGCGCTCGACCGCTGTCTGCAGGAGGCGGTTGCAGACATCCCCAATTGTCACCTCGTTTATGCCTGGGACGTCGATGGCATCGAGATATCATCCATGATCCGGCCAACAGGCGCGGACATCACGTGGCGCGGCGCGGATCTGTCGGACCGGCCTTACCTGAAGAACAACCTGCCCTTCAAGGGCATCATGTTGTCGTCGGTTTATGAAAGTGTCTATACACACAAGCAATGCATTACCGCCTTGCAGGCGGTCAGTAAAGACAACGAACTGTTGGGATTCATCGCCGCGGACTTCGCCGTTAACGACCTGCTGCTCGATGCGGAGCTGACGCCGCGGGAGTTGCACTGGCAGCAATTCCGCGGCGATCCGGCCGTGCGCGGGACCGTATTCCTGCAACAGCGTGCGCACAGCCTGCTGGATGAGCATATCGATGAGGTCCTTGAGCTGATCGAAAACCTGATGTGTGAACACGGCGTCTTTCACAGCAAGATACATTTCTCCAGCGGGCGCTGCTCGATCTGGCTGCTCGAGGACCCTTATAACTATCAAGTTCTGTCTGTCGAGGAGATCATCGATCCCGATATCTGCCTGGCGTATCCTTTGCACGGCTATCCGAAGAATGCCAAGACAAAACCGGAGCAGATAAGAAAGGTCTTCGCACAATTCAAGGCCCTGCGCTTTGCCGATGAAACCATTTATCTGCGCTCCTGCTCGATTAACATCATGAACGGAATGTTGGGCCTGACATTCTCCTGTGACGGGTCCCACTACATGCCGGTCGAAGAGTTCCTGGACAAGGATCTGGGCTTCTGGTTCGGTTCGCTGGCTGTGGATAAAGAGACCGCCGCCTGATCGCCGGGGTAGTCATTTAAAGTTAGGCGCCGCTACCGCGGGCGCCGGACCCAGATCCATCCCTCCTTGCGTGCGTCCTGCGGGCTCTCCGGTTGGATGACCGGCGCCGACAGGAAATCCTGCGCGGCAAGGAGACAGACCGTCGCATCCAGCACGTCTGCATTTCCGAGCAGCATTGAGATACCCGCAGGCAGCTCATGGAGAGCCGGCCGCTGGCCTGCTAACCTCGCTCCAAGACACCACGCCTGAGAATTCGATGCCAATTTGACGTCCAAAACCCTACAATGGACCAAGGCGATTCGATTACCCCGCGAGAAAAACATGCTCCCCAGCGCCAGTATTCCAGTCATCGGCTTTTTCGCCTTTAGCGCCAACACCGGTAAAACAACATTGCTGACGAAGTTATTGCCGATACTGAAGCAGCGCGGGCTGCGCGTAGGGGTGATCAAGCATACGCATCATGACTTTGAGATCGACAAACCCGGCAAGGACAGTTATGAGCTGCGCAAGGCGGGCGCGCAGCAGACGCTGGTGGCCTCGCGCACGCGCTGGGCATTAATCGTCGAAACTGAGCGACATCAATCCGATCCCGGTCTCGATGCATTGCTGCAACACCTTGAGCAGACGCAGCTCGACCTAATCCTGGTGGAGGGCTTTAAGCACGAAACCTTTCCCAAGATCGAATTGCATCGCGGCGATCTCCAGAGCCCCTGGTTATTTCCCGGGGACGACTCGATTATCGCCGTGGCGAGTGATGTCTCGCCGCCGGATGGCACAGATCTGCCCTATCTCGATATCAATAATCCGCAGCAGATCGCCGATTTCATTTGCCGGCGATTTGAGACCGCTTGAATCAGTTCAGCAACCCTTCACGCCCTGGAAGCAACGCAAAGAACGCCAAAGCGCAGAGGACGCAGAGCATACTTTAAAATAAAGCGTTTTTGCTTTCTTCGCGACCTTTGCGCCTCCGCGACCCCACAGCGCCAGGGGGCGGAAGGTATATTGAGATAGCTTCAAGTCTAGCAGGGGCACGACCCTGGTTTGAGCTCATGGAAGGCGGGTTGATCGATCGGGCGCAACCGCACGGCCGGCCCAATCCGCATCGGTCTCACAAGTTGGGTCAGCGGGGCCTGAATAACGCGTGTTTCAACCGCAGCGATCGTGGTCGTGGCCGCCGACATTGACGGCGGTGCGAAAATACACGGTTGCGTCTTCCCCGGCCCAGGCGGTCCAATTGATGAGGTATACGGGAACCGCTTCCGGCAAGGCCACGGCGAGGGTTTCGCCAGAGGCGGTCTGCTCTTGAATGCGCTCGGCGGTCCATTGCTCTTTGCCTTGCAAAAGGTAAGCCGCCAGCTGTAATGGCGACTCGATCCGGATACAGCCCGCGCTGAAGGTACGCACCTCTTGGTCAAACAGCTCGCGCTGCGGCGTGTCGTGCAGGTACACACCAAAGCGGTTGGGAAAGACGAACTTCACGCGACCCATACTGTTGTACGGCCCCGGGTCCTGCCGGAGCTTGTAGGGAAAACGCCTGGCGCTGACAGCAGTCCAGTCTATGTCTTGAATCTTCAGTTCAGCCGCGCGCTCACTCCAGTCGCTGAACACCCTGATGCCGCGGGTGACAAAGAAATCCGGGTCGCGGCGCTGCTTCGGAAGCAGATCCTCGACGGCCACGCGCGGGGGCACATGCCAATAGGGATTGAAGACCATATAGCGCAGCGCGCCGGCGACTTCAGGGGTTGACCGGTAGGGCCGGCCAATGATCACACGCATGGTGAATAGCGTTGTTTCGCGCTCTACAACGGCGAGCTCGAACCCACCCAGATTGACCATGAGGTAGCGCTCACCCAGCTGCCTCGGCAGCCAGCGCCATCGCTCCATGTTGTGCCGAATCTGTTCGATGCGCGTCGCCACCGGCACATTGAGCGCGGCACGTGTGCAGCGGCCGACCATACCGTCCATGTCCAGTCCATGACGCAGCTGGAATCGCTCGACCGCGTCCCTCAGCGCAAGGTCGAAAAACGACTCCTCCACCACCGGGCCCATCACCAGGTCCCCTTCGGCCAGCAACCGGCGGCGCAGCAGCGCCACCGGTGGGCGCCGGTCGCCGGTCTTCAAAACCGGGCCCGGGGGCAGTTGAGACCACGGTCCCTGTGTCGCGATCCGGCGGTAACGTGCCAGTGCCTGCCGCAGACGCCGGTAGCCGGGGTGGGCAGGCGGTAACGCGCGGAGACTGGCCGCGAAATCGCCGGCGTCCAGGGCCGAGTGCAGCAGTGCCACGGGATCCTCATCCGCTACCTCGATATGCCAGTCGGCATCGATGCGGCGCGGGTGGAATCGCCCTGCTCGCACATCCTTGCTGTAACGCAGGAAAGCATCTGTCATCAGCAGGTCGAGCCACGCAAGCTCCTCGGCGGACTGGGCAGCCCAATGTTGCCGGATGGGAAACAGATGATAGGCCTCGGCATCCAAACCTTCTGTGCCTGCGGCCGTCAGGGTCTGCTCAAGACGCAGCGCCCGCTGCAAGGTACCGTGATCATCGCACCACGCGGGATGAAACCGGCGCGGGCGGTAAAACTCACGCAATCGTGACCAGTCGAGTGCGGCACCTGCCCACATCTCGGCATCGCCCTGGAGCTGCTGGCGCAGCGCTGAGGTGACCGCCTCCACCGATGCGCCGGCCCTCGGCTGCAGCAGCACGAGCAGCGCCACCGCCGCCAGCATCACGAGCGTCCGGGGCCGAGATCGCCGCGGAAAGATCAGCTTTCGGTGCCGCATACCTGCCTGTCCACGTCGCACCTGGAACATTACAGTAGCATTTTTTGGCAGTGCATTCGCCCTGGCCCGCCGACGTGGCCCATTGCCTAAAGACAAGCGTGTTGCCCAACCGTAGGCACGGTCGGTTGCGGCAGCGGGACGCAACATACAGGCGGATATCGTGCTGCACACCCGCAGCCAGGCACGTTGAGCGCTAGGCGTCCCGATTTACCTCAATACATAGAATTATTATTATATAATGTTATAATAATATGTGTTTGCCCACCCAAGGCAGGGAAGGCTCGCCCGGAGCACCGTCACACGCGCCCCGGCGGTTTCTACGGATTCCAGCAATCTCATGGAGAAAACGCTATGGGAATCAACAGTGAAGACATGGAAGCGTTATTCGCTAACGAGGACGACATACAGCTTGCATCACGGTCCTTGAAGTCCATGGCCCACCCCTTGCGGCTGAAAATTGTCTGCATCATCGCAGGCAAAACCGAGGCCTGCGTCCAGGACATCGTGGATCAGGTCGGCACCTCACAAAGCAATGTTTCGCAGCATCTCGCCAAACTGCGGGACGAGGGCATCATTACCTCGCGGAAAGAATTCAACAAGGTGTACTATCGAATCAGTGCCCTCAAGGTATTAAAGTTGATCAGTTCCCTGCGCGACGCCTTCTGTCGTCCATTGGCATAAACTAGACCTGGACCTGCAGGGGCCGCCGCTTGAACGCCGGGGCACCATGCTGAGACAATCGGGCTTCGTGCCCTGTTCAGACACCCACGCTGCGTCCCAATGAACGTTCCTTACGGATTCTTCCCCGATACCTGGCATTGGCTGGCCGCATTGGTCTATGTAGCGGTGCTTGCTTCGGTCGTTCTACGCTTACCCTGGAAACAGCTCTCTAACTCTAACAGTGAGAAGCTGCATGTTTACCTGGGTACATGCGTGGCCCTGATGGTGCTATGGACCATGAAGACCACGGTCGTACCGGGCCTGGATTATCACTATCTCGGTGCCACTTTACTGACGCTCATGTTCGGCTGGCCACTGGCGATCGCCGGTGTCAGCATCGTGCTTGCGGCCACGATTATAAGCGGCTCCAGCGACTGGCAGACTTTTCCGATAAACGTGTTGCTTATGGGCGTGCTGCCCGTGACCACGAGCTATGTGATCTACCGTATCGTGGACAGCAACTTGCCTAATAACTTTTTTATCTACGTTTTTCTCTGCGCCTTCTTCGGCGCGAGCGCCGCGCTGTTGTCGGTCATCGCCTGCGCCACGGTATTGCTCATCATGACCGGCTCGTATGGCCTTGCGCAGATCGCGCACGAATATCTCCCCTTTGCGCCGCTCATGTTATTCCCGGAAGGATTCGTCACAGGTATGCTGATTACGGTCATCGTGGCTTTACGCCCGAAATGGGTCAGCACCTTTGATGACGATCGCTATATCAAAGGCAGATAAATGCAGCGGCATTGGCAGACCGTATACCCTCACCATTCATTTACCTAAAACCACAATCCTCAACGCAGATTTCATGTTGAACCGGCTATCGCCATCTCCCGCCCCATATTGATCCATCAAGCATCATAATTATTACGGTGTACCGACAAGCGCAAAGGCTGACGCGGAACAAGCTCGATGTCGCCCGATCATACGGAACATCCATAAAAGTATAATAAGTCTAAATAAAACCCGAGCATTTCTCTCAACAAGGCTTGATGTCAGAACGCAAACGTGATCTTATTTTGACGTGCAGCGTGCAGGGAAATGAATGTCCACCGAACATCCAATTATCGCGGTCACGGGTTCCTCCGGCGCCGGTACCACAACGGTCAAGCAGGCGTTCGCCGGCATCTTCCTGCGCGAGGGCGTAAACGCCACTTATGTCAACGGCAGCGGTTTTCGGCGCTACGACCGCGAGGAGATACAGCATGTGCATCGGGAGTCTGCCAAGGGTGGCAAAGCCATTACCCTGTTCAGTCCCGAGGCCAATCTGTTTGAACGATTGGAGGGTCTGTTTCGCGAGTACTCACGTAGTGGAACCGGGCTCGCGCGAGAGTATATCGAGACCGGAGAGCAGGCCGTGCAGTATCAACAAGATGTGGGTTCGTTTACACCATGGACAGAAATCCCGGAGGGCTCCGACCTGCTGTTTTATGAGGGACTGTTCGGGGGCTGCATTGAAGAGACATGGACCTACCGCTCCATGAGCCCGTCGCACAACCCACTGATCATAAAGGAACGTCATAAACTGAAGACCCGCCCCCATACCGGTGTGGACATCGCGCGTTGGACGGATCTATTGATCGGTGTCGTACCGAGCATCAACCTCGAATGGATCCAGAAAATTCACCGTGACTGCAACGTAAAGGGACACTCGCCCGAGGCGGTGGCCAACACGATTATGCGGCACCTGCCAGACTACGTAGGGTACATCACGCCGCAATTTTCACTTACCGATATTAATTTTCAGCGCGTGCCTCTCGTTGACACCTCCAACCCGTTCATTGCCCGCGATGTCCCGACCCTGGCCGAGAGCATGGTGGTCATTCGCTTCCGCGAACCAAAGAACGTCGACTTCCCCAATCTGCTGCAGCGTATCCACAACTCCTTCATGTCCCGCCCGAACACCCTGGTGGTTCCCGGCGGAGAGATGATGCACGCGATGTCTGTCATCTGCGCGCCCATGGTGCACACACTGCTTGAAAAGCTGTCCCGAAAATATAGCTAAGTTCAAAAAAGCTATTCAACGCCATTGGTTTAATCCGAGCCTGTTGTATCTCCAGCTACGGCCTTCACTGTTTTTCGCCGATCATCCCAGTCCGGCCCTAACGGGTCTGGCGCTGGAGCGCCCGCCAGTCGAGGCATCCGGGCATCCTGCCAGGCACGTGCGCGTCCCTCCCGCCTCGCGGACGATACCCCGCGTTGGTTGCGCACCGACCCCGCCTGCCCCGGCACAGCGGGGTTTTTCCACGCTTGCCTGGACAACCCCGGAACCCCTCGACAGCCGATTGCTGAACGCATTATCGTTGTTGCGCGCGGCGAAACTTGTATGACAGAATCCGCTGGTCGTGCCCGTATATCAGTGTTGGCGCGTCAGGACCAGCAAAGCACCCCGCCGGAGCAGGCAAAACACCTTGAACGCCACCACTTTACCCGGGCGTGGGCGCACGAGCGATATGTCACTGATAGTCGCCGGTGATGGAGGAGACTCCCGTGAAGTTGAAGGCATTGGTTTACCGTAGTTGCATTTTACTGGCCGCCGCCATGGCCGCCGCTGGTTGCACAAAGGAGGCCCAACTGGACCTCAAGGCACCGGCATCCGCCAGCCCCTGGACCCGCTATGCCGGCTGGCCGGACAGGCGTTGGGATGAGTTCAACACGCTCGCCGTCGACCAATCACCGCCGATCGGCACATCGCCAAAAGTGGAATCCCCGATCGAAGGTGACCCCACGAAGGGCATGGAGCTGTCTTTCGACCGCTCGCGCGGCGGCGGCTGCATGGCCTGTCATGTCATGGGCCCGCAGACCCCCGAGCAACCGGGTAACGTCGGTCCGGATCTCTCTATGGTCGGCACCTATCGCAGCGACGAATTCCTGTTCAATTATATGTACGACCCTCGAACGCAGAACACGCGCTCGATCATGCCGCCCTGGGGGACGCATGGGTCGTTCACGGTCGATGAGATCAAAGATATCGTCGCCTTCATGAAAACGCTCACGCAGCCCGCCACGTTCAAGGACCCGCTCGACGACCCGGCGCAGCGGCCGGTGCCAAAGGAGACGCGCGATAATCTCGACGAATTCGAGAACCCGGCCATGGACGCGGTGGAACGGGCCAAGAAACTTTACAAGGAGACCGGGCCGGACGGGAAATCCTGTGACTCGTGCCACGAAGACCCGGCAAAGGCCTTTGCGACCTGGGCCGCGTCCATGCCGAAATACGAACCGCGCCTGAAAAAAGCCCTGGGCGTCGAGGAATTTGTCACCCGTCACGCCCTGGCAACGACCGGAAGCTCGTGGCTCATGCAGAGCGAGGAGAACCTCGCGGTGTCGGTATACCTGCGGTATCTTGCCAATGGCACGCCGATACAGGTGAATCTTGAGGGCGCCGGCGCCAAGGAGGCGGTCGAACGCGGCAAGGCATTAATGCAGAGAAAGATCGGGCAGCTGAACTTCGCCTGCGTGGACTGCCACCAGGTGGGCGCAAACCGCTGGATCCGCGGCCAGTGGCTCGGCGAATACCGCGGCCAAACCCCGCATTTTCCGACCTGGCGCACGAGCCGGCACGAGATATGGGATCTCCGCAAGCGGATGCAATGGTGCAACGTGGCGATACGTGCCAATGAACTGCCGCCGGACGCGCAGCAATATGCGGACATAGAGCTTTACCTTGTCTCTCTGAGCAATGGCCTGCCGTTGGACGTTCCGGGGATTCGGCACTAAGTGAGGGTGGCCAGGGATGGCGCCCGTTATTTGATTTGGATAACTAAGAACGACCGATCCGAGAAGAGCTTGCTTGATCCGATCAGCGTTGACGGTCATCGCTATACGGCATGAGATAAACCGGGCGCTCGTCCACAGGCATGCGCAGTACGCGGTGCACCTTTCATAATTTACTCAGAAACAGTATTGCCGCCCTGCGCCTTGGCACGTGCCGCGGCCGCGGCGGCATCCAGCAGAAGCTTTTCGCCGGCGACAAACGCCTTTAGCTGTACCACACCCAAGGAGATCGTCACCGGTGGCAGGATACATGCCTTCGGCAGGACGATTCCCGTCTGGCTTACCACCTCGCCCAGGCGCTCGGCCAGAATCCGCGCGCCCTGCAAATCGGTATCGGGCAAGATGATGACAAACTCGTCGTCTGCATAACGCGCAACCAAATCGGTCGGCCGCGCCCGAGTCGTCAGGGACCGCACAACCGTGTACAGCGCCTGATCGGCTGCGGTTTGGCCAAAATCGCGAGTGAATTCGCTGAAGTGGTCGACATCAACCATGATCAATGACAAGGCTTCCTGATTGGTCGAGCTGCGCATAATCTGCCGCGGCAACATCTCCTCCAACCAGCAACGATTGTGGACACCAGTCAGTTCATCAACACTGCTGGCGCGGTCATACTTTTCCCGAATTCGCTCATGTTGATTAGCGGTAGGGCCATCGCTGCGCAAATACTGCATCAGAAGCAGGAAATAATTGCGGGCGAAATCGTGCGAGCTGTTGATGAATTCTATCAATCTGCCCTCATCCACCACCAGAAGCCGGCAATCCTGGTCCGCGACGACATATTCCGTGCACGGATGCCCGTTGATGATGGAGAGCACCCCGATACATTCCCCCGCCTCGACGTCATCAACGGGATCGGCTGTAAGAGAAGCCTCATGTACGCGAAGGCGACCGGAAAGCAAAAGATAAAGCACATGGTTCGGCTGTCCAGGGGAGAGCAGAACTTGCCCGGCATCCAATTTGAGCACCGGGCAGCGGCTTAGCAGCGTGTCAATGGACGAGAGCTCTTCGCCCTTGAACAGCCCGACCTGCGACGCCTCTGTGGGATTCGCATTGTAGTCGACGAAAACTGTCACACCTGCGCTCATAGCCCTGTCACCACACACCAGAATCAGTATTCTGCTGTATACGATGCACAATGTGTGCCATTCCTTAGGCACCGCGGGACGCGATGGGCCCGGCACGGATAGTCGCCTTGTAACAGTGATTTAGCGCGCTGGTATCGCCCCGCGGCGGCCCGGGCTGGCTTGACCGGCGGTTCGCGGTCACTATAGGATCAGCTGTGACCGCCCCATACGGGCCATGAGCTAGAATTCCCTAAGAACGTTGTACAGAAAACCCCGCATCCGTTGTCGGGCCTGCCTGCTGGCCGTGGCCGTAACCAGCCCGTGGACACTCACGTTCCCGGTGTGCGCGGCCGCGGAAGGCCCGGGCGGCGCAGCAGCGCAATCCCCACCTGAAGTATCGTCTATCTCCCCGGACCCCGGGCGGGTCTGGTTGCCGGTGCCGGAAACACACCTCTACCCCCTGCACCTGGCGGACCCGCGGCGGCCGGTCTTCGGCTTACAGCGCATGCATTTTTCCCGCTCGGAGATCGACCAGGCCGGCAACGATCGCTTCGGCCTCAAACTCGGCGGTCGGCTGGGGCTGGTACGCCGTCATCCCGAGGATCGCATCGATCGTGGCTGGCAGCTTAGCATGGAGGGGGGATTTACCGGCCAGTTTGATATCGATAATTCGACCGACAACATCGGCTGGGACGGCGTCTATGGGCTGACGCTTTCGTGGCGGTCGAGCCAGGCGCTCGCCTTCAAGCTGGGGGCGCTGCACAACACCTCGAGCCATATCGGTGATGAATATATCGAGCGAACCGGGCGCAAGCGCATCAATTACACCCGCGAGGAAATGATCGGCGGGGTGAACTGGTCGATCACGGACCGCTGGCAGACCTACGTTGAGAGCGGCTGGGCCTATGACCTGCGCAATGACGAGCTACAGGAACCGTGGCGGGCGCAGGCAGGCCTGGAGTATGCGGCCACGAACAGTCTCTGGCGGCAGAGGCTGGGCTGGTACGCCGCCGTGGACACCAACGCCACCGAAGAACGCGACTGGGATGTCGACACCACCGTGCAGGCGGGTTTCATGTACCAGGCCAGGGAGCGGGTGTGGCGCCTTGGCATTGAATACTATAATGGCCGCTCCTTGATCGGCGAGTTCTTTCAGGACGATGAGCGCTATATCGCCCTGGGGTTCTGGCTCGATATCTAATCGCCGACCCCAGCGCCTAGCAAGTCAGGTGCAGCGCGGCGACGATACGCGCGGCTTCCCGCTGCAGACGATTGAATTCCTCGATTGCGGCCCGCGTCGGAGCGACGTGTGTTTCGATTCCCTTGGCATGCAATGCGTCGAGGGTCTCCTGCGGAACCTTCATGCGCCCAAAGTAGCCTGTGCCGATCACCAACACCTCGGGCGGCGCGGCGAGCACCTCGGACAAATCCTCTGGATGAAGCTTATGGCCCTCCTTGCGCCGCCACTTCGCCTGCACCCGTTGCGGATAGATGATGACATCGGACGCGTACCTGGCTCCGTCAATCTGGATGTGCCCGAATGAATACTCTTCTACCGCCATCGCGTCGCCGGCAGTCTGCCTGCATTAGTCGCGGGTTTCGATGTGATCGACCACCTCAAGCACTCCCGGCACATACCACGCATCCAGCGCCGCGAGTTTCTTTTCTTCCTTGCTGGCGACAAAACCCTCGAGTGTGACCGTGCCGTCATGGACGCTGACAAGCAACTGGCTGGCGTGAACCAGCGGGTCCTTCTCAAAGGCCATGCGCACCGCATCGGTGAGCTCGCCGTCATTGTCTTCCTCCGGCGGCACAACCTCCAACTGGTTATTCACCGCCTGGCAGCCCGCGACCCACCAGACCAACACCTCGGCCAGCCGGCGATGGGTCAGGCTTCCGACATGTCCAGACAGGCTCACAACCCCATCCTCGACACTGATGTCGATCAGTCCGGCATCGTCTTCAGCCTTGTGTACCGTCTCGCGCTTACCGTCTCGCATCAGCCTCAAACTGTATTCGCTCAGCGCCGGTTCCCGCTGCAGGGCGTTGACCACACCGACGCGCAATGTGCCGTCCTCCTCCCCGTTGGAGGCGCTCACCCGTAAGCGGTCCAATACGATGGAGTCGCCCGCGAGCTCAAAGGCGACCGCGAGGAACAGCTTCTTGGCGGCGATATTTTCAACGGCTCCTTGGAGTAACAGTTTTCCTTGTTGGAGGGAGGCTTGGACGGGGTAGCGGTGCAGGTCTATGCGGGGATCGTGTTCCAGCGCGGCGATCAGCGCCTTGGATACGTCGTTCGAGGCTTCTTGTTCCATACTGAGATCTCCTGGAGGTTGCAGAGGGTTTGCCCGTGGAGTATACACCTTTGCGGCCCCAGGTCAGAGCCGAGGGCCCGCGCATCCCGGGGGCATTTTTCCCAGCGACATCGTCGCCACGGCGGCGGCCGCTCGCCCCCTGGCGCGGGGCGGAACCCGTGGACAACGGTCCAACAACGAGAATTCGTTATCATACAGACAGTGCTCGACGCCCCGCCCGGATGCACGGTCCGGGCAGGATCGAGAGCAGGAATACTTGAGTGGCATGATCGGATAAAGCGGCGGGGCGATCCCTGAAGCGGGATCGGGCCTTTATCTCCGCCCGCAAAGGGGGTATCTTTTTTTCACATCAAGTACCCAGAACCTGTCTCAAAATCAAACGTTCGGCAACCCTTCACGCCCTGGACGCAACGCAAAAAACACCAAGACGCAGAAAATACTTCAGAATGGAGCGTTTTTGCTTTCTTCGCGTACTTTGCGCCTCCGTGTTTTTTCCACAACGCCAGGGGGCCGGAGGCCCGCTCGCCGGCATTGGCCGATTTCTCATGGCATCGGACGGTGCGGTGGTCGCCCGGATCGCGGGTCCCGCCCCCGAGCCCGGCAACCGGCACAGCAGAATCAGGTCGCGCCGTGAATCGACCGCGGTATGATTATTTACCTGCATGGTTTCAACAGCTCGGGCGCATCGGCCAAGGCCAAGGCGCTTCGCCGGCTCTTGCAGCCGATCGCGGTGCTGGCGCCGAGCTATCACTTCGATCCGCCACGCGCGGTGGAACAGTTGCAATCCCGGATCGAGGACGCCTTGAAGACCGAAACTCCTCGGGACACATTAATGCTTGTGGGTTCATCGCTGGGCGGGTTTTATGCCCAGTACCTGGCGCGACGCTACGGCTGCAAACTCGTGCTGATCAACCCCGCGCTGGATCCAATACCTGCGTTGGCGGATTATCTTGGCGAGAATACCAATTTCTACACCGGAGTGGTCTACGCGCTTGAACACCGGCATCTCGATGCGCTGAGGCCCTACTACGTCGTGGATCCCTGCCGCGACCCGGTGCCCACGCTGGTGCTGCTGGACCAAGGCGATGAATTGCTCGATCACCGCATCGCGTTCGAGCGTTATCAGGCCTGCGCCGAGGTACTGCGCTTTGACGGCGGGGACCATCAGTTCCAGCACCTCCCCGAGGCCATCGAGAGTATCAAGACTCTCTACCGTAGTATCGGCTAATCACAGGTAAATCGATCCGATCGGCGGGCGGCAGGCTGAACCCACCAGCGTGGCCCGCGGGCGCCTATTCACTCAGCGATATGCGGTTGACACTTGCACAGACAGGGAGAAGCGGCGCATGAGAAAATCAAAAAGGCTGGATAATCGTGCGAAAACTTGCAACCGCTGGGAATTAACGTTCATTAAATGCATCAAAGCCTACGGGCGTACCGGAATTTAGTACGCCCGGACGTGTACTTCGCGAACGGAATCGGGTTGGTGGTTTGCCAGCACTGGCGTTACAGCGACTGGATACTTTCGAGAGGTAACCCTGCAACGCGCAGAGCGTATGACTCGAAACAAAAAACTCAGCTTACTCACCTTATCGCTGTTGCTGCTCATGGCGTGCGCCACGCCCAGGCCGGATCTGAAGCGCCTGTACGAAGTCAGTTCCTCTGACCATGAGCAAAACCCGGTCATTCTCATCCCCGGTGCATTCGGGACCAAACTAAGGACCGTCGGCGACGGAAAAGTCATCTGGCCGGGAAACCTCGTTGACATTTTTTTCAGCGATTACCGCTCGATCGCTGTCAACATCGACCCCCCCAACGCTCGAAGCCGACCACACAACCACCGAGGCGTTCGCCTTGTTCGATCGCGCCTTGGGCGTTGACTTCTATGGCCGGATTCTGCGCGTGCTCGAATGGGCAGGTGGCTATACGGCGGGAGCGGCGGGAACACCGGTCCTCAGCAACAGTCCGCGTTATTATGTCTTTGTTTACGACTGGCGCCAGGACCTGGTCAAGAGCGCGGCTGAGCTCGACCGGTTTATCGAGCAGATACGAAAGGATTATCGCCGATCTGATCTGCGAGTCGACATCATCGCTTACAGCCTCGGCGCGCCATTGGTGCGGTATTACGTGCGCCATGGCGGCAACGACGTGCTCGACCAGACATCATTCCGGCCGAACTACCACGGTGCGGCAAAGATCCGCAAGGTGGTCCTGTTCGGCGCGCCCAATCTCGGCTCGGTCAGCGCCTTGCAGAATTTCATGAAGGGCTACAAGATCCCGGTCGGATTCGGGACCATCCCCGTCGAAGTCCTGGCGACGATGCCCAGCGCCTATCAACTGCTGCCGCATCCGGACCGCGACTGGATGATCACGCCCGAGGGCAAGAAGTTCACCCGCGACCTGTATTCGGCGGACATCTGGCGTGAGTACCAATGGTCGGTCTTCGATCCGGTGGTCAGAGAACGGGTCTCGCGGTGGTTTGTTGATGAGACCGAGGCGCGACGCTATTTACACACGCTGGAGAAGTTTTTCGAAAAACAGCTGCGGCGGGGCCGAAACTTCCATCGCGCCTTGTCCGTACCATTGGAGGGATTAGCAGTGCGTTACGTCGTCTTCGGCGGTGATTGTGAGTTGACGCCCGCCCGCTGCCTGATTGAACAGGTCGATGGAAAGACCGTCGTGCGACTCCGGCCCGAAAAAATCGTCAATCGCATTCCCGGCGTGGATTATCACAGGCTGATGCTGGAGCCCGGCGACGGGCGTGTGACCAAGCCGTCGCTGCTCGCACGAAACGCCTTGGACCCTTCAGTACCGGGCATGGACAGCGGCACCTTCCCGCTCGCGTATTCGGTGTTCCTGTGCGTGGAGCACTCGCAGCTTACCGGGGATGTCAGCTTTCAGGACAATCTCTTGAATGTACTGCTTTTGCAGGAGACCACGGAAGACAGAATGAACAAACGGCCGCGCTAAGACCCGGCACCGGACGCACCGGCAAGTGTGCTTTCAATGTCGGACCTGTCGAAACGCCCGTGATCCAGGAAATGAACCACTTGTTCCATCACCTCACGCCCCTTCATGATAAAGACGTGACTGCGTGGCACCACCAGGAAATCATCCATGCCCTCGACCTTGGTGCGCTCGACCGCGACCCTGCCGTCATCCGCCCCTGGAATCCATGATGACAGGATAGGGTTCACGGTATTGTTTCCGGCGATGACACCGAGCTCAAAATCGACGGGGCCCAGCGCATTGGGAACACTGCCTGGCTCGGTCCCCAGTTGTTGCCCCGCCGGTCCGAAGATGGCCCTGTAATGAAAAGTCCCACCCATCTGGTCCACCAGCTCACAGCCCTGATTGGGCGGCGCGAGCATGACCACCCGGCCGAGATCCGGGATGTCATTGTCTTTGAGATAGGCGCGCAGAATGACGCCGCCCATGGAATGGGTCACGAAGTGCACTTTCCCGTTCACGCGTTCGCGGTAGCGGTCGATCTGGTCTCCGACTTGCCGGGTCAGCACCTCAATGGGGTAGCGCGTGGAAGGATAACTAATATTGATGACATCGAAGCCCTGGCTGGACAAATACGCTTCCAACTTGTTCATCGACTTGCTGGTGCGCCAGATGCCGTGCAACAGCACGACGTGCTCGTTGCGGGCAGCGGCCGGTGCCGTCGGCAGCGAGGCGCAGCCGCTGACACTGAGCAAAGATAGAACAATCAGGCTAATGGTGAATCGAACGGGCATTATCAAAGATGATCTGAACGACGCCCCCGGACGGCAGGTGGGCGATCTCTAGCATTGGCCGCAGGGAACAATGTTGAACTTTCTAAAGGAGTGTAGCAGAAGATCTCAACCGCATCATTTCAAACTGCCGCACAATCCGACAAGCCGGCGGCGGAACGGGACGGGCGATGGCATGAGCGCTTGCCGCCGGTCTTCAACAGCTCTGTACAAGCACCGCTGCCCGGGCGCACCGACAGACCGGGTTTTCGCTTGGGCGCCCCTGTCATTCACGGCACCGCTGTAATACCCTGTGTCCTATCGCCCAAGCCGGGACGCGAGCATGCTCTTCGAGACCGGACACACCCCTGTCCCTGGGGCGCGGGATGCCATCCGCTCCGCCTACCGCGAGGCGGAACCGGACGTGCTGCTGCCCTTGCTGGAAGCGGCGCAATTGCCCGACAAGACCATGCGGCGGGTGCTCGCGCGTGGCCGGCGGCTGGCGCAGCGAAGCCGGGAGTTGCTGCAGCGCCACCGCGGCGTCGAAGCCGTCATGCAGGAATACGATCTCTCTTCGGAGGAAGGCGTACTGCTGATGTGCCTGGCCGAGGCGCTGCTGCGTATCCCCGACGCCGAGACCCAGGAGCAATTGATCCGCGACAAGCTGGCCCGCGGCCATTGGGACGAGCATCTCGGCCGCAGTGATTCGCTGCTGGTGAACGCCTCGACCTGGGGGCTGATGCTGACCGGCCGCCTGGTCGCGCTCGCGTCCGGGAACAACCACGACCCCAGGGCCGTGTTGCAGCGCCTGGTGGCGCGCGCCGGCGAGAAGGTGGTGCGCGTGGCGCTGGCGGAATCGATGGATATCCTGGCGCGTTATTTCGTCATGGGCACCACCATCGGACAGGCCTTGCAGCGCACGCGCGATGCCGGCGGGAACCACCGGTATTCCTACGACTGCCTCGGTGAAGCGGCCTGTCACGCGCAGGATGTGGCGCGCTATTTCACCGCTTATTGCGACGCCATCGACGAGATTGGCGCACAGGCCGCCGAAGGCGCCGGTGGGTTCGCGGGCCCCGGTCTCTCGGTCAAGCTCTCGGCGTTGCATCCCCGTTATGAGTATGGCCAACGCGGCCGCGTGCTGGACGAGTTGATCCCGCGGGTGCGCGCGCTGGTCCTGGCGGCGCGCGGTGCCGGCATCGGCATCACCATCGATGCCGAGGAAACCGACCGCCTGGAGTTGTCACTCGATGTCTTCGAGGCGGTGTACACGGATCAGGCACTGAACGGCTGGGAGCATTTCGGCCTTGCGGTCCAGGCCTACCAGAAAAGCGCCATGCCGGTGCTGCGCTGGCTGGCCGAATCGGCCGCTGCGGCGAATCGACGCATTCCGCTGCGCCTGGTCAAGGGGGCGTATTGGGACAGCGAGATCAAACGTGCCCAGGAAGGTGGGCTGGATGGGTACCCGGTCTTCACACGCAAGAGCGCCACCGATGTCTGTTACCTCGCCTGTGCGCGCTATCTCCTGGAGCATACGGACGTATTTTATCCCCAGTTCGCCACCCATAACGCCCACACGGTGAGCTATGTCCTGGAGCTCGCCGGCGCCGATATCGGCTATGAGTTCCAGCGCCTGCACGGCATGGGCGAGCCGCTGTACCAGGCCCTGGCCGACGAGCAGGACCAGGTCCCGTGCCGCGTGTACGCCCCCGTCGGCAGTCACGAAGAGCTATTGCCTTACCTGGTGCGTCGTCTGCTCGAAAATGGCGCCAATACCTCGTTTATCAACCAGCTGGCCGATGAGAACCTGCCCATCGAAAAGGTCATCACCGATCCGCTGACTCGCCTGCGTGCGGTCAAGGCCACGCCGCATCCGCGCATTGCCCTGCCCGCCGCGCTCTACGGCGACCAGCGCCGCAATGCCCGTGGCCTGGACCTGAGCGACCCCTTGGCGCTGCTGACACTGGATCGGGCGCTGCAAGCGGCGCTGGCACAGGACTGGTCCGCCGCCCCGCTCGTGGGCGGCGAGGCGATCAGTGCGCCCGCGCGACCGGTGACCGATCCCGCGGACCGGCGCCGCACCGTCGGCTTTGTACAAGAGGCCGATGCGGCCTTGCTCGCCCGGGCGCTCGAGCTCGCCTCCCGCGCGGCGCCCGGCTGGGATGCCACGCCCGCCGGGGAACGGGCGGCGGCGCTGGAACGCGGCGCCGTGCTGCTGGAACAACACCTGGCCGAACTGATGGCGCTCAGCATCCGCGAGGGCGGCCGATGCGTGGCCGATGCGCTGGCGGAAGTGCGCGAGGCCGTGGACTACTGCCGGTATTACGCGCAGCAGGCGCGGCGTGCGTTCGGCGCGCCTGTGCCGCTGCCGGGGCCCACGGGCGAAGACAATACCCTGCGGCTGCACGGCCGCGGCGTGTTCGCCTGCATCAGCCCGTGGAACTTTCCGGTGGCGATTTTTGTCGGCCAGGTCGCGGCCGCGCTGGCCGCGGGCAATGCCGTCATCGCCAAGCCCGCGCGCCTGACGCCGCTGACGGCCCACCTCGCCATCGGTTTATTGCATCAGGCCGGCATCCCTGTCGACGTGTTGCACTATCTGCCCGGCAGCGGCGCGGCCTTGAGCACGGCCCTTCTCGCCGATCCGCGCCTGGCGGGCGTGGCCTTCACCGGCTCGAACGAGACCGCCTGGACGCTGCACCAGGGCCTCGCCGGACGCCGGGGCCCCATCGTGCCGCTGATCGCCGAGACCGGCGGCCAGAACGTGATGATCGTCGACAGCTCGGCGCTGCCGCAACAGGTGGTGCATGACGTGCTCGGCTCGGCCTTCAACAGCACGGGCCAGCGTTGCTCCGCGTTGCGGGTCTTGTTCGTCCAGACCGATATCGCCGATCGTGTCATTGACCTGCTCGCCGGCGCCATGGACGAGCTTCGCATCGGTGATCCGGCGCTGTTGTCCACCGACGTGGGACCGGTCATCGATGCGCAGGCCCAACGCACGCTCGCCGGTCACGTCGCGCGCATGAGCGCCGAGGCCAGGCTGGTCAAGGCGCTGCCGCTGCCACTGGCGACCGAATACGGAAGCTATTTCGCACCTTACGTGTTCGAGATTGATTGTCTGGAGCGGCTCGAGCGCGAGGTCTTTGGCCCCATCGTGCACGTGATACGCTTCGAGGCATCGGCGCTGGACCGGGTGATCGATGCCGTGAACCGCAGCGGTTATGGCCTGACCCTAGGCGTGCACAGCCGCATCGAATCGACCTGGGAGCGCGTGCGCCGCCGCGCCCGCGTCGGCAACATCTATATTAACCGCAATATGATCGGCGCCGTGGTCGGGGTGCAGCCGTTTGGCGGTGAAGGCCTGTCCGGGACCGGCCCCAAGGCCGGCGGCCCGCATTATCTTCAACGCTTCGCCACCGAACGCACTGTCACGATCAACACCGCTGCCGTGGGCGGCAATGCCGGGCTGCTGTCTATGGACGAGGAATGAGTGGTCCCCAGTACGCCAGAATATACATCCACATCGAAGCATTGAAACGTCGGCTGCGGTGCTGCCAGAAGCGTGGCATCGCGGCATGAACACGCGTGATCAGCTTTGGCCGCCGCTAGGCCTCTACAATAATAAGCGGCACATACATCTCCTGCTCGCTCTGACCGCCGTGCACTCCAGTATGGACATATGGGCGTTCCCCGAGCACGCTGTCCTTGATGGTGTAGTTCTCGCGCATCACCAGGGTGTAATCCCCGATCCGCTCCTGCAGCCGCGGGTGCGGCGGCCCCAGGCCGAAATAGCCCTGCTCGAGCAGCTGCTCGCTGTGATACAGCGCGACGCAGCCGGCAAGCGCCTCTTCGACATAGCGCTCGAACTGCTGCCTCTTGGCCGGATGGATATAACAGTAGGCGAAGCGGCGCTCCCCGCACAGCGGCAATCTCAGCGTCCCGGCAAGCACCGGATGTTGATCCAGGTGGATCGCGCGCTCGGGGGCCGTATCAATAATGCCGTGGTCGGCGGTGACGACGATCAAGGTTTCACTGCCCCGTATCGTGCTGACAAAGCGGCGGAACGCCGCGTCCAGCTCGGCGAAGTGGTCCCTGACCTGAACGCTGCCGATGCCGTGCTCGTGCGCGAGCCCGTCGAGCTCCGGCCAGTAGCTATACACATATTTGCGCGCATCGTTTTCACGCAGGATCCCTTTGACGGTGGTGAACATCTCCTTGAGCGAACCATACCCCCTGACCTCGGCCGCGCCGGCGTGGGCGCGGTTGAAGTCGGAATCGGCGATCCGTTCGGGGCTGACCACATAGGAGCGCGTGACTAGCCTGTCAAACAGCGGCGAGGGCCGGAGCAGCACGGCCGCCTCGATACCCGACTCCGAGAGCGGCGGCCCGCCGTGCCTGGGCCGGAACGGCAAGACGGTAATGACGCTGCCCAATTCCCTGAAATAGGTGAACCAACCGGTAATCGCATGCTGCTGCGGCGCCATGCCCGTCAACATCGTGGTGATGGCGCTGGCCGTTGTCGGCGGGCAGACAGAGGTGATTCGCCCTTTGACGTGCTGATGCAGGGTGCTGCCGGCGCCGGGGCCCGTCAGGTAATCGTGGCCGAGACCGTCGATCACCAACAATACGACATTCCTGGCGTTGCGCAGACGCGCCGGTTCCAACTGCCGCAGCGGGGCGTAGCGCGGAGCCTCGGTCCCCATGTCCGCCTCGATCGAGGCGATCAGATTGACGATACTTCCGCCCTGGTAGTCCGGTAGGAGCATGATTCGGTCCGCCCTTGATTCGCAGTGCGCGCCTTCAATCCCAATGCTATCGGAGTTCTCGGGGCGGAACCAGCCGCCCCGGCCAGGATCCTTGTCGCTACAGGGCCGGCAACACCGGCCGCCGCGAAACGGTTTTATCGGCGGGCCGCCGCCCCCATATAATGAAAACGCTCGCGGTCGGGTGACCGACTGCGAGCCCCGGAGGGGCTGATTGATATCCATGACCACGCAAACCCATACCGACGATCTGCACTTGCTCGTGGCCACCCTGCCCCAGCGCTTACGGGACGCATTACAGTCGCTGCCACAGGAGAACCTGCTGGAAATCGTGCTGGATCTGGGCCGGCCGCCGCAGGCGCGCTTTCCGGAACACGCGGTCAACCTGAGCGATGGGCCGGTGAGCGACGAGGACCTGGAGCACGCGCTGGCGGCGGTGGGCGAATTCGGCGCCGACAACCGCGCGGGCATCGAGGGCACCCTGCACCGGATCTCCGCCATGCGCAACCGCAGGGGACGGGTGATCGGCCTGACCCTGCGGGTCGGGCGCGCCGTGTTCGGCACCATCGACCGGATCCGCGATCTGGTGGAGGGCGACGCCAGCATCCTGCTGCTCGGCCGGCCTGGCGTCGGCAAGACCACGAAGCTGCGCGAAGTCGCGCGCGTGCTGGCCGATGAGCTCAGCAAGCGGGTGATCGTTGTGGACACCTCCAATGAGATCGCGGGCGACGGTGACATCCCGCACCCGGCCATCGGCAGCGCCCGACGCATGCAGGTCCCGCACCCGGGGCGCCAGCACGCCGTGATGATCGAGGCGGTGGAGAACCACATGCCCGAGGTCGTCATTGTCGATGAGATCGGTACGGAGGCGGAAGCCATGGCGGCGCGCACCATCGCTGAACGGGGCGTGCAGCTGATCGCCACCGCGCACGGCAACACCCTGGATAACCTGGTCATGAACCCCACGCTGTCCGACCTGGTCGGCGGGGTGCAGACCGTGACGCTGGGGGATGACGAAGCGCGCCTGCGCCGTACACAGAAAACCATCAGCGAGCGCAAGGCGCCGCCCACCTTCAACGCCGTCGTGGAGATCGTGAACTGGGACGAGGTCATCGTCCATCCCGACACCGCTCAGGCGGTCGATGCCTTGCTGCGCGGCAGCCAGGCCGGCGGCATGCGGCGCGAAGGGGCGGGCGGACAGATCCGCATCGGTGATTTCGTCGATGACACGCGACACCCGCGGGGAACCGTCGAACGACCCGCGCGCGCCGCAACCATAGCGGCGGCAACCAACGACGAGGGGCCGGTACGTATCCACGCCTACGGCGTCAGCCGTGACTCCGTCGAGCGCGTCATCCGTGATCTCAACCTCGATGCCCGCACGGTGAAACAGCCAGAGCGCGCGCAGCTTATCCTCGCCCTGCGTTCGCGGGCCGAGGATACACGCCTGCGGCGGGTCATCCAGGCAACCGGGCTGCCGCTGCACCTGGTGAAAAAGAACACCACCGCGCAGATACGGCGCCTGTTGCAGAACGTGTTCAACGTGCTGCACGGCATCGAGGAGGACATCGTGGATGAGGCGGTGCGCGAAGCCGAGGCCGCCGCCCAACGCGCCATGGATGAAGGCGTGGCGGTGGAGCTGGCGCCCCGCTCCGCCTCCGTACGCAAACTGCAGCACCGCATCGCCACCCGCCATCATCTCGTCGCGGAAAGCATCGGCAGCGAGCCACAACGCCATCTAGTCATTCGACCCGTTCAATAAGATTTGCGGATTATCAATAATGCGCTCGAAAAATTTGTCGGCTCGGCTCGCCACGCCTGCGCTTGCGCCTTCTCGCAGAAAACGAAAAGGCGTACGATCAGCGTTATTGCCAGGAGTAATCCATGCCCCTGAGCGAAAGGCCGGGCAGCGGAGCTAAGGCCAGTGCGGGATTGCTGACGGCCGCGCAGCGTGACTGTATCAGAGCCACCGGGCAAATGACCGCGTGGCGACTGAGCAAGCAGCAGTCAGCGGGAGAGCCATGATGACTATTGACACACCGCCCAGCGTTCTACAGTGGTACCGGCATCTGGACAAGGGCTACCCGTTCAGGATCGTCGCGCTCGACGAGCGCGCCGGGACCATCGAGGTCCAGCACTTCGACGGCGACCTCGAAGAATTGGATCTGGAGGACTGGCACGAAATGGACATCGAACCCATTGAGCCGCCCGAGGATTGGACCGGACCGATGGACGGCATCGAACGGGATGACCTCGGCTATACCGAGACCGAGATGAGCAGTGAAGACTGGTCCGCCCCGCTGCGCGAAGAGGGTAGCTCGGAAGAATAAAGGCCCGTCCACGCAAGCGGCGCGTGCACACAGCCATCATGTACCGTCATTCGCTCAATGCCGGTGTTCATCGCGCGCGTCACCGCTCTTTTGCCGCCAGGCAGTCCTAGGCACCCTGCACGGCGAACCGGGGTGCCGGCGTTTCAGCGCAGGCTTAACGGCGCCAGGCCTAGGCCGCGCGCGGCATGCCGTGGATCATCTCCTTGAACTTGCCCCAGTCCGTCGCCGCCCACACCTCTGAGTGGGCACGGCCATAGGTGCGAATGAGCGTCGAAACCTTGGTCGCCGTCTCAATGTCCCCGGCAGCAAAAATATCCAAATAGTCGTAGGGCCCCAAAACGGCATAACTATGGAGCCACTGCACCTCGGGGCATTCGGCGCGGATCCGTTCCATCGCCTGCTTCTCGAGATCTTCCAGCGATTGGGGGGAATCCGCCGCGGCGGCAGACACGCGAGTGAGCATGATGAACGTAGGCATGGTGGACCTCCTTACCTGTTCATACTTTTGCGGTGGTCAGTGACGCGGCCGGACCGCGCCGCCCACAGGCACGCCACCACGAAATACCCGGTTCGGGCGCTGGGGGTATACAAGGGTATGGGGGACAAACGGCGAAAACCAAGCCCGGCAGGACGTATGGCAGTGTCCAACAATCCTGAGCACGTATTAACCTGGCCTCCCGGGCCTGATACCATGGCCCGGTTACTGTCCAACGGCGTGATGCCCCTTGTCGCTATATAAGAGCAATGAAGAAGCCTATGGACCCCCGTCTCGCGCAGCTGCATATGAAGATGTTCTGTACAATCGACCACCTACTCTTGTGTGTCCTGCCGCGAACCCACCGCGATAACCGCTAACATTTGATAATGATGATGCTTTCCAACTTTGCCCGTACGTTATTAGGGAACTGGCCCCTCATCGCCGCCACTTGCCTTGTGGTCTTGCAGGCCACGCCAACGGCCGCCGTCGAACCCGATCCGGTGTCATCCGAATCGGCCCTGTTGTCCAAGGTGCGCCAACTGATTTTCGACGGCAGGCGTTCCGGCGAGGGTTATTTCAGCGCCGACGGCAGGAAACTCGTCTTTCAGAGCGAGCGCCAGGCGGACAATCCGTTCTATCAGATCTACCTGATGGACCTCGAAACCGGCGACACACAGCGGGTGTCGCCCGGTGTCGGCAAGACCACCTGCGCCTGGATCCACCCCAAGGGCAAGAAGGTATTGTTCGCCTCCACCCACCTGGACCCGCGGGCACACGACAAGCAACAGCAGGAACTGGACAAACGCGCCACCGGCAAGGCCAGCCGCTACGCCTGGAGCTTCGACGAGCACTATGACATCTTCGAGACCCGGATCGGCGGCAAGAAGTACAAGAACCTGACCAAGGCCCCCGGTTACGACGCCGAAGGCTCGTGGTCACCCGACGGCAAATGGATCGTATTTGCCTCCAACCGCCGTGCGTATACGGAAACGCTCGCGCCCGAGGAACAGGCCGCCTTCGCACGTGACGCGTCCTATTTTATGGACATCTATCTCATGAAGGCCAACGGCAAACAGCTGCGCCGGCTCACCGATGCCCCCGGCTATGACGGCGGTCCGTTCTTCAGCCCCGACGGTCGCCGGATCGTGTGGCGCCACTTCGCCCCAGACGGCGCCACCGCCGAAGTCTGGAGCATGAACCTCGACGGCTCGGACAAGAGGCCATTGACCCGGCTGGGCGTCATGTCGTGGGCCCCGTACTTTCACCCTTCCGGCGATTACGTGATCTTTGCGACCAACGTCCATGGCCACCGCAATTTCGAGCTCTATATGGTCGACAGCCAGGGCAAGACAGATCCCGTGCGGGTCACCCATAGCCCCGGCTTCGACGGCCTGCCGGTGTTCGCGCCCGACGGCAAGCGACTGGCGTGGTCGAGCTCGCGTACCGCCAACCGCGCCGCGCAGATCTTTATCGCCGAATGGAACGACGCCGAGGCGCGCGCACTGCTAGGCCTGGCCGGCAAAACCGCTGCGCAAGCCCGCGCCACGCCGCCGGAACAGACCCGGGGCGCCATCAACCCGGAGCGGCTGCGCCGGCATGTGGCCCACCTGAGCTCGGAAGCGATGGGCGGACGCCTGACCGGCACCGAGGGCGAGCGCCAGGCGACCGCCTACGTGGCCTCGGTGTTCGAGGGCCTGGGGCTGCAGCCGGCGGGCGATCAGGGCACGTTCTTTCAGGAATTTGAATTCACCGCCGGCGTGTCCCTGGCCGGCGGTAACCGGCTCACCCTGGAATCGGCCGGCGGCCGGCGGCGTTTCACGGTCGATCGGGACTGGCGGCCGCTCGCCTTCTCGCGCACCGGCACCGTGGGCCCGGCCGAGGTCGTGTTCGCTGGGTACGGGATCGTGGCCCCGGCCAGCGGCCGCTTCCCAGCCTATGACTCGTACGCCAAGCTGGATGTTAAGGACAAGTGGGTGGCGGTGTTTCGCTACATGCCGGAGGACGTCCCGCCGGCATACCGCCAGCACCTGTCGCATTATTTCGAGCTCCGCTACAAGGCCATGCTGGCGCGCGATAAAGGCGCGCGCGGCCTGATCCTCGTCAGCGGGCCCAACGCCAAGGTCAAGGACCAGCTGGTGACACTCACCTTTGACACCGCGCTTGCCGGCAGCAGCCTCGGTGCGATCTCCGTCACTGACAGGACGGCCAAGCACATATTGCGCTGCGGCGGCAAAGGCCTCAAGCAACTGCAGGATGCCCTCGATCGAGGCGAGCAGGTCGCCGGCTTTGCCTGCAAGGGTGCGCGATTGACCGCGGTGATCGGCATGCAACAGCAGCGGCGCAGCGGCCGCAACGTGCTTGCGAGGCTTTCCGCCGGCAAGCAGGCGGCTGCGCAGACCGTGGTGATCGGCGCGCATGTGGATCACATCGGCCGCGGCACCGGCTTTGACTCCCTGGCGCGACCGGAGGAACAGGGCAGGATCCATTACGGCGCTGACGACAACGCCTCCGGCGTGGCCGCGCTGCTGGAAGTCGCCCGCGCGCTTACGGAGCAGAAGGCAAAACGCGCGATCAGGCTGCAGCGCGATGTGTTGTTCGCCGCCTGGTCGGGCGAGGAGCTGGGACTGCTCGGTTCCAGTCAGTTCGTGCGTAAATTGGGCGAGGCCATGGCGGCGGCGGAACCGCTGCGCTCGCGGATCGCCGCCTACCTCAATATGGACATGATCGGGCGGCTCGACAAGGCCTTGTATCTGCAGGGCGTCAGCTCCAGCCCGGTATGGCTGGGTGAAATCGAGCGCCACAATGTGGCACTCGGACTGCCTGCCGTGCCCCAAACCGAAACCTACCTGCCGACCGACGCCACCTCGTTTTATCTCAAGGGCGTGCCCGTGTTGAACGCCTTCACCGGGGCCCACGCGGATTACAACACCCCGCGGGATACCGCTGAGAAGTTGAACTACGACGGCGCGGCACGGATTGCACAGTTGATGGGGTCAATAACCCTTGCATTGGCGAGCCGCGAGCGCCCGCCCGATTACATCGCCACGGCCAAACCGGCCGGTTCACCGAGCCGCCGCAACCTGCGCGCCTATCTGGGCACCATTCCCGAGTACGGCCAGAGCAGCGTGAAGGGCGTCAAGCTCACCGGAGTCGCCGACGGCGGACCGGCCGCGCAGGCGGGTCTTCTGGCCGGTGATGTCATTATCGAACTGGCCGGCAGGAAGATTGAGAGTCTCTACGACTTTACCTACGCCCTGAATGCCGTGAAGGTCGGCCAGCCCGTGAAGGTTACCGTATTACGGGGGGCCGAGCCCGTTAGCGTCACCGTGATCCCCGCGTCGCGGGAGTAGTTGCACACAGCACCAGACAAACCGGCATTCGAGAGCTTGCTAAGACAGATGCTAGAAGCTATCTCGAAAACCCTTCCGCCCCCTGGCGCTGTGGAACAAACGCAGAGGTCGCGAAGAAAGCAAAAACGCTTTATTCTGAAGGATTCCCCGCGTCCTCTGCGCCTTGGCGTGCTTTGCGTTGCTTCCAGGGCGTGAAGGGTTGCTGAGCGTTAGATTTTGAGACTGGTTCTAGGAACCTTGATCACTCACTGGGGAGGTGCGGCGGGATCTTGGGATATCCGCAAAGCGACTGCCGTACAGCGTCCGGGCCATGATGAGCGCATCCTCGTGACTTCGCCTGGTGAGATAATAGCCTTTACGGATGCCGACCTTCGCGAACCCCCGGCGCCGGTACAGGCGAAGCGCCGGTTCATTGGATGGGCGCACTTCCAACAGTGCGATACGGGCCCCACGACGACGCGCCCGCAGCAGCATGTGCGTCAGCATCTTGCCCCCCAAGCCCCGACCCTGGGATTCCGGACGCATGCACAGATTCAGAATATGCGCCCTGCCCTGCCTGAGCGCCATAACGCCAAAGCCCTGGATCGCGTCGTCTTGCTCCCATACCCAGCCGGCGGTTCCGGTACGCAAACACGAACGAAAAAAACACGCGGTCCAGGGGAAAGGGTTGATACGCTTTTCGATCTTCACAACCTGAGACAAGTCCGACTCCCGCATGGACCGCAGGCGCACGCCGCTCGTCTTGCGACTCGCGTCGGACTTACCTCCCGGCCCTGACGGCCGCGGCAAGGCGCTGCGGCCGACTTCCAGGTATTTCCGGTCAAACCTGGTCAAGCTTGTGCACGATCCTTTCGTAACAGACCTGCTCGACACGCAGGTCGGTGGCACCGCCGCGGGAGATGCCCAAACGCATCATCAGATAATAGCGCCGTTTGGATATTCTTGCGCGCTCCACGCTGTCGTTCACTGTCGCAGGAAGCCGCTGCACGTGGGAGACCTCGCGCTGCCCGCGGCACGTCGACCGGTAGGAATGTCGCGCCACTGACGAGCCCGCATCGGCCATGCAAGTGAGGACTCAGTCCTTCGTCGCCACTCGGCGCAGCAGGCGGTGTGTCGCGAGCCACAACAGCAGTCCAACGATTAGCAGCAGCAGCCACGCCTGCCAGGGTAAGGCATCGATCTGATCGCCCATGACCACCATTAGTGTTGTCAGTGGCAGGATCCCCACGCCGGTGGTCCAGGTGAACGTCCACCAGGACACGCGAATAAGGCCGGCGGCGTAATTGATCAGATTAACCGCGATGACGGGAATAAAGCGGATGAACAACAGCGCGCCGCCGCCGTGCACGGCCAGCCAGTCGTCCACCTTTTGTGCGCTCGCCCGGGTCAATAGCCTGCCCACAAACGGGCGCCCAAACCGGCGCGCCACGCCGAAACTGAGCAATGCCCCCAGCATGGCGCCCACCCAGCCCCATATCGGCCCGTAGAGCATGCCGTTGGCGATCACCACCAGCTCGGCGGGAAACGGGACGAAAGAGTGCTGCACCATCAGCCCGATGGAAGCGGCCACCCCCCAGTGCCCGGAGGAGCGGATGAATTGTACAAGCTCGCCACGCGATACATGTGGCCACCACGCATACCAATCGGCGCCTTTGGCCACACCCAAGACGAGCAGCGTGCCGAATACGAGCGCAGCGATAATAGCGCCGCTAATCGCGACGATCAGCGCGGATTTTGCCCGCCTGACATTGGCCATTCCTCTCTCCCGTTGGCGTTGAGACAAGCTTACACCTCGCGGCAATTCAAGGTCACCAGCGCGGAGATCACAAAAAAAGCGGGGGTGTTGAGTTAAAATGATTAAATTCGTAGCATAATGGTCTGCGATACCATTAGTCGCACGCCGGCCGTAGGGCGTTCGGCCCCGCCGGTGGCGAATGCCTGGGCACCGCCGATTGTTTGCTCACGAAATACCGCCTGTGAGCCCGGTTTACTGCGCCAATCCGAACAGGTGAAGCGGTAGCAAGACGAACCAATACCTTAAGGTACATTGATGACTAAACAGGCTTTTACGCCGCCGGTCATTGCCGGCGACCGGCAGTTGCGTGCCCGCGTCAAGCTCTTCGGCAACCTATTGGGCACGGTCCTGCGGAGTCAGGCGGGCGGTGACGTGCTGAAGTCGGTCGAAATCCTGCGCAAAGGCTTCATCAGCCTGCACGAGCGTGAGGACCCGCGCAAACGTGCGCGTTTGATGCGCCTGATTAATGCGCTGGATCCGCAGACGCTGACCCATGTGGTGCGTGCCTTCAGCAACTATTTCAGCCTGATCAACATTGTCGAAGAGGCCTTCCAGCATCGCCAACGTCGGCGCCGCGTGCGCGCCGGCGGGGCGCTGTGGACCGGTTCGTTCGATGAGACCCTGCGTTGGTTCAAAAACGAAGGCGTCAGCGCCGCGGAACTGCAATCGCTGCTCGACCGCCTGCACTACCAGCCCGTATTCACGGCGCACCCCACCGAGGCAAAGCGGCGCACCATTATGGGCGCCATGCGCCGAATCTTCCTGCTCGACGAACGACTCGACGATCCGCGGCTGGGCGAGGAAGGGAAGCAAGAGACCATCGAGCAATTGCAAGGCGAAATCCAGATCCTGTGGAAAACTGACGAGGTACGCACCACGCGACCCGAAGTCCGCGACGAGATCCGCAACGGACTTTACTATTTCCGGGAGAGCCTGTTCGAGGCAGTGCCCACGACCTATCGCTTCCTGGAAAAGGCCGTGCGGCGTATGTACCCGGGTGCAAACAACGATAGGGTGGAAAATGCTGAACGGATACGTGTCCCGAGCTTCCTGGCGTTTGGCTCGTGGATCGGCGGTGATCGTGACGGCAACCCGAACGTGACACCGCAGATCACCGAACTGGCGGTGTACTTGCATGCCGAGCAGATTCTCGAGGAGTACATTAAACAAATTGCTTTGCTGATCGGTCTGTTGACGTATGCCGACCAGATGGTACAGCCCTTGGAAGCGTTTCGGAACAGCCTGATGCGTGATGAACGCTTCTGTCATGACGCCTTCGGTGAAAAACCGGAGCAGTTTGCCACCGAGCCGTACCGTCGCAAACTCTACTATATGCACTTCCGGCTACGACACAACCTGCGTTTCATCCGGCGGCGCATGCAAGGGCAGACCGTCGAGCTGAAGGAACCCTCCTACCTGTCGCACCAGGAATTTCTCGGTGATCTGCAGCTGCTTCGTGATTCATTGATCAGCCACGGTGACCGCAAGCTCGCCGATCGTGAGCTGCAAGACCTGATCCGTCTGGCGGAGACCTTCGGCTTCCACCTGATGCGCCTGGACGTACGTCAGGAATCCTCGCGCCACACGCAAGCCGTCGCCGAGGTCCTCGCCGGACTTCATTCCGGCGAGGACTACCTGGCAATGAATGAGACCCAGCGCCTGCAGCGCCTGTCCGCCGTGATCGGCGATAGCGAGCCTTTGATATCCGAACGCAACCGGCTGAGTCCCGAAACCCGCGAGACGATCGAGGTCTTCGAAATCATGGCACGGCTGCAACGCGAGATCAGCCCTGAGGCCTTCGGTAACTATGTCATATCGATGACTCATACAGCGAGCCACATCATGGAAGTCATGCTGCTCGCGAAGCTGGCCGGGCTCGCCGGGCGCAAGGCCGACGGCTGGTATTGCGACATCCGCATCAGCCCGCTGTTTGAGACCATCGAGGACCTGGCGCACATCGAAGACGTGCTGGGGGCACTGCTCGACAGCCCCGCCTACGCGGCGCTGCTCGGGGCCTCGGGCAATGTTCAGGAAGTGATGCTGGGGTACTCGGATTCCGCCAAGGACGGCGGCGCGCTCTCCTCTGCCTGGAATCTCTATCAAGCGCAGAAAAAGATCATCCGTATCGCCGATGCCCACGGGATCGGCTGCCGGCTGTTTCACGGCCGCGGCGGCACCATCGGTCGCGGCGGCGGTCCGACACACGAATCCATCCTGGCGCAGCCACCGGGCACCGTCCACGGCCAGATCAAATTCACCGAGCAGGGAGAGGTGCTTTATTACAAGTACTCCAATACGGAGACCGCGGCCTATGAATTGACCATGGGCGTCACCGGATTGATGAAGGCCAGCTTCGGCCTGATCCGGCCCGTGGCCGACGATCACGGCGACGATCAAAAGATTCTCGATGAGCTTGTCCGCGCAGGTGAAAACAGCTATCGGATGCTGACCGACCGCACGCCGGGCTTCATGGATTACTTCTACGAGGCGACCCCGGTCAACGAGATCGGTCTGCTCAATATCGGCTCGCGTCCCTCACACCGCAAGAAAACCGACCGGTCCAAGGCCTCGGTGCGCGCCATCCCCTGGGTATTCGGCTGGGCCCAGGCGCGCCATACGCTGCCAGCATGGTATGGACTTGGCAGCGCCCTGGAGTCCTGGCGCGGCGGCGACCCGGCGCGCCTCGAAGCCCTGCAGGGCATGTACCGCGACTGGTCCTTTTTTCGCTCTTTCTTGAGCAATACCCAGATGTCCCTGTCCAAGGGCGACATGGACATCGCCGGCGAATACGCCAAACTGTGCACTGATCTGGACACGCGGCAACGGGTGTACCAACTGGTGCGCGAGGACTACCTGCGCACCGTCACGCAAGTCCTGGAGGTTGCTGGCGGCGAGCAATTGATGGAAGAAACCCCGGTGCTGGCCCTGTCACTGTCACGCCGCAACCCCTATCTGGACCCGCTCAATTATATCCAGATCGCGCTGCTCACGCGCTACCGCAGCGCGCCCGCCGATTCCGACGAGGCGTCGATGTGGCGCGATGCACTGCTGCGCACCATTAATGCCATCGCCGCCGGCATGCGAAATACCGGCTAGTTTCAGGCCCCGGCGCACGGCCTCGCCGGAGGAACGCGCAACAACGGCATCAACCGATGGGCGTTTGTCGTTGCGGGACCGGACCGTGATCAATATGAGTGCTAACCGAACTGCGTTTCCTGGAACTGCTGCTGCAGGGTCTCCACCGCCAAGCGGTGCTTGATCAGCGCGTCGACACAATCGCCATCGAGTCTCACGCGGGCAAGTTCTTTTAGCCGGTCATACGACTTGTCGTTGCTCCAGGCGGGCTTGTAAGGACGGCGGCTCGTCAGCGCATCGAAGACATCTGCGGTCGTGACGATACGCGACTCCAGCGGTATGGCATCACCCTTCAGCCCATCAGGATAGCCGCTGCCGTCAACGGCTTCATGATGATGATAAACGATATTCTGCAATATCTTGATGTAGGGCAGTTTGGCCAACCCGAACTCCTCGAGCATATAGTTCACCATCTCAAGTCCCTTCACCGTGTGGGTCTTCATGACCTCGAATTCGCTTTCGGTCAACGGCTCTGCTTTGAGCAAAATACTGTCCGGGATGGCGACCTTGCCGATATCGTGCAGCGGCGCGAACAAAAACAGATGCTCGATATACTCATCGGTCAGCTCCGACTTGCCGGCGAGCTCGCGCGCGATCAGGCGGCTGTACCGGGACATGCGATCCAGATGCGCCCCGGTCTCGCAGTCCCGCCTGGCCGTCACGTGGCGCGCCGTTTTTGTGGTCGCCACAAGCGTTCGGATAGAGCGGATCTCACTGATCACGAACAGGGCGAGCAGCCGCCCGATCGGGTCGAGGTGGGAAACGGTCTCGGGCAGGAAATCGTTGGGGCTGAGCGAGTCGAAGAAAATAAACCCGTAAAACTCGCCATTGAGAAACATCGGCTGCGTGTAGCTGGAGCGATAGCCTGCCGCGATGTTCCGCTGCGTGTGCTCCTGCGTACTGTTCGCGTATTCGAGCAGATCGCCGACCACCCGCGACTTTCCGGTACGGGAGACCTGCAACAACGACGGCACATCCCCGAGTCGCGCCTGGTAGTGCACCAGCGCGGGTCGATGGGAGCTGCTGTCGAGAAATGTCTTTAGCAGGTCGGTCTGTGGGTCGTAGACCACGACAGAGATGTGGGTAATGAACTCAAAGCGTTCTTTTAGAAGCTCATGCAGGAACCCAAGTTTTTGCGACAACGGCGCGTTTTCATCGAGGGCTCTCAGGCTGCTTGCATAGCTATATGTGCCCATCGCGCTTACCCCACCCAATTGCTCTGGAAATACGCATCACGATTCGACACCCACCCCTTTATATAAAAATAGCAGACTTTGCCTGCCGGGCATCGCCCAGTGTACGCCAAACGCGCGCAGCCCGGTACTGTTGTCTATGACGGTGCGACGCACCCACCGCCGGCGCCGGGCGTCGATTGCTAGAACCTGTCTCAAAATCAAACATTCAGCAACCCTTCACGCCCTGCAAGCAACGCAAAGAACGCCAAGGCGCAGAGAACGCAGAGAACGCAGAGAATTCCTTACAAGAAAGCGCTTTTGCTTTCTTCGCGTACTTTGCGCCTCCGCGACCTCTGCGTTTGTTCCACAGCGCCAAGGGGGCGGAAGCTATTTTTCAGATAGGTTCTCCATAAGTGTCCGGCGCTGTATCATATTCAACTCGCCTGGATATTCGGACCAATTGGAACGCAGCGCATGAGATACCGCGGCAAGCGACGACACAGCCTATGTGGCACTGGTCATTGAACTGGGACGGGATTACGCCCTGGATTGTCATCGGGAGCTGCCCGATGACGCTATCGGATATCGACCACATCCACCGGCAGGCCAAGACATCCGCGCTGCTCTCACTGCAACACGACGAGTGTCTGGCGGCATTCCGGATCGATTACCCGGCACAGCAGCGATACGGCGAACGGCTCGGGTTGACCATGGCGCGCTGCCCGATCCGTGATTTCGATCCCCCGGACATGCGCCAGCGGCTGCCCGCGGCCACGCGCCGGCTGGCAGGGCTCTTAGCTCACGGGCACCGCGTCTACGTGCACTGCACCGCCGGCATCGGTCGCGCCCCGCTCACCGTGCTCGCTTACCTTACCCTTGTGGAAGGCCGTCCCTTGGAACAGGCGACCGCGCTGCTCGCGCGAGAGCGCCGCTGCGCGACACCCAACTGGGAGGCCTATTATGGCTGCCGAGATGATCTAGTTGGGCAATACCGCGAACAAATCGCCCGGTGCGCGTTTGAGCTGTACGAGCGGGGTGTGAACGCCAACGCTCTGGAGGATTGGCGCCAGGCCGAGGCCGAGGTGATTCGCGCTGCGCTGAGGCCCGCACCCGAACGCCAACCGTAGCCTTGAAAGGCCGAGTGATTGGCTCCCGGTGTGAATCGTTGGCTCGTCAAAGGGGGATCTCTTCGAACGGTGCCTGGTCGGACCGCCCCGCGGCAAAACGCAAGTGCGGCGCGGCCTTGCCCGGGGAGGGCAAGGCCAGCAGCACGCTCGACACCGTCCCGAACCCGCTGTCGGTAACGACCGTCATGGCGCCGCGGGGACCGGCCTGCGCGTCGCATTCGCGGCTGGCGAGCAGGGCCGCCCAGGCCGACCAGTCGCCGGCCTCCGGGTCCGGGGCGTTCGCCGTCCGGAAGCGCGGCAGATAGTCGCGGATGCGCGGCGAGGACGGGTCGTTGAGGTCGTGGGCGGCAATCATCGAGACCCCGCGCGGCAGCTCACTGACCTCGAACCATCCCGGACCCTGTTCCCCGAGGTGACGCAGCCAGAAGGCCTCGCGGTGATCGGCCACCACCAGATTGAAGGAACGGTAAACATTGGCTTCGCGCCCGGCCAGGGCGTCGGCCGCCGCCGCCGCGCTGCGGTAATCAAGGGCCGCCAGCACCAGCTCGCCGCGGCTGCGCCGGCCGGGGGCCGGCCCCAGCGAGCCTTCGCGGTTCATGACACCGGCGGCCACCCCGTCATCATTCAGACCGAACCAACTGCCCCCGCCGAGCAGGTCGAGACCGGCGATAACATGCGGCCGCTCCGGCCAGTGGCGCGCCGGCGGCAGCCACGGGCGCGCCGCCATCTCGTCACGGTTGGCGGCGAGCAGAAGCGGCCAGCGATGGTCCGGCCGGCGCAGGACGACCAGGGTGCACATTCACGGTTCAACGCATTGGGGGGCGGCTCATACGGTCCGACACGCCTCATCAAACTCAAGGCGGGGACCGCGCGGATACAGCTTGGCCGGATCACCATGGCCAAGCGCGCAGATGAAGTTCGACTTGATGCCGCCGTCGGGAAAGAATTCCGCATCCAGCTTGGCATTATCGAATCCTGACATGGGCCCGCAATCCAGTCCTAGGCTGCGCGCCGCCATGATAAAGTAGGCACCCTGCAGGGAGCTGTTGCGAAACGCGGTTTCCTTGATCTTTTCCTCTTTGCCGACGAACCATACGCGCGCGTCGGTATGCGGAAACAGCGTCGGCAGCTGTTCGTAAAATTCCATATCCATGCCGATGATCGCGACGACCGGCGCACTCATGGACTTGTCCACGTTGCCCGGATCGAGACAGGCCTTGAGGCGCTCTTTCGCTTCCGCGCTGTGCACAAAGACAATGCGCGCCGGACAGGAATTGGCGCTGGTCGGCCCCATCTTCATGAGATCGTAGATCCGCCTGAGCTGCTCGTCGCTGACCGGCTTGTCCTGCCAGCCGTTATGGCTGCGTGCGGCGCGAAACAGGATGTCGAGTGTATTGTCATCGAGAACGGCTTGACTCATTGTTATCTCCCAGTGATCGAACTCGTAAACGCAAGACAGTGACTAGAACCTGTCTCAAAATGAAACGCTAACCAAGCCTTCGCTCCCTGGAAGGAACGCAAAACACGCCAAGGCGCAGAGGACGCAGAGAAAACTCTAAAATATAAAGCATTTTTGCTTTCTTCGCGTACTTTGCGTCTCCGCGACCTCTGCGTTGGTTCCACAGCGCCAGGGGGCGGAAGGGTTTTTGAGCTAGATTCTAGGTATTATCTCCCAGATCCAGCGGCAATGCACAACGCGGCGCGCGCCCCCTGTACCGCCGTCAAGGCCTACTGTGCCGACCGCTTCTGCTTAGACGGACCATTGTGTCGTGCCGGGCGACAATAGCCGCATCGGGGGCGCCGGTTAAGAGACTGGTGATGACACTTGCCGACAGGGACACGAGGAAACCCGGAACGAGCTCATAGAGCTCAAACACCCCGCCGCTTAATTGCTTCCACACCACCACGGTCATGCCGCCCGCGATGATGCCGGCGAGCGCGCCGGCGCGGCTCATGCGTCTCCAGTACAAAGACAGGATCAGGGTGGGGCCGAAGGCGGCGCCGAAACCCGCCCACGCATAGGCCACCAGATCCAGGACCTTGCTTTGCGGATTCATCGCAAGCACGAACGCCAGTCCAGCGACGAGGATCACCGCGGCACGACCGACGTAGATGAGCTCACGCTGACCGGCCTGCCTGCGGAACAGGGCCTTGTAGAAGTCTTCGGCCAGCGCTGAGGAAGAGACCAGCAACTGCGAGTCGGCCGTGCTCATGATGGCGGCGAGTATGGCCGCCAGCAGCACCCCGGCGATAACGGGATGAAACAAGGCACCGACCAGCAGCATGAACACCCTCTCTGTATCCGCGCCGGTCAACGGGGACTGTAAATAGACGATACCCGCGAACCCGGAAAGCGTTGCGCCGAGCAGTGTGAGCGCGGTCCACCCCACGGCGATGCGCCGGGCGCCGGCGACGTCCGCGGAGGCGCGGATGGCCATGAAGCGGGCCAGGATGTGCGGCTGCCCGAAATACCCCAGCCCCCAACCGAGCAGGGACAGGATGGCAATCGCGGACAGCGTCTGTCCGTTTTTACCGGTGAAGGCGCTCAACAGCGCCGGGTTGGCGCCGCGCATCCCGGCCACCGTGACCTGCCAACCGCCGACACCGTCGATGGCGATGACCGGCACCACGAGCAGCGCCGCCGCCATCAGCAGGCCCTGGGCCACATCGGTCCAGGACACGGCCAGAAAACCACCGAAAAAGGTGTAGATGACAATCGCCGCGACCCCGGCTGTGACCGCCAGGGGATACGGTAGGCCGAAAACGGTTTCAAACAGTTTGCCGCCCGCCACCAGACCCGAACTGGTGTAAAAAAGAAAGAACAATAAAATGAACACGGCGGAGATCACGCGTAACAGGTGGCTCCGGTCGCCAAAGCGATATTCAAAGAACTCGGGCAGGGTCAGGGCATTGTCCGCCAGTTCGCTGTAGGTGCGCAGTCGCCGGGCGACCAGCCGCCAATTGAGCCAGGTGCCCGCCAGCAGGCCGGCCGCCAGCCAGGCAGCCTCAAGCCCGGCGGCGTAGGCATAACCCGGCAGGCCCAACAGCAGCCAGCCGCTCATGTCGGAGGCCCCGGCGCTCAGCGCCGCTACCCAGCGGCCGAGCCGGCGCCCGCCTAATATATAGTCCGCCAAGGCATGGGTCTGCCGGTAGGCGAACCACCCGATCAACAGCATCAACAGGGTATAGACGATGAAGGTGCCGGCAACGGCGGATGGGTTGGGGATCATGGGTTTCCATTCGGGTCTGCTTGCGCCCCAGTTTAGGCGCCGCCCTGTGCCCGGACAAGCTCAAGGTGTCTTGCGCTTGTCCCGCCTGGTCAGGATCTGACAGGCAGCTTTCTGAGCCCGTCGAGCAGCACGCGCGTGGCACGGCAATCGTCCTCGTTATACTCCAGGATCCGTTGCCGGATCGCGGGATCACCGCTTTCGACCCAGCGGTGATACCACTCGATCGACGCGGCGCCGGAGGGCTCCGTATCGCGCCAGCTGAACCCAAGGTGCTTGGCCAGGGTCTTAATCGAGTAGTCCCGCACCGGCCACTCGGTCTTGGGCAGTACGACATCGTAGTACAGATCGATGGCCCGCGCCGGCGCGAATAGCTTTTCGAGCTCGGCCTCGCTGCAGACATCAGGATAGCGTTCACGCAAGCGTCGCCAGAGGGTGCGCTCGTATTTTGAGTAATAATAAATAATGCCGTCGCCGACACCCTCAAGATAGCGCCAGGCCGCGGCGAAGGTGCGCGCCTCCGCCTCCGGTGTCGGCGCATCGGTAAAAAAGGGGGTATAGCGCTCGGTACGGTTGTCGCCGCCATGCCGCTCGATAAACCCGTGCAGGTAACAGATGTCCCGCATGGGATCGACCTCGATATCAAAAAAGATCTCAAGCTCGGCCCGCGGCAGCACAAGCGGTTCTTTCAGATAGGGCCGCCCGTCGGGATCGTCCAGCAGCCGGGCACGTCGCTGGAATTTGACCAGGGTCTCCGGCCCGATACCAGGAAACACCGTCGCCTTGCCACGGGCAAAGGCAACGGGCTCGCTCGTCGCCAACTCGTGGATCGTGCTCAGACGGGAGGCCATCGCATCGCGTTTGGAACGGCCCAGCTCCGGGATCAGGGTAAGATCACCCGCCGCTTTCAGTCGGCGCAGACAGGCCGAGTACCAGTGACACAGTTTGCACGCGCTGGCGTAGGCCGGCAGCGTCGCGGTGGCGCGGGCCACAATGGCCCGCGCCGTTGCCAGGCACGCCTGGTACTCGTCCCACAGCGAGCGCGGCTTGCGCGCGCCCCGCGGAGCCGCTAAATCGTAGACGACTTCCTGACCCTGCGCATCCCAGATAAATCCGCGCCGCCCGGCGGACCGACCCTTGCGCTCGAGGATATCCACATAGAGCGCGAGCTGCACCGCATAGTGCTTTTTCGGTCTGCCGTGGTCTGCGTCGCCTTCCTCGCCGCGGCCGGACTTGATGTCCCCGGGAACATAGCCCCCCGCCTCGCGACGCAACAGATCCGGCACGCCGAGCAGATCCTGGGCGCGGATACGGCCGCTATAGATCAGCACCTCGCCCCGCGCCATGGCCGCCTCGGTCAGGCGTTCATTTTCCTCGCCTTGGTATGCGGAAAGATCCAGGAACGGCACGTCCAGTCCTGCGATCAGCTCTCGCTCGTAAACGCTGCCGCGCTCCCATAAGAGCTGGACAAAGGCGCTGACCGCATCGCGTTCATTCGGATTGCCGAACAGGTCCTGGCTGACCCGATGGGGACAATGGACCAGATCGTAGAGTGTCGAAGCGGTGATCGGTACCGGCATGGGCGAGTGTCTGCCTTGCGGTCAGGGGTTCATGCTGCACATACGGTTGCGCGCGTGCCCTGTTCCCAGACTGCTACAGCCGCGTATCCGGCAGCCCATACTCACCCCGGCAATCAAAGAGCTCTTTTTCCAGATTTATATTGGCGATGATCGCGTCCAGCAACAACACTACGCGCCGTTGCAGATCCCCGCCCGCCCGGTAATCGGCCTCGGCCAGTGTGTCCACGCGCTTCGCCTGCAATAAGGCCTTGCATTTTTCTACGCTCCCGGCCGTCGCCGGGTCATAAACCGCAACGGCCCGTCCGCCATACATACGGGTGACAACCATGCTGGGCACGTCCGATGCGCCATCACCGATATAGATCATGTTCGCGAACGGTATGCTCCGTTGCCCCGGCGCCATGTGCTCGTTGATCTCTTCATGCAGCTGCTCTTTGCCTTTGTTGATCCGGAACAAAAACTGTGTCTTGGTGGTATCGGTGACTAAGACCTTCGGGAACACCGCTTTATCATTATCATCAAAGTGGAACTCCGAGGCGTAGATACGGGAAAGGTATGGCTGGATCGAAACCCCCTCCAATATTTCTTTGTTCCCTGCCGACACAATATAATGTTTAAGCCCAACCTCGCCGTTTCCCTGCCGCGCGACGTAGCCATTAATCAGGTCAAACCAATCTTCCACCCCGGGAAAATATTGGACCAGGCTACCCAAGGCGGCAAGCTCTTGCCTTCGGATAGGCCTGCCGCTGCCCTGCGCCTCCTCCAGCAGCAACCGCATGTACACCAGCATCGGCTCGGCCCCGGTCTGCCGCGCTTCCCGGTCCACCTTGGCCCAGAAATCGCCCCCTGCGATACCCAGCTTGGGCAAAACCGTGTACTCCTGCATGGGCTGAGGCGAGAGCGTGCCGTCAAAGTCATAGACCATCGCGATCGTATTTTGAAAAAATCCCCGGGTTTCGCTCATAAGCACTCCACGCGAGCTGTGATACATCGATCTTACCGCCGGTGCTACGTGCTTTGGAATACATGCAGGAAACGGCCTGATCGAGACGCCACGTTCTTTGTCGTCTAATGCATTGAAAATTTACCATAGCAAAAGACTCATCTATCATGAGCCCTTTCCGATTGCCTCGAAACCTCGAACACCCCGCCTCACTACCGATCATGCCCAGCTTGATCATAATGCCCTTGCCTCGCGCAGCTCCAAATCTGAGCTTGACACGGCCATGAAACAGACGCACCCTGTCGCACGCGATTTTTATTTGCTTCGCTCATCAATGCGCAACAATACCCGGCAGAATTGCCGTACATCGATCCACCGCTCGGCAACTCAACAGACGATGCGCGGTGTGATCATGCTGATAGGGATGTTGGCCGCCGGCGCCGGGACCGGCGCCGCCACCGGACCCGCATCCTGGCGGCTCGTCTACTCATCTGACTTTCACGGCGAGCTCAAACCCTGCGGTTGCTCGGCCGAGGGCAACCTCGGCGGCATTCTGCGGCGCGCCACCAAGTTCGAGCAGTTGCGAAAAGAAAACATCGACACGCTGTTTGTAAGCGCCGGCGATATCCTCGGCGAGGGTGATGAGCAGGACCGCATCAAGGCGCGCTATATGTTGGAGGCCCATACCCGGTTCGGCCTGGATGCCATGCTGCCGGGCGAGCGGGAGCTGCTGTATCCGGTCCCGCTGCTCGAGCGCTATCGCCTTCCCTGGGTGCTGACGAATAACGCCACTGCGCTGCCGTTTCCGCGTCATCGGCAACGCAGCCTGCGCGCCGGTACGCGGGTATTGATGCTCGGCGCGCTGGATCCGACTTTGTTCGGTGCCAACGCGGAAAAATACGTCTCAGACCCGCGCACGGCGGTCGCACAGGAAATACAACAGACCGGCGCCAAGCCTGAAGATATCGTGATCGTCCTCGTGCACGGCGGCACCGCTCTGGCGCAACACTTCGCCGGGCAATCACTCGTTGATGTCGTCGTCAGGGGGCATCTGGATGCGCCTGTCGAGGAGCCGGTGCGCGAGGCCAATAAACCGGTCCTGTCCGCCGGCCACCGCGGCCAGCGCATCGGTGTCGCCGAGCTTGCGTCTGACCAGACGACACGCCTTACCGACAACCGCATCGTGACCCTGCCTCGCTCGGTTGCGGATCATCGCAAAATGAGCCGTCTGTACAAGCGCTACGACAAGGACGTCACCGCCTGGTACCGCAAGAAGGCGGCGGAGATGAAAACCCTCGACCGCGCCGCCAGCCCTTATGCCACCGCCGGGGTGTGCCTCAAGTGCCACAGCGACATGAGTAAGGCCTGGCAGAAGTCACCGCATGCCGATACGCTCGCTATCTTGACCCGCGACGGTAAGGACGGCGATCCGGAATGTTTGGTCTGCCACAATACGGGTATGGGGCAAGAGGGCGGCTTTATTGATGCGGTGAAGACACCCGAATTATCGGATGTGCAGTGCGAGGCCTGCCACGGGCCCGGCCGCCGGCACGCCGAATATCCGCTCGCGGTCAGACTCGGACCGGCGCCCCAGGGCTGCATGAGCTGCCACACGCCCGAGAACAGCCCGGGCTTCGATTACCCGCGCTACTGGGCCAGAGTCGCGCACCCGATGCAAACCAGGCCGCACACCCACGACCAGGCCTTCTCGCCCATCAAGGGGCAATACGATCTTTTGGACCCGGCCAAGCCCGTCATCGGCAGCGGACCGGTCGAGATCACCGAATATTTCAATTTCTATTGCAAGCGCTGTTACAAGCTCGACGGCGCCTGGCCTGATATCCGCGCCGGTCTGGCGAAACCCGTGGTCTATCGCGGCATACCGATTCTTTTCAGCAACGACCCGCCCTGGGCCTCGCTCGCCTATCTCGTGGCCGAGCAGGCGGGCAAGGCAGAGACGTTCAAGCGCACGGTGTTTGTGGAGAACTTCGAGTACCTGGAAGAGATCAGCAGGGCGGAGTTCATCATTGGGCTTGCCGATAACATGGGCTTGGGCGCGGACGTACGCCAGGCCTTCGACGAGCTGGATACGGAGATCGACAAACAATTCGAACAGGGCATGAAGCGCAAAGACCAACTGGGTGTGGACCAGACGCCCACCCTGATCGTCAATGGCAATCTGAGAATCGCGCCCCGGAACACGGCCGATAACACCGGTCTGCTGATCGAGAACCTCGAGGAGATTCTGGCGGACATCCAATGCCGCCAGCATGGAATATGCCAAGGACACCTCAGCGGTAAGAAGTGAATCGCCGCCGCAGGCGCGGCGCGACTCTTGCATCGCTTTACCATACCGATTTTTTTCCCAGGTTGGGGATTCCGGCAAAGGCAGCGTAATAGACGTGCCCGTCCCGGCCTTCGGACTTGGTCCCGCGAGGCATACAATCTGCCCCCCCACTCCCGGCAAAAACTGGACAACAAAGGCTTCCACTTCTATAACATCGTAGCATGGTCGCTCTCCCTTCCAGGGGCTCGCCTGGCGCGAACCGCTTTTCCTTTTTTCGGCATTGCCGGTGTACATATATTAGTTTTTCGTCTAATGCGGGCAAGGTAGGGGAAGTTTAGATAGCGATGCTTTATAAGATATGTTTATCAGCTTTTAAGCCATACAACCGATGGACATTGTGTGACTCCAAAGGTTATATTCTGGGCCGGCCGCGCCGGCAAGAGCTTTATCGGCGTATTAGAATAAACTAATGTAGTAATAATATAGCTTGGTTCCGTCTAGTCCCTGCGATCGACTAGCTAGATCAACACAACAATCACGACGGAGGAGCATGCAATGATTTACTCCCAGAAAACCCCGGCCACGCTGATTTTGGGCATTGTTTTCGCTGCCTATGGCTGGGCGGTCAAACAAGGCCTGCTGGACGGTATGCTTGCGTACCTGGGCCAAACAAAGAACGCTGACGAGATGGTGGCGATTGCGTTGACGGCGGGAATCGTCGGAATCATCGCCGGTATTGTACAGCTGTTCGCGACCGCCAGAGAAGGCAACTTTGACTATTACCTCTCGACGATAGCCGGCGCGCTGTTCATTCTGCTGGTTGCCGCGGTGGTCAAATGGCAGTTCGCCCCGCTGGTCGCAATCCTGAGCAAGGCCATGGGCACTGTCGGCGGTACCGGTAAACCAATACATAAATTGCTCGGTCTCAACTACGTTGTACTCGGTATTCTCTCCGGTATCATTATCGTGAACTACTTCAAAATCCCTTCGTGGGCCGAGAACGGTGTACGACTGTCACGTCTTGGTCTCAAGACCGGTGTTATTCTACTGGGTGCGCTTTACAGTATCGCGGAGTTGGCAAAACTGGGTCAGCTTTCCGTGGTCATGATCGGCTTCTTTGTTTTGGGCTCGGTGGGAATGGTGCTGTTCATTGGTGCACGGCGCCACATCCCCAATTCCATGGGCGGCGTCTTGTCGGCCGGCATGGGTGTTTGTGGTGTGTCCGCAACCGTGGCCGCGGCACCGGTCGTGCAGGCGAAATCGACCGAAATCGCTTATACCATTGGCACCATTCTGCTCTGGGGCGTATTGATGATGTTTATCTTCCCGCCGCTCGGCCATGCGCTAGGCATGGGGCCGGTTCAGTTTGGCGCCTGGGCGGGTACCGGCATCCTCAATTCGGCGCAGGTCGCCGGTGCAGCGTTGGCGTTTCAACCCGACGGCATCGAGACCCTGAAGGTGGCCGAGATTTTCAATATTACCCGTGTGCTGTTCCTGCCGATTATCGTGTTGTGGCTGGCTGTCTGGTACGTCAAGCGTGAGTCCGGCGCGCAAACGGTCAACGTCGGCAAGGTAATCGTCGGCAAGTTCCCGGTATTCGTGCTGGGCTTCATCCTCGTGTTCGCCCTTTCCTCTACGGGCATTTTCGCGCCGGCCAACCATTACAAGGGCAAGTATTTCGACAATTCCAATGTGTCAGCAAAGAAAATGCTTTCCGATGGAGATGTCGCCACCCTTCAGGCTCAGGTAGACAAGGTACAGCGTGAAGATCGCACCGCCGCATTGTCGCGATTGATGGAAAACAGGAAGGTCATGTCAATTGACGATGACGATACTCTGCGCGGTCTTGTGAACGCGAAAGTGCTGGATAAAGGAGCCAACAAGATCCTGAAGAAGGCACATAAGGCCGTGCGACACACCGCGAAGCGGGTCAAGAAGTTCCGCCAGTTAATTGTGTGGTTCTTTGCGTTTGGTCTGGTTGGACTGGGTATGCAGATTACCTTCGCGTCAATCAAGCAGGCCGGTGGTCAGCCTCTGTTCATCGGTACCATCGTCGGCGCCACTAAAGCCGTTGGCGCGCTGATTGTAATCCTGCTGTTTGTCCAAGAGACCATTTAACACGATTTCGTAAAGGAGAATCTCCCATGGCAGAACCAAAATATGACCGAGGTTCCGCGCTGTCCATTTTCAAGAGCGATCGCGCGGAAGACTTTGTAGCGCTGCTGATAGCACTTGTCCTGGTGGCAGTGGTCGTTATGTTCATACCCAAATAACTTAAAATCCGTTAAAATACATCCCGGGTTTCGCGTGGCGAAATCCGGGATTTTTTTTAGGCTATTAATCTTATGCAGACATACGAGCGAATTCTTTTAGCCAGTCACGGCACCCAAGGTGCCCGGGCGGCGGATACGGCGGCAATGTCGCTCTGCACCTCCGGGGCGGCGATTGACCACTTGGAGGTCGTGCCCGATCTCTGGAAAGGCATGATGGGTGACGACTGGCTAAACAATGCGTCAACACGTGATATCTTCGGCAGCTATGTGGAATCCGAACTGGGAAGAGAAGTGCAGCAACACATCAAAAAATTGGAGAATGAATCGGCAAAAAAGGCGATTCGGTATCATCCAATAGTCGTGCTGGGAAAACCCACCGAGTCCCTTCTTGAGCAGGCCACCAAACACAAATACGACCTGGTGGTCATCGGTTCACCGCGCCCTCGAGGCGAAACCGGGCTGCGCTCCCGCATGCACCTGGATACCCTGGCACGGGGGCTCTCCATACCTATTCTAATAGTGCCTTATCCGCAATGAACCAACCTCCACAAACCGGACAATCTGAATCAGAGCAGGCTCCGATTGATTCCACAGATGCAGCCTGGGTAACGATAAAGACGTCGCTTTCCCCCGATGCACTGATGGGATTCAGCAAGGATATCGAGGCGCTTGTGCGCGCCAATCCTTACTATGTATTCAAGTCCTGGCGCGAGAGCACCCAAGGACACCACCGCCTTCAATTCCGCAATCTCAGCAACAAACAGGAAATTGACGTGGAAATGGAGGTCCAGGAAGGGCCCGATCGGAAATTTACTTTGGTATACGGATCTGGTCTTAAAAAATCAACAACCTTTACGATTGAACCAGACGATACCGGAAGTATACTGACTATCGCGGATGATTACGCACACCTTGAAGAAAGTGAACGGGAATCAAGGCTCGCCGAGGTGGATAAAAGCCTGCCGGCATGGGGGGAGGCGCTCTTTGTTTATTTCAAGAGAATTAAGCGCTGGTCGTGGCTGCCGGGTTGGCGCTGGTATATGCGCCGTTTCTGGACACCGATGTCACCCTCCTCCCGACGTATCGTCTGGATGCTGTATCTGATTACTGTGGTGGAATTTGCGTTCTTCCTGTTTGTATTATTGATATATGTTCTGGAGCAAAGCCGTTCCTAGATAACATACGGTCAGCGACGATCCAGTCCGGTCCATAGATCCTTTTCGTCAGGCTCAGGTTCATCGGGTGCCGCACACCAGGACTCGCAGAATCTCTTCCTCTCGAGATTGAGTGTCCTGGCGCTAATACAATCACCATCGGGGCTGCCCTCGATCGCCGCGACGCGTTCCGGGACAGGAGGTCTTGGCCTCGAATCTCGTGCCATGGACGATGAAAAGCCGATCTCCCTGCGTCTGTTCAACCATATAAATACCAGCAGCAGATGCGTTGCATGAAACCAGCAAGGAAGCCATGGCAAGCACAGCCTTCATCGTATTCATAGGCACGGCGCCGGTAGACAAACAGAGTAAGACGCCGTTGATTACCCTATGATTGTCTTCGCCCCCGGTAGTACGGCTCGCTCGTTAACAAGCCGTGATATCAGAGTACAGGCCGTAACGGGGTAGTCTGCTGACAATAGTCATAGGCGTATTATGGTGTTCCTCAAACTCCACCAGCATGTCATGCGGCATAGCGGCATTGATCTCAACATTGCTGACATAAGGTACAGACATCATCACCGACTTCAGTTCATGCAGACGATCCGCGTCGAGGTTCCCACCGATATGGATATACACGCTGAGGCCGACCACGCCGCCTGGCAGCTGACCCTGGACTTTCTCGACCAGTCCCTGTGATGGCACCGGACCGGCCGTTATCTGCGCTACGGCTGACCGCAGGCTAGATCGTTATTCTGATTTCCTGTGCCGCCCCCATCACCTGGATCGCCTCTTCCAGATCGATCTGATCGGGATTATCGCTGCTTTGTTCTTTTAGTTTCGCCATTAACTCGGACTGCTCCAACGTGTAATGCGAGCCGTCCGTGTCCTGGACATAGGCGGCCCAGGGGACAAATTTGGTGAGCGGGAACACCTGTCCTGGCTGCGGCGAGATGTCGATATTCAGACCCGCGATATAGGCGAGCTTTTTTCCCCAATATCGATGCTCCTTGACGATGGTACGGAAGCTACGATCGAACTCCACCTGCGTATTGATCTTGGCGGCGGCCAATAATGGTGATGCAGAGGTCACAATCCAGGCCATGGGGTTGAACAGGTTGCGCTCGAGATGATCTCGCCCTTCGAGATCATCGGCGATCTCCCTTTTATAGCGGAACAGCTCCGGCCGCAGTCTTGCACCGAGCCGCTCACGCCTGCCGGTGGGCCAGTCATAATCCCTAAGAAGATCGCGAAAGGCATTTGATGCCAGATAACACTTGGAGGTACTGTAGGACTTAAGCGGCAGAATTTCGCGATTTTCCTGGCGCTTCACCATTTTGTCCAGATTCAGGAACAGCCCCTCCTCCCTGCTTTCGTTCAGCAATTGGTTGTCGATGATCACCAGATGATCATCGCCCTGACGTTCCAGGAACATATTGTCCTGCGCGAAGGCGTATTCATTCTCGTACCAGGCGAGCACGCTTTCAATCTTACCGCAGCTGGCGGTCATGTCCCCGTGCTCGGTTTGCGCCCGGCGATACGTACCGAACTTCTCGCTCGCGGGATCATAGCCGACATGGCTCGCCTGGATGATTACCATGTCCTTGCCGTGCTCGGCATGCGGACCGTGCCGGTCGGTGGCCACGATACCCCCGACCTGGCCATGATTAAAGGGAAAGGTACCGAAATGCTTGGCGAGCAAAATGATAGGGTAGCCCTGACTTTCATCGGAGCAGAAGGCACGCGACGGCATGATCTTCCCGCTCTCGAAGCCCAATGACTTGCAAAAATTGTACAGTCGCGGGACAAAGGCGCTGTAGCGCATCATCATGCCTTCGATGCGGAAATCCCCTAACATGGCCATTATGTTGGCGCTGGATGAGAACATACAAACTACCCCTTCCTGACAAATGCACTTGAGCTATTATACACCCTGGGTTGGAGTATTGCCGGCCTGCTGATTATCCGTTCATACCGCCGGAAGATAAGCCATTTGACGCAGCTGTTTTGTGACCACACGCGCTAGGCCCACGCCAGCGCCGCTGCCATGAGCAATCCGTGGCTCAAGCAGGAAAGTATTGTCAAACGGATGGCCGGCCCCAGCTTTTCCGGGCTCTCGGCTGATACTACGAGTTGATAGGCGGCGACAATACTGAATGCGGCAGGCATCGCGGCCACCAGCATCGGTGGGGGCAGCAAACCTGTCGCCACGTCGCCGAATAATAATCCATAGGCCGTTACCGCAATGAGTACGTAACCCCAGCGCGCGCGGCGCACGCCCAGTCGCACGACCCAGTGATGCTTGCCCGCCGCCTTATCGGCGCGCCAGTCGGGAAACTGGTTGATGTACAGCAGATTGGTCACGAGCAGCGCATAGGGCAGTGCGGCAATCAGCGGGAACCAGGAAAATGCGCCGCGCTGGACATAGTCCGCCCCCATTGGGATCAGCACGCCAAAACCCAATGCCACGCTGAGCTCACCCAGCCCGCGGCTCACCAGACTGAGCGGCGGCGCGGAATAGGCCCAACCGATGAAAACGCCCACCAGGCCGATCAGCCACAGACCCGGGCCCGAGGCCAGCGCGAGCCAGCTGCCGATCACGGCACCGAAGGACAATAACACCGCGCCGTACTGTGCGGTGTGCCGTGGGCTGAACACGCCGTTCTGGATGAAC
>CAMYII010000040.1:50785-218510 GCA_947258385.1 Acidiferrobacterales bacterium
CAGGCTGGCCGCGAGAAATGCCGGTCGCGTGGCGAGCAGGTACCGCACAAAAGGACTGGTCAGCGTTTCCGGCGTCGGTTCAACGGCTGCCATACGATACGCTCGCTGTCGCGTCCTGCTTGTTGTTTCAAAAATGCCATCAAGAGATCAGCGCCAAAAAAGGTGGAAACCCAACGCGTATGTCCCGAACGTTCAACTGCACCGTGGCCAGTATCCCGTGTTGTCATGCCTCAGCAGCGTCTGCTCAATACTCCTGTGAGCGGCAGATTAGCATTGTTAATACCAAATCTGACTCAATGTAACGCTTAGCGAGGTATTAAACAATGTCTTTAATCAGAAATTTTCCATCGGATGGTGTCGTCACTATCAACCGTGTCATTCTTAGACCCGAGTACACCGTGCATGACCTGGCAGAGCGGGTCGCCCTGCTGTGTGAGAACGTCAAAACCTATCACTCCGAGACCGGCTTCATCGGCAGCTTCGTGGCCCTCAACAGCGGTAACATCTCAGCCGCTGTTCAGCCAGGTCCTTGATCTGTGCGAAAACGGTAACAAGGAGATCGCCTATGACATGCTCTGGTCCGGGGCGGCGTATTCACCCGACTAGGCCAAGGCCGCACAAGCCGCAAAGCAAAAATACGCGCAGGCCAGTTAATACAACCCCCACGAAAATGCAAGTAAAGACGGGCCCACCATGTGGTGGGCCCGTCAGGTTTTGGTGCTAAACTTACGATACCAATACCTTTAGGTCCATTAGAGCTTATTACACCTGCCGAGGAAGACCTCGCTGCCTATCGGTTTGTCGTCGCCGTCCAGGAACTGGAAGTAGACCAGGGGATTACCGCCGGCACCACCGTCGTGCGGTGATTTGGCGAAGCTGATGGCCTCATCCTTGGGAATAATAGTGAAGGATATGGTGGTCTCTTCCTCATGTTCGTGCGTGCCCTTCTCGTTGTTGCGGAAGATCAGGGTTGCGTCGATACCACCGATTGTCAGATCGCCCTCAATGGTGATGCTGCTGCCGGGATGATTGGAACAGCTGCCGCCAGTCACTTCCAGTGAGGCACTGGAAGGAATGAGAAAGGCGATAGCGGCGGGGTCCAGCCCCTGGACACATCTGCCGAGCAGAATCTCATTAGTGAATGCACTGCCCGAATCGTGCAGGAACTGTGCGTAGATCCAGGGATTCCCTCCGGTGCCGCCTTGCGATGGCTGTTTATTGAACTTGATCTGTTCCCCTTTCGGTACCAGCGAGACGCTCACGATCACATCTTCTTCGTGTTCGTGCGTGCCTTTCTCATTGTTACGGAAAATGAGATTGCCACCAAGACCGCCCAGCGTGACATCACCCTCGAGCGTGATATAAGGCCCGGGGCTGTTTTCACAGGCCTCGACCGTTGGATTGACATTGAGCGAGGCCGGCATGTCGAAGTTACCATGTACCTTCACGCCGGCAAGCGTCGTGCCATGAAACATAAAAAACGAGACAAACGCTGTGGTGACTACGTAAATATCTTTCGCCTTCATAATAATACACCTCCATATGGTTGGGCACCTCCACCCCTCCCTGCGCCACGCTCGACCATTCGATTATTTATTAATACTCATCGCGACCTTCCATGGTCGCTTAACGCTACGACCCCCTTATCACATCGAGCATCGCGACGGCTTCGCTGACACATCGAGGCCGAGGCGTATCCTATCCACATTCTGGATTGCGGGCATGCGAAAACCAGCCCGGGTATCGGCTGTATCAGCGATGTCGTCCAGTGGTAGACATCGCCCGATCACCGGTCAATGGATGGAACCGACACAGTGGACACGCTGTCTGACCAATGGGTGGTCAGGTGTCGATCGCGCATCGTTGGTATGGTTGTTACAGAACAATAACAACATTTGATCGGCGGCATTTCTCAAGCCGACACGACACAGTGACCATCAAAGCCAGCCACGTTTCCGGCGCTCCGCACCATAAAGATCAAATGCATAGAATAAAATACGGCGGCTTGCGGCCGGGCTTTTTAGAACCTAAATCAAAAAACCTCCCGCCCCCTGTGCGGTGAAACAAACACAGAGGTCGCGCAGGCGCAAAGGTCGCGAAGAAAGCAAAACATTTTATATTTTGAAGTCTTCTCTGCGCCCTTTGCACCTTGGCGTGCTTTGCGTGGCTTCCAGGGCGTGAAGGGTTGTTGAGCGATTCATTTTGAGACAGGTTCCAGAGTCTCAAGACGCTTTAATCGCTGGCGGCCCATGGCCAGGGTTGCGTGCGTATCCGGCTCGCGTCAACGTCGCCTTCGGCAACAAAAATCAGGTTATCGTCACGATCACGAATCTCGCTGCGAAATTCGCCGTTGAATGTTTCACCCGAGGCGGCAAGCTTAATGCGTATCATAATGTTGTCGGTACCGAGCAGAGCGCCGGCAGCGGCCGGGTTGTCGGGCGCGCCCTGCAACAGGAAGGTAAATCCTATGGTGAACTCCCGGCTACCGGTCCTCACCCATTCACCGTGGCCCGGGGTCTCCAACAGGGGACCGAACGGTGAATCCGGCACATACAGGCGCCTGGACTCCACCACCCCACCGCCGCGTGTGAACGTCATCAGGCTGCTGAACGGCGCCAGCGGGGGTGAGCTTGCGGTCACGGTCACAGTCCAGGAGCCATCCAGGCGCTGCTCACCCTCATCGGCGCTATTGCTAATGGGCCACAGCACCACCGCCATCGTGAGTAACACCAGGACCGGCGTGATCGAGGGGATCCGGAAACCGCTTCTTGTATTCATAGCACTGCTCCTCAGTTTATATAAAAAAGAGAATACTTAGATCCGCTTATATCCGTAGCACCAACGGTTGGTGGTCTGACCAATGTTCCTGACGGTATGCAATTCGCCGGCGGGGATCAGGAGTTCTTCGCCAATCCCGGGGCGAATGGTCTTGCCCTGAAATGAGAGCTCTATCTGTCCTTCGATCAACATGACGAGCTCGTCAGTCGCGTGCACAAAGTCGGCCCACACCCGGCCGGGGGGGTCCGTCCAGATATCGCAGCTGAAGCCCCGTTGACCCCAGTCTGCTTTTACCGTTTTTTGATCCATACCAACGATGAGGCAACGGTTATCGGACGTTTGACAGGATCACGCATGAATCTGGGACTCTCCGCTATCTTTGCAGGGCAAACAGTTTACCCGAAGAGAGACCATTTCCAACAAGCCGTGCCGCCTGTTCGAATAAAAATATCGAGGAATCAGGCGCGATCAGCGGACACGGACCGCGAATCTGCCGGGCGGCCGGAGGGGCAACCATCGAGGGAAATTCGGCTTTTCGAACTCAGCGCGGTATGTTATTTTAGACAATGTCTAATCGCACGTAGGCCAAGGAACACACATGGGACATCAACAGACGCCGCTTGACGAAGGGTTCTGTCAAGATTGCTACGTCCATCTGCAGAGCGCGAATGATATGGCGAAATCCTGCGCCGGCGCCGGTGACACGCCCGCGTGTTATGACCGTATCTGCTATGAATTCCAGAACCTGCGTGAAGCCGCGCGTTCCATGCACCAGGCAATCCTGGAGAAATACGCGAGGACAATGGCCCGCTATGCGCGGTTTCTGCGAAAGAAGCTGCAGGAAGGTATAACGACCGCAGAACGCGAGCTGCTGTTTGAAGGCATACAGCTCGCCCTGCAGTGCAGGGCAGGCGAGAATAAGCGATCATGCCCCGAGATGAATTACGACAGGCTGCTACCACTGCTCAAAAAAATCGAAGCACATATGCAGCTTCAATAGGCGTGCAACGCTACGTCCTGTCGCGTGGCACCCCTATTGTTCAGGGTTGAAACAGCGACTCCGGCCATTGATCACTGAACTCAACGCGCTCGATCTGGGTATGACCAGTGCGTTGACCCATGGCATAGTGGCCCTCTTTTGCGGCATAAAGCCGGCCCTCATGGCGGCGGAAATCTTCGTACGTGGTCTGGAACTCCATCGCGCCACCACCCGTCGACAGAGCACCGCGGGATTTCAATATACGACCACTCGAAGGGTCGATCTCCACGAGCACGTGCATTCCCTGATCTAATGGAAGCTCCACCACACGCAAGGTCTTCCCATTCTCCGCTGTGACTTTACCTCGATCGTGCACGCGCTTGCGGGCCTCCAGCAGATTATAGGGCAGCCCCATGCGCGCGGCCTGCAGGACCATGGCGCCGTGAAACGGCCCTCCAACCGGCACTCGCTGCTTCCAGGCGTGCGGACCGAGCAAAATACGGCTTTCCGGTTGTCTACCCGGGTAATGGATTTCGATCCGCAGGCGGTCAGGATGCTGATACGCACGCAATACCGGGCCACTGGCCCCGCGCATGGTGGAATAGGTTGTGCCGGTCTGTTTCAGTGCCTGCGTGCGCACGAGCAGATCGGTTCCACCGTAGGCCTTGGCCACTTTGTCCAGCAATTTGTCCACACCCTCATCGGCGCTCACGGTCGCATACCACGCCGTCGCGATCCATGTCACCACCGACCAGCACGTCAAGGTTCGTTTCATCTGTTCCATCCTCCAGGGCCCATCGGCGAATATGAGCGTACCATGTCTCGTGCGAGGATGCGTCGGCGGCTAGCCCAGATCCAAGGCGGCGGTCGCGTGGCGGTCATAGACCAGGCGCCCTGACTCGCGCCGGGCCTGCGGGCTCAATGCATGATCCCGTTGCTCGCCCGGTTCGATCAGGTGAATGACGTGGACACCCTGAAGGCTGAGATAATCGGCGATCAACGAGCGATGGCAGCGCTCAGGTCGACGTTCAGCACACAAGATCGCCGTGGAACCGCGCCCGGCGAGCCTGAGCAGTTGCATTGCGGCGCTTTGAAAGGCAGCGGACTCCATGTAATCGGCGTAAGCACGGAACCCCGGCTCTGACAACGCGCGATGCGGCGAATCGGCCTGCGGCTGCCGCCTGCCGCCAAGCTGCCGTCCGGCCCAATGATAGCTCATGCCTGCGCCTGCTATTCCCGCGCGCAGGGCTTGCTCCCCAAACTGCGGATGGCGCCGCGACTGCGGATAGGCACGGACATCGACCAGATTGCTTATGCCCGCGCGCTGGAGCAGCGCCAGCAAGCCATCGAGCGGCCGGTTGCTGTGGCCCACCGTATACACGACCAAGGGAGACACCATACGGTACCGTGCGTAAACCCTTGACCCTAGTCGGCCGCATCAGCCGAAACAGCGATCTCGCGATAGGCCACGCCGGTGCCGCCGAGTCCACAGTAACCGCCCGGATTCTTGGCCAGATATTGCTGGTGATAGGGCTCGGCGTAATAGAATTCCGGCACATCGCAGACCTCTGTGGTGATGCTGCCAAGCCCCGCCTGCACCAATGCCTCGTGATAGGCCTCGCGCGAGGCCTCGGCCGCACGCTTTTGTGCTTCGCTGTAGGTGTAAATCCCGGAGCGGTACTGCGTGCCGACATCATTGCCCTGCCGCATTCCCTGCGTGGGGTCGTGCGCCTCCCAGAACACCTGCAGCAGTTGCTCGTAACTCACGAGTTTCGGGTCAAAGACCACTCGCACGACCTCGTTGTGCCCGGTCATGCCGCTGCATACTTCTTCGTAAGTGGGGTTGGGGGTATGGCCTCCGGCATAGCCGACGGCCGTGGTGTAGACCCCCTTGGTCTGCCAGAACTTGCGCTCAGCGCCCCAGAAGCATCCCAGGCCGAACATCGCCACGTCCATGCCGTCGGGCAACGGCGGCGTCAGCCGGTGTCCGTTGACATGATGTCGCTCTGGCACTGGCATGGCCTGCGCACGCCCCGGCAGCGCCTGCTCTGGCGCGGGTATTTGGATCTTTTTTTCAAATAAAGACATGATGACTCTCTACCTTGCCTCAACGAGACCCTAGTCTGCCTCCACCGGCCCGCCTGACTCAAGCGCTGGCACGCAATCCCGCGCGAACTTGCGGGGCAATCACGCTGCCAACATAGCGGTCTACCGGGTTGGGGGTAGCGAGAACAGCGCTGAAGCGCGCCAGGTGCCGCATTGGCCGGCAGGCGGCGACTGCGCCCACCTTCCATCGCTAGGCCCGGTCAGTGGCGTTCTCGTTACATTTCCATCCCCGTACCGGTGGCCTCATTATACGTGTTAACCACGTCCCTCATCGGGCTGTTCGAGATCGATAGCGTTGCCGGTAATCGGATCTGTGGTCTCGATTCTCATGACTGGCCTCTAAAGGGGTCTGCCACGGGCGTAACAGCCGTGCGCAATGCACGGTGCATCACCCATCATAAAACCTCAGAGTACGTGTGTGTAGCGGCTACACCGTTCCGGTGTATTGCCGTGACACGATCGCAGACAAGCACCCGATATCACATGAGCACCAGGCCTGTCAGCGTGTTATGCGGGAACGCCGGCTGCCAGGGGCCTGATTTCCTTGTCGACCGGGATATATTCTCGAATAAAGTGGTGGGCGTGATAGACAGTCAGCACTTTCTCCATTGCCAAGACGATGCCGAAAAAAACCGCGCCAAAACCACCACCCTCCACACCATTTATCATGTCGATGATCGAGCCAATCACAATAATTAACAGGACCCCCTCGACAAACGCATCACCCAGCCCCAGGATAGGATGTCTGGTGTAAAAATATCCACCGCCGGGAAACAGGAGCGAGAATTTCAGTCCCTGCGCTTGAGTCTTGAATTCAAGCCGGCAATTTGAACAGCTGAATTGATTGTTTTCGAGTTCGTTTGTGCAGCGTGGACAGAGGTGGCCGCGTTGTCCCGCCTTGCTTGGCTCACCGTGCAATGCTGCCGCCGACAGCCAGGTCTTGATTTTCTTTCTCTCCCGGCGCGGAATGAACAGAAACCTCTCCTTGTACCCTGATTTATATTTCACTACCAACCCGCGCCCCTTGACCTGAATACTCTCGCAATCCGCGTACACTATCTGTGCGACAGTGTTTCTGTAGGAATAACCCATTGTTGTCGGTATGTGAAAAATGCGCCTATTCGTCAACACAAATATGGATCGTTTCAGATAGAAAACGATCCAGCCAGTAAACATCTGCTCCAGAAATGATATCGGTGACACGCCAGTGGTCACGAGCAGTATTTTTTCATCGGGTCCTAGAAATGGCTTAATAAAAAGAATCTTTTTGAGCAGCTTTGATTGTCGTTTTTCTATACCTTTCTTGTAAACACCCTTAGGATTTGAAAACTGAAACTCCCGGTCAATGGGGAGACCGAAAAGTACACTGGTTTCAGAACGAATGGTATCGTTGACTATCTCTTGGTTCATCGATATAGCCTCCCGAATTTTCTTTGATTGGTAAGCCCCCAAGGGATGAGACGAGCGCTTCGTGTTCCGGCCGCATCACCGTAGACTTGGCCGGCCACTATCTATTGATTGTAGATCAAAGGGAGAAAAAGACACCGGCCAGCTAGACTAAAATCTGTGACAGTTGCCTCACCGCTATGCCGACAACACCCCGACAACCGCCCCGGTCATGAGGGTCGCCAGCGTCCCGGCGACGATGGACTTCAGACCCAGAGATACGATCTCGCCCCGCCGCTCCGGCGCCATGGTGCCGAGACCGCCGATCATGATGCCCAGGCTGCCGAGATTGGCGAAGCCGCACAGGGCGTAGGTCATGATCAGCCGGCTCCGCGGGCTCAGGCTGTCCGGGGGCAATCCGGCGAGGTCCAGATAGGCCACGAGCTCGTTCAGGATGGTCTTCGTACCCATCAGGGCGCCGGCGGTACCCGCCTCCTGCCAGGGGATGCCCATCAACCACACGACCGGGGCCATGAGATAGCCAAGCATACGCTGCAGGGTGATGGGTCGGCCGCCAAGTTCCGGCAACAGGCCGAGAATGATATTGGCCAGGCTCACGAGCGCCACCAGCACGACCAGCATGGCGACGATATTGAGCAGCAGCTCCACGCCCTGCAACGTGCCCTTGGTGACGGCATCCATGCTGCCCTGGGCCTGTTGCGGTGGCATCAGCTCGCCGGCCGTGGCCGCTTGCTCCGGCGGCACCATCAACGCCGCCACCAGAAGGGCCGCCGGCGCACTGATCAGCGAGGCGGTCAGAATATGGCCCATGGCATCCGGGATGACGCCGGTCAAAATGCTGGCGTAGAGCACCATGACCGTGCCGGCAATCGTGGCCATGCCGCAGCTCATCAGTGCGAAGAGCTCGCTGCGATTCATGTCCTTCAAATAAGGCCGCACAAACAACGGCGCCTCCACCATGCCGACAAAGATGTTGGCCGCCGTCCCTACCCCAAGCGCGCCGCCGATGCCCATGGTCTTCTGCAGGCCGTGCGACACCCCCTTGACCAGCCAGGGCAGGACGCGCCAGTAAAACAACAGCGCCGACAAGGCGCTGACCACAAGCACCAACGGCAGCGCGCGGAAGGCGAGCACGAAGCTCGACCCGGGCGCGGTCTCTTCGAACGGCAGCGGGCCACCGCCGAGATAACCGAAGACAAACGAAGTGCCCGCCTGGGTGGCCTTCTCCAGCGACAACAGGACATCGTTCAAGGCCACAAAAAACTGCCGGAATATCGTGAGCTTCAACAGCACCGCGGCCAGCAACAGCTGCAATACCAGACCGGCGACCACGGTCCGCCAGGGAATACGGCGGCGGTTCTCGCTGACCGCCCAGGCCAGGACCATGAACAGCATGATGCCGAGGACGCTTTGCAGGGTGAGAATCACGGGTGACGCCTCTTTGTCATTGTTCTGGGGCCGAAGGGCCCGGATTCATTTAATACTAACACGATGCCTCAGCGGCAATCAGTCGGGCCAAGGCCGTAACCGTGGATTTCCATCCTCATGTCTCGCTGTGCGCGACAGGCCCTGCCGCTTCCGGGGCGCAATGACCCCGAATCGTCACAACGCGCGATCCGGTCTGCCGCAGCGCTCCGCACAGACCGCCGATGCAGGATGCGGCAAAATCTGCGCAAAGACAGTGTCCAAAGTGGAAAAGAGCTGCTTACACGCCAAGCCATGATCTCTGGCCTGGTTCTTGCAAGACCTGGAAACCAACTGCTAAAGGCAAACCCGGCTGAAAAGTGGGGGCGCAAAGTCACTGATCTAAGGAGCCGAGTAAGGAAGGCTCTACGATGGCAGGACCGCCAGAGGAGATCCCATAGGCACTGCCCGTGTTCCGGTGCTCGCGCCGCTTGGGCTCAATCCCGTGTCTGCGCCCCTGACCGTTCTGTACGCAATCGCCGGACTGCCCGCACAAACCAGCAGGCCTGACAAGCCGCGAGGCAATTGCATGATAGGGGTTTGACAATGATTCGCAAGATGACTGAAGACAATGACCGCCTGATCTCCGATCAGCGGCTGCACGCGCACTATTGGGCCTTCGATGACGGGCTGACATCGGCGTACTATCTGGCGGGGAGCAGTCTCGCTGAAATTAGCCGTTACCACGCCACGCTGCATCAACTGTTCGAACAGACCCTGGCCGATATCCCTTGTCCGCGACAACAGACAAGCCAACCATGGGACTGGCATCCGCTGTTGGACAGCGACGATCTGCGCGTCGGCCTGCTGACCGTCTATCCAGGCCATGCCATTCCATTACATGACCACCCCGGGAGTACGGGTCTGCTGATTGTGCTGGACGCGGACGTCACGATACGCCAATACGACCTCTCGACCTCGGCAAAACATAAGCCGCTTCATAGGCCGGTCGAATTGACCTTGCTCCATGAGTACCGATTTTCTCCAGCGGGATACACCGTGTTTGGTCCCTGCTCGGGCAATATCCACGCCCTGGAAGCCGGTGATAAGCCCTGCACGCTGTTTGACGTGTTGCTGGCACCCTACCGCAACCGTGAACGCTCATGGTACATGCCCTTGCAGGACAACAGCGATGACCCGACATGTGTCCACGCGATGCGTCTCAACAATCCTTTTGATCTCGACGATGGTCAAAAACCGCTGTGCGGCCGGATAGCAAACAGCGGTTAGCAACGCAGGAAAGACTATGAACAAGCGCAAACTCGTCAAAGTGATCGGCCTGATTTGTGGTCTGACTCAGGGTTCCATCGCGATCGCCTCCGGCAGCGACAACCGTACGGCAATGCGCGGGGAGGGCGTCTCCGATCCGCTCGCGAGCTACCGCCTGCAAGCCAAAAAAGGTATTCCGGAAGCCCAGTATCAACTCGGTTTGGTGTACCAGCTCGGCAAGGGAGTCACCCCGAACCCGCAGGAAGCCTTCGAATGGTACCTCGCGGCCGCCAGGCAGGGGTTGGCGGAGGCCCAGTATGTCATCGGACTCATGTACGCGGACGGCACCGGGACTGGCAGCGACCCCTATGAAGCACTGGAATGGTTGGGCAAGGCGGCGCTGCAGGGGCATAGCAAGGCGGAGTTTGCGTATAACTACTTACTCGACGCCGATTTCGCTACCGGTTGCTGAAAGACTCTCAGTAAGATTTCTCGCATGGCGACGCTCCACGACCTGGTAGCATAAACCGGCGCCTACCGAATTGACTGAAACGGGCTCCGCCAGGGATCACTCAGGCCTCCAGCCTGGATTGCCCGCGTTCCAGATGCGTCTTGATGCGTTCGAGCCAGCCGGCGAGTTTCGGTTCCAATTTAGCCTGCATCGCCGTTTCTTCAGCGGCCACGGATTCCCGGGGTTGAACGATCGCATCCGCGTCCCCGAAGATAAAATGGAGCACCTTGCCCCACCATCCCGTGGTCCCTGGAACCGGCATGTGCAGTACGGGAAGCGAGAATGTCTCCTCCTGTGTCAGGCGCGCACCACCCGGGACCGGTTCCACGCTCACATGGACCTTGAACGGTGGGCGGGTATCCGAAACGGTCTCCATCATTCGCCCCGGTTCAAAAGCCACGCACCGCGTGCGATAGTCCGCAATTTTCCCTTCAATAGCCAGACAATAATGAAACACGGTACCCACCCCCACAGGACCGGCGGTTTCCTTTGAAACGCCGATAACGCCCGCGTGCGGAGCCAGCCGCGCCTTGCGCGCCACGTCCGTGACCAGCGAGAACACGGCCTCAGGGTCAGCCTGAATGTCCACCGACGCCTTCACGCGAACCATCGACAGCTCCTGTTTTTGCCCTTTTTACGGTAAGACACCGAAGCAATGGCGATAAAGAGCAGAGCGCACCCCGACGGCGAACGGCCTCGGCAGGCAGACATCACGCCTCATGCAAAAGGAATCTATTACGCACCGCAGGGGTATTGTGGCAGCGATACGGAACCGCGATGCGCCATTTGTTATACTGAAAGCGCCTGCACATCTCGTGGAGATAAACCATGACCACCTCTGACTCGTGGCAGCACCTGGACAACGGCGCCGACAATATTGACGCCGAGCACCGCGTGCAGCTGGGGCTCATCGACGCCCTGCGGGACGCTGTCAGGCAGGGTGATAAACGGGCGGTCGTGGGCGAAATCCTGGATCAGTTGATCGCCTACAGCGAGCTGCACTTCGTGTCGGAACAGTTGCTGATGCGATTGTACGCCTATCCGGACTACGAGGACCACAGCCAGGATCATGAGGCACTGATTGAATAGCTACTCCGGATCAAGGCGAAATATGAAGCGGGTGACCAGGTCCTGGCGCTGGAAACAACCACCGACCTAAAGGACTTTCTTCTCGGCCACATTTAAGGACGCGATCATGCCTTTGCGGAATATCTGACAGATACCCGATCGAACGCCGGCTAGTCCAGATAATCCGGCAGGCCTGGATCTCGCCCGGCAATCCTATTCCACGGTCTGCACATCGTCCGGCAACCGCCCAAAAACGGGGCATAAGGACCAGCCGTAGCCCCAGCGCCAGCTGAAGATCGTGCATGGCTTGCCACCAACGCGAACCGCCTTGTACATGAGCTCAGCGGCGACGGCAAAAGCCGATTCGATCTGCTCGACAGAAGCATCGAGCTCCTCGCTTAACTCTTCACTCATGGCCTTACCGCCATCCCTCACGCACTTTTTCAACATTTCATCGGCCTTTTTTCTTTTCGTATAGCCGTCGATGACCTCACCACGCCAATAAATACGGTCGTGCTCGACACAACACCGCTCCCACGGAGGCCTGTCGCCGAACTTCGCATCAAAGGACGGAAATACAACCGCCACGTATTGCCAGCCCTCAGACATCCCCCCGCTGCAACCATCAGTGACGAATGGGGCCAGTTTCTGATTTGGATCCGCCTGCACCTGCGCCAACCGTTTCAGACTTATTTCTTCCAGCCGCTTTTCGATCTCTTCCAGTGATTCCGCACAGACCGAATTCACAAGGCCACCGCCAACAAAAAGCAGAATCACAAGTAATAGGATCTTCATGCTGATGCCAAAATTTGAGCCCAAAGCGAGTTGATGCCGGAACATCATGATCCGTCTATTTGACGCAAGCATCATCGCATTTCTTGAATTGCAAAAAGTAATTCTCTCTGAGGAGATCTTGCGTCTTTGCCAAGCGAAACCCGGCCGCCTCAATCTCCCCAACGACGGTGTCTTCACCGGCCCGCACGTGATTCATGACCCAAGGGGAACTGAGGCCATTTACCCGGCGGTAATCGATAACAACAAGCGTACCGTCACGGCGCAGCGCGCGATGAAGGGAGCGCAGCATGGTTTCGGGGTATTCGAAATGATGATAGGTATCGCAGACAAAGGCGAGATCAATGGACGCCGGCGGCAATGCGGTATCGGTCGGCGTGTTGACGATACCTTGTATATTTTCTTGTCCCTGTTCTTTGGCGATTTGCACAATCTTATCAATGAATTGCCGAGATATATCGACGGCGATCACCCGGCCTCCTGGACCAACCTCCGGTGAGAATAGCCGCGCAAACAGGCCCGTCCCTGCACCGATATCCGCCACCACCATGTCTTCGCGCAGGGCCAGCGCGGTGACAATTTCATGGCGCTTATCATAAATCTCCCGGCCCTCGCGTTCGAACCGTTGAACCCACTCCTCATAGACCGCATTCTCGTAATGCTTATTGATACCCGGGCTGACGCTCTGCTCGCGGGGATACACCGGTGCCGTCGCGACAACAAAGCCAACGGTACCGACAAACCAGAGCAATACGAACTTTGCTTTGAGTTTATTCACGGCATCTCGCATTCAGCATTCAGAGGAACAGTATGGGTCACCCTCACGCTTGATACAGATAACTGCTCAGGCGCGCTTTATTGAATTATTGCACCGAACCTGCCCGCCTGGAAGATGATATTATCCGTTGTCAGTGCATAAAACGGCGTGATTGGACATCCGGCGGCACGCAGGGCCTTCGCGGTCCAGACATTGCACGTCTTGAATAGATGATATTGTTCCCGGGACAGGTAGAACTTACTGTTGCCGTACAAGCCGCGCCCTAGCGGTATAGATTCATCCGCGCTGTCCTTCGCGTAGCTCCGATGAATAAAACGACACAGGCGTTCAAAACCGGCCTGCGACAGTTTGAGCTCGATGATTTTGCTTTTTGGAAAATAATCCTGCACCGGTTCGTTAAACCCGGCGATATGCAGCACACTCGGCGTCGGCCACAATACGGCTTTTAGCGCAGTGCCCATTTTAAATTTCGGCGCCTTGTAAAACGCCTCGTCTCCCCAACCCACTTCCACATAGTCGTTGGCGGCGAAATCGAGATTCTCCGGCCAGATATCGCTGGGAATATCTTGGCGCCTGAACACGATTCCGGTATGCCACCCGTGGCTCACCACAAAGACAGACCTGACCGGCTCATCCTCGCCGGGGGGATAAAGCTTCTTTACCGGACCCGCACACCCGGCACAGATGGCGATCGCGACGAACAAAAAAACACCGACTGACACGACGTGCCTCATTTCATGGGACCGGCCCGAGATGGAGCACTCCATTTTCAGTTTTCCCCTGCACCCAATCTTGCTCCTGCGGTGTGCGGAGTGCAACACCTCGCGTGGCTTTCGACCGAATCGCCGCGGCGCAATAAAACTCCTGGCGGCCGCCGAGGGTAATCTAAGACGCACGGTGCCTTGTGTTTATTTATGTCAACGCCAAACCCTAGACATCCCGCCCTCACATGCCTGACTTTGGTTCGGATACTGCAACAGGTTTCCCTTTAATCTGTCCTACTGGATGCTGGTATTCGGCTCTGGTATCGCCAATTACGCATGTGCCTGACTTACCGTATTTTAACCGCGTCGTCCGACCATTGATGGACATAGCCTAATCCGGCGGCGCCATCATAACTGTGAAATTCCTCGCACTCCCACCGTAAAAATTCGCCTTTTTTGACAAATTAATGATATGGTTGCGCCTCGTGACATGTACGTATTCAGCGGGCACACTGAGATCCGCATGGGTTTATATGATAGCAGCATACCAGCGCGCGCCTGCCAGGACCCCAACGACATGAATCAGCAAAACATCACCCTTCTGAAAGCCGATCTATTCGGCAAGATCGAGCTGGTGAGTCCATCCCAAAATGAGCCACAGTCCGTGATTGTGCGGCGGGATACTCGCTGCGCCCGGTGGTGGACACGGCCAGTGGCCCGCTACCTCGCCGCCCGCGAAGCCAGGTTCTTGCAGGCGGCCAGCGGCATTGAAGGCATTCCCCGACTGATCAGTTGGCAGGACGGCGTGCTGGTACGGTCCTGGCTCGAAGGGGCCCCGATGCAGGTGGCACGGCCACACGAACCGGCTTACTTCCGCCAGGCGTTCCGCCTGCTGACCGGATTGCATCGCGCGGGGCTGGTGCACAACGATCTGGCCAAAGAGCCCAACTGGCTGGTGCAAAAAGACGGTCGGCCCGCATTGATTGATTTTCAACTGGCCTGGGCGCCGTCAAAGCGCGGCGCGTTGTTCCGCCTGCTCGCGCGGGAGGACCTGCGGCATCTGCTCAAACACAAACGCACTTACTGTCCTGAGACCCTGACAGCAAGGGAGAAACGCATACTTCAGACGCCCTCCCTACCGTCGCGGCTCTGGATGGCTACGGGAAAGAAGGTGTATCTGTTCATCACGCGCAAGATCCTCGGCTGGGCCGACAGGGAAGGCGCCGGGGACAGGAATCTCTAGCCACACAATACTTCCAGAACATAACGTTCCGACCCGGGCATTGCAAAAACCGCGACTACGCGAAAATCGCTGTTGGCCCGCCTGAGTTGACCCGGGACCTCGCTTGGGCCATGCCTGCATGTGAGAGCACTGGCGTCCGGATCTGTTACGGTATCCTCTAACCCCGGCACAGCCACCTCAGCGCGGTCTGCGCTCGGAGGTCACACCGGAAAAGCGTCGTTTGGCCCGGAAAATCCGCTCGGTGGGGCAGGAACGGTCTAAAATGACCGATAACCGGCCGATATACCGGCACATGCTTGAAATGTTTCTATAATAAATGATTAATGATAATTCCCATGAAACTGCGAACGACCTCAAACAATAAATACCGGAGGATCAGAATGACAAACATGCATCTCGGAGACCGGCGCACGGCCGTATCCGAAAAACTCCAACCGATATGGCGGCTGGGTATTCTCAGCAGCGCTCTTTTGTTTCTACTTGCGTTTTCCGGGTGCGCCTCGAACGGGGAAGTCAGCCAGATCGATCTGGGCGCCGATCCGTCCGTGGAACTTACAAACCTAAAGGAAGCGATGGACGCAGCGCGTAAAGGCGACGTCCATCTACTGTCGCCGAGTTGGTACACCAAGGCCAACCAGAGCTACGGCGAAGCGGCATCGCTGCAGAGAAAGGGTAAAGATACACGCTTAGTACTCGAGGCCTCCGCACGGGCCAACACGCAACTGAACAAAGCGAATAAATACGCCAAAATCGCCGGCAAGGAGCTCAAGGGCGTGTCCGACGCCCGCAACGGCGCGACCTTGGCGGGCGCGCCGGAGCTTTATGAGTCCGAGTTCGAACGTCTGGAGCGGCGGTTCCGGGCACTGGCCGAGGATATTGAGAACGACAAAATCTCCGCCGCACGCCGCAACGCAAAGAGTGTCGAGGCCGCATATCTCGATCTGGAGCTGCGTGCCGTCAAAGAGAACACGCTCGGTAAGGCCCGCAAGCTGATAAACCAGGCCATCAAGACAGGGGCCAAAAAGTATGCGCCCAAGACGCTGGCGACGGCCCAGGCGAGCGTCCGCGATACGGATCGCTTTATCACCAAGAACCCACGCGCGCGCAGCGAGATACAGAAAAAGGCCGCGGACGTGCTGAACGCTGCGGAGCATCTGCAGGCCGTCACGGTTCAGGCCAAGACCTGGGCCAAAAAGACCGAGGAAGACAAGGTGATATGGGTTGAGGGAAAGGCCATCGCGATCCAGAATATCGCTTCGGGCAACGAAGACAGCCGCGCGCAGTCCCTGGATGGCCATTTTCAGGATATTGAGCAGAGCGTCGAGGCACTGCTGGGCTCGCAAAAGTTTCTCAACGCCGAGGTCAGCAGGCTGCAGGTCGAGGCCCGGAAATTCGCCAAGGAGACCGAGGAGTTCGCGGCGAAATTCGACCGGGTACGCAAGCTCTTCACCCGCGACGAGGCTGAGGTATACCGTCAACGCAATGAGCTGCTGATTCGACTCAAGGGGCTCAACTTTCAGGTCGGCAAGTCTTATATACTGCCCAAGCACTATCCGCTGCTGACCAAGGTGCAAAACAGCTTCAAGATCTTTGACACGCAAAAAGTGGTGGTCGAGGGACACACCGACACCACCGGATCCCGGGCCACGAATGAACGCTTGTCGCAGGCGCGCGCCGGGGCGGTGATGTCCTACCTCGTGAACAATAACGCCATTGACAAGAAGAACGTCACGGCAATCGGCTACGGGCCGGAAAAGCCCATCGCGCCTAACACCACGCGGTCTGGACGGAAGTTGAACCGCAGGATCGACGTCGTGCTGACAGTCAGATAATGGACTCAGACCCTGGCACCCGATGTACTATAAGGCCGCGTGCAGGGACGCACCGCTGCCTACATCGAGGGGACGTACAGAACCCGATCTGAGGGTGCTAACGGACGGGACGACCGTTCAAGGAAACGAAATTATTCCAGCGTTTACTTCGGATAGCGGAACACCCCAGTAACAGGATATTTGAAGAGCATATCCTCGAGCTCGGGGCCGCGACCGATATTGTGGACCACGAGGGGGCGTTTGCCATCGCGTGATGTCTGATCTACCACGATGCCGATATGAGGAAGATTGGGCGGCACGGTCCAGGTCACTAGATCCCCCGGTTGGTAATCACCGGGCTTGTCAGACACCGGCAGCTCTATTCCCTTTCTCCGGAAAAATGTCTGCAGGTTGGGAACCCTCCGATGATCGATATTCGGATCCGGTCTCTTCAATCCCCACTTCTTTGGATATTGGTTAAAATTTGCCGCCATATCTCGATGGACCTCTTGCTGCAAATCAATTCCTGTGGCACGGTAGCTGCGTATGATAACGTCGGTACAGACACCGGTATTGCCAGGAACGTCCCCCATAGGATATTTTATTCTTCTATAGCGCCCGTCATAGCGAACCTTATGCCTCGTTCGCTCCAGCGCGGCCGCGACAAGCCTGTCCAGGAATACATATTCGTCGCCGTCCGTCCCTGCCAGGGTGGGTGCCGATACCTGCAGCAGGATAGCGGTGGTTATGACAGAGAAATGCCTCGATGACTGTTTCATGTATTGATCATGTTCAATGCTGTGTTGTTGACCTTGCGTCTCGCTCGCGAGTGGAAATGCATAATGCACACACGAGATTTTATCCTGTCTGAACAAAATGTGGTAACTTACGCCACCGCAAATAAAATCGATCAAATAGCCGGCAACGTCACTACGGGCTTAGACTTACGCATAGACGGCCGTTGCCGGTTTTCACCGGCCGGATCGGCGCCAGGTCAACATGGGGGCAATTATACGTGGGATATATGATTGAATTGAGCGAGCTCGTCTTACCGTTGCTACCGGTGATCATCGTGGTCTCTCTGGTGGTATTGGCGATAACGGTTGCCAACTATTTGGTCAAGAAACACTACGCCGAAGTCCCCGGCCACCGCTATCGCCAGCAGCTGATTATGCTGGCCTTGGCCCTTGTTGGAACCATCGCAGTTATTATCGCTTTGCCGATCAGCGATAGCTTGCGCGGCCAGCTCCTGGGGCTCATCGGCATTGTTCTAAGTGCCGCCATCGCGCTGTCATCCACCACTTTTATCGGCAATGCGATAGCCGGAATTATGTTGCGTTCCCTGCGTAATTTCCGTATTGGTGATTTTATACGTATCGGCGAATATTTCGGCCGTGTCTCGGAAATGGGACTGCTGCACGTGGAGATCCAGACCGAAGACCGCGACCTGATGACCGTGCCCAATCTCTATGTCGTCACGCAGCCGACTAAAGTGATTCGATCCAGTGGCACAATCATCTTCGCGCGTATTTCGCTTGGCTATGATCTCCCGCGAAATAAAATCGAAGCGTTGCTCATTGAAGCCGCCCAGGCCACGGGGCTCGAAGAACCCTACGTGCAGGTCCTGGAGTTGGGCGATTTTTCCGTGATCTATCAAGTCAACGGGCTATTGACCGAGGTCAAACAGTTGATCACTGTACGCTCGACTCTGCGCAAAAACATGCTCGATGAGCTTCACAGGGCCGGGATAGAAGTTGTCTCCCCGGGCTTTATGAATACGCGGGCCTTCCCCACGGACACGAAATTTATCCCGCCCGTTCTCGCCGAATCAATAGAACTGATTCACGGCGCGAATGGCACCCCGGAAGACGTCGTGTTCGACAAGGCCGAAGAGGCCGAATCCCTGGACAAGCTGCGCTACGACCGCAACACTGTGATCGCACGCATCAAGGAGGTGGAAGACGCATTAGAGCAAACCAAGGAGTTGCCGCAACGGGAACGACTTGAGACCGACCTCGAGGACCTCAAGTTCCGCGAACAGCGCATGTCGAAAATTATTATCAGTGCCGAAAAAAAAGGGTGAGGGACAGGACTGTCTAACACGCCTTGGTCACACATGATCCGCGCGGTATTGCAGATGGAACAGCAGCAACATGTGCAGACGCGTCGGACGCGAAACGAGCGGGCCGGCCCTCATTACGCCGGAGTTTCGTCCTCCACGCGTCCGCGGCTCGAGGTTGCCCGGCCGACTCTGTCCCCGCCACTGGATATGGCAAGTTCCAGCGAGTTCCTTACGCTTTCGATCAAGTCGGCCTCGTGGCGTGCATCGTCTGGAAAAGATCCGACACCGAGGCTCATGGTGACATCGACAGCATGCCCTTGCATGATCATTACCTTATGTTCCGCAAAATCAACGCGTATGCGTTCGGCAACAATATCGGCACCATCTTGGTGGGTCTCGGGAAGTATCAACGCGAACTCGTCATCACCGGTCCTGGCCAGACAGTCCATGGTGCGAATCTGGCCGGCTATCCTGGCCGAAATGGATTTAATCAATACCTTTCCGGCTTCTACGCCATACATACCGGTAATATCGATAAATTGGTCCACCCGCAACAATTGGAGGCAGAAGTTGCTCCCGTAACGGCGGCAACGTTCGGCTTCCTCGTTCAATCGACGACGAAATTCCCGCTTGTTGTACAGCCCGGTATCCTGGTCCCGCGTCGCCACACCTGACAGCGCGGATTGGGTGTTCTTCAGGTTCAAGGCAATGCTGTTCACCGAATCGGCGATGTCATCAAACACATCATATTGCGTCATAAGCACCACATGATGGGAGATATCGCCATGCGCAATACGTGCAGCGCTTTGCTTGAGCTGCAGCAGCGGTGAAATGATGGACTGGTGCAGCATCCAATAAATGAATAACGCCGCCGACAAGACGCCGATCGATGCAGCAACCAGCCAGATTATTCGCTCAGCCCTGGTTCCCTGGATTATATGCAGCTGCTTTTTAATGGCGTTATATTTATCGACGTCAACTGTTGTCGATGTTTGTTCCGACATCTGTGCGGTCATCAAATCGATAGAATCGTAGACGCCTTGCAGCGCGTGAAAGCCCACAAGCGCTGCCAATACTATGGACAGAACAATTAATTGTGCTGTTGTCACAAAGCGCATGACCAAAACCCCTGTCAGAGTAAACGGCGATCCTGCGGATGGTTAAAGCCACGATGGGCCAGTCGATCTAATGCTGTACCTGGCTACGGCCTTTCACGCCTACTTAACGGCCCGTGTTTCTCTCACAAACCGACCCGAAGTAATGGAGTAAAAGCAAGAGTCATGCCAATGGCTGTCTATCTGAGGCGTTCAATCTTCCACCGGCAGCGGTGAACGTTTAGATAGCTAGTGCCGAATCGGCAGGGTAAGCGAAGCGGTGGCGTGAAGCCTGAGTGCGCGTGGCGGGTGACACAGAAGGTCAAATACCCTATGGTTCACACGGATTGGTAACACGAGGGGCAGGCTGAAATGTTCCTTTCTTGATAAGGGCCGGCAGCGTGATCACAGCGATCACGTTTGCCCGACAAGACCTGGGAACAAACGGATTTACGATCTGGCACCTAGCGCACCACGAGCTCCGCCAGTCGCAACAGCCGGCTTTTTTCCAGTTGGCCGACCAGGGCGTAACCCATCGGACCGTCGATCCAGTAAAACACGCCAACGTTTCCTTCCCGGGCATAACGAAAGGCGGTCTCCGTATTCTCCCACGCACCCCGGCGAATATAGAGCGTCACGCGACTGCCTTCATTGTCCTGATACATGAACTGGGCGGCCATGCGATCACTCGAGGGCAACAGCCGCCCGCCGACCAGCTCGTATCCCAGCCCCGACAGATTCGGGGCCTGCAACTGCGTATGCAGGCGCTTGGAAAGCCATTTGACGAGGTGTGCCTCCTGATCCCCCGGCACTTCCACGGGATGAAGAATTTCGGGTACATACACGGTATGGGCGAAGGCGGCGGGCCTTACTAAGTGGGCCGCGACCAGCGAAGCCCTTTCCTCAACTCCGGTTTCATACATCAGCAATCCGCCGATCACCCCGCCGAATAACATCCAGCCCGCGGCCACCGCCGCGCGCACCGCCATACCGGACCAGCGCCGTGGAGACGCGGCACGCACGAGCGCAGAAGGTATCGGCTTCTTCAGCGCCGGATCATACAGCCTGTGCAAGGCCTGGTTCAGCATCTGGTATTCATCAACCCGTTCCTGTGCCTCCGGGTGCTCGGCCAGATAGGCCTCCACTTCGACACGGCGGGGCAGGTCCAGCTGACCGTCGACATAGGCGTGCAGCTCGGAATCGGTGACAGGCTCGGAGCGATGACTCACTTTACCCTCCTCAGGCCCGGGCGACCGGTGCCCTGTATCAGTACCCGTAAACGTTCGCGCGCGCGATGCAATCGCGACATGACGGTCCCGGCGGGAACCTCCAGCAGATCCGCCACCTCTTCGTATTTCATCTCTTCAACACAGACTAACAGAAGCACTTCGCGTTGCTCAGCTGGTAGCGCCGCGATGGCCGTTTGCAGATCACGCAGCTCCAGTCCGCTGCCATGGTTCATTGAAACCGCGCTTGCCGAACCATGATCTTCCAGCGGGATGAAATCCGGCCCATTGTTGTACCGTCGCGCCTGATTCGCATGAATATTGTGCATGACCGTGAACAACCAGGCACGGATATCGGTACCACGCTGCCACATATGCCCGCGGCTGCAGGCCCGCTCAAGGCAGTCCTGCACCAGGTCATCCGCGCGCTCACGGTCACCCGTAAGCGCGCGTGCGTACCGGCGCAGCCGCGGGATCTGCTCCACGACCAATGCATTGAATGTCGACATAACGCTCCGCTGTCGCCAAAGGGACTTGTTATTTTTGCCTTCCGTGCAAGCGCGCTCCGGCGCGAATCTTCGCTTACCTTACGGCAGGACTGCCGGATGCGTAAAGACGTAATCATTGTCTTTGACGGGGGTATGACAGGCATAGCACTCCTGCACGAATCCCGCGTCTTTGCCGTAGGGTTTCTGTTCCGTTCCGAGCCAACGCGCATAACCCCATCCGCCGGTCGCGGCATATTTCTTGGCGTCCTTGATCATGAACTCGGCATGCACGAACTTGCCCGGCACCGTGGCCGCCGGCCAATTCTGATGAGTGGCGTCCTTCCAGACCAGTTTCGCCATGATCGCCCCGTCCGGCCACGGATTGGTCTTGCCTTTGCGGGCCGCTTTGATCGCGGTATTGTTTCCCAGAATCACCCGCAGCGTATTGTTGTCCGTGCGGTGCGAACTCGCGATCACGCGCCAGTCCTTATAACCTTTTGGCAGCGATATGCCGTTCGGCGCGGGCGGCACCTTCCCGCCGGCTGACCAGGCAACATGCGAAACTGCCAAAAAGCCGAGTGCGGCACCGATAATCAAAGACCAATGTTTCATAGGTGTATCTCCTTGCAGTAAAGTGAACATCTAAGGAAGCTCTGACTTAATCAGAGCTTCCTGCGGTACAGGGACCGGACCGTTATTTTTCAAACACGTAAGTGTTTGGGCACGGAGCTAAGGATGCAATAAGTCCATGGATGGACTTATTCAGAGGTCCCCTAATTAATCGCCGCCGCCTTGAAGACCCGACGAGCGCGGCCGGCCCCTGGTCCGGGCAGCCGGCCGCATTGTTCAGAATCATCCGCGCACGGGCTCGAAATCGGTCGATCGTTGAGCAGGTAAACACGCGGAGAGGTGAATTATTCCAGCCTATCGACGTAAACGTCAGGATCACCGTGCCCCCCGGCAGCCCGCGTCTCAAGCGTGAATCGTTTGTATAGGCTGTATTCCGGCCAAAAGGCGGTCCTGGGGCCGGGAGCCAGCATAACGGCGCATTGTAAAGGGAAACCAAGAATATTGCTTTTTTTTCACAATCTGTGAATAAAATGGATACCGATACACTGCCGGCGCCCCGCTCCGGGGTCCGGACCAATCCCGCGGTGCGGCGGCCATTGGGTCAGGATTTCGTCCAAGATAATTCGCGGATAGGCAGAAACTTCTCGTTCGCCAGTTTCCCGCGAGGCTCTCGCCTCAATCGAACGGCACCTCGGGCATGGGCGCGGGCTTTCCAACGCCATGGTCCGGCATGTCGCGCCAAGTAGTGCCTGTCGTATTGGACATACAAACCAAACAGGATGAACTATGAATATTTTTGGTGATGCAAACATAATAAGATCCATCTGGCGTATTTTTTCCGGTATTCTGGCCGCATTCTCCATCGCCGTTGTCGCCACCCGGCTCGAGGTGGCCGCCCGCTCCGGGCTGCCGGAAGGCACGGACGAGATTCTGTTCGCAATGAAGCTCCTTTTCCCTCTCTCGGTAGGATTAATCTTCGGTTACGCGGCGTTCACAGGGCAAATTCCCGGCATGAACCGCACAGATAAGAAATGAAATAGTGATCTCGCGAGCGCGTAAAGAACGCCGGCCCCGCTGAGCGGTATGCCGCGAAGCTGACCGCGGCAAAAGTCAGTAGAATCCCCAGGCGAATCTCCGTACCCTTATATAACCGTTAACAAACAGCGAATCCCAAGCTATGGCGCCAAACCGTGTGCGACTACAAACCGGTACGCTCTGGCCGGGCATCGTACGCCAGACCCGGCATGCCATTGAATGCGGCGTGCTGCATTCAATCAAGACCGAGCAGGAGATCGTCGAGGACAACGGCGTGCGTTTCCTGGTGCGCAGCGTCTCCAGCCTGGCGCGCAAAGACGAAGAACGCAAACAACAGGCCAAGGAGCCGAAACCGCTAAACAAACCGGCCAATCCCTTCCTGCCCTACGATAAGGACTTGTTCGTCACTGACATTTCTGACACCCATCTGGCGCTGCTGAACAAGTTCAACGTCATCGACCATCATCTGCTGATTGTCACCCGTGCCTTTGAGGACCAGGAGGTGCTGCTGACCCTGCAGGACTTCGAGGCCCTGTGGGCCTGCATGGCGGAATTCGAAGGACTGGGCTTTTATAATGGCGGAACCATCGCCGGCGCCAGCCAGGCCCATAAGCATTTGCAGCTGGTGCCACTGCCGCTCGCGGGCGACGGGCCCGCGGTCCCGATTGCGCCGTTAATCGAATCGGCTGGCATTCACGACACGATCGGCACGATCCCGGGCCTGCCTTTTGTGCACGCGTTTGCGCGACTGGAGCCGACCCAAACGGGCCAGGCAATGACCACGCTGGAACGTTATCGCGCCATGCTGGCCGTTGTAGGAATTGGTCAAATCGAGGCCGGAGGCGAGCGCCGGCAGTCGGCACCGTATAATCTGCTGGTCACCCGGGCGTGGATGCTGCTCGTGCCGAGGTCGCGAGAGTTTTTTGATTCGATCTCTGTCAACGCCTTAGGCTTCGCCGGCTCGTTTTTCGTGCGCAACGAACAACAGCTGCAGGCCGTCAAGAAACACGGTCCCATGACCGTGCTGCGAGGCGTTGCAGGGCTTGCCCTGGGGGGTGATCAGCGGTGACAGGTGGCGCGGCTAAAACGTCTCTGGCTAGTCCAGGCCACACATACCGCCAGCACAGCCCCCGGTAGCACACGCCGGGGCACTGGCCTCGCCACGGCTCGCGCTGCTGATCACCTGGCCACCCGTGATCAGGCGCCGCACCGGGGCATCGGCGGGCGTAGCGCCCAGCTCCCGGTCTGCCCGCTCGCAGAGCTCAGCCCAGGTGCTCAAGGCCTCGCTCATGCCGTGCCTGACCTCCACCACCTGGCCATTGGCGTCGCAGCGATAATCGTACGTTGGCATTGCTTGCCCTCCAATATTAGTAGACTCTTATATATTATAGGATCTGACCTGGAAAATAAAACCCATGCTGGCGCCCCGCCTCATCGCGGGGGATGGGCCGGGGGAACCCATTGACCCTGGCTTGGGGCCGGGCCTCCGCCCGGCGTCACGGCTATTTCCACCCAATGACCTCGTAACCGCGATCGCGCAGGCACTTCTGGACAAAATTCTTATAGATCGGACCCGGGTTTCCCGAACGCATGACGCCTCGCACCAGACCGGCCGCGGCTCCCGCGGCGGCTCCCGCGGCGGCATTCTCGCCCGCATCCCCTTTCACCGCCCCCCAGGCGGCACCGGCTGCACCCCCCACTGCTGCGCCGCCGGCCGTGCTTCCGGCCACCTTACCGCCCTTATTGTTCGCGGCGCCCGCCTGATCAGCCAGTTGCAGACACTCGGCGACCTCTCGCTGCGCGACCTGCTGTCCCACGAGCGTATAATGCTCATTAGGATAGAACACCGGACGGTGGGTGGCGCAGCCGTTGAGCACGAGCATCACGGGTAGAAGACACCCCAGGAGGCAAACGGGCAGGCCTGCTTTCCAGGTCCCACCGGGACTCACCGTACCGCTTTGGTTCGCTGAAGGCATCACTCGCTGCCGTGGCTCAGGGATTGAAGACATTTACAAGTTTACAACGAACGCCTGCGATCGGATACAATCGCGCGAACCCATCGGACCTGTTGCTCCCCATGACCGTCGCGTCTCGCGCCGCGTCCGCTATTGATCAGTTGGCCCGGAGTCAGCAAAGCCCAAAATGACAACGTCGACCTTGCGGGCCATCCGCCGCCACCAGACAAACTTGCGCCGGTGTACGGCCTGCCGGGACATGGCCGGACCGCCTGTGACGGGCAATGCCGTGGCCTCGCCGGTGCTGCTGATCGGACAGGCCCCCGGGCCAAAGGAGATTGAAGTCCGACGGCCCTTTGCCTGGACCGCGGGCAAGACCCTGTTCGGCTGGTTTGAGCAGATCGGTCTCGATGAATCGCACTTCCGGGAACGCGTCTACATGGCCGCGGTGTGCCGGTGCTTTCCCGGCAAGAAGCCCACCGGCGGCGACCGCGTACCCAACCCCGACGAGGTGGCGAGTTGCTCGTGCTGGTTGCAGGCGGAAATACGTCTGTTGAAACCCAAATTGATCCTGCCGGTGGGCAAGCTGGCGATCGCCCAACTCATGCCCGTTGACAGACTCAACGATGTCGTCGGCAAAATCCACCGGCTCACGGCCTATGAGGTCACGGCCGACGTCGTTGCCCTGCCGCATCCTTCCGGCGCCTCCACCTGGCACCGCACCGGGCCGGGCCGGTCACTGCTTCGCAAAGCGTTGCGCATGATCCAAAACCACACAGCCTGGAAAGCCGTTTGCAACGGCTCGTACATTGGCCGGGCAAAAACCTCAGTAAATCCAGATCGGTGAGGAAATCGCTTCATTGTTGCGCCCATCGGCGTCATTGTTCTGTTTCCGGGTTCATCCTTATGAGCATTCTAGTTAAGGTATTGTCGCGCCTGACATAATGATGATAAGCCGCCGCGGCGACGTGGATCAGGATCAATACCCACACCAGGTAGCGGCCCGAACGCTTGTGGAAGAAATCGATATAAGACTCGAATTCCTCGAAATTCATACCGAGACCACGCACCACCAGTACCTGAAACAGGATGGTGTCTTCGAATTTCGGGACAGTAAAAAGCTTGAAAAACTCGACTGCCACGCCGGTACCAAGATAGCCGGTCAGCGGCATGGTGATCATGAAAAAGTAAAGCATGAAATGCCCGAGTCCCGCCAGATGATGCTCCCACGGCTTCCCCGGAGGCGGCTCCGGCTTGTCATTCACTGCCGTCCAGATGACCCGCAGGATGACAAATACGCCAATCGTGATACCAAAAGACAAATGCAGTTGCAGCGCGGTCCAGTTCTCCGGGGTCTCCTTCTCGGTGAACCAATGCCGGTAATAGACGGCGCAGTACCCGGCCAGAAACAGCAATGCGATGGACCAATGCAGCCATCGCGCCACTGATCCGTAACCCGTTCTTGTATTTTTTATTGCGTTGCGCATCGCTACGGGTTCTCACAATATTCAGGCAATAAGGTGCGAAATATTTTTGCCGCCTGCAAGACAGCTCATCGCTGTGCGTAGGTTTTATGCGCCGATCCCGATAACGATCTTCCCCGCCGTCCTGCCTTCCTGGCTCAGGGCATGCGCGGTCGGGAGCTGGTCCAACAACAAAGCGCGATCGATAACCGGCCTGAGCTTTCCGTCCTCGACCAGGGCCTTGAGATATCGCAGATCCTCGCCTTTGGACTTCACCATGACGAGTCTGACACGGCGCTTTGAGTACAAAGGCATCAAGAAGGCGCGGGCGATCAGCGCCGGATTCGGCAAGGTGCAGACATAAACGGCCTGCCGGGTCATGACCGGAACAAACGCCTTAAACGGCGACGTCGCGATCGCATCAAAGACCACGTCATACGGGCCGTCGGTCGTGAAATCCGTTTGGCTCGTGTAATCGATCACCTTATCCGCGCCCAGACCCTTGACCATATCAATATTCTTGGCGCTGCATACCCCGGTGACATGGGCACGCATTGCCTTGGCGATCTGTACGGCATAATGGCCCACGCCCCCGGAGGCCCCGACGATAAGAATGCGTTGCCCCGAGGCGAGCCGCCCGTTATCACGCAGCGCCTGAAGCGCGGTCAATCCCGCCAGCGGTATGGCGGCCGCCTCCTGCTCGTTCAGGGTTGCGGGCATCAATGCCGCCGCTTTTTCCCCCACGACGGCATACTCGGCGCTGGCGCCGCCGGTCCTGCTGTCGAGCATGGCATAGATGCGCTCGCCCGGAGCGAAGCCCGTGACAGCAGATCCCACCTCGATCACCTCACCGGCCAGATCAAAGCCCGGTATCGACGGCATCTTCACCGGCATGATGAAACGGAAACTGCCGTTATGCAGTTTCCAGTCAACGGGGTTTACCGACGATGCGGCGAGCTTGACCAATACCTGGTCCGGGGAGGGGATCGGCCGGGGCACGTCGTTCAAGCTGAGCTGCTCGGGGCCACCGTAACGCTGGTACTGCATGGCTTTCATGGTAGACATACGAGTACTCCTGATGGTCGAGGCGTGCCTGTGGCACAACACGCTTGCGCGCCAGGCAGCGCAACACTGAAACAGGGCGGAACCGGATTCACCGCCCGCGGCATCAGAGGCGATTGTCGCTGTTCCGGGACGTTGAATCTAATCTTTTGTCGTTCAATCCCCGGCAAACAGCTCGCGCAGGATCGCCGCGGCGCGCTGGTAAATGCCCGGGCGACCCGATTCCCGCGGCCCCGCCACATTCAGCACGCGCACATCATGCTCCCGCAGCCAGGCCAGAACGCGCTCCGCTTGAGGTTCCCTGCCGGCATCGAGCACCAGACAGGGCTTGCCGAGCCTTCCGGCCAGCACCGCCGTCAAACGCGTGCCGCCGTCGAGCGGGCCGGAGCTGATGATCAGCGTGGCATCGGCATCGCGTACGTTCCATTCCGTGCGCAGCGCGTAGTTTCCGCTTCCTGTTTCCGTCAACGGATAGCGGGCCGGGATGACGCCGTCTTCCGCCCGTCGCCCTTGCGGACACCACCCGCCGCAGGGCATGCCCAGCGCCAGTGCCACGTCGAGCGCGGCACGATCTACGCCGGTCTGCCCGCCTGAAACGATCTTTTTGATCATCAATGCCATATCATAAGCCATGGTCAATAGCGAGCCGGCGCCGCCTAGTTACTGACCTCCCTCAAACGGGCGCAATAACCCCCGGCAACCAACGCGACCATGGCCAACGCGAGAATAATAGATCTGACATCGAATAAATCACCGATCGCACCGATTACCCCGCCGGCCAGCATGGCGGCGCCGATCACGGTGTTGCTCACGGCAATATAAGTCGCGCGCGTTGCCGTGGTGGCCATGTCGACGAGATAAACCTTGCGTCCCAGGCGTACGCCGCCGTGGGCGACGGTCAACACAAGAATGAACCCGGCGTAGGTATAGGCATTGTGCATCAGCGGCACGTCCAGACTCAGCAGCGCCCAGAGCACGATCCCCGTCAATCCCGCCAGCACCGCGGCAAGCGTCATCACCAGGCGGCTCGAGCGGTCGCTGAGCCGGCCCCATACCGGCGCGCTCACGCTTCCCGCCAATCCGTTGGCGATGATCAGCAGGCCCAGACCGCTCAGCGCGCCGCCAGTCTCCCGCTCGGCGAGCATGACGTAAAACGGCGGGGCCAGCGCGATCCCGAGCAGCAAGGCGCGCGCCGCGACAAACTGGCGAAAATTGGGATCCGTACGCAACACCCCGAGGCTTGCGATGGCCGCGGTCAGCGCGTTGCCGCCGCCTTCGGTTGCGCTGAATATAGAATCTAATCCCAAGCGTCGCCAATCCCGCCGCCGCCGCGCTGTATCCCATCAGCGTGCCCCGCCGGGTTTTGGACACGGTCTTGCCGAGCACATCCTTCGCTGATACCGAGCACATTCCGCGGGCAAGGCTGAACAAGGCAAGTAGCCCCAGCACCGCCCATCCCGCCGGGGCACCTGTGAGGGTCAGTGCCACCAGGGCCATGGCAAACATGGCGACGGCCTGCAGTACGCTGCCGGCAATCCACACACCCTTGCGCTTCGGCAGTTGCCGGATATAGGCCGCCACCAGCAATTGCGGCAGCAACGCACCGGATTCACGGATGGGTACCAGGAAACCCGTTAATGTCGCCGGCGCGCCGAGCGCGCTCAGCAACCAGGGCAGGATCAGCTTCGCGCTGGCCAGCTCATCACCAATCTTGGTGAAAAAATTGGCGAGCAGATAGGCAAAGAAGTTGGTCGGCTGATCCTTGCAGGCCTCCTCGGGGATGTCTTTGCAGACCCGCGCGTCTTCCTCGCCGGTTACCAGCTCGTAGAAGCTCTCGATCGCAGCTTTTCTCGCGGTCATCAACACCCCGGCACAGCAACATTCACGCTAACCATCACAACCCCGTGTCCGTCTGCCTGACTCTCAACCGCGATCAGAACCGGCTCTTGATATCATCGAGCGAAACAGCGGATGAGGACGCGGTACCATATATAAAGGATAACACTGGGTAACGCTGATGAGATCCGAGGACCATCAGACTAAGCCGGCTTATCGGCGACGATCCAGCCCGCCCATTGCATAAACTGGTCGGCCGCCAACACCTCGAACCCCTGTTCGACCAGCGCGTCACGGAACTGGCTCAGATCAAAGCGGTCCTCCTGCGGGTGCTCGAACAGGAGTCTCGCGAGCCTCATTGAAATCAGCTTGGCCAGGATCTCCTCGGCATAGAACCGGCCGCCCGGTTTTAACACACGATAAACTTCACGCAGCGCGTCCCGCCAGTTGGGGACATGATGAATGATGAAAAAATCAAACACAGCGGTATAGCTCTCATCCGCGACCGGGATCCTGGTCACATCGCCCTGCCACAGCCGGACCCGGTCGCCGCGCGCCGACAAGCGCCTGCGTGCTCGCATGATCATATCGGGGTCCAGATCAAAGGCATCGACCCGTTCGGCGCCGAACACATCGAGAATCAGGCCCACACCGCCGCCCGATCCACAACCGATCTCCAGCGCGCTGCCCTCATTGGGAATCCGGCCACCCATTTTGAGCAGGCGCCGGGCCTCGACGTAACGTTGAAACGCAACCCTGGCCGGGTTATTGACGACCGCTTTCTCAATACGGTTCAACAACATTATTGTCTCCCCGCCCTGAATCGGCAAAGGTGTCGCGAGACTTGCGATCGCATCCGGCCTGGCGGATCAGTCCAGCCAGTCGATGAGATAGTAAAGCCGCAGTCCTTCGGAAGAACGGGAGGGCCCGACCACCTTTGCGGGATAAAGCTTTTTCTCAGGATTTGCGCCGTCTCTCGCTGCCTGTTCGCTCTCGACCAGGCGCACGCAGTCTTCCGGAAAGCGGCCCCGCTGCCTTCTCGGCACATAGATTATCGCAAAATGCTCTTCGACAACCTTGGTGTCCGGGTCCAGGTAGATACCTTTCATGGAATACGATCCGCGGCAGCGCTGAAACAAGATGATAATCCATTATCACATCCAACCATGCGGGCAACAAGCCGGGGGCTTATCCGGCGGCGATGAAGGCCTGGTAATCCCTTGTGATGTCCTCGATCGCCGCGAGATAAAGCCTTTCACCGGCTTCAATACTGGCGAGCGATGGGTCCGAGCCAATGCGACCGTCCGGGAACCGCCTGCGAAAATCCTCGGCATCGTGAAATCCGCCGCCGGGCGCGATCCTCGGTTCCATCTCCACGTGCTTGACAGAACCCGGATGCGCAAAAAAACTGAGCGAGACTTCCGAAGGCGTGGCATGGCTGCCTTCAGCGTCGCCGAACAACTGCCGTGACAGCTTCTTGATGCCGCGCGTCGTCCACCAGTTCATGAGCTTGCAGCGCAAGGGGCCGCGGGCGGCACCTGATGAGCCCAGACCCGCCTCGGCATGGACTTCGGCAAAGGCGGCGTTCACGGTCTCGGTATTCCCGCCATGGCCGTTCAGAAAATAAAGATGGGTGAAGCCGTGCCGGGTAAGCGACAGCACAACGTCCTTGACCAGCGCGAGCAGGGTAGAGGGACGCAGGGCAATGGTTCCGGGAAAGGCCAGGTGATGTTGCGCCATACCGATATTGAGGGTCGGGCCCACCATGACGTCCATCTTCTCGCCAACGCCGCGGGCGATGGTCTCCGGGCACATGGCATCGGTGCCGATCAGGCCGTTGGGGCCGTGCTGCTCGGTGGAGCCGATGGGCACAATAATTCCGGTGGAACGTTGCAGATAGGCCTCAACCTCCGGCCAGGTACTGTGCTGCAACAGCATAACATGCTCCCAGGCTGTGATGTGTCACGGCCAAGTCTAACGTCAGATGCTCACCCCATCCACCTGCATCTGGTGCAGTTTCAGATCGTGGGGCGCGAGGTGTTCAATCCCGCGGCCGGGGTGCCCGGCACCGTGTACGGACCGGCGCCAGGGGAGACCGGTCTTAAAGACACGGTCATCGCCTACCCCGGTGAGATCACCCGCATCCGCGCCAGGTTCGACATCGCCGGCCCCTACGTCTGGCATTGCCATATCCTGGAGCACGAAGACAGCGAAATGATGCGACCGTACTATGTCGGGCCGAAGCCCAAGCTCTAGGAACCAACTCACCGCAAGACAGAAACGCCGGGGCCGCTTGAGCGGCCCCCGGTAGCGTGACCGAAATCCGCGGACTGACAGTAACCTGCATCAACCGGCGCCACCGCCTCCGGCTTGGCAAACACCCGAAACAACCCGAATGCACAGCTCTTGAGCACTAAAACGGTAAAACCGCTGATTTCTGGGCATGTCACCGCACGTCTTGAGCAAAATTGCATCACCCGCTGGACGCGGAAATGTGTTATAGTTAAGCGCTAGTTCTATCAGTGCTATCTTCCTGTCCCGCTCCCGTCTCTGTAGGCTTCTCATTGACCCGGGTGCAGGGGCCGCATGTATACAATGACTTCGCCATCAATGACACATCTGGCCCAGCCTTTATTGAAGATGCTCCGAGGCCCGCATCTGACATTACCGGCCCGCCAAATGTTATGTAAGCCGGGAGATGCGACGGCGAGGATAGTCAACTGATTGCCGTAGACGAGCTCGCCAACCAGACCACAATCGGCGATCAAAAGATTAATGAAGATCGAATCGTTGCGGATTAGAACCATCCGCTCGCCGGCCCAGACGCTGCCGTTTCAGGCATGCATCGCATCCTTGCGGTCGAGAGGGCCAACGACAGCGGATCTATTATGATAGTCAGGAGAACACATTGAGCAAAGATGAAACATCGGTCGTATATCTGAAGGGCAGCTTCAGACAAACCTGCGGCTACTGTGGCTGCATATTCAGTGTCGAAGTACCGGGCAGAATCCGCAACGAAGGCCCGGAAAATTACTGCTGCCCGGAATGCAATAAGCGGTTTCCGGTCAAGGCGGCGGATAAGCCCAGGGTCACGTTGATTCATGGACGCGCTGATGGTCTGAAAAAGAAATACAGCAACGACTGAGGACGAGGCGCGAACGGGGATGGACATTAGAGATACGATGCACCGGCGGGTGACCAGAATAGAGCCCAACCTCGCCTTGGATCAAGGCCTGTCTCAAGACCGGATTATTTATGACGGCCGATCTGACATGCAATCACCAGCGGGCGGCCCGCTTACCATCTGCGCTTTGGCCTTGATTGGCCCCCGCGCCCGCCTTTTGGCTGCGCGAGGTTTACCTTCAGCGGTCGTCCGCTGACATCCTTGCCGTCTAGCGCCTTGATGGCAGCCTCAGCCTCCTGCTGATCCATTTCGACAAAACCAAAGCCACGCGGCCTGCCGGTTTCACGATCTGTAATCAAATTCACCGAATGCACCGTCCCATAGTCGGAAAACAGGCGGCGTACGTCGTCTTCTGAAGTATCAAACGATAAGTTGCCAACAAAGATCGATTTTTGCATTGACGAAGGGCCTCATTGAGGTACTTAGAAACATTCTCACCGCTCGGCGCGATTTGCCTGAGGCGGCAGGAATTCCGATCATGCCGATTTCACCGGCACAGGCAGTATACGCCCAAAATGTCCGGCTGTATCTCTATATTTTTGCTCGTCCGGACCTCTGCAAACTCATACAAGGACTGGATCTGCACGTCGGTTAAACCGGGATCAATCAACCCCTCCCTTTTATCTTGAGCTCGAAGGAGGGACGACGGCACCGTACTTGACAGCTGCCAGCAACAGATCTTTCCTTATCTTGTTTGGGTCGCCCGAACGACCTTCTGACACCGCTTGTCAAGCCCGCGATTCAGACCAAAGCAGGGCCCGGTCGCTGTGTCAAGCCCCTGTTTTTGCTGCCGTTGATCGATGGGCTTTACGTGGATGGGCGGCTGTACTAGGGTTGAGTAACCCGGCTAACCGTGAGGGGATACCAAATCAATGCAGATCCTATCCGTGAATCATCCTAATACGCCACGCCGCCCACAGCCCCAACGCCCTGTCCGACTGCTGCTGATCAATCCGCGATTTCCGGAAAGCTTCTGGAGCTTCCGCTGGGCGGTGGAGAAGGTGCTGCCGCGCAAACGGACGATCAATCCCCCGCTGGGTCTCGCCACCCTGGCCGCGCTGTGTCCCCCGGAGTGGGAAGTCGAGATCATCGACGAGAATATTGAAGCCGTGCCCCTGAAACCGGAGGCGGATATTATTGGTGTCTGCGGCATGGGCGCACAGTTCAAGCGCCAACGCGAACTGCTCAGTTACTACCGCGGACAGGGTTTTTATGTCGTGGCCGGCGGCAGCTTTGCCTCACTGTGTCCGGAGCGTTTCGCGGATCTGGCCCACAGCGTGATCGCTGGCGAGGCCGAGTATATCTGGCCTGAGTTCTGTCGTGACTTCGAGCAAGGCAGCGCGAAACAACGCTACCAGGAGACCGGCGTGGTGAACCTGGAAGATTCACCGGTGCCGCGCTTCGAGCTGTTGAAGCTGGACAAATACACAACCATCAGCATGCAGTTCTCCCGCGGCTGTCCGTATCGCTGCGAATTCTGCGACATCATCGTCATGTTCGGACGCCGGCCGCGGACCAAGACACCGGCACAGATCGGCCGGGAGCTTGACGCGCTGCGGGCGCAGAAGATCTGCAATGTGTTTTTCGTGGACGATAACCTGATCGGCAACAAAAAACTCGCCAAAGCGCTGCTGCGTTATCTTGGGGACTACCAGCAGCAGCACGATTATCAATTCAATTTCGGCACCGAGGTCTCGCTCAATCTGGCCGACGACGAGGAACTGCTACGCCTGTTTCGCGCCGCCAATTTCAGCTGGGTCTTTATCGGCATCGAATCGCCGGACGAGGAAAGTCTGAAGGAAACCAGAAAGACCCAGAACATGCGCAAGGATATCCTGGCCGCAGTACAAGCGATTTATGCCCATGGGATTGACGTCCTGGCGGGCTTCATTGTCGGGTTCGACAACGATACCCTGGACACCTTTGAACGACAGTATCAATTTATTACCGCCTCGGGGATCCAGGTGGCCATGGTCGGTCTGCTCACCGCGCTCCCGAGAACACCGCTCTTCGAACGCCTCGAGCGCGAGGGGCGCTTGCTCCCGGAAGCCTATCACGGGGACAATACCAAACTGGGCACGAACTTCATCCCCAAACGCATGGACTACCAGGCCATGGTGAATCATTACCAGGCCCTCTACCGGCGCCTGTTCAGCGACCGTACTATCGCCGCGCGCATCCGCAACAAGATCCGTTACCTGAGACAGCCGGTCTACAAAGGTGAATATACCTTGGGCGAGTCCATGCACATAGTGGGCGCACTGTTTGCGCGCGGGCTTTTAACCGGCGGGCCGGTGCGCCTGTTGCGCTTTTTGCGTACCCTGATCACCGCAGGCCCACGTGTCTGGCCGCAAATCATTGTGGATTGGATCGCGGGCCTGGCCATGCGCGATTACATCAAGCGCCACTTCCGCAACGACCTCGAGCGCGAGCGCCGCCTGACACAGGTGACCGCTGCACGGCTGCGCCGGCGTTGCGCCACCAGCGTACGTCGCGGCGCCCTCGAGGTCGCCACGTATGCCGGGGAGGTCGGCGCCAATCTACGGGTCATGCTACAGGGCTATGTCGATCGTGCCACTTACAAAAAGGCCGCCCGGCGCCTGGAAAAGATGCTGCGCCACTCTACCGCGACGCTCACCCTGTGCATCGAAGAGTTCTCAGAAAAGCAGCGCCCGCATCTGGACCGCCTGCTGCAGCGCCTCGCCCCGTACGGCGACCGCGTCTCCATCTGGGTCAGCGAACGCGCACGGCCGCTGCTCAATATCGACTCTTCCGTGTTCCATTTGCTGCTGGACAAGAAGCCGACTCAGGCGCCGGCGGCCGGCTGAGCTCTAGTTAGAATGTTGAAAAAGTCCGGTCGCTCCTGCGCATCCGTGCGCCCGCGACACTAGCCCATCCTTGGGCGTCGTCCATGGGCTTTTTGCATCCTCAGCTCCGCAGGCGACTTGCTCCGAAAAGCGTGTTTGATTTTCGATACGGCGCATCCCTGCGGCGCCTAGCAAGGTGTTTTTCAACACCCTGCTAGCCGGCCGCCGGCGGGTAACACCGCTATTTCGATTGACTCTCGGCGTAGTCCTGCAATGCCCGGTTCATCAGCTTCCGATGGGCGTTGTTGTCGATCCACCCGGGCGCCGAGACCTTGCTCCAGAACGCGTCATCGACCATCTCCTGATGGCAGCCCAGGCACAATCCGGTGCGCTCCATCTTGTTGCGCATGTCCTTAGGCAACGGTCCGGTGAGCGGCCAGTGCGAGCCGATACTGACGAGTTGCTTGCCATCCCGGCGCACGATCTGGGAAAGATCCCACTTGAGCGCGGGGATGGCCGGTGACTGTACCTGGGTCTTGCCAGGTATGGTCTGGCCCAAGGCGGTCTCCAGATCAACGACAAAGCCCTTGTCATAGCCCTGCATAAAACGGCCGTCTTCAATGCCATAGCCGAGGGTCTTGGGATTATCGTGACAGCTCTCGCAGGTTCTGGCCCGGCGTCCCGCGGTGTGCGGCTGCGTGGTGGCACGATGTCGGCCAAAAACCGGCGCGATCGCGGCTTATGCGTTTCCATTCATTTGCCGGGGCAGATTCAGGCGGATTCGCGGCAGGATGACTAGAACCGCCCCCTGGCGCTGTGGAACAAACGCAAAGGTCGCGGAGACACAAAGTACGCCAAGAAAGCAAAAACGCTTTATTTTGAAGTATTCTTTGCGTCCTCTGCGCCTTGGCGTGCTTTGCGTTGCTTCCTGGGCGTGATGGGAGAGGTTCTCTTACAATAATATTTAAGAATCGACCATAGCTGCCGATTTGTGCGGGCGGCGCCTGCCGTTCAGCTTGCATTCAGGATGCCGGAACTAAGCTTGTTCCCAGGATCCGGGGCCCTGCCCCTGGTGCGGGACTAACCGGACAGGTATAAAGGAGGAAAAACATGAAAACATCGATTCTGACAGTGACCCTGGCCGCCGCGATCGCGGCGGCCCCGGCCTCGTACGCCGGCCACAAGTGGAAACACCAGCCGCGCGATGATTTCTACGACTACGCCAAAGTGACCCACGTCGAACCCATTGTGCGGACCGTGCATATCTCCGTCCCCGAGCGCGAGTGTTGGGAGGAAGAGGTGCGCCACCCGGTCGAGCAAGTCCACGGTCCGGATGCCACGGGCCGCATGATTGTCGGCGGCGTTATCGGCGGTGTGGTCGGCCATCAGTTTGGCCATGGCCGCGGCAGAGACGCGGCGACCCTGGCCGGCACGCTGATCGGCGCCTCCATCGGGCACGATATGGCGCGGCGATCGACACAGACCGTCGTCCAGGAACGGGTCAGTATCGAGCACCGGTGCCGCATCACAGACCGGCACGAAACGGAAGAACGCGTGGACGGCTACCGGGTCACTTACCGCTACAAGGGCGAAACATTCGAGACGCGTCTGCCGTACGACCCAGGCGATCGCATACGCGTGCGGGTGGGGGTCTCGCCCGCGGAATATTAAGGCAACCGGGAAGCAGCAAACTGGATGGGCCGGCGGCGCGGCCCCGGATGATGACGGGCGAGGCCGGCGCCGCCCCTGGCCAGACACCGGCGGACCACGATCTCACCCGCTGAATGTCGCGAACCGCCGGCGAGTGGCCAGTTTTTATCCGGGGCTGGCGAGCTTCAGGTCCCGGTCAAGGTCATCGGCATATTTTTTGATGTTCTCGGCAAAGCGCGCCGCCAGCTCCCGCGCCTGAGTGTCGTAGGCATTTTTATCGCGCCAGGTGTTGCGCGGGTCGAGCAGCTCCCGGGGAACGCCGGGACACGCGGTCGGCATGTCAAGGCCGAACACCGGGTGCGTTTTCAAGGGCGCATCGTTCAAGCGGCCGTCGAGCACGGCGTTTACCATGGCGCGGGTATGGGCGATGGGAATCCGCTGACCGATGCCATAGGCACCACCGCTCCAACCGGTATTGATCAGCCAGACGGGCACGTCGTGTTCCTCGAGCTTGCGGCCCAGGAGCTCCGCATAGCGTTTGGGATGCCAGGGCATGAACGGCGCGCCATAGCAGGCGCTGAAATACGGCACCGGTTCCGTAATCCCTCTCTCGGTACCGGCAACCTTGGCCGTGTAGCCCGACAGGAAATGATACATGGCCTGGGCGCGGGTCAATCTCGATATCGGCGGCAATACACCAAAGGCGTCTGCGGTCAGGAAAAGAATATTTCTTGGATGGCCACCGCGCCCTGCGCGTGTGGCGTTACTGATATGGGAAATGGGATAGGCGCCGCGTGCGTTCTCGGTAAGGGAGTCATCGTCAAGATCGAGCCGTCGGGTCAGCGAGGCGACGGTGACGTTCTCCAAGACCGTGCCAAAACGGCGCGTTGTCGCATAGATCTCGGGCTCGGCTTCCGCAGACAGCCGGATCAGTTTGGCGTAGCAGCCGCCTTCGAAGTTGAATATGCCGTTCTCATTCCAGCCGTGCTCGTCGTCGCCAATCAGGGTGCGCGCGGCATCGGCCGAAAGCGTGGTTTTGCCGGTACCACTCAGCCCGAAGAACAGCGCGGTGTGACCCGCGGCGTCCAGATTGGCCGCGCAGTGCATGGGCAGGACCCCTTTTGGCGGCAGCAGATAATTCATAACGGTGAAAATGGATTTCTTGATTTCTCCGGCATAGCTCGTCCCACCGACGAGCACCAGCTTTTTCGCGAAGTTAATGACAATGAAGGTCTCGGACGTGGTCCCATCCACGCCCGGAATCGCGTGAAACCGCGGCGCGTCGATCACAGTGAACTCGGGGACGTGCCGGCTCAATTCATGCGGCGTGGCCTGAATGAACAAGTTACGGGCGAACAGGCTGTGCCAGGCATATTCGGTGATGATCCGGATCGGCATGCGATGCGCGGCGTCGGCGCCGACAAAACAATCCTGCACATAGACATCCTTCATCTGCAGATAGGAGGCGAGACGGTGGTGCAGGGCATCGAACTGATCCTCGGGAAAGGGCTTGTTGATCTCACCCCACCAGACCTTGTCCGCCGTCGAGGCGTCCCGAACGATAAATTTGTCATTGGCCGAGCGACCGGTATGATGTCCCGTGCGCACCGCAAGCGGCCCCAGATGGGTGAGAATCCCTTCGCGGCGGTAAATCGCCTGCTCGTAAAGCTCCGGCGTGGTCAAGGTCCAGTAGATATCTTTGAGGTTATACAGCCCGTGGTTCTCCAGGCCGTAGCCACTACGCCGCTCACCACTGTGTTCCCGCATCGCCTGTCCCTCCTGGCAAGACCTGCATGCATGGACTCCGGCAGATCCCAAGGGAGTGGGCACTGCCACTGATGCGGGCCGCTCTCGCCGCGGTCGGTCGGATCAACACGAACTTCCAGACCGCGACTGGCGTATCCGGGTTCGCAAGCGCTTACATCGCATAGGGTTTATTTTTATTTAGGATAACCGCGACAGAGGGCCGAAACGCCATCAATAGGAAATCTTACCGCCAGGACATCCCCGCGGCCAGCGTCGATCACGGCAAATACCCACGCCAAGACTGATAGATAGCGGGAATTTAGGTCGCTTCCATGCCGGCAGAACCCTCCCGTCCCTGCCGCCGGATCTGCTGCATAAAGCTGCGCATTCGGCGGTAATGGCTGCCCCGCCGGGAAATCCGCTGACAATCGGGGCAGACCCAGATGCGTTTGTCATGCCGGCGGGCCTCAATGGGCCGCCGCGCAAGGACACTTTCCGGGCTTAGCGGCACCAACATGGCATTGCAGCGCAGGCAGCGGCATAGGGGTGTCACTGAGCCGAGGAGATCGAATCGCCGCAGGACCTCCACGAGTTGCCGTCGCGGGCGCATTTCACGGACCCGGTAACCGCGTTCTATACCGCCACAGGTCAGCAGCTTCCGGTCTCGGGTGCACAAGATGCGACGATCGCGCCGCGATATTTCAATCAACTTATTGCTATCACAGTCGTTTCGATAAAGCGTATCGAAGCCGAACATCCGCAGATACGTCGCGAGCCTGCCCAGATCGACATCGAGCACGAAACGAATCTGACGCAACGGCCGCTGCCGCACGCGCGGTTCCGGCGTGATGTTGAAGGATTCAAAGACCGGATAGACACTCGCGCGCGCACCATCGTATAGGCGATGAGAAAAGTCCACCGATTTACCATCCACCCGGATCATCTCGACCTCGGACAAAGGCACTCCCATGGCCTTGATCACCTCCCCGACCGCGGCACCGGCCTCAACAGGATGAGTAAAAGTCGCTTTCCGCCTCTCCGCCGGAAGATGGTCGTTCAATTCCTCGTAGAAACGGAATCGCACCTTAGCCAGCATGAAGACTTACCTCGCGCCCCTGTCGCTGGGGCCGCGCAACGCGGCACACAGCGTCCTAGTTTTTCGCGCCGGCTTTCCGAAGCAATGCCTCTAACGATTTGTCACCCTGCTTTCTGGCCAGAGCGAGAGCTGTCCGGCCGTCGCTGGTCACGGCATTTACGTCGGCCCCGTGATCGACCAGAACTTTCGCTATGTCGGTGTGACCTAAGAATGCCGCCCAATGCAGCGCGGTGCGTTTTTTGCTGTCTGTCTGATTTACCTCGGCCCCCACCTCGAGGAAATAACGGGTGAAGTCCTCGAGATTCTCCGAGGCCGCCATGATCAACGGCGTGCTGCCAAACGAATCCACCAGATACAGTCTCGCGCCATGCCTGACGAGCTCCTTGGCCAGGGGTAGATTCCTCGATTTCACGGTCATATGTAATGGCCGCAAATGGGCATCTTGCAGTTCTATTTTTATATTTGGATCGGCGCCGTTCTGCAAGAGAACCTTCGCCGCCTTCGTCTGGTTCTTGATGACCGTCATGCCAAGGACCGGTACCTTCAGATGCGGATCGACATGATTGACATCCGCACCCTTGGCGATATAGCGCTTGACCTTCTGCACATCGCCGGATGAGGCGGCCAGGAAAAGCTCAGTATTGAGGTCGGCCGCAACGGCCGCTGCGCCCGGCAACCAGACGGCGAGCCATAACACCAACAGCAACCATGGTTTTGTGGTCATCGGTCCTCCCACGCCCGAAGTGCCAGGCGAGGTATGCAATGCAGATCACGGCCAGGTCCGATGACGGGACCCGACTTACTCGAAATTGCTAGCGGCTACTACTGACCCACACCTGATTGTCTGCCCGCCGGTCAATGCCGGAACGCCGGTCTTCCTGTAGGCGGATCTCGAACCGTCGGTCTCCGGACGCCCTGCGATCGGCGGCCTGACGCGGACGCCTCGCGACGCCGCGCCTGCGGCCATCCGTACGGCGCGGCGCATGACTCGACAACTCCGCCGGCCCCAGCGCCAGATCAAACCACGACTCCGGCGGTCGCGGGGACATATCCTGATTTACGGGCGGCCCGCCTTCCTGATCAGCCTTCTCGCCAAGCGCCGGACCCATGGATTTGATTCGGCAAGTACCGCCCGACTCTTCTATCGCCCGGCGAATTCGCAGCGCCCGCTCAAAGCTGATGTTGCGCTTGACGGTAATCGCTTTATCCGAAAAAAGCCGCTCCAGCTTCTTCTCGTCCAGGCGAAACCGCATCGCAAGATGCTTTCTCACCCACCGCAGCCGCCAGCGTTTTATTTTCCTGCTATCGAATATGACTTTATACTTTCCACCTTCCACCCATTGCACCCCTTTTTTTTGTGGATGTCCCGCAACGCGCGCCCGGGCAGTATCCCCGATTTAGCGCGAGTAGGGAAGCCAGAATGACCACCCAGCAAAGCCCGCCGTTCTTGAGCATTACTGAGGAGAACGCCAAATAGTGCGCAGCACAACATCCAGCGAATCCCTTCTGCCTCCGGGAGAAGGACAGGATGAGGGGGTCTTACGGCTATTTTCCCCTCACCCTCTCAAAGAGGGAGAGGGAATACGTATGCGTAGTATGTGTCGGTCGGATCAGTAACAGCAATCAATTCTGCCACTTCGGTGGACCGCTAATCGGCCGCATGGCGCGAGATATGCTATAGACAGAAGAGAGCAGAAAGAGAAAGCATCCATGGCAAAACTACCCGATCTGCCCTATACCGACCCCAACCGCCCGGATTGGCATCACGGCCGCATCGGTTCCACGGCAGCCAAGGAACGCTGGGTGTATCTGGGCTTCGCCCTGTTCTGGAACGCCGTGGCGCAGCCCATCTTCTGGCTACTAGCGCTGAAGGAAAAAAATCTCGAGCTGTGGAAGATCACGCTGGTCGCACTGTTTCCGCTGGTGGGGTTCTGGTTGTTGTATCTGGCTGCGATCAAGTGGTTACAGTGGCGCCGCTTCGGTCAACCCGTGCTGGAAATGGATCCCTTCCCAGGCTCATTGGGCGGCGAGGTCGGCGGGACGAGTGAGCTGCCCCTGCGCTACCGCATGGGCCGCAAGATCGAGGTGTCGTTGAGCTGTATCCACGAGTATGTCTCCGGCAGCGGTAAGAACCACAGCCGGCACGAAAAAGTCCTTTGGCGTGAGCGCGGCACGGCGTTCAGCGAGATGGGGCTCCGCGGCACGCGTATTAAATTCAAATTCGCCGTCCCCGAGGATCAGCCTCCCACCAGCGCGCCTTCGAGTGATTGCATAAAATGGGTGGTACACATCGCCTGCTCGCTCGCCGGTACAGACCTCGACCAGACATTCAAACTCCTGGTGCTGAAAACCGAAACGCCGTTGCGTTCCCGGCTGTCGCTGCCGACAACGGTAGACACGCCCGAGCCGCGCAAGCTGCCTGCTTCACTGGTACGTCTTTCACAGACGCCGCAAGGGCTGCGGATTTTATACCCTGCATCGCGCAATCGGGGTGCCGGTCTGGCAATGCTCATTTTCGGGTTGGCGTTTACCGCCTTTCCCGCCGTCTTCTTGCTCGCGGACATCGGCAACTACGGCACGGATGACGCCTTTGGAATGATCTTCACGGTCTTCAGTGGATTTTTTGTCGTGGTCTTTCTGGGGGTCGGGCTGCTGATTCTGGCCTTGGGCCTGTATGCGCTTTTTAACAGTCTGGAAGTGATCATTACACCGGAGGTGGTAATCAGCCGCCGCCGCTGGCTGGGCATTCCCGTTACCCGCGTCCTCGCCCGCCGTGATATCGACACGCTGGTCAACGCCATCACTGGCCAAGGGGGGCAGGGTGCCAAGGCCACGGTCCAATACAGGCTCGAGGCGCTCGCGCCCGGCGGCCAACGCGTGAGCCTGGGTGATGGCGTCAAGGGTCGCCCGCTGGCTCGCTATCTCATGCAGGCCATTGGCGAGGCACTGGGGAAAACCGAATGGACCGAGTACAGCCGCCGGTACCGCTCAAAAACGAACACTTGAGGCATGAGCGGACCAAGGGTCACGGTCTCCGCCGAAAACGAAACGGCATTAACTACTTCAACCTGAAAAACCTACAAAAAGAGCATTCGCGCTTCCTTACAACGGGTCAATCTTCGGCTGCGACCGAGGATTGACCTTCCAAATCCTCGTCCGCGCGGGCTTCCTGGCGATCGAAAGCGCGTATCGCAAACGCCTCGACGGCATAAGCGCTTCTGTCAATTACCCTGCCTTTCGCAATAATATTACATTCCCTGTTGTTTTAGGTTTGTTGAGGTATTTATCTCTTGAAAAATGCCCGCTTGGCCCCATCACCATTTGCACAATAAGGAGAACTCCTGGCCCTTTTCGTTATTGTGAGGAGACTGTCATGGACACGCAAAAACGATGGCAAGACAGGGTCAATCTGGCACTGGGTATCTGGTTGCTCGTATCACCCATGGTATTGGGTCTGTACTCACCCGAGGCAATCGGCATAGTCGTTCAGCATTCCTTCCTGATGGGCGCGCTAGTGATCATCATCGCAGCCGCGGCTTTGTACCGTTTCTACATCTGGGAGGAATGGATCAGCCTGGCCGTGGGATGCTGGCTCATTATCTCACCGTTTGTGCTCGGCTTCACCGGCGAAACCATAGCAACATTGAACCATATTATCGTCGGGTTGCTGGTCGGTGCCGATGCGCTGTGGGTGATGCTGCAGAAACCACCGATGCAGAAGGCGGCATGAGGCCCGTTATCTCTTGTTCATGAGATTTCTTCTGCTTCTATAAAAAAGGCGGGGAGACGACGTGAACGCGGAACGGCTGACTACTGACACTTGCTTGAACGGGGGCCGGAGAACAATTTAATTATCCTGAAGAAAACAGTTCTCTGGCCCTGTTTTCAAATATAGTTCGGCCGGTTCAAGGGCGGCCAGCCCGGCAGCACGCGCTTTAGTCATGACCTCGGAGCGGAGGCGCAGACCTTACGCGCCGATCGGGTACATGCGTCTCGGTAAACGCCGCCCTAGGCCCTGCCAACGTCGGCGTCGTGAGGCGAATGATAATACTCGCTCTCCTTGGCCAGCTCTTCGATTTCCTGCTTGAGCGCAGCCAGGCGCCGGGCGGCGGTGTTGACCTCGACACAGGACTCACAATTCGGATCTTCGCAAGGCTGCCGCGAATACAGCCAGAACTGCACCGCGCCGGCCAGCATCCCGGAGGCGATATCCCAGAGATCGGCCTCCGGATCTCGATCGGCCAAACGGTTGCCGAGCTCGATCACCTCGCCTCCCGCCTGGTCCAGGGTGTCCTGGTGACTCTGATCAAACTCCATCGTCAAGTCCCTGCTTTCGCTGAATACTGTGGCTTCGGAGGGTCTATTGTCGGTTGTTCCGGTCTCTCATGGCAAGACCCAGGTCGGCCCCGATACACCATAACGGCACCACAGGGTCCGGGCCGGACGCACACGACTAGCAGGATGCTGAAAAAAGCCCTTCCATGGACTTTTTTTCCACTCGCTTCGCCGCGGCGCAGGTCCGCGGCCCGCTCCGAGAATCAAACACTGACATCTTTGGTTCTCGATGCGGCACATCTTCCAATTAACGCAGAATGATGTCGCCGGCGCCCGCGAGGGTCTCGATCTCGACGTCGGAGTAACCGTACTCGCGCAAGATCCCGCGTGTGTGTTCTCCGAGCAGGGGTGCGCCGCGCGCCACTTTTGTCGGCGTCCCGGAGAACTTCACCGGTGTGCCGAGGGCCCTGGTGCGGCCGAGACGGCCGTGGTCAACTTCCACCACCATATCGCGCGCGAGGACCTGGGGATCTTTTAGCATATCGCCGATGGACAACACCGGCCCGGCCGGCACCCCCACGGCTTCCAGGCGTTCGAGCCATTCGCCGGTCGGACGCTCCTTAAAACGCATCGTCAAGATTTCAATCAGTTCCGGCCGATGCTGCATGCGTGCGGCGTTGTCGATAAAGCGCGCGTCCCCGGCGAGCTCGGGCATCTCGATCACTTCCACCAGCCGCAGCCAGTTGGCCTGATTGGCCGCACCGATGTTGATCCAGCCGTCAGAGGTTTGTATTGCCTGGTACGGCGCGCTCAAGGGATGGGCGGAACCGATCGCGCCGGGCGAGACCCCGGTGGCGAGAAAGATGGCCGACACCCAATAGGTATTGATGATACCGGCCTCGAGCAAGGAGGTATCGACAAGCTGGCCCTCGCCGCTTTTCAAACGGCGGATATAGGCCGCCAGGACACCCAGGGCGGCCAGCATGCCGGCGCTGATGTCGCTGACCGGAACACCTGCCTTGATCGGCGGGCGGCCGTCGCCTTCGCCGGTTACGCTCATCAGGCCCGACATGCCCTGGGCGATCAGATCGAACCCGGCGCGGTCGGCGTAAGGCCCGGTACGGCCAAAGCCCGTGACCTGGCAATAGATCAGGCCCGGGTTGTCCTTTCGTAATGTGTCATAGCCCAAGCCAAAGCGCTCCATGGTACCGGGTCGGTAGTTCTCGATCACCACATCGGCGGTGTGCAACAGCCTACGCAACACGGCCCGGCCGTTCTCGGTCTTGAGGTTAATCGCGGTGCCGCGCTTATTGCGGTTCAATATCATGAACGCGGCGGACTCCCCGTCGATCTGGGGGGGGACCATTCTGCGCGTGTCATCGCCGCCGGGGACCTTTTCGACCTTAATGACGTCGGCCCCCATGTCGGCCAATAGCTGGCCGCACACCGGACCCGCCATGATGTGCGCCAGTTCAATCACCTTCAGTCCCACCAAAGGGCCGTGACCGGTGTTGGCCATAGGCTAGCGTCCCCTGAATTTTGCCTGGGTCTTGGCGAGAAAGGATTGGTAACCGATACGGAAATCCTCGGTGTCATAACAGGCATAGGCCTGATCGAGCTCTTCGGCGGTAAGCGGCGCCGGATCGGCAAGGCGGTCTATGAACTGCTTGTGCCAGCGCGCCACCAGCGGGGCACCGTCGGCGATGCGCCGGGCCGTCGCATAGGCCTCGTCTTCTACGGCGTCATCCGGCACCACGCGGTTGACCAGGCCCTTTTCCTTCGCCTCCTCGGCATTGAACACGCGGCCCTCCAGCAGGATCTCAAGCGTCACGGCCAGTCCCACCAGTGACAACAGACTCTGCATTTCCCTGTGGCCGATTACAAGGCCCAGGCGGTTGATGGGAATACCGAAGCGACTGGAAGCACTGCAGATGCGCATATCGCACAGCGCCGCGATCTCGAGCCCGCCACCGACGCAGATACCCTTGATCAAGGCGAGCATCGGGTGTCGGCACTCGTGCAGCGCGGACAAAGCCTCATGATGGATTTCACCATAGGCCCTGGCCTGTTCTGCATTGGAGCGCTCGTTTTCAAACTCCGAAATATCATTGCCTGGAGCAAACGATTTATCGCCCGCGCCGCGCAGGACAATGCAACGCAGGCTGTCGTCCGCGGAAAGCTCGCGCATCACCTCACCCAGGCGCTGCCACATGGATTTGGTCAGGGCGTTGAGCTTGTGCGGGCGGTTGAGCACCACCGTTGCCAACTCCTCCTGGCGTTGCACTAAAACGACATCTTCCGCCATTGGGTAACTCCTTTGGCAACTCTGAGTCTATCTGTAAAAGTATTCCACCAACGCCATCGGCACAACCGGTACGTAGGTCACCAGTATCAGCATCAGTACAAGTACGACGATAAAAGAGACATTGACCTTGCTTACCTCCCAGATATCGGCCTTGGCAATGGAACAGGAGGTGATCAAGACGCTGGCCACGGGCGGCGTTTGTTGTCCGATCGCAAGGTTCAGTGTCACGATCAGACCAAAATGCACCGGATCGATCCCGACCGCGAGCGCCAGCGGCATGACGATGGGCACCACCAGTATAATGGCCGCGGCCGAATGCAGGAACAGCCCGATGACCAGGAAAAACACGTTTAGCAGGGCCAATACCACATAGCGATTGTCGGTCCAGCTGCTGATGGCAAGCGCAAGGTCTTGCGGCACCTGCGCTTCGGTCAGGTACACACCCACCAGCGCGGACGCGGCCACCAGCAGCATGACGACCGCCGTCTGCACGCCGCCGTCGATGATGGCCTGTTTCAGATGCGGCCAGTCGAGCTCACCGTAGACAAGGCCGATCGCCAACGCGGCCACCACCGCAAGACCGGCACCTTCGGTGGCAGTGACCAGGCCGCCGAAGATGCCGCCCAGGATGATGATCGGCAGCAAAAACGCCAGCGCTGCGTCCTTGAAAGTGGCCCATAGATGTTTGAGCTGAAAAGCCTCTTCAACCGGATAGTTGTAACGTACCGCAAAGCGGTAGGCTAAACCCATTAACAGAAGCCCGCCGAGAATGCCGGGCACGATCCCGGCGACGAACAACTGCACCACCGAGCTGTCTGACATGACCGCGTACAGAATCATCGGGATAGACGGCGGGATAATAATCGCGATGGACGCCGAGGATGAGGTGATGGCGGCGGCGAACGGTCCCGGATAGCCTTTCCTTTTCATTTCCGGAATGAGGATCGAACCCAGGGCGGCGACGTCGGCGACCGCGGACCCGGAGATCTCGGCGAAAAACATCGAGGCGCCGATATTGACCATCGCCAGGCCACCGCGGATGAAACCCAAAAGCGCCGACGCAAAGGCGATGAGCCGGCGCGAGATGCCCGAGGAGTTCATGATTGCGCCCGCAAGAATAAATAACGGAATGGCAAGCAGCGGGAATTTGGTGGCACCGGAAAACATCACCAACGGCAGGTTCGCCAGTACGCCCGGCCCGTCGGCAATAACCATGGCAACGATACCGACTATGCCTAAGGCAATGGCGATCGGCACATTGAGCATCACCAACGCGATCATCGCCAGCAACATCAGCAGGAGAATCATTACGACACCCCCTTTGGGATGTCGGGGCGATGTGGTCCCGCTCTGGCCTTGGCGAGCACCTCCGGCAGCTTCAAGGCCTCGGCGATAATAAACAACGCGCCACCGATCGGAATAACGGACTGGGTAAAACTAACGGGCACCTGGGGGAGACTGACAAGCGTGTCGGTCGCAAGCACGTCGAGCACTTGCAGCCCCGTCCAGGTGAGGGCTATGAAAAACGCGAAAACAAAAAACTCCCCGACGAGTATCATCAGTATTTGCACGCGCGGCCGCATCGACTCAACCAGCCCGGGGAACCCGATGTGCGCCCGTTTCAGAGCGGCCAGGGCGGAGCCGTAATACGTCAACCAGGCGAGGGTCACCGAGGCCACTTCGTCATACCAGCTCAGCGACATGCCGAGTTTACGGTAAGTCACCCCCAGGACCACTTCCAGCGCCACACTGATCATCAGCAGGATAACGATGAGTTCCAGCAGGCGCTCGAATCCTCGACTTAGGCGTGACAGCATCGGCATGCCTGGCATATCGGGCGGGGTAACCCTAAGACACGCCGCTCCCTCGCCGACGGGGCGGCGGGGAGCGGTATGCGCACGCTGTTACTTGGCAAGCGCGAAAGCCTTATCGACCAACTTTTTCCCACCTTTGACCTGCTTGCCGAATTGATCGTAGATCGGCTTGCTGGCATCGATAAAGGCCTGCTTGTCAACCTCGTTGATCTGAATACCGGATGCCTTCATTTTCTCCAACAGCTCATTGTCGAACTTCTCGGCGGAGGCGTAGACGAACCCTTGCGTCTCCTTGGCCGTCTCTTCGAGCACCTTGCGAACATCCGCCGGCAGGGTATTCCACTTCTTCAAGCCGACCGTCAGGTAGGCCGGCGTATACACATGGCCCGAGAGCGAAAGGTATTTTTGGACCTCCTGGAATTTCTGGCTGTAGATTTGTATCAGCGGGTTTTCCTGGCCATCCATCACCCCGGTCTGCAGGGCCGTGAACACCTCCGACAGCGACATCGGGGAAGGATTGGCGCCGTAGGCCTTGAACATCTTGACCCGCCATTCGCCTTTCGGCGTCCGCAGCTTAATGCCTTTGAGATCGACCGGGATTTTGATAGGCCGTACATTATTGGTGATCTGGCGAAACCCGTTCTCCCACACCGCGATGATCTTTATGCCTTTTGGCTCCACGCTTGGCGCCAGCTCCGACCACAACAACTCCTTTTCGATGCGTTGCATGTGTTGGCGGTCTTTGACCAGATACGGCATCTCGAAAAGGCCGAACCGGTCGCTCTCTGATGACATGACCGTGGAAGGGAGCGCGAAATCAACGGTGCCAAGTTTGAGTTTTTGCAGCAGTTCCTTGTCCTTGCCGAGCTGGCTCGAGCCGAACACCACGACCTTGGCTTTACCGCCGAGTTTGGCGTTCGCGCGCTTGGCGAATTCTTCCGCCGAAACCGCAAACAGCGAGCCGGGCGCGCCGACATGACCGAACTTCAGTTCAATAGGCTCGGCCACCGCTGTCATCGTGAAGACACTACTCAGGAATGTCGAAGCCGCAACGAGTTTCAAGAATCTCATAACCACCCTCCTGATACGATTGATCATTGTTACACGGGTTTAACCGCTATTGTTTCCTTCATAGATGCCGCACCTAACGCTGCGGTAACCGCCCGCCTGGCAGCCATATGGATCTGTCCAACGCTCCGTATGAGGATCGCCCTATGCAATCGCAGCCGTAGCCAGATAATCGAGCGCCGCTGAAATGCCACCCTTCACATAGGGCACACCAGCGGCTGCCAGACCCATCTCGACACCACACAAGGTTCCGGCAAGCATGAGCTCATTAAAATCACCCAGATGACCGATACGGAAGACCCGGTCCTTCACTCTGCCCAAGCCCGTGCCGAGTGACATATTGAAGCGCTCCAGAATCACCTTTCGAAGTTTATCGGCACTGTGCCCCTCAGGCATCAATATCGCGGTCACAGTGCTGCTATATTCATCCGGATTGAGACACAGCAGTTCCAGACCCCACGCACGCACGGCGCGGCGCGCCGCCTCGGCCAGACGGTCATGGCGGGCAAATACCTGTTCCAATCCCTCTTCCTCCAACATCCGTATGGCTTCGCGCAATCCATAGAGCAGATTGGTCGCGGGTGTATAGGGAAAGAAGCCGGACTTGTTCGCATTGATCATCTCTTGCCAGCGCCAGTATGATTTCGGGAACCGGGCCGATTCCGATGCCGCAAGCGCCTTATCGCTGACCGCGTTGAAACTCAAGCCCGGCGGCAGCATGAGGCCTTTTTGCGAGCCGCCGACGGTGACGTCCACGCCCCACTCATCCGGGCGATAATCCATCGATGCCAGGGAGGAAATGGTATCCACCATCAGCAGCGCGGGGTGCCCGGCCCGGTCCATCGCCTGGCGCACGCCGGCGATGTCGCTGACCGTACCGGTGGAGGTTTCGTTGTGGACAACCATGACCGCCTTGATTTCGTGCTTGCGGTCTTCCGCGAGCCTGGCCTCGACCGCTGCCGGGTCAACGCCGTGGCGCCAGTCACCGGGAACGAAGTCCACGTTGAGACCGAGCTGGGCTGCTATCTGGAACCAGAGTGTCGCGAACTGCCCGGTTTCGAACATCAGCACCTTGTCGCCAGGGGAGAGCGCGTTCACCACAGCGGCTTCCCAGGCACCGCTACCCGAAGCGGGATAGATCACCACATGACCGGAGATCTTGAAAATACGCTTGAGTCCTTCGAGTATCTCCAGCGTCAACCGCGCGAACTCCGGCCCGCGATGATCGATAACCGGCGCGTCCATGGCCCGAAGAATCCGGTCCGGCACATTCGTCGGTCCTGGTATTTGCAGAAAATGGCGTCCACGCTGTGCTGACATACGCAGCTCCTGTTTAGCGTCGATACTGGATACCGCTGAACGCGATGGGCGAATCAGCGCTTAGGCGACGTCATTCGCCGATTGGGCGGTGTTGTGTTCCCCCTGCCGCGCGCTTATTGTGCGCCCTTATTGCGCGTGTTGTCTATATCATTACAATTGACAATGATTGTTTCGATATGCCCACTAAAAGGGCGACACGTGCAAAAACTATGGTGTAATAGGTGCTTATCATAACAGTCTACCGTGATGCATGACTATTCAGATCAAAGCCATTCGGAACGGTCAAGTTAACGGGAGGCATAAAATCGGGCACCGCGGTGCCAGATCTAAACGGCTGATCAGAAACCGTTGCAGCGTTCCACATTGTGAAATCGTATATGAACTCACGTGAATCAGGCCAACTTTAGGGTAACAGTGCGAGAGCCGATATTGTGAAAATCACTACCGCTGCGCCCAATCGTAGAACAGCGGCGGCGTCTGCCGAGGATAGCGCCCTGGCGGTGCGCCTGCGCAGAGAGCTCCAGGGCGAGGTGATGTTCGACGCCTTCAGCCGCGGCCGCTACAGCACCGATGCGTCGATTTATCAGATCCAACCCATAGGCGTGGTGCTGCCCGCAAACGAACCGGACGTACAACGGGCGCTGCAAATCGCGGCGGATGAAGGCATCCCGGTGCTGCCGCGCGGAGGCGGGACTTCGCAGACCGGCCAGACCGTCGGCGAAGCATTAGTCGTGGACACCAGCAAGCACATGAACCAGGTCCTGGAGTTCGATGCCGACGCGCGAACGGTGTGCGCCCAGCCGGGCATGGTGCTGGACCAGCTCAACAAGTTCCTCAAACCGCACGGGCTGTTTTTCCCGGTCGATGTCTCGACCGCCAACCGCGCCACGCTCGGGGGCATGGCGGGCAATAACAGCTGCGGCGCGCGCTCCATCCGTTACGGTAATATGGTGCATAATGTACGCGCCATCGACGCGCTGCTGTCCGACGGCACCGCGGCACATTTCGGCGAATTAGGCGACGACCTGCACGCCGTCGAGGACAACCCGCGTTATCTGGAGTTGGTCCGCAGAATGCGCTCCCTGGGGAAAAGAGAGGCGTCAGAGGTCGCGCGACGTTTTCCCAAACTGTTGCGCCGGGTCGGCGGTTACAACATCGATACACTTGCCGCCACGCAACACAACATGTCGCATCTGCTGGTCGGCTCCGAGGGTACGCTGGCGTTTTTCAACCGTATCCACCTCAATCTGCAGCCGATCCCCGCGCACCGGGTCCTGGGTGTGTGCCATTTCCCGGGCTTCTACCAGGCAATGGACAGTACCCGGCATGTCGTTGAACTGAAACCCTCGGCGGTCGAACTGGTCGACCGTACTATGATCGATCTGGCGCGCGACATCCCCATGTTCCGCGCCACCGTGGAACGTTTTGTCATGGGTGAACCGGACGCCCTGCTGCTGGTCGAGTTTGCCGGTGATGATCATTCGCGGCAATTGCACAAGCTGCAGCAGCTACGCGAGCTCATGGCCTCGCTCGGTTTTCCCGGAGCCGTAGTTGAGGCAACGGACACTGAGTTCCAGCAAGCCATATGGGAAGTGCGCAAGGCGGGACTCAACATCATGATGTCGATGAAGGGTGACGGTAAGCCGGTCTCCTTCATCGAGGACTGCGCGGTCTCGCTGGAGGACCTCGCCGAATACACCGACCGCCTGACCAAGGTATTTCACAAGCACGGCACCACCGGCACCTGGTATGCCCACGCCTCCGTCGGCTGCCTGCATGTTCGTCCCATACTTAACATGAAGGACGAGTCCGGCGCGAAAAAGATGCGCGCCATCGCCGAGGAGGCGTTTGCGATGGTACGCGAGTACAAGGGCTCGCATTCCGGGGAACACGGCGACGGTCTGGCGCGCTCCGAGTTTCACGAGCCCATGTTCGGCGGTCGTATCGTACGCGCCTTTGAAGAGGTCAAGGATGCCTTCGATCCCGCAGGGGTTTTCAACCCCGGCAAGATCGTGCATCCGCCGCGCATGGATGACCGTGCGCTGTTCCGGTATGCGCCCGGCTATCGGGCGCAGGCCATCGACACGGCGCTCGACTGGTCGGAGTGGGCCGGGCTCGGCGGGGCCATCGAGATGTGCAACAACAACGGCGCCTGCCGCAAGGCCGATGCCGGGGTGATGTGTCCCTCATACCGCGTCACCGGTGATGAGCAGCACCTCACGCGCGGCCGTGCCAATACGCTGCGCCTGGCAATCAGCGGGCAGCTCGGTGCGGACGCCTTCGTTTCCGATTCGATGTACGCTGCCCTGGATCTGTGTGTCAGCTGCAAGGGTTGCAAACGCGAGTGCCCCACCGGCGTGGACATGGCCAGGATGAAGATCGAGTTTCTGCACCACTATCGCAAGCGCCACGGCCTGCGCCGTGGTTTGCACCTTAGGGACCGCCTGATCGCCTACCTGCCGCGCTACGCCCACCGGGCGGCACGCTTCGCGTTGCTGTTGAACCTGCGCGATCGCATACCGGGGCTCGCCAAGATGACCGAAATCCTCCTTGGCCTGAGCCATCGGCGCACTCTGCCGCACTGGCGGCGCGACCGGTTTAGTCCACAACGCGAACTGCCACGGCCGCCAGCATCGACTCCCGCAACACGCGAGGTGGTGCTGCTGGTCGATACCTTTAATACCTGCTTTGAACCGGAAAACGCGCGCGCCGCCCTGGCGGTGTTGCAGGCCGCGGGCTACCGGGTGCAATGCCCGCGGCCAATCGACGGCGCCCGACCGCTGTGCTGCGGGCGCACTTTCCTGAGCGCCGGCCTGGTCGCGGAAGCGCGCGCCGAGGCACGCCGTGTGCTCGAGACTCTCAAACCCTATGTCGAGCGCGGCGTACCGATTATTGGCCTGGAACCGTCCTGCCTGTTGACACTGCGTGATGAGTACCACTGCCTGCTGCCGGGCGCCGACACCGAAAGGCTTGCCGCAGGCGCCCTGCTGTTCGAGGAATTCCTCGCCCAGGAACACACCGCCGGGACATTGCAGCTCACCCTCAAACCGCTGCCGGCGAAAAAGGCACTGTTGCATGGGCATTGTCACCAGAAGGCGTTCGGGGCAATGTCGACCGTACAACAGGTACTGCGCCTAATACCCGAACTTGAGGTACAGACCATCGAGTCCAGCTGCTGCGGAATGGCCGGGGCCTTTGGGTTCGAGGCGTCGCACTATGAGGTCTCAATGAAAATGGGCGAGCTCAGCCTGTTGCCGGCGGTACGCGCCGCCGCCGCCGATTCCCTCATCATCGCCGATGGCACCAGCTGCCGGCATCAGATCCGCGACGGCGCCGGGCGCGACGCGCTGCATGTTGCACGGGTATTACAAATGGCGTTACCACCGGACTGATCGCCAATCACAAAATGTTGATCCTGGAGTAATCATGACGGGATTCGCATCCCATGTGAGTTATTTTTTGGCCGAGTTTCGACCTCGTTCTTGCATCTTGCCCAATTTTGCATTGATAGCCTATATGCGGGCTTGAAACAACGCCGCGCAGCCACGGACCTGCACACTGCTCTCTGAGAATTGCGACTGTAAAATGGCCTTAAGTCCGTGAACGGTATCTTGGCTGTTGGTAAAGATGCCTTTCTTGTTATAGAACCGCATCAATGCCCGCGCTGGCGCGCTCCGTTCCACCCCCTCCTGCAGCAGAGTGGAACCAAACACCACCGCACCCGGATTCATGAGCGGTCTAAGGTTTTCGAATACGACCGCTTTGGACAGGATTGTCCCCGGCACGCAATGCAACAGGTAATTTACCCCCACTGAGTCGAAGCGCGCCTCGATCTCTTGTAGGGGCTCCAGCACGTTGCGTCGATACACTGTGGGTGCGTAGCGGCGGATGCGCCGCGCCGCGGCCGCGAGACTATCAGGATTAAGGTCCACTAAGGCGACTCTTGGCTGATCGGCAGGAAATACACAGCGATCCAGAAAGAACCCAGTGCCCACACCCACATCCAGGTGATTCCCAGAGACGTGCCGGTTATAGAATTCCAAGAGCCCTGGGGTCGGACATTTCCATATAAACCGGTTCGATAGTCCCAACACGACGATATCATAAAACGATAACGTAAAGCGGTTGTAAATCGCCTGCCCCGCATCGACATCCCGCTGTGTTATTTTTTCCATGGGTTACCTTAGTTTCTCATCAGTAGTGGTACTTAACTAGTCTGCAGATATGACTAAATTACAATTAGGGATGACATAACGCCAGAAACTCGTGCTGAAATGTTACCGAGTCCGTGGTAATTACTGCGGCTTGTCATTCTTGTTCTCACCGGGTCCAAACAGATCCTCAAGACCTTCGCGGGACTTACCCTTTGCGGATCCCGCTCCGCCTTTCTCTGTCGCCGCCCCGAACAGGCCGTCGAGCTGGGCGCGGGCCGCCTGCGTCTTGGCGTCATCGGGCGCCACATAGGCACCCGGTTTGGGCTTGAAATAGTCGCAAAAATTTGCGCGATCCTGTTCTCTCGGATGTTCCGCCTTCGGCTCGTCGCATTTCTCGCTCACGCGGGGATTGTAGTACTGGCACAGGCGGCACACGTGCAACTCGGCACCGCAGGCGCCGCATTCCGCGCGCCGCGAAAGCGGCCGCGGTAGACCGTCCAAAGAGGTCCCACATTTCCAGCAAACCAGTGCTTCTGTCATGACTGCGATCCCCTCCTCCGTGGAGCATCCCGGTTCAGATGCGATCAAACTGAAATCAGCATAATATTAGCAAATTGCTGTCTGAAGCGGTTTCATTTTTTCATGGTGTGAAAGGTCATGACACAGATCACAATCCTCACCAACTCCGTGAACGGCGGTGACGCTCCGGGACCGGAATACGAGGGCAAGTTCCTCCAGATTAGCTGGCAGGGGCGGGACTACCTGCTTTTCGCATCCTTTGCGGTACACCGTTACCACAACCAGATCCTGGGACAATTTTGCGAGGATAACGCCATTGCCCATCGTTGGGCGACAGAGGAGTCGCTCGAGGTCGCTGACCCGAATCTCATCGTCACCGGCGGCGGCCGCTTCCGTATCAACCAGAGCCGGAAAACTCTGGAACTGTGGGACGACTCCCAAGTCTACGGGCGCTTCGTCGAGCGGGGGCTAAGAGAAAAAATCGCGGCCGCAGCCCATCCCTGGAGCGGCGTCACCCTGACAATCCGATAGCAGGGTGTTGAAAAACACCCTGCTAAGCGCCGCTAAGGATGCGCCGCATCGAAAATCAAACACACAAGTGCTTGATTTTCGGAGCGAGCCGCGGGCGTGCGATGGGCAGGACGCCCCAGTGCCGCGAAGGCCATGGACGACGCCCAAGGATGGGCTAGTGTCGCGAGAGGCCAAGGATGGCCGGAGCGACCGACGCCCAAGGATGGGCTAGTGTCGGGAAGGGCGCGAGCGCGCCGACGCCCAAGGATGGGCTAGTGCCGCGGAGCCCCAAGGAAGGGCGCGAGCGGCTACCGCGGCGCAGCGAGTTGAGAAGCGGTACACGGATGTGCCGCCTGCGGGGCTAAGGATGCAAAAAGGCCATGGGCGGACTTTTTCAACATTCTACTGGAGATCACCGCGATGATCGTCACCACACATCAACCCATCTTCCTGCCGTGGCCAGGCTTTTTCTACAAGGCGCTGCGCGCCGATGCGATGGTGCTGCTCGATGATGTCCAGTTTCCGCTCGGCCGGGGCTGGATGACCCGAAACCGGCTGAAGTCCGAGCAGGGAGAGCTGTGGCTAACGGTGCCGGTGTGGAAAAAAGGAAGGGGCAAACAGATTATCCCAAACGTTGAGATCTGCGAGGAAGTCAGTTGGCGCGACAAACACCTGCGCGGCCTTCGACAACAGTATGCGAACGCCCCCTATCGGGAGGACACCCTGCCGGCGATTGAAGCGATCTACGCGCGCGACCACGCCCGCCTGCTCGATCTGAACCTCGATCTGATCCGATTTCTTTGGCACGCCTTGGACATCAAGAGCCAACTGGTGTTGCAGTCCGAAATCGGCGTCACGGGCCAAGGCACCGATCTGCTCGTATCGATCTGCAAAACGATGAATGCGGACACTTATGTCGCGTTCCCAATCGTTGAGAAATATCTCGAACCCGATAAGTTCCGGGCAAACGGCATCAAGCTAGACTTCGTTCGTTTCCACCCCCCTGTCTACCCGCAATTGTGGGGCGACTTCCGCTATAACCTCTCCGCCTTGGACCTGCTCCTGAATTGCGGCCCGAAGGGCCTGGATATCATTGCCCATTCCCGATAACGATCCGACTTAACCCCACATTCCTCGGCCTGCGTTTATAGCCACAGCGAATGTTTCGTTGTGTGCAAACCCCAAAACCGGCTACAAAAAAAAGGAGTGTGCAATATGATTATTTATCCTGGAAAGTTGAGGGCATCGGTGACGGTCTTCGTGTTATTCTTTTTGCTATCGGGCATGGCAGCGGCCGGGCCGGCTGACGAGCGCCGCAGCACCCTGGAAGACCAGCTCGCGGTGGCAGTGACCATCTACAACGAGGACCTGGCGCTCGTGAAAGACGTCCGCAAGGTGCAGCTGGATAAGGGCATGAACCGACTGGCCATGCGCGAGGTGAGCGCGCGCATCCGCCCGGAGACCGCCCAGCTGCGAAGCCTCTCGGATCCCGGCGCCTTCACCTTGTTTGAACAGAACTTTGACTTTGATCTGCTGACGCCCGCGAAGCTCCTGGAAAAATACCTCGGGCGCGCCGTCCATATCGTAAAAACCCATCCGACGACCGGCCGAGAGTCCACGGTTAAGGCCCGGGTGCTCAGCACGAACAACGGCGTCGTACTGAAAGTCGGTGACCGCATTGAAACCGGCGTGCCCGGACGGCTGGTATTCGATAGCGTACCGGCAAACCTGCGTGATCGGCCCACACTGGTCATGCAATTGCAGAACAAGAAATCTGCCCACCAGGAGCTGGAGCTGAGCTACCTGACCGGAGGCCTCGCCTGGCAGGCGGATTACGTGGCGGAGCTCAACGGTGATGACTCCAGCGTCGATCTCAACGGCTGGGTCACGTTGACCAATCAAAGCGGTACGACCTACCCCAATGCCAGACTGCAGCTGGTCGCCGGTGATGTCAATCGCGTGCGCGAGGACATGCATTTGATCGAAAAGCGCGCAGGGTTCGCGGCCGAGGCAATGGATGCCGCCGCCCCCATGTCCCAGCAGGCATTATTCGAATATCACCTCTACACCCTTGCCCGGCCGACGACGATCGCCGATAAGCAGACCAAACAGGTAGCGCTACTGAGCGCCGCGGACGTGCCGGTGAGGAAAGAACTGGTACTTGCCGGCAACGATTACTATTACCGCAGCAGCGTCGGCGAATTGGGACAGAAAATGAAAATTGGGGTGTACGTTGAGTTTGAGAACAAGGCAAACGCCCACCTGGGCATGCCACTGCCCAAGGGCGTGGTGCGCGTGTACAAGAAAGACCAAGATGGGAACGCCCAGTTCGTCGGGGAGGACCGCATCGAGCACACGCCGAAGAACGAGAAAGTCCGTCTGCGCCTCGGCAACGCCTTTGACGTCACGGCGGACAAGAAACAGACAGGATTCAAGAAGCGGGCCAGCAGCAAAAAGTATCACTACGCCTTTGAGAGCGCCTACGAGATCGTGCTGAAGAATGCCAAACCGGAGGCGGTCACGGTGAGCGTGCAGGAGCCCGTGCCCGGCGACTGGAAGATGCTGGAAGAAAGTCATCGCCACACAAAGGCCACGGCCAATACGGCGTTATGGCGTGTCAAGGTGCCGGCTGAGGGTAGCACGACGCTGCGCTACCGGGTACTCGTGCGTTACTGATACTTCTGTTTAAAAGCCGCTGCTGTCAGACCGTTCAGCAAGCCCTCGCGCCCTGGAAGCAACGCGAAGAACGCCAAGGCGCAGAGGACGCAGAGAATACGTCAAAAATATAAAGCGTTTATGCTCTCTCCGCGTACTTTGCGCCTCCGCCACCTCTGCGCTTGTTCCACAGCGCCAGGGGGCGGAAGGTGTTTTGAGATAGGTTCCAGTGATATCACTTAAGAAGACACCTGCTCACCTTAACCCGACTTTTCGTCGCTTGCATCGGGTCCAGGGTAAATGTACCTTACCTTTGCCAACACCCGGAGGGACACACAATGAATACAAAAAGATTCTGGATCACCTGTGCTGCCGTATATGTCGTCCATCAAACCCTGAGTTTTCTGATCCATCAGGTATGGCTGATGCCGACCTACGAGGCCCTCGCCCACGTCTGGCGACCGGAACAGGACATGATGTCGAAGATGTGGATGATGTGGGTGACCAGCGCGGTCTGGGTGGTCTTGTTCTGCTACATCTTTGTCCGCGGCTATGAGAACAAGGGTCTCATGGAAGGCCTGCGCTACGGGGTGATCATAGGACTGTTCTACTTTCTGCCCATGGCCTATGAATCCTATGTGATCTATCCGATTACCTACACGCTGGCGCTGCAGTGGTTCATTGCCGGCATGGTCATCAGCGTCCTTTTGGGCGCCGTCACCGCGTTGATCTACAAGCCGGCCGCGTAGGCAGGCGGCGAACGCGCCGGGGATCCTCAAGCAGGGGGCCGGTTGGTGACGGCTACCACCACTCGGTGCCTGGCTCACCCTTGAACGGCCCAATGACGTCCGCGGTTACCCAGCCCCCGTAAAAACCCCCGGGCTGCGGGCGGGCCCGCTCCCCGTCCACGTAACATTCGAGCATTGAGGGATAGAAGGAAACATACTCTGCAATCGCCTCGAATCCGTGGAACGGTTCGGGATAACACCAGGCCGCATGCCTGAGCAGACGGCCGCGAAGCCGTATCGAAAAGTACCGTGCCTTGCCCTTCCACTCACACACCGAACCGCTGGCCGCCGGTTCCAGCAGCTCCAGCCGCACATCCTGCGGCGGGAGATAAAACGTCGGCGGACTGGCGGTTTCCACAATACGGTAGGCGGCGCCCGTCTTGGCGATAATCACGCCCTCACTGATGACTTCGATGATTCGACTATCTTGTTGCAGCCGGGGCGGACGCGGATACTCCCACACCGACTCTTGCCCCGGACCGGGTGCGAGCGCAAAGTCCGGGCGCTCCCGGCCGGTATAGCGCCACTTTCCCCTCAGCCGATCGATCTGGTCACGGGAATCGGTCATGTCATCCGGTTCGCTCTTCGTACCTTGCTGCAACCGCGCAGCCAGGTCCAAGTATAAACTTGCCTTGCCTTACCCGACAGAAAGGCCTTTCACACATGGGCGGACGCCGAGCGAGGCACCACAATTCTATTATGATGGGATCTAACGCGAGCCCCAGTCTTATGGTAGGGTAAGTCCCACGCTTGAATCAACCACGCAGCCTATGAGCCATATATTAACGGTCGGCATCGCCGCCCTGGACATCATCAATGTCGTCGAGCGCTACCCGCAAGAAGACGAGGAGCTGCGCGCGACGGCGCAGCGCGTTGCACGCGGCGGCAATGCCGCGAACACGGCCTGCGTGCTTACACAGCTCGGGCATCGCATCGACTTCGCCGGCGTGCTCGCCGGGGATCCCGACGGTCTGCGCATCGCGCAAGACCTGCTCGATCACAAGGTCAGCACGCGCTTCTGCCAGCACGTGCCGTTCGGCAAGGCGCCCACGTCTTATATCACGCTCAATTCGAGCAACGGCTCGCGCACCATCGTCCATTACCGCGATCTGCCCGAGCTCGATTTCACCCACTTCGCCAACCTGCCAATCGAAAAATTCGACTGGCTGCATTTCGAGGGACGCAACGTCACTGAGACCGCAAAGATGCTAAGGCACGCGCGCGAGCGGCTCGTGGACCAGCCCGTATCGCTGGAGGTGGAGAAAGCGCGCGACGGTATCGATGAGCTGTTTCCATTGGCTGACATCCTGCTCTTCTCCAGGGCATTTGTGACCGGGCGCGGCTTTGACAGCGCCGCCGCCTTCTTCGATGCGATAAGCGAACAGGCACCCGGGGGCATGCTGGTCTGCACCTGGGGCGATCGCGGCGCATACGCGCGCGATGCGCACCAGCGTGATTACCATAGCCCGGCCTTTCCCCCGGCCAAGGTGGTGGACACCATCGGCGCGGGCGACACCTTTAACGCCGGCCTGATCGACGCGCTGGCAAGCGGCGGGACCCTGGAGCAGGCGTTGAACCACGCCTGCCGCCTGGCCGGCGGGAAGGTCGGGCAGTCTGGTCTCGATGATCTAACGAGACAATAACGTCCGCCACGTTGTATACCTATGTCGACCTTACAGAACATTGCTGAAGCATTCGAACTGGGCGGGAACATCCTCGACGTCCAGCCCTACGGGCACGGGCTCATCAATGACACCTGTCTCGTGACCACGGACGCGCAGAGCGATCGCAAGGTCATTCTGCAGCGTATTAACACGCGCGTGTTTCCCGAGCCTGCGTGGATCATGGCGAACCTGCGGGCACTGCTAGACCATGTCCATGAACGCCAGGCAGGCATCAGGCACCCGGGTCATGACCTTCGCTTACCCGAGATCTACACCACGTACGCACACGAGGATTTCCTCGTCGGCCCCGACGGCGGATTCTGGCGCGCCACGGGCTTTATCGACAACGCCTGCACGATTGACAAAATCGCCAGCCCCGGTCAGGCCGAAGAAGTGGGCTTTGCCCTCGGCCGCTTCCATCACCTGGTCCATGACCTGGAACCGGAACGTCTGCACGATACCCTGCCGGGCTTCCACATCCTGCCCCGGTACCTGGAGCGTTTCACGGAGGTCGCAAACCGGAAAAAGCGCGCCTCGTCCAGTCACAAGCTTGACTATTGCGTCTCTTTCATCGATGCGCGTCAGCAAGGGGCGGACGTGCTGGAGGCGGCCAAACACCAGGGGTTACTTCGGCTGCGCCCCATCCACGGCGATCCCAAGCTGGACAATATCCTCTTTGATCAACAAAGCGGCCATGCGCTCAGCCTCATCGATCTCGATACGGTGAAACCAGGGCTGATCCACTATGATATCGGCGATTGCCTGCGTTCCTGCTGTAACCCGGCCGGTGAATGTGCCGATGACGCCGCGAGCGTCCGCTTCGACCTCGATCTTTGCCACGCCATTCTAGAGCGCTATCTAGATGAAACCCGGGGGTTCTTGACCCCGCACGATTATGCCTACCTGTATGACGCGATCCGGCTTATCCCCTTTGAGCTTGGTATCCGTTTTCTGACGGACCATCTGGAAGGGAATAATTGTTTCAAAATCGAGCGGCCGGACCAGAACCTGCACCGCGCCATGACGCAGTTTCAATTGACGGCGAGTGTTGAACGCAACGAAGCGCGCATCACGACCTTGATCGACGAACTCGCCGCGGGCTGAGTCACACCGCGACAACTAACCCGTACGGTCGATGATCGCCTCGGCCGCGAGAACGCCCGACGCCGACGACTGCACCGGCCCGCGGCTGACACCGGCCCCATCGCCGATGGTAAACAGATTTGCGCACCGCCGTCTCCAGCACCTCGTTCAGCTGGAGGCGGGAGGAATAAAACTTCACTCCGGCCTCGTGAGGGAACACTGTTGCATTCAGCCCTGGACCAACTCAATGCGTCAATCGCCACTTGCACGAACGTTTTATCTCTTCCAAAGATCCGACAAACGCTCGGCCGCCTCACGCACGGTTTGATCCCCGCAGTGCAACACCAGGGGGCGCAACGCCTTGCGTAGCGCGTCCTGGGCCGCGGCGCGCCCGGAAAGCCCCAGGGCCGCGGCCACCGCCTGCCAGTTGCGCTTCTGCAGTACCTTGAGCACCAGCGCCGCCTGCTCGGTTTGCGTTAAACGCGCTGCGGGGTGGGGGTCCGCGAGGGCGGCGCAGGCGAGTTTCCAGATCGGCGCGACACAGACCTCATAGGCCCGTCTGCCAAACGCAAACACTATGACATCGCCCCAGTCCTGGGCATCGAGGGACAGCACGGGGGCCTCGGCGGACGCGCGCAGCAAGCGCATGGCGAGATGCGGTTCCAACTCCCTCAAGGGATCAGAGAGCTGGTGGGGCAACTGCTCATGGAAACGCCGGCGGGCGACATCGACAAGCGCGCGCCCGCGCTCGGACAACCCCCGCAGGACCATGGCGGAATGCACGCCGCTGGTCGCCCCACGCGTGACGCTGAGATGCACGGGCCAGAGCTGCGCGCGCGCCCAGAAACGCAGCAGCGCGTCCGTGGCGCCGAAGCTGCTGCCGATATAATCAGCGCCCGCCGCCTGGGTGCGCTCCACAAGGGTCTCGACCAGCCGGGTGCCCAATCCCCGCCCGCGCGTCGCCGGGTGCACGGCGATGCGCATGATGCGGGCGCAGCGCAAGGTGGGCGCCGCCTCCAGGCCCGCGTGCGCCGCGAGCGACTCCGGAATCATATGACCGTGCGGACGGGCGCGGCCGGACCAGATTTCTCTCGCGGTCGCGGTATCGAGCCCGCCCTCATCGACCACCAGCGCGGTCGCCACCACGTGTCCGTTATACCGCATCGCATACACCGAGACATTGAGGCCATCGAGCAGCAGGCGCAGGTCGTACGGGCGCGTGCGGTAGTGCGCCAGTACCAGCAGGCCGAACAGCTCCGCGAGCGTTGCCTCGTCTGCGACCAGGGCGTCGCGATCCAAGTGCTCGACCGTTGCGGTGTCGGGCCGCGCCGGTGCCACCGCCTCGTCCCCGGCCGCCCTGGCGTCGAGCAGCAACGCGCGAAACACGAATCGCTCGAGCGGATCATCGGGCGCCCAGCGGATGGGCGTGTCCAAGCGCAACGCCTTCCAGTCCGGGGTGCGTTGATCCAGCACCTTCTGAAAGCGCACCGCGAAACCCCGCCCGGTGCCTTCATAGCCGTGCACGGTGGTGGCGAAGGCGATCCGCGAATAGCGCTCGAGCAGACGCTCGAGCAGCGGCGCGGGAATGGTGGCCGCCTCGTCGACCAGCAGCAACTGGGCGGCGCGCGGCGCCTGCGCCAGCGCGTCGGGGGACGCGTATTCCAGGCGCGCTTCATCGAAATGCAGCGCCGCCCGGGAGGCGTGGGCACCCGGCAGCAGGCGGTGGGCATGCTCGAACACCGGCGCGACCGCGTCCAGGCGCGGGCCGGTGACGGCGATGCGTCGGATGCCTGCGGTTGATAACAAATGGGCCGCCGCAATCCCCAGGGCGGCCGACTTGCCGCGCCCGCGATCGGAGGTCAGTACCACCGGGCGGCGGCGGTGACCGGTGGCGACCTTGATGATTGCTTCAACCGCTTGCCGCTGGTCCGCCGTGCGGCAGGCTTCCTGGTAATCAAGCCCTGTCGCATTAGATGCCGCGATTTGGCTAGCGGGGCGTAGCCCCACGCCCAACTCTGGGCTGGATGCGGGCGTGCCCCCGCCTTGCTCAATGACCACCACATTCTTGTCATCGGCGATCACGCGGACCAGCCGCCGCAGAAAGCGTCCGCTGACTTCCTCGGGCCTGTGGGGCGTCACGGTGATCCGGGCATAATCGGGGTCACAAAAATCAGGCAAGGCCTCAAGCGATGGCGTGAGCAAAACCAGCAGACCGCCGCCGCGTATCGTGCCGGTCACGGCACCGAAGGCATCCAGATCAAAACCGCTGTAGGCATCGAAGACGATCGCGTCCGTCTCCCGCCCCAGCACCCGGTGCGCCTGCGCCGCCGTCATGGTCCATGCGCCCCCGGGCGCATCCGCCGTCATCCACAGCACGTGCTCCAGCGAGGTCACCGCCAGGGCCATCCGTGCGGCCTGCACGCACCAGCGACGCTCGCCGGCGAGCAGCAATGCGCCGCGGTGATTGCCGGCCTGCGCCGTCGCCACCAGCGCGTGCGCCGTGCTCTCGATCTCATTCACGATCGTCACTCCAGTACGAGTCGACAGGGTCCATCAGTATGCTGAAAAACTGGTTTTTCAGCATACTGCTAGAGTATACCGCCTTGGCGCGCGCGGGCCGCGTGGCAACGCAATGCGTAATGCCCTTTTTCATCAGTATTCACGGTCTCTCCACGTAAGGCCGATGCCGGGCGCGGCGTCCGACGTCAGGCACAAATTGTCTCGGTCATGAACTTTCACTATGCTCGATCTTTGACTGCCGCCGGCTTGAACAGCACGGTGGGTCCCGTCCTTTGCACGGAATCGAGGGGGAGCCCTTGAGTCATCGGATATCCCGGCGAACGTTCCTCAGCATAATCGCGGCCGTGGCCGTGGCGCCCGCTTGCGCGCCCCGTCCCAGGAAGCACCGGCTCGGCATCGCCCTCGGCGGTGGCGGCGCCAGGGGCATCGCGCATATTCCGATGCTGGAGGTGCTCGATGAGCTTCAGATCAGGCCTTATCGTATTGCGGGCACCAGCATCGGGGCGATCATGGGCGCCCTGTACGCCTCGGGCCTGTCCAGCGCGGCGATCCGGGACCTGATCGATCGACTGACGGTCTCCAAGCACGAAAAATGGAGCGATGCACTGTTCAGGAAAGACGTGATGCGCTGGTTATCGTTCCTGGATCCCACCCTGGCCCGCGGCGGGCTGCTTGACTCCACGGATTTTCTCAAGTTTCTGAGAGACACCATTCAGCGGGACTCCTTCGAGGAGCTGGACATCCCACTGAAGGTGGTGGCGGCGGATTTCTGGAAGCGGGAGCAGGTGGTCTTCGAGTCGGGCGAGCTGTTTCCTGCGATCAAGGCGAGTATGGCGATCCCCGGTCTGTTCGTGCCGGTCAAACACCGGGGGCACGTGCTCGTCGACGGCAGCATGGTCAATCCGGTGCCCTATGACCTGCTGCTCAAGGAGTGCGATGTCGTTGTGGCGATCGACGTGCTGGACACCCGCAGCGCCGGTCCGGATGACACACCCTCTTATCTCGAGACGACGTTTAACAGTTTCCAGATCATGCAGGCTGCTATCGTACGCGAGAAGCTCCAGCGGCAAGCGCCGGAGGTCTACATCCGTCCCGAACTCGAGAACATCCGCGTGTTGGATTTCTACAAGGCCGATGAGATCTACCTCCAGGCCCGTGCCGGACAGGATTTGCTGAGGCGGCGCCTGCGCCGCCTGTTCCATCTATGACCCGCGCCACACCCAAATCCGTTACGCCCTGGAAGCAACGCAAAGAACGCCAAGACGCGGAGGACGCAGAGCATAGTTTAAGATAAAGTGCTTTTGCTTTCTTTGCGTACTCTGCGTCTCCGCGACCTCCGCGTTGGTTCCACAGCGCTCGGGCCAGACCCAACGCTATCCCTCATCGCCGACGACCGCCGCCACCAATGCCAGATCGCCCGCCCTGACCGAGTCCAGGTTGAACTTCTTCGCCGCCGCGGCCATGCGCGTGAGCGCCGCCGCCACGGTCATCGGCGGTTTGGTCTCGCCCTTTTTTGCCCGATGGAAGCGTACCGGGTTGATGCGCGCGACGACATAATTGCGAACATAAGGCGATTTGAACCCGCGTGCCTGCAGCCCCGCGATGATGCGCTTGACGCGCACGTCGATCTCCTGCAGGCGCGTGGCGTAGTTCTGTCGCTCGCGCAGGCTCACGGTCAATGAGCGCTCACTGAACCGGTCCACTTTTTTCAGGAACGGACTGTAGGCGCCGCCGGCAAACCGGCGGTTTTGCTCGTACACCATCCCCAGGGTCAGCAGCGCCGGGGCCTCGAACTCGGCGGCGAACTGGCTCTCTTTCGCCCGCGGCTTGCGCGCGGCCAGATTGCGCGCCATGCGGATCACCTCCAGGCTGCGGTCTTTGAGGTTATGCGCCTTCTCGGTATTGAGCGCCAGGATGCGGAAGGCGAGGTCCTCGTCCGGGGAGACCAGGGCGGTGATCTGTCGCAACCCCAAGACCTTCGCCGCCGCCAGCCGGTGCCGGCCGTTCGGGGTCCACAGCCGTCCATCCTCACCCCGTACCACGATCAGGGGATCGAGAAACGACCCGCTTTCCTCGATCTTTTCCGCCAGGCGCTTGGTGTGGGTGGGCGACAGATCCCGCTGGAACGGCGTGGGCTGCACCGCCGCGATGGGCAGCGCCGCCAGCAGCATGGGGCGGCCGGAAAACGGCTCGCGATAGCCGCCGATGGCGGCGCCGCCGGCCGCCTCCACCTGCGCGACCAGGGACGCCACCTCGTTCGCCTCGATACCAAGGACCACCTCCGCCGCCTGCAATCCGCGCTTGTCTTTGCGCGGCGACAGCCGGCCGCGGGATTTCGTCGACTTCTTTTGGGTTGCCTTGCGTTTGGCCTTCTTCTTCGCTGCTTTCTTGACCGCCATCGGGGAATGTGTACCGAAAAAATATGGAAACGGGACTAAGCTGATCTTACCCCATTTGATCCGAATCTTCGTGTTATATACGATGTCACTGATCACTTGGACATCATTCACAAGGAGGAACGGACATGGAACGCTTACGGCTCATTTCGATACCGGCAATAGCGAGCATCTTCGGGATTTTTCTGATAGCGCATGGCCAGTCTGCCTATGCAGGGAAGACGTATACCAATGCCGATCTCAAGGGTGAGTACCATTACAACTTAGTCCAGATCAGACGCGACGAGACCCCGGATGTCGATTATTGCGATGAGTATGGAACGATAACTTTCGATGGGTCGGGTTCGGCTACCGGCACAGGAACCCGCAAATGCAGCGTCACCGGATCGGCGACCGAGTCGGGTGATTTTACCTATAGCGTGAACCCGGATGGTTCGGTATTGATTACAGAAGTTGGGTTCACCGACCCGACACGCGGTCAATTGGTGGACAAGGGACGCATGATCCTGATTGACGGGACCACGCGGGATCCACTGATCTATGTCATGCACGGCGTCGCAGTGAAAAAGTAGCCCCGGCGCTTCCCGTCCCATGCAGGGACGGGAACCGCGTTTGGCCGGTACCAGATCACCAGATCTGGATACGCTCGGACTCTTAACTTTACCTGTTTCGAACTTCGTGCAGCTCCCTAGCCCAATGACGGCTGCGATCGGTAATGCCGGCGCTGGCCGTTGGTCGCGGGCTTGTCACCCCGGTGGCGCGCGGTCCGGGCCGGGCCACGATCATCGCCCCGGGCATTTTTCGCCGCCGGCCGACGACCGTCGCTGCGGCGCCCGTCACCGGAACGCGAGTCGCCCGCTCGTGGCTTGGTGCTCGCACGGCGGCCCTGGGGTTTTTGCCGGCCACCGTTACCACCGCGCCCTGCACGGGGCTCGGGCAGGCTGGGTTCAAGACCGAGAACAATTTCCCGCTTAAGCTTCTGCCCGGTCAATCGTTCGATACCGGCAAGCTTGCTCCAGTCATCCGGCCCCACCAGGGAAATGGCCGTGCCCGTGGCGCCGGCACGACCCGTGCGGCCGATGCGGTGGATATAGTCCTCGGCCACCATGGGCAGATCGAAATTGATTACGTGGCTGATGCCGCTGATGTCGAGGCCGCGGGCAGCCACGTCCGTTGCCACCAACAGCCGGAATTTGCCGTGTCGCATCCGCTCCACGGTACGCTTGCGCGCACCCTGGCCCATGTCCCCGTGCAGCGCGGCGCTGGTGTGCCCCTGGGCCGACAATGACTTGGCCAACCTGTCCGCGCCGCGCTTGGTGGCGGTAAAGATCAGGGCCTGGGTCAACTCGCCGCTGTCCAGATGGTGCGACAGCAGGCTGCGCTTGTGACCCATGTCATCCGCCTGATGGACCTGCTGCTGGATTGAGGCATGGCGCTCATGGTTTGCCGCCAGCTGGATTTGCGCCGGGTTCTTCAACAAGCGCCTGGCAATCGTGTGCACCTTGCCTTCCAGGGTGGCGGAAAACAGCAATGTCTGACGGTCAGCCGGTGTCGCCGCGGCGATGGTCTTAACGGCATCGACAAAACCCATGTCAAGCATGCGGTCGGCTTCGTCCAGCACCAGGATCTCCAACCGTGAGAAATCGACCCGACCCTGCTCCATGTGGTCCATCAACCGGCCCGGGGTCGCCACCAACAGATCCAGAGGCTGCTTCAACAACTTAATCTGCGGCGGGTAGGCCATGCCACCAACCACGCTGCCATTGGTGAAGGCGCCGAAACGCCCGAATTGGCGGATGTTGTCGTTGATCTGCATCGCCAGCTCGCGCGTCGGCGTCAGCACCAGCACCCGGGGACCCGTGCCGCGCGCAGGCGAGGGCTCGAGCAGGCGCTGCAGCGCGGGCAGGACGAAGGCCGCCGTTTTACCGGTGCCCGTCTGCGCCGAGGCCATTAGGTCGCGCCCGGCCAGTACCACGGGAATGGCTTCGCGCTGGATATCGGTCGGTGTAACAAAGCCGCTGGCCTCAATGGCCCGCAGCAGTTTCGAATTCAGTTTCAGCTCTTTAAATGACACACCAATACTCCCGCCCGCCCGTTTGTGGCAGACAATTTATTTAAGTCAATAAAACGAACGTTGGCGGAATTACGTGGCAGGTAATCACAACGCCTGGTTCACTCAAGGGCGGCCGCAGCCGATTTGGGGCACCGCGGCCGTACGTCGCTAACCAGGAAGCCAGTGATGGAACAACACGGGGGAAGGTCAGAAACGCTTCAGTCCTCCGTTCGAGGAGGTGGCGCGACTATACACACCTGACACAGGAAATACCAGCGGTTTTCGTCGCTCCACCGGCCCGGCCGGACCTCCCGCCAACCCGAGCAAGCGCCCCTTCCTAATCAATGTGCGGCGAAAAACGTCGGGGGCCCGGCCCCCCGCCTCGGGCAGCGGCATCCAATGCTCCCGGCGCCTGCTCGAGTTTCAAGGGGATCTCTCGTATCCAGGCGTGCGCCAATATCTGCCTGTTTCAATCGTAATCGCAGAACCGCGGCACAACGCGCGCCATATTTGCCCCCCACAGTAGCAAGCCAAGCCTTGATTCAGGTCTCGCCGCACTCATATTAGCCTTCGTGGCGCTGATGTGGGGCCTTTTGCCCGACACGGGGCCGTAGTCGCTTACAGGCGGGGAATGTTCGCGTTTCCCGGCGCAGTCGGTTAAACTTAGTGCCGATTGCACATTGTTAAGGTCATTGCAGAAGTTCCCCGCAGTATTTCCTGTAAATTACCTCAATGATTTGCAATTGAACACAGGATCATTAGATTTAATCAGAGGCAATTTACATGGTTACGGGTACCGTTAAGTGGTTCAACGAATCCAAGGGATTCGGCTTCATTACACCTTCCGATGGCAGCAAGGATGTCTTTGTTCATTTCTCCGCGATCGCGGGGAGCGGCTTCAAGACCCTGGTTGAGGGTCAAACCGTAAGCTTCGAGGTCGAGCAGGGTCCGAAAGGGCCACAGGCGACTCAAGTTACGGTTCAAAGCTAACTGCGCGTTAGGTCGGCTTCAGACGGCGAACCCCGCAGTTACGCTGCGGGGTTCTCTTTCCCTGTGTCTGCGCGGCGTGACATCGCCTTAACTCAACGAGGGTACATATTTGAAGAAAATGTTTGTTGGCAACCTACCCGCCGATGCCTCGGAAGAAACCGTGCGCGCACTGTTTTCCGAGTATGGCACTGTGCGCTCCATACATCTGGTCAACGACGTCTTCACAGGCAAATGCCGCGGCTTCGGTTTTGTCGAGATGGAGGGGCATGAGGCCAGGGCGGCGATGGCGGCACTCGATGGCAAGACCTTTGGCAGCAAATCCCTGCGCGTGCGCTATGAGGACCCACGCGGCAGCCGCGGACGCAAACGCCACTGATCATCTCCGGGCCAGCCTGTCGTCCTGACTGTTGTGCTCGGGCATGCGATACGCGTGCACCAATCAGTCGTTGCAGCCAATGCCCGCACAACCGGTTTATCGAAGCACACGCGCTGTTCCGTTGATGAGATCTATCCCCGGCCGGTTCGCTTGCCTCATCTGGCGCACGCACCCCAGTAGTCATCCGGCACACAATTGGTGCCCGCATCGGCCAGCGCGTCGTTGAGAAGCTTTCGCGCCCGATCACATTGACCCCTCTGCGCCGCGAGATAACCGGTAACCGCTTTCTTTCTTCCCGCACTTGCTTGGCCTTCTATCTCTGCCAGCACCCGCTCGGCCTCTTCGAGCAGGCCGTCTTTGATCAGCACGACCGCCGCCTCGAGACGTTCCTCGTCCTGCCGCAACCGTGCCACCGCTTCGGGCGTCAACTCATCGCCGAGCAGCTCGCGGTCCCGGTCCCGGTCCATCACCAGCATGAGATCGCCGTTGAACTTGAAATAATGCCCCTTGTAGTATCTCTCCGACTCGCTTAGAAAGGTGCCGTCTTTGGAAAAGGCCCTGACCGTCACCTGGTATTCTGTCTCCTGCCCGTCACCCGGCATTGTATCAAGCGTATTCAAGGCAAGCTGCGTCGCGCTGCGCAGGCGCTTGGATGTCACCTCACGATAAGAGGTGACGCTGCCTTCGCGCGTGACGGCCGTTATGCTCAACCGGTAATCCGTCGCCTCCGAATATGCCTTCCACCGGATCTCATCGTCTTCGGCCGATGCCGGCAAGGCCTCGTCCTCCGCGCCAGGCCAGGTAACCTTGACCTTGGGACGCACGATAAAGACCACCGCTGGCTCCGCTGCGCGTTCACCATCGACCTCGATCTTAAACCCCTTTCCCCTCCTCCACGGACCCGGCCCAGACTCCTCATCCTCCAACTTCGGTTCGCGGCCGGTAACGATCATAAAGGGACCGCCGTCCGGCTTCGCCTCCCAGCCGCGGGTAACCAGGCGGTTGATATACCACGTCCCGCTCGGGACCCGGAAAACAAATTCCCCATGTTCATCCGTGGTCACGCTGGCGGTCTCGTATTTGCCGTTCAGCGTCAGATTCAAACTAATGCCTTTGGCGGGTTTTCCGTCAAATAGGAAGCGACCCTTGAGAAGGCCATCGCCTTCGGGCGGGCCAGACAGATCACTGTCTGATTGGGGATAACCACCCATATACACGTATTGGGAAAAATTGTGCTCCTCGAAAGGATAAAGGCTCGTGCCTCGCGACGACTGTCGGACGGCTTGCCGGCATGTTGAGCCAGGGTGCCAAAGTGCACGGCACCAAGCTGACCGAGGCCTTTGATTTCCACGCCTATTACCGCAAGTACTTTCGCCGCGCGGTGCCGCTGTTTGCGCTCGACCCGCGGGGCAGGTTGCGCATCTTCACCGCAGACAAGGACCTGACACCGGGGGCCGGGTGGACTATGCTGGCACTCGTGGCGCCGGAGGCCGAGGCCGGGCCGGAATCCAATGACACCGCGAAACCAGGCGGAGGCGCCGGCGGGGAGCCGGATACATCGTCATCCGCGAGCAACCGCTGAGTGCAAGCCAAGAACGCGGTCTTTCATACGCAGGGGACGTCTTCGCTTATTATTCAACAAGCGATCAGTCTGCTTTCCATGGCCTTTGCCGTTGCGGTAACATAGTGCGGGCGTTAGAGCAGCACATGGATTAGGAAAAAAGAACACCATGGTTACAAAACTGGGAATTGTTCTTGTATTGGCCTTGTGGTTCCTCGGGCCCCTCGATGTCTCCGCCAAGGAGGTCGTAGGCTGGGTCGAGAAAGCGCGCATCCATCCCGGCGGCCTGGTGGTCAAAACCAAAATCGATACCGGCGCCAAGACCTCCTCCCTCCATTGCGAATGCAGCACGATCATCAAACACAATGGAGAGACCTGGGTGCGCTTTACGCTGATTAACTACGATGGAGAGAAAACGACGCTCGAAAAGAAAGTAGAACGATTCGCCACCGTCAAACGTCACTTCGGCAAGGCCCATGAGCGGCCTGTCGTGAAGCTCGGCATTTGTCTGGGTCACACCTACAAAGAGGCCGAGGTCAATCTGATCGACCGCTCGGGGTTTAACTATCAGATGCTGATCGGCCGCAGCTTCCTCCGCGAAGATTTTCTGGTCGACCCGTCGGCGACGTTTGTCGCGAAACCCGAGTGCAAAAATTCCCCCAGGTAATGAATAAGCGACACCTTTATCTCTTGGCGTCAGTCCTGGCATTCGTTGCCGCAGCCGTCTTCATCTATAAGCTTTTTGTCCTCAAGTTCCCATTATCCCCGCGCGCGAAGACCGACGCCTGGGACGTGGAGGTCCGCGTTACCTTCGACGCCGCCGATACGCCGGTGAAGGTGTATCTGCAGCTGCCCCGTACCGGGGTCCGCTATGCCGTTGTCGACGAGCAGTTTATCTCCCGCGGATACGGCATGAACATCCGGCGCAGCGAGACCGGCCGGCAGGCGGTATGGTCGGTGCGCAAGGTATCGGGGCGGCAAGTGCTGTACTACCGTGCCACGATCAGACCCGCGCCTAAGGAACGCGGCCGTGGGCAACCGGCGAAGTCCCCGCCGGTTGAACCCCATGGGTTCGAAGGTGCCGAGTTGATCGCCGCGCAGGCAATCCTGGAGGATGTCCGCGCGCATTCGGCGGACGTAGAGACCATGGTCAGTGAGCTGATCAAACGCCTGGGACCAGCGGGAAATCTGGCGGACACGACCGGGCAAGCAAACTTACTCCTCGGGCGGCAGCCGACGAACACTCGCCGGCTGGACGTGTCCGTGCGCGTGCTGGCGCTGGCCGGGATTCCCGCCCGCGTGATCCACGGCATACGCCTGGAAACGCTGGCGCGGGCCGCCACGAAAGTGCAATGGTTAGACGTCTACCACGGCAATGCCTGGCATGCTTATGACGCAAACACGGGGGAGCCGGGCATCCCCGACAGGTATCTGCGCTGGTGGAGCGGCAAAGGATCGCTGGCCAGCATAACCGGAGGGCAGAAACTGCACACCCAGATGTCGGTCAGTCTCAACAAGGAGGCGGCCTTGCTCAGCGCCCAATGGCGAGAGCGGGCGACGCGTCCGGCGCTGTTCCGGTTTTCGCTGCTGGGTCTGCCTATCGCGACTCAGGCGGTCTACCACGTACTGTTAATGGTGCCGCTCGGCGTATTCTTCCTGGTCATTCTGCGCAATGTCATTGGGATCAAGACCTTCGGCACCTTCATGCCGGTGCTCATTGCCCTGGCCTTTCGCGAAACACAACTGGCCTTGGGTATTGTCCTTTTCACCTTGCTGGTGGGACTGGGGCTCGGTATCCGCTTTTATCTTGAACGACTGAAGCTACTTTTAGTGCCACGTCTCGCTGCCGTGCTCATTGTGGTGATCTTTCTCATGGCGCTGATAACTGTGGTGACCTATAACCTCGGTCTGCACCGCGGCCTTTCAGTTGCGCTGTTTCCAATGGTAATCATGACCATGACGATCGAACGCATGTCCATCGTCTGGGAGGAGCGCGGACCGCTGGAGGCGCTGCAACAGGGCCTGGGCAGTATGGTGGCGGCGGTAATCGCTTATCTCATAATGAGCATCGTTGCCATTCAGCATCTGGTGTTCGTGTTTCCGGAGCTGCTTCTTGCGCTGCTGGCCGGGACCCTGTTGCTCGGCCGCTATTCGGGCTACCGGCTTCTTGAACTGGCGCGATTCAAGGTGCTTGCGAAAGAGACCCAATAATGTTTCGCATTGCACGCGGGCTGCGTCAGGCAGGGGTTATGGGGATCAACCGGCGTAACGCCGAGTATACGCTCATCCATAATGCACGGCGCCTTTACCCGCTCGTCGACGACAAGCACCGCACCAAGCAATTGGCTCAGCGGGCGGGCATCGCCGTGCCAGAGCTCTATGCCACCATCGAGATCGAGCGGCAGGTTCGTGACTTGCCGGACATCCTTGTGCCGCACACCGAGTTTGTCATCAAGCCCGCGCAGGGTAGCGGCGGCGATGGCATTGTGGTGATAACCGGGCGCTCCGGGGAGTGGTATCGCAAGGCCGGCGGTATACTGGTCAGCGAGGGGGAATTGAAACACCATGTCTCCAACATCCTGAGCGGTGTATACAGTCTGGGTGGGCACCCCGATAAAGCGCTCGTTGAATACCTGGTCAAGTTTGACCCTGTTTTCGCCAATGTCACCTACCAAGGCGTGCCGGATATTCGCATCATCGTTTTCCTGGGCGTACCGGTGATGGCGATGGTCCGCTTGCCGACCCGTATGTCCAATGGCAAGGCCAACCTGCACCAAGGCGCGATAGGCGCGGGGATCGACATCGCAACAGGGACCACGCTGACGGCGGTGTGGGGCAATGAGGTCATCACCCAGCATCCCGACACGGGAAACGGCGTGAGTGGAGTCGCGATCCCGAGCTGGGACCGGCTGCTGGAACTGGCGGCGCGTTGCTACGAACTGACCGGTTTGGGCTATCAGAGCGTTGACATCGTCCTGGACCAAGACAAAGGCCCGCTTATCCTCGAGTTGAATGCGCGGCCGGGGCTGAACATACAGATCGCCAACCGGACCGGCCTGCTGAACCGGTTGCGGGCGATCGAGGCCAATCGTCATCGACTCGTTAACGTCGCCGAACGGCTGGCCTTTGCGAAGCACACCTTCCAGGTAAATCCCTAGCCAGGCCCCACGCTGCACCACAATCGGCAGGATCGGAGAATAGTTTCACCGATGTGGAAACATTCCCCGATCCCGATCAAATTTTCATGACTGCAGGTCAGAGCCCGAGTTTTGCCTGGATGGCGGCGATCACGGCGTCGCTGGAGGTAGCGCTGACATTGAGCAGCAGGCCTTCCTTCTCATAGAAACCAATGAGCGGGGCCGTTTTTTCACTGTAGGTCTGCAAACGGTGGCTGATGGCCGCTTCGGTTTCGTCCTCGCGCTGGACAACCGGGCTGCCGCATTTGTCGCAGACCCCCTCCTGTTTGGGCGGGCTGCTTTTGACATTATAGATCGCCTGGCATTTGGGATTAGCGCAGGTCCGGCGGGTCGTCAGGCGATCCAGGATGACCTCACGCGGCACATCGATATTCACGGCCATATCGAGCTCGATCCCGAGCCTGGCAAGCAGCGCCTTGAGGGCGTCGGCCTGGGCGATGGTGCGGGGAAAGCCGTCGAGCAGAAACCCTTTTTCGCAGTCAGGCGCCTGCAGTCGCTTTTCCATGATGCCCATGATCAGCTCATCGGGGACCAGGTCGCCGCGCTTCATATAGGCCTCCGCCTCTTTGCCCAACTCGGTTCCCGCCTGCACGGCTCCACGCAGAATATCGCCCGTTGAAATCTGCACCGCGCCGTCGATTTTGGTGAGCATCTTGGCCACCGTGCCTTTGCCCGCACCCGGGGCACCCAAAAGAATCAACTTCATTGATTATTCCCCTTTTTCTTGAAAAGAATGCAACTATGGTTGTCCGGGCGCGGTGGTCTCCCCCGGCCCGAAACGCAGGGGGTGGATTCTGCCTGCTGGCGGCCTGCAAGATCAATGGTTGGCGTACGACTTTTTGTGATGGACCTTACGAGCCGGGTCAGCCGCATCCGCTCTCATAGCGTACGATTTCGCGCAAAAGCGCGGTGGCGTAGCTGCCCGCCGGCAGCGAAAAGCGCAGCTGCAATGTCTCGGCGTCGAGCCAGCGCGCCTCGAGGTCCTTCGGGATCACGCGCAGCGGCCGGCGCGCATGCTGCATTCCGTAGCCGCTGAGTCCGACCTTCAGCTCCGGCTGCCCGGCCGCCACCTCATTCTCGAGCGCCAGGACGCCGGCGCGGGTCGGCGGCCCGCCGGCCCCCCAAAGCGGTCCGCTCGGATGCAGATCGCCCCGTTTGACCCGTGCCGCAATCTCCCCGGTGATCTGCTCCTCGACGAAGTAGCTGCGGCTCCCGTCGAGCACCAGGGCATCGCCGACCAGCGCCGTGTCCCAGGACCCCGCGCGCACCCGCACCGCGAGCACACGGTTGAAAATCTCGGCGCGGGCCGCGGAGAGATACAGCCCGCGGCTGAAACGGTCCCGGACCGCCTTTTGGCCGCCCAGCATCGCGCGCGCCCGCGCGACGTTGCCACGCTGGCGGCCAAAACGCTGCTCACCAAAATAGTTCGGGAAGCCCGTGTCGCGGAGCCGCTCGCACACCGCCTGGACCTGCCCGGGGTCGCCACGCACCTTGCGCACGGTGATCTCAAAGGCATTGCCGCGCAGCGCCCCTTTTTTGATCTTGCGGCGGTGCCGGCTGCGCTCGAGTACCTGTAGCGCCGGCGGCAGCGCGCTGCTCCAGTCCTCATCAGTCGCAGAGGACTTGTGGATACTGAACCACTGCTCCGTGACCGCATGCCGGTCCTTGAGCCCGGCATACCCCACGTCCCGGTAGGCGACCCCGGCGTGGCGGGCGAGCAGCCTCGCCACTTCCTCCGTGGTCAACGCGCGCTTTTGTATGCGCAGCCATAGATGTTCGCCGCCCCCCTCGGGCGCCATCCCCAACCGCTCCCGCACCACGAAATCCTCGGGACGGACCCGAATGACGCCTTCTGCCGGCGGCATGCCAAGGGGCGGAATCTCTTCATATCCGTCGAGCGCTCCGGGGAGCCCAGCAGAATCACGGCTTGCTGTCATCCAAGAACATCCTGATCGGCCAGGGCGTTATCAAAAACAAAAACCCACCCGTCTTGACGGGCGGGTTTTTCATATTGGCAAATTCGCTTCTAGGCTGTTGTGTGTCAATATCGAGCGAGCGCCTTGTCTCTTGAATCCCCTAAACCGAACTTGTTCAGCGATGTGTGTCTGGGATTCCAAATATATATTCACGTCTGTCGAAATCAACGGTCCAGGTGTAATGCTTCAGCCAGGCGTGTGAAATAAGTCCGTCAATCCGGATCCCGCCGAACGTCCAATCTTTTTTAAAATGCTTGTCATAATACACGGGCATATCGGGCTGCGAAAGACCGGCAACAATCAATGAGTATTCCGTGGGGACGACATTGCTTTGCTTGAGGTGTTTCCTGTCAATCCCCCATTGGAGCAGGCGCTCTTTGGACGCCATTACGGCCGCTTGCGTCAAGGTTCCGTTGATCTCCGCGACCGCGACCAGCCCGGAGTCGAAGAATAGCGTCAGATCGTCCTGGCCGGCGAAACTTCCCTTGGCGAACATGTAGTGATCATCCCACATATAGAACGGGAGCGTCTCTTTCTGGCGAGGCAGCAGCTTTATATGCTCAGCATACAGATCTTCGCGAGTCCTCGGCGTGAGGATGAATCTTGAATTGGGATAGTCGACAGTGGCCAAGAACCGTTCCAAGATATTGGTGCCAAAGATCACGAGATCACCAAGGCTATCCATCACGACGACCGGCACGTTGTTGAATACAGGGCCGCTATCGAACGCCATCTCCTGTGCGATCCCATACCACCCGCTGACGCTGCGGGGGCCGTGCATGGTCCGGTGTTTGTGCGCAATCTCGATCTGATACGTGTCCGCCGCCCGCCTGCCGATAACGAGAAAGGTCCCGCCGGTATCGATTCGGATCTGCGCATCCTTGCCGTTGATCCGTCCCGCCACCCCTGGAAACAGCGAACTCGGCAACGCCGTATCCGTTAGGAAGGGTATGAGATAGGTCTTTTCGGCTTCAATGCGGAACGGGTGATGGCGGAAATGATCCAGGTAATCCGCCTCTTTTAGTTTATTACGCCTGGCGAGTTTCCATGCATTCTCGATATCCCCCTGATGGAGGCAGGCCTCCACGGCCAGATCAACCGCATCCTGATATTGTTTGTATGACTTATCGATCTTATCGAAGGACACCAGCGCTGCCTTATATTGACCCTGCACGAAGCGGAGCTTCATTTGCAGAGACTGCGCCTCGTCATCCGACGCGGATGTTTGCAAGACAGCCTCGTTCAGTTCTTCTGCCCGCGAGATGTCGCCGCTCTCCCAGGCCTTGGACGCGAGAACGCCTGCATGCTCATCAATCGGTACGGACATAGACATTGCTCCACCTCCGATTACAGACGCAGCGTTGATCATTGGCGTCAGGGCTGAACACAGCGCCCAGGCCTTGAATCTGCCGGACCTGATCATTGCGCTATTTCAAAGTTTTCAAATCCGTCGCTCAGACCAGATAAACCTCTCCAGTGGGCCGTTCGACATTGCATGGGTACAGCCCAAGGCTCAGCGTGTAGGGTATCCCGTCTTCAGTGTCCGCCGGTTTATACTCTTCAATCAGGTCCATGAGTTTCTTTCGGAACGCCTTATACATCTTCGGCCTGATCTTCGCGTTCCACAGCAGGCACGTCACCGGCTCGGAATCGTCTCCCTTTAGCTGGCCGATCGCCAGGGACACATCGTCTCTGAGCAGGGATAACGCCAGGGCACTCGAGCCTGAGATCTTCTTTTTCTGCGCCGTCACGTTGAAGTGCAGGGCGATGGCGCGATAATACTTCTCGGTCGTTCTGCCGATATCCCGCCGCTCCACCAGCTTGATCAGCCCGGCCTTCTCCAGCTCCCTGAAATGATGGGTGATATTGGCCGGGTGGACGGCGAATTCCTGCGCCACCTGGGATATCGTCATTGGCTGTGCGGTGAGCAGGGAGACGATGCGCATTCGCACGTGATGCAGGTAGGCCTTGGTCTGCGCCGCGGACGAAATCGTGTACACCGGTTTGGGCCTGAATTGCTTATCGTTAGACATTTTTATATTGTTAGATATATTTATAATAATGTCAAGAAAATCTTTCGGGCAGCGTGAACCCCAGGGCGTGGTCCAAGCGGACTCTGGCCGCGATTGACCTGTGTCTCCCTTAAGGAGCACGGAAAGGTGTCTCTGCCTGGTTGCGCGCGGCTTCACCGTGCTGGCTGCGACGTTTTTTAGATTTATGAGGCTATTTTTAAGGTTTCTGCGTTTATTCGGTGACTTATTGCGGGACGGCGTCACAGCGGCTATTTTTCCTATACAACAACGAACTACATCGATAGGAGTTTATGGGAGTCTATGCCGTCATCCAGACCGGGGGAAAGCAGTATCGGGTTTCCCCCGGGGATACGCTGAAGGTGGAGAAGCTCGCGGCCAAGCCGGGCGAGACCGTGACCATTAACGACGTTCACCTGATCGTTGACGGCGACTCGGTCAGCGCCGGGCGGGCGGCGCTGTCGAGCGCCCGTGTGAAGGCCGAAGTCGTGGGCGAAGGCCGCGGCGAAAAGATTGTCGTCTTCAAATTTAAGCGGCGCAAGCATTACCGCAAGACCCGCGGCCACCGGCAGCATTTCACGGAGATCAGGATCAAGGAGATCAGCCTGGGTGACACCACCCTCAAGGCCGACAACACAGCCAAACAAGCGCCGGTGGCCAAGCCGACACAAAAGAAGAAAAACATAAAGCGGGTTACAGCGCAAAAAGCCAAGGCCGCCCCACCGATCAAGCAGCCGCCTGCTCCCGCCGTCGTGGTTCCGACCCCGCCACCCCGGGTGNNNCCCACGAGCCCGGAGCCGCCGGCGGAAATCCGCAAGCCGGCTCAATCCACGCCAACACCTGTCGCAGTCACCGGCGGGCAACAGGCAGACACCGCGCCAGCAAAACGCAAGCGTCAATTGCTGTATGCCGGTCTCGCGGCCGCATTGCTTGCCCTCCTGGCGCTCTTTGGTCTGCTAAGGAAACCGGCCACTGATGAAAGCGGGGATCAGCCTCCCCTTGCCGACGTCGAAATAAAGAAACCGACGGAAGACGCTGATATCAAAGAACCGGCACCCATCGCGACGCCCTCCGAGCCGTTTCAGCCGCCCAAGTGAATCATCACAAACTTCGCGAATGAAAATAGCCGTTATTTGTCCAATATCACACAACAACGACATAGCTGCCGTACGCCTGTGACCAGAAGGGAGCCTGAGTGAAAAGCCGCTATCATGTTCTTGCGTTGGCCGCAGCCACCACTGTCCTGGTGCTGACCGGATGCGCGACCGGACCGGGTATGCAGGAGCCCGCGCCGGCCAAAGCCGCGCCTAAAACCGTAACGAAAACGCCCAAGGTGGATGCTCCGCCTGCCACACCCAAAGCTGAACCGGCTGCGCGGGCTACACCCAGGCCGGTGGAAAAACCGGCGGCAGCCGGGCAAAAATGCAAGGTGAAACCGGATTCGGTGCCATGGACACACATCAGTGGTGGCTGTAAAGACAGTTACGCCCATGGCGAAGGACGGGCCAGAAGCGTGGACGGCCGGCGGAGTTATGTCGGTGGCTTTTCCGAAGGCGCGTTTTCAGGCGAGGGCACCTATGACTGGGGTGACGGAACCCGATACACCGGGGAATTCAGGGTTGGCCAGCGAAACGGGCAGGGAGCCATCGATTATCCCAATAAGAGTCGCTACGCCGGGCAATTCAAAGACGGTCGTTACAACGGCAAGGGGACGTATACCGATGCCGACGGCTCCGGGTACCGGGGGGAATTCCGCAACAACCGCTATCATGGCCGGGGCACCAGCCGGCTCGCCAACGGCGAGCAATACGTCGGCCAATTTGCGCATGGCAAATTCAGCGGCGAGGGGACTTATACCGAGGCCGACGGGTCTCAATATATCGGCCGGTTCCAGGACAACAGGCGCCACGGCCAGGGAACGTACACAATGACCGACGGCGCGAAATACACCGGTCAATTCAAAAATGACGTCTATGTCGGCGAAGGCAGCTACACCGAAGCGGATGGCGCCAAATACGTGGGGCAGTTTAAAGACAACAAGCGCCATGGCCAGGGAACCCATACCCTGGCCAATGGCGACCGGTACAACGGTCAGTTCAAAGACAACCAGTACGACGGCGAAGGGACGTATGTCTGGGCCAACGGCGACAAATATGAAGGGCGGTTCAAGGACGGAAAATTCCACGGCGAAGGGGTCTACATCTGGAAAAACGAGGATAAGTATGTCGGCGTGTTTCGAAACGGCAAGAAACACGGCGCGGGAACCTTACATACCGAATCCGGAACCATTAATCAGACATGGAAAAATGGACGCAAGATTACCGAGAGTCGGATCTCGCAGCGCTAGGAAAGTAAACGTTTCCAGGAAGAAAAGACCGGTGCTAATTTTCTTTATTCAAAAATGACTCCGACTCACTTTCTCCCAGAACGCTCCAGACAATGATCCGCTGACCATAACCGCACCGTTTTTGTCGCATCTAAATCAGATCTTTGGTTGTTGCTAATCGCCATGTATCGCACGGCGATGGTCCGCCACCATTATTGTCAATAAAGTTAGTAAACACTGACTGCAATATTTTGTAATCCAAGTTGCCTTATCACTCGCCACTACTGCCCAGTCATCACGATCACCCCAGAGGCTGAGCGGCGATGGCATGGAAGCCCTATTTATTTATACAATAACACTTCTGGTCTATTGCTCAACAAAGAAGGGGGAGAGATGATGATGAACACCAAGAGAGTAATCGGATTCGCTAAAAAAATATTACTTGTCGGTACCTCGATCGCAATTACCTTTTCCGGAGTCGCTTGGGCGCAGAATAAGTGTTTCCCGGTATCGGGACGCTTCGAATCACAAACGCTGCCGGCAGAGCAGTGTGATTCACCGGTACTCTTCTGTACGAGCGGAACGCTGACCGGGGCGCTCTGGGGCGATTATGATTTCGTGGCACAACAGTTCATCCCGGCGGGCGAGCCGAGCGTCCCGGCAGCCAATTTCTACACCGGATTCAGCTTCGTTTATACGCGCCGGGGTGATGTGTATCTCACCGATACCGGAGCCCTGGATTTAGCGGCAGGTCGCATATCAGCCCTGCTAACGGTCACCGGGGGCACCGACTATTTCGCGGCTGCCACAGGCCATCTCTACGTGTACGGCGCATCCGAGCAAGGTATCAACAGCGGCCGCTACCAGGGCGAAGTGTGTATAAGCCGGGGGTCGTAACGCAGTTGATCGAGCCGGTACACTTAGCTGCTCCATCGGCGGCGGAAACGCTCGCACGGTAGCTGTCCCAGTCGACGAGGAGACCCGAACGTGACATAGAATCACTACGCAACAAAATCTCATGGAGGAAAACACGATGAAACGATCTCTCAATTTGCTGGCAGTCACTGGAGTATTGGCGATCTTAGGTTCTCATATCCTGATGCAGGCGTCCCATGCCGCCGAGGACGGTGAGTCCGGCGCCTCACAAACCAGGACGTTTACCACACGGAGTATCCAGGGAACGTGGGGATGGTCGGCGAGTTACGGGGTGGTGGTTCCACCCGCGGTTCCCGAACCGTTACCTGTTGTCGGCATGGGTACAGTCGTTTTCGATGGACAGGGAGGATGCACAGTTACCAGCACCTTGAACCAGAACGGCACCGTCATCGGCCCGGTGACCTCGGATAGCTGCACCTATACTGTCAATCCGGACGGCACCGGCTCCAGCATGACCCAGTTTTCCGACCCCCAGTTTCCGCCGTCTTCCTCGGTGGCCTTTGTGATCGTCGACCACGGAAGGGAGATTCGCTTTATTACGACGGATTTTGTCGTGGGCGGATTCATTGCCAAAAGGCAATAGGAGGCGCATCCCACAGGTTACACAACGCCCTTGACGGCCCTGCCAGTGGCCCGGGCGCTCGCGGCACGGCGGTTTGTCGAGTAAGCGGCAAGATGCAGGCACGCACCAGCGGGGGCAGGCGTCTGCACGTTCGAATGCCTGTGGGTTGGCCGACCAGCGTGCCCCGGAGGTGCTACGGCGCGCACCCTGGGGGTGAAGTCCCTTGCGCGGGAACATGCGCCGGGGCAGCCTGCGGCCGCCCCGGCTACGGCTGCCCGTGGTCCTGGATCGAGTCTGTAAGGACCCACTCACTGTGAGCGGTTCCCGTAAAAGAAAGGCTTTTGGCGGGCCTTGATTTCGATTTTGACCTGTGGTCTCTGGGTGCTCGTGAAAGCCAGGTCAACAAATACCACAATAATACAGGTGAAATAACGTCACCACCCCGCTGAGCATTAATTTCCTTTTTTTCCGCTTTCGTGCGCGAGGGAGCTCGCGCCGCGCCAATCACCCCAATCAGTCCAAGTAAGGGGCGACACCCAGTTTTTGCTATATTCCCAATTCGGCATGGGGAATACAGCGGCCCCTCACTGCGCATGTTGCGTCCATAGACACGAAAACGGCGGGACCCCGATGGACACAAAAAGAAGCGACGTCATCCGTTACGAACAGACAAAACTGCTGTACAACGCCATGACGACTTCGGTATGGGGAACGGCGCTGGGAATCTTTTTTATTATCATGATTCTCAGGCCGGTGATTGATCATGCCGTGCTCACCGTCTGGGCGGTGTTCTTTGGTCTCATTACCTTCGCTCGAGCGGTCCATGCCTATATCTTCTGGCGAGTCACGCCGTCACCAACTGAGATTCGGAGATGGACACGACGGTTTGCGGCAGGCGCTCTTGTCGCGGCCTTTTGCTGGGGCAGTACAGGGATATGGTTATTTCCGGTTGACCACGCGGTGTCTCAGGTCATGGTCGCTTTCGTGCTGTCGGTGACGTGCGCTGTCGCCATCACGAGCCTCTCACCGCTTCGCTTTCTCGTTTTCGCATTTATCGCTATTACCTTGGCACCACTGGCACTGCATTTTTTGTTAACCGGGACAGCCACCGGACAACTCATGGGTATCATGCTACCGATACTCATTTTTCTGCTCATGGCTAGCGCGCAGCACATCTATCGCACGACGCTGGCCAACATTTCGTTGAGGCTGGACGCCCTCGATCGGGAACAGGAGTTACGCAACTCCCGGCAACGCCTCGCCCTGCATATGCAGCGCACACCCCTCGCCGTCATTGAATGGAATACCGACTTCGAGGTAACAAACTGGAACAACTCTGCCGAAACGATATTTGGTTACACCCGGGAGGAAGCCCTTGGAAAGCACGGCCTTGAGCTAATTGTCCCGAAAGACACACGCGAGTACGCCAACAACGTCTGGAAGCAGTTGCTGGCCAACACAGGCGGGCTGCGCAGTACAAATGAGAACATCACCAAAGACGGCAGGATCATACTCTGCGAATGGTATAATACGCCGTTGATCGATGACAGCGGCAAGGTGATCGGCGTCGCATCATTGACACTGGATGTCACTGAGCGCAGACGCGTTGAGCAGTTGAAAAACGAGTTCGTTTCCGTCGTAAGCCATGAGCTGCGCACACCATTGACATCCATTCGCGGTTCGCTGGGCCTGATCGTAGGCCACGCTGTCGGCGAGGTTCCCGACAAGGTGAAGCAGCTGCTCGAGATCGCCAACAACAATACTGAGCGGCTTTTGCTGATTATCAATGACATTCTGGATATCGATAAAATAGAATCGGGTAAACTCGAATACAGACTTCAGCCGATCCAGGTCATGCCGCTCATCGAACAGGCGATAGTCGCCAACAATGGATATGCGCTGCAGTACGATGTACGTCTGGAGATTACTCAGCGCGTTGACGACGCCCTCATCCTGGCGGATTCAGATCGGATCATGCAGGTATTGGGCAATCTTGTCTCCAATGCCGTGAAATTCTCACCCAAAGGCGAACGTGTTGAGCTCAGCGTGATACGCCGTGATCATTGCCTGCGTGTCTCGGTCACCGACCACGGATCCGGTATTCCGAAAGACTTTCGTGCCAAGCTGTTCGACAAATTTACCCAGGTGGATGCTTCGACCACCCGCGGTTCGGGCGGCACGGGTCTGGGGCTAAGCATTGCAAAGGGCATCGTCGAGCACCACAACGGTACCATCGACTTTGAGACGGAAAAGAGCCGGGGCACCACATTTTACTTCGAGCTGCCCGAAACCGCCCGAGGCAATCAGGCGCTAATGACTTCCTAGTCGAGCATCATTATCTTTGGTCGGTCGGTGTCAGGTCTTGAGTTGTAGCGGCAGCTGATAAAAGCGCTGGCCGGTCGCGGCATACAAGGCATTCGCCACCGCGGGCGCGATAGGCGGCACGCCGGGTTCGCCGACGCCCGTGGGCGGCTCGGCCGAGCTCACGATATGCACTTCGACCACCGATGGCATCTGATCCAGGCGCAGCACGGTATAATCGTGGAAGTTGGACTGCTCCACCCGCCCGTCCTTGAGCGTGATCGCGCTGGTTAACGCCGCCGACAGCCCGAAGCCCATACCGCCCTCCATCTGCGCGCGGATAATATCGGGGTTCACCGCGACGCCGCAGTCGACCGCGATGACCACGCGGTCGACCGAAAAACTGCGGTCTTGATGCACGCTGACCTCCGCCACTTGCGCGACATAGGTATTAAAGGACTCATGCACGGCGATGCCGCGCCCGCGGCCTTCCGATAGCGGCTTGCCCCAGCCCGCTTTCTCCGCGGCCAGCTCCATCACGCCGCGGTGACGCGGGTGATCCTTTAACAGGGCGCGCCGGAACGCGACCGGGTCCTTGCCGGCGGCGGCGGCGAGCTCATCGATAAAGGTCTCCACCACGAAGGCGGTGTGGGTCGATCCGACCGAGCGCCACCACTGCACCGGCACACCCATCTCCGGTGAGTGCAGGTCCACGGTCAGGTTGGGTATCGCGTAAGGCATGTTCGACGCGCCCTCGACCGAGGTCTCGTCGACGCCCTGTTTGACCATCGCCTGTTCAAAGGCCGTGCCTCTCAGAATGGACTGGCCGACGACACGGTGCTGCCAGGCAACCGGGTTACCGGCCTGATCGAGCCCGGCCTTCAAACGATGGTAATACAGCGGGCGGTAGTACCCCGCGCGCATGTCGTCTTCGCGCGTCCATACCAGCTTCACCGGTGCCTTGCCTTGAATCGCCTTGGCGATGCTGGCGGCCTCGAGGACATAATCGGATTGCGGATTGGCGCGGCGGCCGAAGGAGCCACCGGCGTAGAGCATATTGATTTTCACCTGTTCAGGCTTGAGCCCGACCGCGGCGGCGACCGCCGCCTGATCGGGGGTCTGGAACTGCTCGCCGTTCCAGATCTCGCAGCCGCCGGCATCGAGCTTCACCACGCAGTTCATGGGCTCCATCGCGGCGTGGGCGAGATAGGGAAACTCGTACGCCGCCTCGACCGTGCGCGCCGCCTTTACCAGCGCCTGCTCGGCATCACCGTCCTTGCGCGCAACGGCGCCCGGCTTAGCCGCCAGCCGCTTGTACTCGCCCATGATCTCCTCCGAGCCGAGCTTGAAGGCCTTGGCCTCGTCCCACTCGACGCTCAAGGCATCACGGCCCTGCTTGGCGCTCCAGAAGTCCTTATCCAGCACCGCCACTCCGGTCGGGATCGCCACCACATCCACCACGCCCTTCACTTTCCCGGCGCGCGCGGCGTCGAAGGATTTGACTGTCGCCCCGAAGCGCGGCGGATGCGCGACCACGGCCGTGAGCAAGCCGGGCAGCTTGACGTCCTGGGTAAATATGGCCGTGCCGTTGGTCTTTTCCTTGCCGTCCTTGCGCGGCACGTGGGTGCCAATCAGACGAAACTCATCCGGTTCCTTGACAAACACCGTTTCGGGGACCGGTTGCTGCGCGGCCAGCTCAACCAGCTCACCAAAGCCGGCCTCGCGCTTCGATGCGTCGTGCCGCACAATACCGTCACGCACGGTAATGGCATCGGCGGGGACCTCCCATTTCCCGGCGGCCGCATTGACCAGCATCTGCCGCGCGAGCGCGCCTGCGTTGCGCATCTGCTCAAACGAGTTCCCCATGGCGGTGCTGCCACCCGTGCCTTGCACCGGCCCCCAAAACAGATTGCTGTAACGGCCGGCGTCGGCGGGCGCGCCCTCTACCTGCACCTGCGGCCAGGCGGCGTCGAGCTCTTCGGCCACCAGGGTGGCCAGTCCCGTATAAGTGCCCTGGCCCATCTCCAGGTGCTTGGCGATGACGGTCACGGTGTTGTCGGTGCCGATGCGCACAAAGGCGTTGGGTTCGAACACAATCGGTGCCCCCGGCGCCGCGGCCTTCTCCGCGCGCTCGCACCCCGGCAGATACAGGCTGATGAGCAGGCCGCCGCCGGCCGCGGCCGAGACCTTCAGAAACTCGCGGCGGCTCCGATCAACAAGATGCGTTTTATCCATGTTCACGCCTCCTTCAGGCCAGCGCCCTGGCCGCGTCCTTGATGGCGGCACGGATGCGGACATAGGTCGCGCAGCGGCAGATGTTGCCGGACATGGCTGTGTTGATGTCATCATCGGTGGGCCGGGGGTTGCGCGCCAGCATCGAGACGGCGGACATGATCTGGCCCGACTGGCAGTAGCCGCACTGCACGACATCGAGCTTTTCCCATGCCGACTGCACGGCGCGGGCGACCTTCGAATCCAGCCCCTCGATGGTGGTGATGGCTTTGCCCTGGGCCGCGCTGACAGGCGTGACACAGGACCGCTCGGCCTGGCCGTCGATGTGCACCGTGCAGGCGCCGCACAATGAAAGACCGCAGCCGTACTTGGTGCCGGTCAGACCGACGACATCGCGGATCGCCCATAACAGCGGCATATTCGGGTCGACGTCGAGCTCGTGGGTGGTGCCGTTAATCTTGAGTTGGATCATCGCAGGCTCCCGTTCGCATCCATTCCGTCCTGCGATGCTATCACTTTCGTGCCAACAACGTTATGCCCAAATCCGACATCGGCACTACTGAAATTAATCGCTACACAACATCCCGATTATCGAAGCCAATCACGCCCGTTTCCCGCTGGTGCGGGGGTATTCTCGCGACATTTCCGAGCAACTGCTCGCTGACCCTGGTCACAACGCGGGTCGGTCCTAGACCACGCTGCCAAACCCCTTGTCCGCGGCGCCGGCGGGCGCCTCGAGACCGGCCAACCGGCAGCCTTGCGCCACCGGCCCGCCCGGAAACAGCTGGTAGAGATATTTAATGCCACCTTTTTCGTGGTACTTCTCTTCCAGCGCGTCGTGCAATTCACGCACGTTGACCCCCGCCCCTGGCCCGTGGCGTGCGAAATATCCCTGCAGCGCGCGCAGTGCGTCAAAGTGCTCGTCCCCGAGCTCCAGCCCCTCCGCCCGGGCCCTCTCAAGGGCGGCGTCTCGCGTCCAACCGATTGGCGCGTGCGGGAAAGCGAGGTCCTTCTTCGCTCCCATCCCGGGGTGCATGATGTCATTCATGGTTTCGATCACGGCTCAATCCTCCTGTGTACCCTCCCATGTTCGATCTACCTTATTGATCCAAGTGAAATCCCACTTGGAAGGCCTGCATTTCCTTTGACTTGGTATCGGCCTCGTTTGTTTCATTTACACACACAGCGTGTTCTTTGTTAGCCACCGCGGGCAAAGGCGGCACGGCGCCGAGCGCAGTGCGGGCGCACGCTCAGCTAATCCCACCGAACAACCGGCGCGCGTTGCCGGTCGTCACCTCACGGACCCGATCCTCCGACACGCCCTTGAGCTCTGCTAGGCAACGCACCGCATGCGCCAGATTGGCGGGTTCGTTGCGCACGCCCGGGTCCGGGCCCAGCACCGGGCTGTCCGATTCTAGCGCCAATGACTCCAGCGGCAGCCGGCGAACGAGCTTCTGCTTTTGCACCGAGCGCACGACCGACGGGGGAATTGAGAACAGGTAACCCTCTTGCTCGGCGGCGCGTGCGGCGTAGCTCGCCTTGCCATCGAAGGCATGCATGAGCACGCGCTGCGCACCGCAGGCCGCCAGCAGCGCCAGCGTCTGATGGCCCGCGGAGCGCGAGTGCACATTGAGCGGCAGCGCCAGCTCGTCAGCCAGCGCGACCATGCGTTCGAGGCAGGCGCGCTGGGCGGCGCGACGCGCATCGGTTCTCACATACCAGTAATCGAGGCCGACCTCACCGATGGCGAGCAACTGCGCACGATTGTCACGGGCGAGCCTCGCCACCGCCTCAATGGCATCATCAGTAGGCAAATCCCGGTCTTCGGCAAAGCGATCGGGGTGGTAGCCGATGCAGGGACACAATACTTGAGGATGACGGGCGCAGACCTCGAGCACGCGGCGATCATCCCCGGGATCCTCACCAACGACAACAATACGCCGGACGCCCGCCCCGCGGGCCCGCTCGATGACCGCCGGGCGGTCGGCATCGAACTCCGTGGCGGCCAGATGCGCATGGCAGTCGATCATCGCCGCTGTCTAACTGCCGTCCTGATCGTCATCGCCGATGTGGCCGCCTTCATCGGCTCCCCGGCCGCCGGGAAACTCGGGCAACTCGTCAATGATCTCCTGCGGGATCGCCTCCGGTGCGTAGGATGTCAGCAGATTCAAATGCGTCTTGTTGTCCACACCGGGACGCACAATGAGTTCCTGACCCCCATGGCGAAACGCCCACACCTCATGGTCAAACGCCTCAACCGCCTTGAGCGCGAGGAAAAATCCCGGACAGCGGCTGCCCGGCTGGTGTTGACTCGCCATCGCAACATTGCACGCCTCGGGCACGTCGATCGCGACACCCAGTGCCTGTTCCAGGGGCGAATCGATGTGACCATCGGGCAGATCGGCCGGCTGCGTGGCCGGATAGGCGGGATTCAGATCACTGGGGAAGTCTGTGCCGCCGCCGCTCGCACCTTCGGTCAGCCAATGGAAATGCGTATAACTGCCGGGTTGAACGATGCACTGGCGCTCACCGCGCAGATTGCCGCTTGCATCCCTGGCAGGACAGATTAACCACACGGGATGGTCGTGATAGTGATAGAGATACATGGCCTGGCAGTCATTATATTCCTTGACGCACGGCCGCGTGACCAGCTTCCAGCCGGCGACGCACCCTGCGGCATAGTGCTGCTCGTTGGTACAATGCTTTAACACCGGTATGCCTTCATCGGTGGTCTCGCCGGAGTCGAAGACATAGAGCCAGCCCTTCAGCTCCCCCGGGCGATCATCCAGATATTTTAATTCCTGATGGGTATCAATATGATTTCCGAACAAAAATGTATAAGGTTCGGCGTGGAAACCCCAAACCCTCTCATCTGCCGGGCTGATTGGGGAAAACACCACCATCAGGCTGATGACAACGGTATTGACGATCTTATCGAACATAGCGTGCACCTCCTGTTCGCGACGGCCCGAAACCGCTGGCCGGTTGGCCTGCAATGGTATTGGAACCCGGTCCCGCGGGTAAGTTTCTGGATGCCGTGAACCGTGCGGCCGGCGGTCCGGGTATGACCCCCGCGTCTCCGGCAAGATATCAATCTGGGCAGTCGTCAAGCGGTCATAAATGCGTTCTAATATAGTATCTTGTCTCATTTCCGTCAGACACCGCCATGCAAAACGGCACATATCCTCAGGATTTACATATCCACACGATCTACTCGCGAGACGACAGCGCGGTCGTGCCCGCGCAAACGCCGGAGCTCATCGCCCGGGTGCGGCATGCCGAGCTGATCGGCATCAGCGACCATTTCGAACACTTCGCGGACAATGAATATGATCATTACGTCCACCACCTTCGGGCCCTGGACCTGCTCGTGGGCACCGAAGTGGACGGCGCCCCCTCGGTCGGCTTCGCCGCCAGTCTGGCCTTTGATTATTACATCTATCATTGCCGCGACCGGGCCGAGGACTATCGCGGCGTGGAGCGGCTGCTGGCGACCGGGCGTCCGGTCATCATCGCTCACCCCAACGCACTGGACACGAAGCTGGACTGTCTACCTCCGGAGTGCCTGGTGGAGATCAATAACCGCTACATCTGGCGATGTGACTGGATGCAATTCTATGCACCGTTTACACACCGGTTTCGCTTCGTGATCAGCTCCGACGCCCACCAGCCCCAGTGGCTGGGGCAAAGTGTCGCCCGGCGTGCGGCACTCGAGTTGGGGATCGAGGAAAGTCTATTGGTGAATGAACTCGGTAAGGTTGCGGTGACGGATGCTCGAACCGGCGATCAGTGACGGAAACCACCGTTCCGCGCGCTCGGGCTCGGCCGGCTGCGCGTGAGCTGCGGCGGAACCTGTGCTGCCCCGGCGTTTTTTTCTCAGAAGGACGCATTGGCGCGGACACCGACAATCCAGGTATTCGGACCGAGCCCGCCTCGGATGTCGTCGGCGACATATTGGATGTCCAGGCCGATATTACTGCCAGCGGTCAACGCATAGCGGCCGAAGGTCTCGAATACCCGCGTGCGCCGGACATCACCCACCTGGTCACCGGACCCGTCGAGATAGGCGAAGGCCGCGCCGAGCGTCCACCTCGGAACCGCCAGCGCTTGCCCCTTGAGCCGCACGCCGCCGGAATACAAAGCGCGGTGCACGAGCGCGGCGGCTTCTTCGTTATTCGCGCCCAAGCGGACGAAGACGTCGAGATTCTCACTCACTGCCTGGTCGACAGAAACACCCGCACCCCTGATCCGCGTCGAGCGTTCACTGCCGCTGCGCCGGGTCATGGCACGGTCGGTCGATTGCAAGAGAATATCGTAATGGCCCTTGCCCATCGGCAGCTGCAGCGAAAAACCGAAATCAACACCAAGGAAGTGATACCCGTCGGGGTCGACTCCGGGCGTCTCGGTCGCAGCATCCATCCACACAAGATCGGTGTGCCAGCCTGCACCGGACAATCCCGCCCTGATACCCGGATCGTAGGTGGGCAGGAAAAACCGGCTGACGAACACCTCGTTCATGAACTGGATGATCTCATCGTCGGCCAGGGCGTTGTGATCGATGTACTGGCTCGCATCGAGCAACCCGGCCGTCAGCGCCAGCGCCAGGGTCTCGTCGAACTCGAAGGTGTGCTCGTAGTACGCCTCCAGCAGATAATCACGGCCTCGCCCGTTGATGTTTTTGACATCGTCTTCCAGGTCGTCGGCATTCACCACGACGCTGAGCCCGCCGAGGCCTTTCAGCCCGTTACCCTTGGCGAAGCTGACGACGGCATACAGGCTGTCGTTGGGCGTGGGCCGGAACTCGCCCTTGATATCAACGGCCAGCGTCCCCTTGTCCTGCTCGCCGATCGGATCCCCGCTGTCGTCGAAGGCGTCATCGTAGTCGCCGTATTGATGGACTCCGGTGAACGTCGCCCCCAGCGTCACCTTGTCGGTGAGCTCGATGGCCGACGCCGGTGAGACACCACTGAGAAGCAGGAATATGCAAAGGGAAATCCGGCCGCATTGACCCCGAGTTTGTGTGAACACAACACCGGGCCGCCTTCCCGCGTCGGCACCGTCGGGCATCGGCATGAATAATTCTTTTGGCACTGAGATCATTCTTTGATACTGACTCGACTTTTTATAATAACAAACCACGTCCTCGAATGGTTTACCATAATCACGGCCAGATGCATAGATCGTTATCAGCACGGCCGGCGAGGCGCTCACGGGCACCCGGCTGCCCAGGCAAGCATCGGCCTGCTTCAGCGTGTTCCCTATTGTGATCGCCTGTAACGCGGTACCGCGCAGGGCGGCTCGTTGCGGCCGGTCATGGGGGTGCTTAAACGCAAGGCGTGATCGCGTTGCAGAACAACAAATCGGGGCGAGCCTGCCTGGTCGGATGGATGGCCACGGCCAAGGTGTGGGTGTGGGGGCATTTCAGTTGGGCCAAGGCGCGCGGGGCGGCTGGAAAGGAATACCAGGACTGGCACTCGCCCGCCTCACTGCTGGTGAGATGCCTCGTCTCCGCGGCGGTCACCCGCACGGGCGCCTATTTTCTGATACTAAACGTGAGACGGTGCTTCCCCGGAGGGACGACGCTGTTCGTCATCCTCCAAATCATCCAACTTATCGGACACGAGGTACACCTTACCGCAACCAAGGATAAGTGGGCGAAGTATGCGCTATCCAACGACTTCGCGCTCACCGGTGGAGGCTTTGATATCCTCGCCACTGCCGGACGCAGCTTATGTGTTTTCGCCATCTTGTTCAGTCGTTTTACATCAGTGATCCAAAAAGCCAGATTGCCCGAGCACAAACAGCATGAGCAGATAGCACGCAATCATCACAGCAAGAGAGCCAGCAAGGCTGATCCAGAAATTAATTCCTTGATTCAGCAAGATTGGCAGACTTACAAATAGCGACAGTGACGGCAGCACCAACCAGAGAATACTCCTCGCAAGCATTGCCACCTTCTCGGCGTCTTGAGTGTCTACATAGAGCCATACCATTGCCATCACAGATACGATCGGTACTGAAGCGACCAGCCCTCCGATCAAGGAACTGCGCTTGGCAATTTCGGCGGCTGCGATAATCAAGATCAGCGTAACTATCGTTTTGAGCGCGTAAAAAAGCATGATGTTTTCTCTATCGTGCGTTGACGATTAACGTTGATTGGCCGCAGGCCCGTTAATCATGGGCTAATACATATTCCCTGTCACCAAATTCCTTGTTTACCGAACCAAATCTTAAATACAGCGCCGGCACGACGATCATGTTGAGTGCCGTGGAGCTCAGCAGGCCGAATAAAATAACGACTGCCATCGGTGCCTGGATCTCCGAACCGGGCTCGCCCGCACTCAATGCAAGGGGGACCAGAGCCAGACCGGCGGCCAATGCGGTCATCAGGATCGGAATGAGCCGTTCCACAGCGCCGCGTTTGACGGCGGCCATCGCATCACCGACGTGCTCACGTGATGCCAGGTTCTGAATGTGCGCCACCATCATCACGCCGTTGCGAGTGGCGATGCCAAATAGTGTGATAAAACCGATAATTGAAGCGACCGAAAGCACACCATCCATGGCATATACACCGATAATTCCGCCAATGAGCGCCAGCGGAAGATTGAGCATGATGAGCAGCGCATCGCGCGCCGAATGAAAGGCAATAAACAGCAGTAAAAAGATACCGACAATAACGACTGCACCGAGCAATAACAGGGTACGCGTCGCTGCTTCGGCACTCTCAAACTGACCGCCGTATTCAACGTGATAGCCGCGCGGCAGCGTGACATTGTTAGTGATCCGTTGACGAATATCGTTTACTACACTGTTCAGATCGCGTTCGGAGACGTTGGCCATCACGACAATCTTGCGTTGCACGTTTTCGCGGCTGATGGTGTTCGGACCTAGCTCATAGCGAATCTCAGCCAGGGCATGCAATGGTAACTGTGCGCCCTCCCTGGTAGTGATCAAGGTCTCGCGGATGGCGTCGATATCGTTCTTGGTCTTTTCATGGAATCGGACCACCAGGTCAAAACTGGTCTGTCCTTCGAGCACGCGCGAGACTGTGGTTCCGAAATAGGCGGTACGAATCGCCTCTGCAACGTCCTCAATGTGCAGGCCGTAACGCGCGATGGTCACGCGGTCGAAGTGCACCCTCAGAAAAGGAATATCGGCCTGTTGTTCGACACTGACATCGACAGCACCGGGGACGTTCTCCACCTCTGATTTGAGCTGTTCCGCAATACGCCGTAGCTCATACAGGTCATGTCCGAAGAACTTGACCGCGATATTGGCGCGTGTGCCGGACAGCATATGGTCGATGCGGTGGGAGATGGGCTGACCGATCACGATGTTCATACCGGGCAAGGACGAGAGATCACGCCGCAGGGCGGCCAGCAGTTCCTGTTTGCTGCGATCGCCCATGCGCAGTGTGACCTCCATCTCTGAGGCGTGGATACCCTGAGCATGGGGGTCCAGTTCCGCACGACCGGTGCGCCGTGCGGTTGCGACCACTTCCGGATGCTGGAGAAGAATATGTTCCACGCGTCGACCCAGTGCATCGGACTGCTCAAGCGACGTGCCAGGCAGGGTGACGGCGCTGACGGTCAAACTGCCCTCATTGAACTCCGGTAAAAAGGATTTGCCGGCCTGGCTGATGCCGAACAGCGCGACGATCAGCATGGCGGCCGCCAGCACGCTGACTGTTCTCCAGCGCTCGATGGTCAGATCCAAAAGCTTCTCGTAATGGTATCTTAATCCGCTTGACAACCGCGACTCATGGCCCAAGCGCACAGTGCGCGAATGACTCAGCCACCAGTAACTCAGTACCGGTGTGACTGTAATCGCGACCAACAACGATGCGGCCAGCGATACGACGTAGGCAAAACCCAGCGGCTGCATCAGGCGGCTTTCCACCCCCGAGAGGAAAAACAGCGGCAGGAAGACCAGCATGATGATCAGGGTCGCGAATACAATGGAACCCTGAATTTCGCGGGTTGCATCGAGTACCACGTCGAATATGGAGCGTCTCGTGCCGGGCTCGCGTTGCGTATTCTCACGCAAACGGCGCACGATATTCTCTACAACGATAATGGCATCATCGACCAGGGCGCCAAGCGCGATCGCCATGCCGCCCAGTGTCATGGTATTGATGGTGCCGCCTGTGGCTTTCATCGCAAGGATTGCCGCTACCAGCGACAGGGGGATAGCGACCAGTGTTATTAATGTGGCGCGCACACTGATCAGAAACACGAAGACGACGGCGATGACCAGAATGGCGCCGTCGCGTATGGCCTCCACCAGGTTATCGATGGACACGGAAATGAAATCCGCCTGACGGAACAGATGGGTATCGATCTGCATACCCTCGGGGAGCGAAGCCTGGACATCGGCAAGTACGGTATCCAGACGCCGGGTCAATTCCAGCGTATTGGCCGTAGGTTGTTTCTGGATACCGATAACGACCGCTTCCTTTCCATTATACCCCGCCGTCCCACGCGTGGGCGCCGGACCGGTTTTCACCTCGCCCAGGTGTCTTATCAATATCGGTTGCCCATTGCGCTGTACGACCAGTGTCTCGCCGATATCCTCCGCGCCCGACGCGCGGCCTTCGCCATGGATCAATACTTCCTGACCGCCATCGACAAAAAAACCGGCGGATACATTGTGGTTGGTCCTCGATACGGCGTCTATGACCTGATCGACGCTGACTTGATAGGCGGCCAGCCTGATTGGATCCAAGTGGACCTGATATTGTTTGGTCTGGCCACCGTTGGGGATGACCTCGGCAACACCGGGTACCGCCAGCAAGCGTGGCCGCAGTGTCCAGTCGGCTGAAGTTTTTAACGCCATCAGGTCGTGTTGATCCGAATGCAGCGCAATAAACATGATTTCACCCATGATTGACGTAATGGGTGCCAGCACGGGCGAGGGCAGATCCTGCGGCAATGAACTCCTCGCCAGTTGGAGCTTCTCGTTGACGATTTGTCTGGCCTGATAGATGTCCGCACCCCATTCGAACTCAACCCAGATCACCGCAATTCCGATGCCGGTGGATGACCGCACCCGCCGCACCCCGGAGGCACCATTCAGGGCCGATTCAATGGGTCGCGTGATGAGGCTTTCGACTTCCTGCGGAGCCATGCCGTGGGCCTCCGCGACGACGGTCACCGTCGGCGCCGTGAGATCCGGGAATACGTCAACGGGCATACGCAGCGTTTCGTAGCTACCCCAAAGCAAAAGAAGCAGCGCACCGACAAAGACCAAAAGCCGGGTGCGCAAAGACCAGTCTATCGTTTTCTCTATCATGCCGGTCCCCTTTTAGTGAGCGTGACCGTGCCCGGCCTCGGCAGGACCCGAAGCGGCCAGTTTCACCAGATAGGCACCTCTGCTGACCACCCGTTCACCGCTGGTGACACCATTGCGTACTTCTATGTAGTCCCCATCGCGGATGCCCAACTGCACCACACGCCGTTCAAAAGACTCGCCGCCCACTTCGACATACACCACCGGCACGCCGCTGTCACGCACAATTGCCGACTGAGGCACAGCCACGCCATCGGTTGTTTTGCCGGTAAACACGTGGGCTTCGACCAGCATGCCGGTACGCAGTTTTTGTTCTGGATTCGCGAATTCCAGGATCAACGGCACGGTACGTGTGCGGGGGTCTATGGCCTGGCCGAATGCGATAACGCGGCCGTTGGCGTTTTCGCCCTTGGTAGTAATGACGAACGGGTCGTCTATATTCGGCAGGGAGAACCACGCACCATCCGCTTCGATCAGGCGCAGGGCGTCGCTTTCGGGAATGCGACTTTTCAACCACAACCTTTCAGGGTCAATAACGTGGAATACCGGCTGTCCCTTTTTCAGATAGCTCCCGGCTGTGGCATGCACGTGGGCGATTACACCATCAATGGGGGCACGCAGGGCGGCGCCACTGATACCTCTATCTAGGGCTTGCAGCTCACGACCGAGTTGCGAACCGACGACAGCCAGTACCTGGCCTTTGCGGACGCGCGTGCCGATCGAGGGGAAGCCTTTGCCACGACGAGCCAGTTGTCCGTCGTGCGGGGCACTGATTTCCGCCTCGCCATCGGCGGCTGCCTCAATCGTTGCAACGGCACGTACCGATTCGCGCAGCGTGCGCTTTGACGCGAGCGCAGTGGCAAAGTCCACCTGCCACTGCTGTTCCTTCAAATAACTGATCGCACCGTCTTCGGGCTCTTCCACGGCCGCCGGTATCGCCTGTTTGCTGGCATAAACCGTATAGTCGCCTAAATTATGTACGCTGGTTTGCTTAGCTGATTCGAGTTTCACGATGACTTCACGCTGTCCTGCGTGTGCCGGGATGGCGATGGGACGGAAGATGCCCGGAATCGACGGCTCGCCGACGCTGAATTCCTCTTCCGGCGAATCACCACCGCGCAGGATGACACTTACCTTGCCCTCGGCGACCGGCCGGAAATTATCCAGCCAGGTGAAATGAGCCGCGAAGGGGGATTCATTGCCGACGCTCAGCACGGGGAATTCTACGAACAGTTCCGTGAAGTCGGTGAAATGCGTTACCGCGACGCTCGGTGCATCCGAGTCTCCGTGACCCGGATGACCATCGCCGTTACCGTGCTCACCGTGATCGCCGTGGTCATTGACATGACCATGCTCAGCGCCTTGATGCTCATTATCATGGGCATCACAACCGGCTAATACGAGCGTACTTACAGCGAGAAAGATTCCGAGAAAAACTGCTGGCCGATTCATTGAATGGGCCCTCCGGTTAAATGATCCAGTTTTATACGTGCACTGCGCGCCTTGAATTCCAAATCCAGCACGGTGAGGTTCGCGTTCAGCGCACCACGATAGGCATCCAGTAGTTCCAGAATACCGATTTCACCTGCACGGTAGTACGACTCGGCGATCTCGACGAGTTCGCGTGCGCCCCGTACGGCTTCTCGACGAAACTTTGCTGCGCTACGTTGGTATTGAGCACCCTGTTGCCACAAACCCTTGAGTTCGGCGCGCGCGGTATCGTACGCCAGCTGGTATTTGCTTCGGGCGATCATCGCCTGTGCCTGATAGCGGGTCTGTTTGCCCCTGCGGGTGTCGAACACCGGGATGGGGATCGATGCATTAATAATCAATCCGTTGTCCGACAGGCTGTTGATCTCTTCACGCTTCAAACCCAGCCCCAGGGTAACATCGGGAAACGTCCGGCTCTCAGCGCGCTGTTGCAGTGCATAGGCTTCGCTTTGCGCCTTTAGCTGACGAAAGGCGGGCTGATTTTCGAGGACTGCTGTCAACTGCTCCAGCGGGGCTATCGTGCCAGGGGCCAGCTCACCTTTCAATGACCGGAAGTCTTGAGCAGTTGGGCCCAACAGGGCCCATAAGGTCTGCCATGCCGTATGAAAGTCAACTTCAGCGTTGCTGACTTCGGCCTCGATTGCCGCGCGCTCGGTATAAACTCTCTGATAGTCGTAGACAGATACGTCCCCTTCGTCGCGACGTTTCTGTAACGCCTTGCTGAGTAACCTTATGCGTTTTTGAGTGTCTTCATAGACATGTCGGCGTCCCTGTTGAAGCAAGGCATTATAATAACGTTCGCGGATATTTTTCGTCAGCTCTGCGCGCCAGGCATCGGAGTTATGCCGCGCGGCGTCGAGGTGCTGATCTGCCGCCTGCCTGTGAAGCGCGCGGCGCCCTGAAAAATCGAATTGTTGAGAAACTAAGAATTTCTGTTCAACAATGTCTACATCATCACCGAGTGTCTCCCGCTCATAGTGGAATTCCGGATTTGGCCATGTTCCGGCGGTGATAACATCACTTTGTGCCTGGGTAATATTGCCTTCCATACGCAGTTGCACGGGATCCCGCGACAACCCCAGCTGAATAGCCATGTTTTCCGTCAAACTCCTCTGCTGCGCAACCACCGTTGTGGTGACCATCAGCAGGCCGATCGCTGCATAGACGCGATACATTGCATGTCTCCAGTTCGTAGGTAATGGAAAACAACCCCGCCCAAAGCAGGACGCTTGCCATCCGCCGCACTCTGTTTAACGGCAGAAAAATCGCGAAATTATCAGTAACAGATGAACTGAAGCTTAAAGGGGTGGAGCACGCAGAGGTGGTCGGAAAAATAACAGGTAATGTCGTGGGCGTTTTTTACGGATACCCAACCAGACATGTGATTTTGAAAGGGAGATTGAGAAAAGCGTAAGAATGACAAGAACAAAGAGATCGAGCGAAGGCAGCTGCTTGACTAATGTCTCCAGGAAACCTGGGCCGGCTTCGCCTTCATGCTCGGTGGTCAAATGGTCGGCATGCATACTGCCCAGCACATGTGCATGAGACCCGTGTTCGTCGTCACCCTCAGCAGAATGAAAATGCATGGAAAAGGATTGAACACAGAACGTCATCAGCAGAATACTGATGATAAGGCTCTTGTTCTTGTGGCCGTGTAACCGCAACGGCGATCACTCCTTTGCTAATTGAAGTAGGCAATATTAATTCTATACGAAATATCGGTCCTTTTGGAAGCTTTTTTGAATCCAGCGAATAACAGAGGACACCCATTAGTCGACCCTGAATCAAGGGGGAAGCCAATCTACCCCTACCGTTGCCGTCCAACGACCAGGTGTTGTTTGCCCACCTTAGCGTTGTTCGGGTCAAGCCCGTTTCCCCGTTTCTGGCTACGACCGATTTATCAGCGCAACCGGTGAGATGCCTACAGCCTCGGGCCGCAGACGGGCTCCCGTCCCCCCTGGCGAGTGCCGGCCCGCACCCGAGTCAGGACGCTTTGCTTTTGATACTGACGCGCTTGAGAAACTCCCACACCGGTACCGCCGCCAGTCCACCGACAACGCCGGCCAGATAGCTTGGCAAACGGGCAGTAAACGCTGCTTGCCAGAGCTGACCCACTATAAAGCTCGCCACCAGCACGACGATCACGGTGACACCGACTCGCTGCCAAAAGCTCATGGTTTATCTCCTAAAAATTGGTCTGGTCCGATGAATGATACCGCCATTACCGCCTTGAAGACACGTCCCCACCCCTGACGTTCAACCCGGGCCTGACAGCATGCTCCGCGGACGCTTGATTTATATCATGTCAGCAGTGAAGGCATCGATGGCGCTATTCCTTATGGTCACAACAATCCGGTCTCGACCGCGCGCGTCGAACCCTCCGCCACAGGCGGCGGCACCGGCTACATGGCGGCCTATCTGCCGCCCGGGGAATATACCGTGATGGTGAACTGGACGATCCCGCACAGACTGACGGTGGCGTTGTGTTTTACGATATCGGTCGTGTCGCAGTGCCGTCGGGGGAAACCGTAATTTACGACTTCGCTACACCATAGCGAATAGGCCAACGGGAATCAGCGAGCAACTGCTGCATCATTCACGGACGTTGTTCCCTGATCCCGATCAGCATCCGATCTATGCTATCGACGGCCTCTCCCGCATACCGGACCCGCGGCCGGCCGTTTAGTTATCGCACGAGCACCTCGGCCGCCTTGTCGGCAATAATGGCATGAACGGCCTTGGTCGGATGGATACCATCCCAGAACAGATATTCATCGGGTGTCTTGCAGGCGAAGGGCGGTTGCCCCGGCATCACGCAGGCGTCGGTGACATTGCTCAGGCCGAATGCCGCCGGATCAGCGACGAATTGGCGCATTATGGCGAAGACATCGAGCCTGAGAATGTCAATTTCCGGCATCCCCTCCAAGGCATCCAAGACATCCGCCAGTCCCGGGATAGCAATGCCAGACGGAACGCAGGGCACCGGGGTACCAAAATTGTACAATGCCGAGAAGCACGTGGCCGCATCGGCGGCCCCGGGAAACACCTGGTCGAGGATGTTCATCGCCGGTATCAGTCCCAGATCCGGTGCGTTCAGGATCAGGAATTTTCTGGCACCGGCTGAGTACAAGTAAAGAATGCTCTGATTCACCGACGCCACCGCATCGGTCATGACGCCGATGCTCGTCAGTCCCGAGGGGTCGACTGCCAGGGCCCTAACTGCATCGGGAACATCGTTGCCGCCAATGAAGATCACGTACAGCGCGTCCGGCGGCGCGACGTATCGCTCATCCGCGAGAAAGGCCGCGACCTGTTCGGAAAGATGGATATTGTCGACGTCTACCGCCTCCCTTGCCCGCGCGCCCGCGTACGCATAATTGCTTGCCTTGCCCTGACTGCCGAAGGCGGGGCGTACATCGCCACCGAAACCCAAGGGCCTGGCCATTTGTTCGATCCAGGTCGCGCCGTTACTGTGGTGCAAACCGCCACGCGCGTAAGGCCCCTCAGGCACCAGCAAGGGATCCAGCAGATCATAAGGTGGCACATTAACCAGCCCGGTGACAGCATACTTGTTGCCCGGGTCGGAAAGACTGTCACCGAAGATGATGATCCTGTCAAAGGCGTTCTGTGCGTCGACCCGTACTGGAAACAAAACAACCATTAACAATATGACAGGCAAAAAAGATTGGATTACAGATAGTCTCCTCATTTTACGTCCCCCCAATTCTTGGCTGTATTAGCGTGGAGTTCGCACTCACTGGACGAGCCGGGCACCCCGTTGACCGGCAACTGCCCTTGTCGGTTTATTATTGTCTATTGAAACAATAGACAAGGGCCAGTGTTAATTGTTCTCAAATTCACGGATTGTGATCGGCCGGTCAGAATATGTGAGACATCACAATGACTTAGCACCCGTTTCTCATCACATGCAGTTACAATGACTTGTATCTCGCCACACGCCATACCCCTGGGCTAAGGCCATTCATCCCGGTTTGCGTCCTGGCGGCTCAGGCACCTACCGGTGCAGGGACTCTCACCGGTTTTTCCAAGGCGGCGATGATGCCCACGGCGACGAAACACATGGCACCGCAAATGGTGAAGGCCAGCGGGTAGTTGTTCAGGTCCCCGAGCTCGCCGCCGAGCACCGGCCCGATAATCCCCCCGATGCCGTAGGCAAGAAACACCCAGCCGTAGTTCTGGCCGATGTGTTTGGCGCCGAAGGTGTCCGCCGTCACCGTGGGGAACAGGGCGAAGTTTCCCCCGAAGTTAAAACCGATGATGGTCGCCCCCAGGTAGAGCAGATACTCCTGTCCGGCCATCCACTGAAAGAGAATGACCACCGCGCCCTGGCTCGCCATCATAATAATAATGGAGACCTTGCGCCCGATGCGGTCGCTCAGTGCGCCCCAGGCGATGCGCCCGATGCCATTGGCCAGGGAGAAGAACACGGCCATCGCCGTTCCCGCGACGGCGCTGGCCGCGGCACGGTCCATACCGGTTTCCATCAGCGCCTGCATGGGGAAGAGCTTCATCAAGCCTATGGTCATGAGTCCGGCGCTGGCGCTGACGGCAAAAGTCATGAGGATCAAGTAGAACTGGATCGTTCTCAACATCTCGCCACTGGTAAACGCGTCGTCGATGCCTGCCTGTCCTGCCGCACGGGGAGGCACATAGCCCTCGGGCAGCCAGTCCTCCGGCGGGAAGACCATCCACAGACCGCCAACGCCCACGGCAACGAGGAATGCAACGCCATAAATCATGAAGGTGGCATCCAGGCCCCAGCCCTCGATCAGGTGCCCCCAGGCGCCCGCCAACTTCACCCACAACATGGCACCGAAGCCGAAGCCGGCCACCGCCAGACCCGTGATGAACCCTTTCTTGTCCGGAAACCAGCGCATCCCCACCGCGATCGGGACGACATAGGCCAATCCGATACCGGTGCCGCCGATCACGCCCACGCCCAGAAACACCGGCCAAAAACCGGTGCCGCCGAGCAGCCCGGCGAACAGATAGCCCGCGCCGAGCACGACCCCGCCCGCAATCGCGAGCTTCCTCGGTCCGAACCGCGGCATGATCCGCCCGGCGAGTATCATCACCAGGGCGAAGGAGACCAGGCCGGCGGTAAACACGTATTGAGTCTGCGCGACGCTCCAGCCGCTGTCCTTCAGCGGTGAGGTAAACACAGACCAGGCGTAAATGGCTCCGAGACAAAGCTGAATCAGGACCGCGCCAAAGATCACCCAACGCCTGTCCATGGTTCTAGTTTTCATTGAATATCCTTTCCTGTTTCCAGTTGACGGCCTTTCTCTTTTATATATTAAGGAAGCTCTGATTAAGTCAAAGCATCCTGCGGTCCAGGGAGGGACCGTGATTTTTCGAACACGTAAGTGTTTGGGCGCGGCCGCTCTCGACCATCCCTGGCCGTCGTGGCATTCGTGCGTCCTGCACAGCAGAGCTGCGCCGCGCCGAAGCAATCTGAATAAGTCCATGGATGGACTTATTCAGAGGTTCCTTAAGTATCGCATAAGACGGCGAAATGACTACCGCAGCTCACATATCTGTCCCGAATGCGCTCTCGCTGTGCTCGGCTTGGTGTCTTGCCCGGTCCACGGTATCCACGAACACCTCTCTCCGCGCACCGATAGAAACAACCGTTACCGGGACATTGCAAAAATCATGCACGGCCCGCGGGAAGAACCCACAGCCTGCGCATGCCTCGCCGAAAGAGCCTCAGAATTCCGCGACTTACCGATTCCGACAGCGGAAATCAGCTCCCCCATCAAACAGCCCCCGCTATCTTGAGCACCAGCAGTGCACAAGGAGGCATTGCATTGCCCACCACTGGTGCGAACGTGGCCCGGAGGCATCGTGGAAGAAGCCTGCACGGATTGATTTAAAGAGAGGGCCGTAGCGTCAGGAAAAAGAAAACTCAGGATTGAACCCCGCTTTTATTGGCTGATCAGAACCACTTTCTCCACTTGAACAACACGAACTGGAGCCCAACCACCAGAACCAGCATCACAATAAAAAGGATAAAGGCATTCTGGTTCTCGGCACCGGGTATGCCGCCAACATTGATGCCAAGCAGCCCGGTGAGAAAACCCAAGGGTAGAAACAGCGCCGCGACGATAGACAGCACGTACATCCGCCGGTCCATCTGCTCGGACAGGCGGCCCATTAGCTCCTCCTGCGTCACCGAAGCCCGTTCCCGTGCCGCATCCAGGTCCTCGATATAACGGATGTTGCGGTCCGCCGCTTCGCGCAGCCGCATCCGGTCCGCGTCGCTCAACCACGGCAGCCGTTCATTGACAAGCCGGGCCAGTGCGTCGCGTTGCGGCGCGAGATAACGCCTCAGCCCAATCGCTTCCCTTCGGACATCCGCGATCTCGGCGCGGAGATAATGGCTTTGCGCCGTGAGCACGCGGTCCTCGAGCTGGTCCACCTTGTCGTCCACGTCGTCGATCACATCGGACATCTGGCCGACCAGGTGGTCCGCCACCACCGCAAAATAGTCCCCGACATCGCGCGGGCCCTTGCCCGCGTCCAGCAGCTCGGCAATATGCCCGGCAGTAAGCAAGCGGCGGCGGCGCGTGCTGATAATACGTTGCCCATCGGTCCAGATACGCATGGCGACCATGTCTTCCGGATCGGCCTCAGGATTCAGGTTCACCCCTCGCAAGGTCAGCAGCAACCCCTCGTTGAGCAACATCGCCCGGGGTCGAGTCTCTTCCGCCGAGAGCGAAGCGCTAACGATTTCGTCGAGCCCGGCCCCCTGTTCCAACCAGCGTTGAGATGCGGCTTGCGTGTAGTCCAAGTGCACCCACAGCACCCCCCGCTCCGGTTGCCAGGAACGGATCCCGTCCCAGCCGGTACGACTCCCCCCGCCCTTGCCGTCCAAGAGATAGGCACTCAACAGACCGTCGTTGGATGACATCGGCTAACTCCGTACGCACATGCCGGACGATCCGCCCGGCAACCCTTCGCCTGAGCGAAGAAAAGGATTGAATGGATCCTGCTAAGGGGATATCTTGCTATGAAACGCGGACGAGGGGCAACCATTCATTGCCAAGTCGTAAAGACCCATGGAGCTGATGACCGAATTCACGGCCTGGTTGCAGGGCCATGTCACTTATATCCGCTCCCCCGCCTTCTGGCTTCAGATGGCGGTGCTCCTGGTCGCCGCCGGCATTGCCTGGGCCGTTCACCGGGCCTGGGTGCGACACAGCCTGACTCTGCTCGAAACCCAGGAAAAGCGCTTCAAGCAGCTCGGCCTCAAAACCACCACCCGCATCGTGTTCCCGCTGAGCATGCTACTGGTGGTCAGCCTGGTCAGCTCAGCGATGAAGGCCACCGGGCTCGATCATGCACTGCTGCGCCTGGCCATCCCGCTGCTGGTCTCGCTCGCCGCCATCCGGTTTATCGTTTATGTCCTGCGCAAGGCCTTTCGGCCTTCACCGATGCTCAAGGCCTGGGAAAACGCCATCAGCATCGGCATCTGGGTCGTGGTCGCCTTGCACCTGCTCGGCTGGCTGTCCGGCCTGCTCAAATATCTCGACGGCCTGTCCTTTATCCTGGGCACGCTACGGGTGTCGCTGCTCTCGGTACTGGGGCTGATTCTTTCCGTCGGTGTGTTCCTGATCGTCGCCATCTGGGTGGCCGCCTTTGTCGACCGGCGGATCGCCGAGAGCCGCTACATGGACAGGAACATGCAGATCATCCTGTCCAAGATCACCAAGCCGGTACTTATCGTCCTGGCCGTGATCATCGCCCTGGATGCGGTCGGTATCGATCTGACGGCCTTCGCCGTGTTCGGGGGCGCGCTGGGCGTGGGGCTCGGTTTCGGCCTGCAGCGCATCGCCAGCAACTTCATCAGCGGATTTATTCTCATCTTCGACAGATCCATCAAACCCGGTGATGTCATCAGCCTGGGTGAGAGCTTCGGCTGGGTGGAGGCGCTGCACGCACGCTATGTGGTCATCCGCGACCGGGACGGGGTAGAGAACCTGATCCCCAACGAAAACCTCATCACTTCCCAGGTCATCAACTGGAGCTACAGCGACCGCAACATACGCCTGAAACTGCCCGTACAGATCAGCTACCAGGACGACCCGGAAAAAGCGATCGCACTGATGGTCGGGGCAGCCAATGCCAGTCCCAGGGTACTGGCGGACCCCCAACCCGTCGCCCGCTTAATGGAGTTCGGCGACAGCGGGATCACGCTGGAGCTGCGCATCTGGATCAACGATCCGGAGAACGGCCTCAGTAATGTGAGGACCGATATCTATCTCGCCGTCTGGAAGGCCTTCAAGCGCGAAGGCATTACCATCCCCTTCCCGCAGCGGGATCTTCACCTGAAGTCGTCCAATATCCCCCTGACGTGACGCCTTCGGCCTCGTAGAGCCGTGGCCCGGCCGCGGCTGACGCTTTGACCCTTTGACTTCGTCGGTTCTGCGCGTATGCTCCTGCCCCCTGTTTTCTGATTCAATCGGAGGAGGTCATGAAAAGACTGGAACACGCGCTGGAATCGGTTATTTTCAGCAGCCGCTGGCTGCTGGCCCCGTTTTTCGTGGGGCTGATCGTTGCCATCGGAGTCCTCGTGGTGAAGTTTTTCAAGCAGCTCGCGCTGCTCGTGCCGATGGTGGTCGACGGTTCCGAAAGCGAGATCATCGTGTCTATTCTTAGTCTGGTCGACGCCGCGCTTATCGCCAGCCTGCTGCTCATCATCACCTTGAGCGGTTATGAAAATTTCGTCTCTAAGATAAACGTCGGCGATCACGAAGATCGTCCGGCGTGGATGGGGAAGGTCGGCTTCTCGGACTTGAAGATAAAGCTGATCGGCGCGATCGTGGCCATCTCGGCGGTCGAGCTGCTGAAAGCGTTCATCAACGTGCAGCAGCTGACGACCGAGCAGCTCGCATGGAAGGTCGGCATCCACCTCACCTTCGTCGTATCCGGCGTGCTGTTCGCCCTCACGGACCGCATCGCTGAAAGGAAGGGCGGCCACTGACCCGACGCTAGGCGCCCACACCCGACACCCAGAACGCATGTTCCTTGTCCAGGAATTCATCGTAGGGGAGGTAATGCGAACCGTCACAGGAAAACGTCAGGCCGACAATGCCGTTAAAAATATTCAGCGTGCCCGAACGCAGATACAGCATCTCGTCCATGAAACGTAGTTGGCGCAGGCCCTGCAATATGGCGCCTATCCGGTCCGCCGGCGTCACCGCGTCCTTCGGATAGGACCGGCGGGGATAGGCCAGGCACACATCCGGGTCAATCAATTCCTCGATGTCCAACAGCCGATAGCGATAGGGATCGTCGAATGTCCAGATCACCGCGCGGCTGCTGGAGAAATGCAGTATCACATGGAAAACCCCGTGATCCACCATAAGCTCTTCGACCACGCTGATCACGGTATCGAGGTGGCGGTCCATCACACTCTCGGCCCGGGTCTGGTGAAACACCGTGCCGCGAATCGACGGATCGCCCTTGATCTGCCGCCAGTAACGGGGCTCTTCATAGAGCTCGCGGGTCAAGGGCAGATCCCGCAGGTCGAAATCCGCGCCGACGAATCCCAATGCCTGTCCTTGCGCGTCGCGCACGATCTGGATGGCGGTCAGCGAGGGGCGCCTCGCCCGCAGACTGATGTAGGCATTGGACAGCAGAAAATCCTTGGAGGGCACCACCTCGCTCATGTAAGGCCGGTCGGATCGATCGCGCCCAAAATCCTTTTCCATCAGACCTTCGTGACTCACATTATCGCTCACCTGGACCGCATCGGTACCGAGTGCATACAGGAATCTACAATAGGGCATTCCGCGCAGGATCTCCGCCAGCGCCGCATTGAGCCTTTCGCGCACACCCCACCCCCTGCTGCATGCCAGCGCCGCCCGCTGCAGCGGCTCGTGCAACATGCCGGCGAGCTCGTCGCGCTGACGCGCGATGCTGTCCTGAAGCGTATCCTTCGGTGGTTTCATTTGTGTCATCCATTTCAAGCCGGAAGACAATGCTCCAATCTTACCGGAAACCGTCCGCCCACCCCACTGTTGGCATGGGTGGCCAACTTGGCGCTAAACCGTAGTTCGCCCGGTACAGCGCGCTAATGGCATCACTTCCGGCAATCCAGGACGTATCTTCCACGATTTATCAATATTGCTGAAAGAAAGCTCGACGAAGCAAGCGCTCACCGAACATCGGCCACAAAGTCCAGAATGTGACCTCGCACAACCGCTGTTGTGTCGGGTGACAAGACAGCTCCGGCGAGCACGTGCTCCTGTGGATCCTGGACGTTATCGATCACAACGAGGTGTTTTCGGGCCGAACCGAGTTCACGGTAGCGACGCTTGGTGGCCGCGGTATCCACCACCTGGTCCCGCTCGGAATATATCATTAACACAGGGAGCTGGATCTTGCCGAAGTCGGCCTGCCGCACCCGTTCCACCAACTGCATCATTTCACCCAGCGCTTCAATGGGATACCGGGTCGTCCAGTAGCGGGCCTGCAACTCATTTACCGGTGTCCAGGCGCGATGGCTTCCGATGACAACACGCGCAATCAACAAGCCAAAGGGCCACGTCAGCAGCTCCGAGCTGCGATCCTTGAGCCCGAAGTTCGGCGACAACAATACCAACGCCTGAATACGATCGGCGTCTGCACGCGTGACCAGCCATGTACCAAGGGTCGCGCCCGTGGAACTGCCTACCACCACGACTCTCTCCCCTAGCCGATGGCCGATGGCGAGCGCCTCTGCCGCGTCGTCCAACCAATCCCGCACGACGGCCTGGCCCATGGCGTCATCGCTCCGACCATGTCCCCGGAGGCGAGTGTAGAAAAGATTGGCCCCGAGCTCGGCGGCCAGAGTATCGCAAAGTGGCCGCGTCTCCTGCCGGCTGGCCGAGAATCCGTGCAAATAAATTACGGCGAGCGGAGTCCGAACACGGTGCGCGGGGTCGGCCCAGATGATTTGTTTTTCCGTTTCCGGGCGCAGGTCGGGAAAACGGGTTTCCGACGCCTTAATATAATTATCCAGATCAGCCGGAAGCACAGGCGTGGTGACCGTCCAGTGAGCCTCCGGCCCCGGCCGACCCAGAGCCAGGATCAGCACGGTGATCGCGAGGACCACTGCCGCGGAAATAGCTACAAACTTGCTCGTGCGAACCGCCATGTGAATCGCGCCGCTGGATAGTTCCGACAGGCCTATGTTTTTCGGACAACGGACGTCTGTCTTGCGCCATCAGGAAAACAAACCTCGTCCCGATCGCGCTGCTCCCGGTCCGACCTCGACTACATCGGCTTCAGCGCATCGGCGCCGCAGAAGCTGCATTCGGGCAGCTTTTCGGTCGCCTCAGGCAGAACGGTCCGTTCACCGCAGGCTCCACACTGGCACATGCCTGCATCAAATTTCTTTGGTCGCGGCGGCTCCGGAATAGATATCTCAGGGAGGCGGGCCCTCGTAGCTCTGGCCCCCACAACGCGGACAGACCGGCAGCTCGTCGGTGAGCTCGGTCACGAACACGGCTTCCCCACACTGGACGCACTCATAGCGTCCTATCGCATACTGGATGACGGGCTTTGTCATGGCACCCTCCTGCTATTATCGCGCCATCCTTTGCTACGATATCGAAAAATATCACTCTTCTATCACGTTTTCACCCTGAAACCGGCCTGTTTAAGCCCTCTCCCCGCTAATCCGGGCCTCTATTCCGCCTATCTGCACTTTCTTGCTATATCAGAGTCAGTATTACGACACTTAGGGCAGAACCAAGCGAATTCAGCGGAACCTGTCCGCGATAAGTCGTAACTATGTTCGGGGCCCTTCTCTACAAAATACGCGCATGGCGCTATGCCATGCGGTTTTCGCGCTGGTGGATCAACCTGCGGTTTTACTGGTACTCGCACGAAAGGGGTGGCCTGATCTTTTTCTTGATAGCTTCCCTTGTTATCGGCACGCTTGGTTTCGCGGTGTATTACTCAGTCTCAGAGACCACCCACAACCAGGCACTCACCTGTCTTGCCCTGAATATTTATCACGAAGCGAGGGGCGAACCCATGGCCGGGCAATACGCGGTCGCTGAAGTCACGATGAACCGCGTTGCATCGAAGCGTTACCCGGACACGGTCTGCGAGGTGGTCTACCAGCAGAATTGGGACCGGCTTCGCGGCCGCTATGTCGGTGCGTTCTCCTGGACGGAGCTGGAATCAAAGGCAAGGTTGAACAAGAAAGCCTGGCGGCGTGCCTCGCAAGCCGCCGAAGCCGTTTACTATGGGCGGGCGGCCCCGACAGTGAGCGGGGCGCTGTTTTATCACGCCAAATATATCAAACCCAGTTGGGCAAAGCGAAAAAAACCTGTCGCCAGGATCGGTAAGCATATTTTTTATCGATAACCGGGCGGCCTGAAAATTAAAGGCAATCAGCGGGTGTTTATTTCAAGCTGGCTGGTGGTCGGCAGGCCGCCTTCGGACAAGCTAAGCTTGCCAATAAGAACCCAAGCGAAGCGCGCACGGGCGTTGAGGGCGGCGATGCGGTGATCAAATGGAAACGCGAACCCATCGTGCTTTATCTCGACAGCACGGGTGACAGGCCCCTGCGATTCCGCCGGCCTGCACAGGCAAAAAAGGCGGTCGTGGCGCTGTGCCAGCACCGGGCCCGCGTAGCGGTCGACTACCAGATGTACAAACCGCCGCTGCGTGATACGCCTACCTATACCCTGCTCGGTATGCAGGATATCACCAATAGCGCCGTTGTGTTCACGCCAGAGCAATACGGAGCGTGGAAGAAGACCAATCGCCTGTTCGCCATTGGTCTCATGGTCTTCTTTTTTGCCGGCGGCGTATATTGCATTTGGGTGGTGAATCGCGTGGTCGAAGCCAATACCGTGGCCGACGAGGTCCGCGCCCTGCGCGGGGGGTGGTGGAAAGGCCAGTTCATGATCCGCTCCACCGAGCGTCGCCCCGATGCCTGGCTCTACCTCGTGTGGTTTACCGCGCTGACCGTGGTCTTCGGGTACCACTACGCCTTCAAGCAGGGGGGCCACTGGCTGCTGCTGCCAATCGGTATCTTTGCGGTCGCCGGGTATGCCTATCTGGTCGAAGTGGTAAACATCAACCGGCTGTGGTTCCTGGACGGCGAACTGCGTTATGGTACCGGCCCGCTTCCGTGGCTGCGACGCTCGAGCCGCGTTCCCGTGGGCGAGATCGCGCTGATCCTGGCCAAAGACGAGCGTCAGGTCTCAATGCATGGCCCGTACAACCTCTCCTCCGTCGCCATAGAGCTGATCAACGGGGAAACAATAGATTTGTTTTATGCCCCAAGCTTCGAACACGCCCAGGCCGTCGCGCATCTGACCAATAAACATCTCGAGGATCTGCGACGTGGTCAGTCACATAGCCACGGGCCTTGAAACGCCGCCGTCCGCCCGGCTCGAGCAGCGCCGGACAAATGAAAGCATCCCATGAATACCGGGGCACTTCGGTCGGACCCTGCCGGCCACGCGGCCCTGATTAACCCCACGACACCGAAGGGTGAGCGGATTGAACCTGGCGATTCTTACGCAATTTCCACGGGTTTTGCCGCTTGAAAATACACCCCGCCGCTCCCACGTACGAAGCGTTTATTTCATCGGGACCCCGAACAGTCTTTCTCCAAGCACGGATAACGAAGGAGGACACAAACATGTCGGACCAAGCCAATACCCTGACCCTGACACCGCGCAAATACGGCAAGCTGGGAGTCGTCCACTGCGGTGTGACCCGTGAGGGCTTCATCGCGGTCGGCGGCGACCCGCGGGACATCGCCGATGGCGAGGAGATCACGTTCGAGCGGGTGGGCATCAAAGCTAAGCGTAACGGCAGCGAGTACACCTTTACGAAGATAAGTTAGTCGTGCCGACTTTGCGCAACAAAGAGGGGGCTCATGGCCCCCTCTGTCACACCGATCATTTTGCAGCTCGAATCGGGTTCCGCCGCACCAGCCCGAGTATAAACCCCTTGTCACCGTACAGGTATCCAGGTAAGCCCATCCTATCCACCGTTACTTTTTCATGGATTTGGACAACACCGGGCAGGTGACATCACCGATTCTTTTAGGCAATAATCCTGTGATCCAGATTCGTACCCTTGCCGGCATTTGTTAGATACACCGTGCAATGCATTAGGCGATCTGACGTTGCCCTGTTTCTGCTTAAATAGGGTCCGAAACCGGCGCGCGAGGCAGGGGTCAGCCCTCCTTACCCCATCACCGGTATGATGTCGCATATGAGAAGAATTACAGCATCCACAACAGTCAGCGAGATCCTGAACGAGCATCCGGAGCTGACCGATTACCTTATGGAAATCGGGCTGTGCGGCTGCGAGTTCGGGCCTGAGAACACGCTGGGCTGGGAGCTTGACCAGGCGGCGGAAGACAAGGGCCTGGAACTGCCGGCCCTGCTGAACGAGCTCAACCGTAGGGTACAAAAATAAAAGGCGGCATCCGGTTATTCAATAACGGGAAAAAACCGCCGCCTCACCCGTTTTGTCAAACGTCAACACCTCGTACGGGTCCTTGCGATTGCCCTGCTCCATGCCCGGTGAGCCGATCGGCATGCCGGGAACGGTCAATCCCTGAACAGCGGGCCTCTCGTCAAGCAGACGCTTTATGTCCCGCGCCGGGACGTGGCCTTCAATGGCATACCCGTCGATGAATGCGGTGTGGCATGAGGCGAGCTGCGGCGTCAAGCCGGTCCTTTGTTTATAGGGCACGACATCGTCCACGTCCCGGGCAACAACATGAAAGCCATTGTTTTGCAGATGCGTGATCCATTTATTGCAGCAGCCGCAGGTCGGGCTTTTATAGACCGTAATCGTGGGTGATGCCTGGCGATCCGTGCAGGCGGTGACGCTGGCCGCCACTAATACAAATAAAAGAAATCTTCGCATTTATTCGCACCTATACCATCAATCATGGGTTGCCCAGTTGACGACGTCTGAACCCATTGCATATAACATTAACTTAAGTGGGATCGCAAAACAACGGCTTGAACGAACTAACTTAGCAAATCCTCAGAAAAATTGTTCTGCGGCCGATGTACCCGCAATCCCCGATCTTCCCGCCGATTCTCCCGTGACGCGACCGATAAGACAAAAGGCCGGAACGCGCAAAAAAACTGGCGCGCACTCGATTCAGCGCCTGGGGCCATGCGGTTGGAACTCTATAGGCGTGCGTTGAAGACCGTGGCTGCGCCGCAGCACTCTCGCAATAAACTCAAGCTGCGGGTGCCAGGGCTGGTTCGTATAAACCAGGTATCCACCCGGTTCAACTGCCTGCGCCAACCCCCGGAGCGAGGTACGCACCGGCGCGTTCTCCGGAAAAAGCTCGTAGAGACCGGACACGACCGCAAGCGTGGGCCTGGGCATCAGGGTCGACAGCCCGTGACCATCAAATGCATCGCCTCGCTCAAAACGCGCGCTCGCCGACCACCCCTCCTGTTCGATCAGCTTTTTGCCCGCAACGACATTAATCTCGCTTAAGTCCCGCAGGCGGATCGACTCGACACGATCCCGCGAACCCGCCAGCGCTTCGAGGATGTAGCGGCCATGACCGGCAGCGATATCGAGGATCCGCACCGGCCGCCCTTCTTGTGCCAGGTGCGCCACCGTCTCGCGCAGCGCCCGTTCAAGATGCCGTTTGCGCACACGAATACCACGCCAGCCTATCGCGTTGAGATACTGCCAGTCGATGAACGTCCCGAGCGGCGTGATACCCGACGGACGGTTGCGGTAGACGTAATCGAGCGTACTGCCGGAGTCGAAGCCCGTCCGGAACCCAAGGCGGACCCCTTCGGACATGCGCCCGACGGTTGCAAGAAATGCACGCGACAGCGAAAACACAGATCGTTTGAGTGATAACAGCGGAAGCGGCGCGGCGAGCCCGTTGAATTCGTCTTTGGTGTACCCGGACCTGTCCGCATCGAGCGACGATGGATACGTCACCGCCTGGGAGAACAGCCGCTGGACAAACGCGCGCGCCTTTTCAATCGCAAGATGCCGCGCTTTTTCGCCGAAGGTATCATGGTAAAAACCATCGAACACATGCTTCTCCTTCAAGGGCGAACCGAGCCGTGCAAAGAACTCATGCTGCGGCGTGTGGTAGACGACCCAATCCGCGCCCGAGACGAGAAGCTGCGTCGGGGTGAGGATCGCACCCGCATCGGCGATCACGCGCTCGGCGGTGTCGTAGAGCGACAGCAGGATGTTAACGGCGATGGGGCGCGTTATCAGGGTATCGGCATCGTAGGAAGCGATGCGTTCGGGATCGTGCGTGAGAAACCTGGCCTTCACATACGAGTTCACGAAGAACTTTCCCCGCAACGCGTGCAGGAGCTTCAGCCCCGCACGGGCGAAGGGGACGTAGAGCTTAACCTTGAACGCCGGTGAGGCGAGTACCATGCCGCGGAGCCGCGGCGCGTAGTCGTGCACCCAGGCCACGGCCAGCACCGCACCCACGCTCTGCGCGACGACAACGGTGTCCTCAATGTTAACGGCGTAGGTGTCACACACGTGCCGCACGAAGGTGTTCACATCCTTGATGTAGACGCCGATGCTCGGCGAGTAGCCGCGTTCACCCCCCGTACGCCCGTGCCCGCGCGCATCCCAGGCGAACATCGCGTAGTCATGCAGCTCAAGCTCGTCGACCAGATGCTGAAGCCGGCCCGAGTGCTCGTGCCCACGGTGAAGAAGAATGACGGCCCGCTCGACCTCGCCGTTCTCCGCCGACCAGTAGCGATAAAAGATCGGCGTACCATCAAAAGAGACAAATTGCTTCTCGACCGCACTACGCATGGTGTTTCTCCTCGGCTGACGGCTCGGCCGTAGGGGCCGTCTTGCTACGTAGTTGCGTGAACCGCTCGTTCAACTGCCGCATGAACTCCTTTTTGTCCTCGCCGAAGACCAGCGGCTTGCCGACGAACACGTCCACGAACAATGGCAGCGGGAGGAAGCTGCCCTTTGGCATTGAGCGCCCCAGTCCGTGCAGGAACACGGGTGTCACCGTAAGCCCTTTAAAGCGCTTCACCAGATACCAGATCCCGGACTTGAGCTGCGCCATTCGTTCCGGCTCGCCGCGTGTGCCTTCGGGAAAAACAATCAGGACCTCGCCGCGAGCGAGCGCGGCGTAGCAACCTTCCAGCGGGTCATTTCCCCGGCGCGCGCCGCCGCGCGCCACTGGCACGATCCCGACAACGCTGCGCGAAAACCAGGCGAGCCAGCGGTGCCTGAGAAAATAGTCGGCCGCGGCGGCCGGCCGCACGCGCGGGATCAGACGCAGGGCAAAGAGCGAATACAGCACGAGGATATCGAGATGGCTGTTATGGTTGGCGGCCACGATTGCCGGTCCCTTTAGTGGGAGCCGCTCGCGGTGGCGTACGTTGATGCCGAGCCAAAGCAGCGTCACCGGGTAGGCAATCAGTACGACGAACAATATGCGCAACAGGGGTGACACGGTTCAGTAGTGCAGATAGTAAACAAAATGGAAGAACAGCGGGGCCGCAAAGGTCAGCGAATCGAGCCGGTCGAGAATCCCGCCATGGCCCGGGAGCATCGCCCCGGAGTCCTTGACACCGATGTCGCGCTTCACCGCCGACATGACAACGTCGCCAATAAAACCGGCGATCCCAATCAGCAGGCCCACGGCCAGCGACTCCACCCCATTAAGCGGCGTAAACCAGGGCGCCATAAACCAGGCGAGCAGGGTCGTGGTCGCCACCCCGCCCAGCAGGCCCTCCACGGTTTTGCCCGGGCTTACCTTCGCAATGGCCTTGTGGCGCCCCAACAGCTTTCCCCAGATGTACTGCGCGACGTCGTTCAATTCGGTGAGCACAACCAGATAAAAGACCAGGGTCGCGCCGGTGACGCCATAGGGGCCCATCGTCCGATCTGGCAACGCGAGCAGATAGGCGATGTGGCTGAGGCAAAAGACCGTTGTCATGAGCCCCCAATGGATCGTGCCCACGGCGCGCAGAAACCCCTGCGTGTCACCGATCATCACCATGCGCATGGGCAGAAACAGAAACACGTAAACCGGGATGAAGACGATAAACATGCCGTACCAGCCGGCCGCGACCCAGTAATACTGCAGCGGTATCGCCAGATAGGCCCAAATCAGCACGCTGTAGTCGACCCGGCGCGTGGGCACGAGTGTCAGAAACTCCTTGAAGGCGAGAAAGCTCACCAGCCCGAAGACCATGACACCAACCACGCGGTTAAAGGCGATTGCGACGACGAATACCGCGATGATGAACACCCAGGTCCGGACCCGGAGCTTGAGCTCCGTGTAGCGTCGACCCGGATGCCGTCTGGTCAGAAGCCCGGTGACTGCGCCGGCAAGCAAAATCAAGCCGAAAAGCGTCGCGACGCCGGTGTTGAGCGGGTCGGCCAGCCAGGCCGTCATGCCCCGGCCTCGGCGAGCGCGCGGCGCGCGCGCCTGATACAGGTCAGAATCAGCAAGACAGCGACGAGCCCGAACACCCAGTTCAGATATGCCGCGAGCGGTACATTGACGCCAACGAGTAAGGCGAGCAGACCGAAGACCAGGGCACGGTCGCTCTTGCCCATCGGCCCGTCGTAGCGGCGCGAGGCGCCGAGCGTGAGCCCGAGCACGCCCGCCATTTCGCTGAGCGCGGCAAGCAACACGACGACAACCACCAGCCAGGCGCTCGCGCCCGGCAGCAGCGCAAACGGCAGATAGAGCGCGCTGTCGGAGACCACGTCGCCCAGTTCGTTCAGTATCGCCCCGATTTTCGATGCCTGTCCGTGCTCACGCGCGAGCATGCCGTCGATGGCATTGAGCGCCATGCGAAGAAACAGAAACAGCGGCAGCAGCAGGAACACACGGGAGGATTGCGCCGCGACAAGGGCGATGCCGAGCGCCACCGAGCCCAGCGCGGCGGCGACCGTAACCTGATTCGCGGTCACCCCTCGGCGGGCGAACCATGCCGTCAGCGGTCGCAGCAGCAGCTGAAATCGCGGCTTCAGTTCGTAGAGCGTAGCAATGACAAGTTTACTCCCCGCATCGGTATTATTATTGTCCACGGCGGCAACACGCGCCAGGCCGGTATGGCCGCCGAAGCAAAGCTTGCCGGGACCGCGCAGCAATTGTCAAGCCGCGTGGCCCATCCTGGGACACAGTAGATTCTATTCGCCGCTAGATTACCTGAAGTCGTTCCTTTAGTTATTGCCTTCTTGCCAGACCACGGGTCACAAGACTGAGATTAAGATCTTCCCCTGCCGGTCCCCTTATGCCCGTCCCGATGATTTCAAACCGGTCTCCGGGTCTTACAATGACAAAACTGCCGGTCTCAATCGAGTTTGGGACAGGGATTCCGTCGGCCCCTAGTGCGCTGACTTGAATCCTTACGCTACCGGTGCCATCAGAATACACGGTGTAAGTGCCTGTGAATGTTTGATTCTGCACTTCACCGCCTGAGTTCAGCGTTCGCACACCTTCCGATATATTTCCTTCCCCATCGGCGGTAAACCGTCCGATTGAGACTGCATGTGTGTTCATCCCTGCGTTATGATTAACGACCAGTCCGTCGACGGCGAATCCGTATGCCCCGCGAATGCTATGATTTGAGAACGACGTTTGTCCTTCTTTGTTATGGTCATCGACCAGCCCGGCAGGCACAAACACGGTAACGGTGCCAAGAACCATGAAGAGAGCCAAGCTCGCGAGTGTCTTCTGGGTTATGTAACGTTCCATCAAAATCCTCCTTGTTTGTCACTATGGTCCGGCGACAGTTCACCCTGACTTCCTCAACAAAAAGGCCGATGACAAACGACAAAACCAATGTTTGGCCATTGTCAACGACATGTTGATTATAAACGGACGCTGGTTCGGAGTCGAATTGTGGTTCTACCGGTGATCGATGCGGACTGCACTATTAACTTGATCGTGTGACACCCGCTCGGTGACGCTTCCGCTACAGCCGTCAGTGGCACTGAAATTGATCTGAGGCGGGCTTACCGGCACGTAGCGCACGGTATAAACGGTTTGGGGCAGTAGGTTATGTTTTGAAGATGACCAGAATGGTTATTGGCACGTGACCTTGGGCGACCTTCTGCCCATCGATCGGAACCGCTTTGAAACGCTTACCATTGCGGCGTGCTGCGCACTGAGCCGACATCAACACCTGGCACAAGGGTCAATAATCCATCGACCGCCTGCAGGACGATGCGGTGCAGGACGACATCGAGCGAAGGAGTCTTGTCGCGGAAGCGCTCAGCGCGTGCACCAACCGTTGGCGAGCAGGGCCCTGTGGCGACAGGGCCCTGTTTTTCTATATCAGTTTTTCTACATCACTGGGGCGTCCCGGTCAGCAGAAACAACGCTTCTTTCGCCAATGCGACCGCCCAGCGCCCCTTGCGCACGGAGTCCCCGTGGGCGTATTTCCCCGTGGCGCCGTGATGCCGTTCGTTGGCCGCGGTATGACTGACCAGCCCCGCCTCGGCCAGCCCTTTTGCCTCGGCAATCATTGCCTTAATGCGCGAGTCCGTCTTCGCGGTCACCAGTGACTCGGCTTCCTTGATCAGCTTATCCGCCTCCTGGAACACGGCCTGACAGGAATAGGCCATAGCGGGGCTGACGCTCCCCAGCATAAGACCAAGCGCGACAATAGATGCAGCAACGTATTTATGCGCCGGAATGGTCATGGATCGTTCTCCTTTGAGTTAAGTTCTAATCGGGCACTGTACTTAACTCCGCGGTTGTCGGAATTATTCCCGCCGTTATGACGCACTGATCGGGAATAAAACGCGTACCAAACTAGTTAGAAAAGAAACACAGGAGGATCCCATGAGAGCGCCAACCATCCGTTTCACCCTGGCCGCCTTGTCATGCTTGGCGATGCCAGTGGAATTACGTGCTGCCGGTGATTACACCCGCCAGGAGCCGGTAGTATTAAGGTGCAACTGGGCAACCCGGAGAACCAGCTACGATTTTTTCCATCGTCTCTGAAGCTCGAGACCGGCAGACTGTACCGTCTGGTGTTATCCAATCCCAGTCCGTCCAAACACTACTTCTCCTCGCCCGTGCTGGCCGCCAGCGTGTTTACGCGCAAAGTGCAAATCAACCAACCCGACGGCCGGCCCGTGGCGGAGGTGAAAGGCGAGGTCCGCGAAATCGAGGTATATCCCGGCCATACGGCGGAGTGGTGGTTCGTACCGGTCAAAACCGGAACGCTGCAGGATCTGCACTGCCCGATCAAAGGCCATCGCGAGGCCGGGATGGTGGGACGAATCATCATCCACTAGGCAGGTTCCGCCGCCGCGGTTCGGAGGCCTCGCCGCGAAGCAGCCCGGCGAGCTGTTCGAGCTCGATTTCATTGAGATCGGAGATCATCCAGTACTGCAGGCCGGCGTCGCTCCAGCGAAACACATGATAGCCGCGGCGCGACTCCGCCTTGATAGCATGATAGGCCCCATCGTCTGAAGGCCAGACAAACACGTTAATCACGTGGGCGCGGCGCCCGTAAATCACGGCCGCCACCGCACGGTGCTGGACGTAATCCATTCGCCCGCCGAGCAAGGGAAAACCGTGTCCGGTAAGATCCGTAACCGGCACCGCAAAATCCAGTCTGCCCTTGAACCAGGGCTTGACCGTATGCTGATCCGCGCTGGCAATATCCGTGATGTGGTCCACGATCAGCGAACGGATATGGGCGCTGACGATTTCATTCAGCACCGTTGAGCCAGCCGGAGGCGATACGAAGCTCAACATCCCCCACGTGATCAAGGACACCAGCGCCGCCACACCGCCGCTGAATCCCATCCACGGGAGCACGACACCCAGGCGGTTGTTCTCGGCCGCGTTGTCCCGCAGCTGTCTACGCACGCGACGCTTGAGTCCCGCAGGCACCGAAAACACCGCTTGCTTGTTAAGCGCCACATGGATGGCGTTGAGGCCGTTGAGCAAACCGGAACATTCACCACACCGCTTCAGATGCTCCGCCAGCGCGCGCTTGTCCGACAGCGGCAACTCGCGGTCGAAATAGCGTTCCAGCTGCTGTTGAATCTCTTTACAGTCCACCGGCGTTTTCTCTTTTCAATCGATTGCTTAAATACTCCAGTAAATGCCGCCGGGCCCTCGACAAACGGGACATCACGGTGCCCTGTGGCACATCGACAATCTCGGCAATCTCTTTATAGGAATAACCCTCCACCTCACGCAGCAGCAGGACCTCGCGAAATTCCACCGGCAACCGCTCCAGCGCCTCGATCAATGCCGCTGTTTCGGTCGAACTGCGAGCCAGGAGCTCAGGATTCGAGGCCAGCGACGCCGGAAAAGGCGAACCCGCCACGTCCTGCTGACTGTGTGCCACCTCGTTAAAACTCACCAGGTTGCTGGCTTGTTTTCGCTTGCTTAGCCAGGTGTAGGCCTGGTTGCGAACAATGGTCAGAATCCACGCCGCGGAATTGCCGGTTTGGTAATTGTTGAATTACTCGAACGCCCGCGCATACGCGATCTGGACGATGTCCTCTGCGTCATGGGCATCATGAACCAGCCACCGCGCGTAATTGTAGGCGGCGCTGAGATGGGGCAGCATCAGCCGTTCAAACCGCTCACGTTTTATTGTCGCTGACACCCTCGCTCCTGCGTGCGCTGCGTTACTAATATATAACTCCGGAAATCCCGGCTTTATTCCCGCGCCGGGCCGGAACGAACGTGCTCCCAGCGGCACGGTCCGTCCGCCTACGCCTTCCCGCCACTTTTTTGCTCCTTGCCGCGGCCTCTTTCCTATTCCACGGAATTTTCCAGGGTGCCAATGGGCTCTATGGTAACCGCGACCCTGTCGCCCGGTCTGAGGTATTTGGGCAACGTGAAGCCCATCCCGACACCCGCGGGCGTGCCGGTCGCGATGACGTCACCCGGCTCGAGCATCATGGTGCGCGACAACGTCTCGATCAACGCCGGGATATCGAAAATGAGATCCGCCACGCAGCCATCCTGGCGCAGCTCGCCGTTGACCCGCGTGTGCACCCGCAGCCGGCCGGCGTCGGGCACCTCGTCCGCGGTTGCGATCGCCGGTCCCATCGGGCAGAAACCGTCGAGGCTCTTGCCGATGAACCATTGCTGGTGCCGGCGCTGGAGGCCGCGCGAGGTGACGTCATTGATGATGGTATAGCCGTAGACATGACTCATCGCGTCGGCGCGCGCGATGCCGCGGCCGCCCCGCCCGATCACCACCGCCAGCCCGCCTTCATAGTCGGTGGTCCCGGTCGGACCGAGCCGGCCCGGTATGGGCCCGTCCGGGCCGATGACCGAGGACGTTGCCTTGGTGAAGACAATGGGCGCCTGCGGAATCCCCGCCTGCGCCGCGCCGCCCCCAGGGCCGAGCGATTGCACCTCCTTGGCATGTTCGCGGTAGTTCTTGCCGATGCAAAAGATATTACGGGCCGGCCGCGGGATAGGCGCGAGCAGCCTGACTTTCGCAGCCGGCAGGCGCGCCTTGCCGGAGTGCAGCGCGCGGCGCGGCGCGGTCAGACCCTCCGCGCGCAGCGCGATAAATGAGCTCATGTCCCGCGGGAGCTCTGCTGCCGCCCGAGAGAGATCGATCACCTCACCGCGCGCGCGGTCGAGCACTCCGTTACGGGGCTGACTACCCTCCAGGAATGTCACAAGCAGCATCATTTGACTCCGATGAGCTGAACCGCGAATCCCAGCGGCACAAACCGCCGAAAGGGGGAATTTGAGCGGTGCGGGGCATATCTTCCACTATTTTTCGACGCTCCTAAAGGGCAAATGGAATGACGCCCTTTAAGGTCTCGTCACAAGCAAAAAAGGGTTGCCAGGGGCAAGTCGCGTTGCGGCCGTCATCCCGTGAACGGCTACCCCGTCAAAACGGCTTTGCCACGGATGGCAAGTCACGGTGATTCAAGCCGAACATGCCGATGGGCGCGGACGACCGGAATGGGTGGAGTGCCGTGACGAAAGGACATGAAGTCCGTAGCGAGCGCTGACTTGTCACGTTCAGTGCCACCGGGGCATGTCCATGCAATACCGGCATTTCCGTACCGTTTTAAGCTTCTCGGCCAGGCCGGATCGTAACCCATATCGGCGTGCGTTATCCGGTTGTTATTTCGATCAAAAAATGTAAAGTTAGAAGGTGCGTGAAAGACGAAATATTGGAAACTATGATACTCGTAAGGCTATCGAGACGGCCAGGCATAAAGGATGATCCCCGCTCCGATCCCCGAAAACGAAGAAGAACGTATCCGCTGGCTCGACGAGCTTGGGATCCTCGATACGGTCGAGGAACAAGCCTATGACGATCTGGCATTGCTGGCATCACATATCTGCGGCACCCCCATCGCCCTGGTCAGTCTCGTGGACCGCGACCGTCAATGGTTCAAATCCCACCTGGGATTAGCCACACGCGAGACCCCGCGCGAATACGCCTTCTGTTCCCACGCCATCCTCGACAATGAGGTGCTGGTGGTTGAAGATTCCGATCGTGACGAGCGGTTTCACGACAACCCGCTGGTCACCGGCAAACCTTATGTAAAGTTCTACGCGGGCACCCCGCTGATTCTACGCGACAACATCCGGCTGGGAACCCTCTGCGTCATTGACAACAAGGCACGCCAGATCACGCCGGAGCAAAAGCAGGCTCTCAAGGCCCTCGCCCGCCAGGTGGTAGGGCAAATGGAGTTAGGTCTCAGGGTCAAGGAGCTCCAGCGCCTCGATCGCGCCAAGGACGAGTTCGTCGCCATGGTGAGCCATGAGTTGAGAACACCGCTGACGTCAATCAATGGCGCGTTAAGCCTCCTCCACCACAATGCGCTCGGACAACTCGATCCTTCGATGAGCAAAATGGTCGAGATCGCGCACCGCAATGCCGAGCGGCTTCTTTGCATCGCCAATGACATACTGGACCTGGCAAAGATCGAAGCGGGAAGACTCAAGCTAAACCCGCAACCAACTGATCTGGTGGCCCTCACCGAACACGCCATTGAGCTCAACAGGGTCTACTGCGCGCAATGCAACTGTCATCTCGAGATGAAGTGCACCGGGTTGAAGGGGCCTGTGATTGTTTCGGGTGATGGGCAGCGCCTGCTGCAGGTGCTGAGCAACCTGATCTCCAATGCCGCCAAGTTCACCCACGAAGGTGATTCAGTCGAAATCTTTCTTGCGACTGATGAAACGACGGCCCGGGTGAGCATCACGGATCACGGCCCCGGCATTCCCCCTGAGCAGCGGCACCAGCTGTTTCAAAGATTTACACAGACGGGAGCCAACGGTAACCGCAAGCTGCCCGGCACGGGACTGGGGCTCGTCATCTGCAAGGAACTCGTGGAGATGCATCAAGGAGCGATCGGGTTCGAATCGCTCCCGGGCGAGCACACTACGTTTTATTTCTCGCTTCCGTTGATAAATCATATCAGAGGCGTATAAGAACTTTCTCCAACACCTTCTGAGCCTGCCCTTCGATACCTGGCGATCCCGGCGAGAACGGATATGTCCGCTCCGTATCTTTAACGCGCTCGGAAAGACATTGGCTGCTGACCTGCGTTCCGTGCCGCTGGCACAGGACATGCTGGAGCGGCCCTCGAGCACCACGATCTCCAAGGGGGCGTCGCCGGGGGTTATCCCGCCGGCATCGACGACGCGGCCGGAATCTTGGAGTACCGCCGGGTTCTGGATCGCTTACCTTGGACTATTGCAGGGCCTGAGTAATCAGCAGCACCAGAATCGCAAATAGCAGCGCAATAACCCACCTGAGATGGTGTGCGATGCTGCGCAATAATGCTTTGGTGTCTTCGTCCATCTAATGTTACCCCGTGTATGCCAATGCGCCCGAAGGTATTGCGCGATGAACTACAAACTCAAGCGTCTTTGGTAACGCGAATCCCCTCGGGGTAAAATGGGCTTGGGTAAACTCACCGGCCGAGGGACACGGCCTGTTGGGGGACTCTTTTGTTCTTTTCGACAGATCCATAAATGCCCACCGGCCCGCAGTCTCCCGGGTCAGCCCAAATGTGTCAGGCCTTGATGGCCGCAGAACTCGCACGGCGACAACTCATCGGTACCGACGGCCACCGCGATGCGCGCACCGCAGCTGTCGCATTGATACATCCCGGCCTGGTAGAGCTTGGGCGCCGGGGGTGCAATCACGGTCACCGTCGGCTCATGCCCAGTGTATTCACGCGAGCCACAGTTATCGCATTCCGGCAATTCCTCGATCGGCTCGGTAAACAGCACCCCATGTCGACAACTGGCACACTCGTAGCGGCCCGACGGGTACTGAAAAATAGTCTTGGGCTGGGCGGCCGCCTCGGCCTCCGCTTTGGCTTCGGCCACGGCCTTGGCCATCTCTTTGCTCAACACAGCCACCCTGGCTTCGGCTGCCCTCGCTTCCCTCATGACCTTCATGACTTCTTTGGCCAGCGCCTTCGCTCGTTCCTGTGCCGTTGGCATCAGATTCTCCGCGTAGGTTTAGAAACGGTGTCTTGCTTATAAGTATACAGCGATATCAACCACTTTTACCACGGGATTCTCGGGTGATTAGCCCTCCAGCAACTGCCACGTCCACCCTCAAGACGGCCTCATGTGCCTTTTCGGTTGGATCTGGACCGGGAATCCGCACCATCACGACCGTCGCGGGGAGTCTATGACGACCCACTCACTTCAACGCGTTTTAAGGAAACCGTCGGTGAATTATTAATACTTGAGTCCGCCCGCTTGCGTAAAGGTCCCGACCTGCCCTTGATCCTCAACGTTGGCCTGGCGGTAGTCGCCTCTTAAAGGATGGGCCAATCTGCCGGGCAGGAAGCCCAGGTGCCGCGGGCGCAGGAGCGGCGGGCTAGGTCTTTTGGAGAGCATTGGCATCATGTCGTCCTATAAATATTAGGAATACATGATAGACGGACTGGGATTGCTCGATAATAGCATTATGGATATCGTAGAATTACCTGAGATCCGCCACGCCATAGGTATAGCACCGGAGACGTTTGTGGAGAGCCCTGAGCGGCGTTCGCGCTGATTGATCCTGGAAAAGTCAACATGGACTGATATGCAAAAGATAACGGCATCGACAAGAATTAGTGAGATCCTGAACGAATATCCAGAGCTGACCGATTACCTCATGGAGTTGAGGCTCTGCAGAACCGACGTCGGCCCTGACAGCATTTTGAGCTGGGAACTTTCACGGGCCGCCGCCGAGGAGGGGCTGGACCTACGGTCTCTACTGGTTGAATTAAACAGTAGGATATAACAATTAAGGCCGTACTCGCTCTCAATGTGGCGTGGCAAAACTTGAAAGTCCTCTGGTCCCGCCCAGCCGTGGCTAAGCCGAGACAGTAATGTGCACCGGCTGTTAATTGCCGCGCATTCTCGCGTTTGAGCCGCGCCATCTCTCGCGAGGCATCGGTGTGCTAGCCCCGGTCCCGGAAAGGCCGGCTCCGCCTTTACAACACCGGTGTTAATGGCAGCAATTTAAAGAAACGCATCTTTATACGTTTGCGCAGTGGGGCTTCCCCGTCAGCCTTGTCTTGTCCGGCCCGCCAACTATTGCTCGGCGCCATATCTATCAAAATGCCCTGCTCCACTTGTTGCGCCAGGCCGGCATTGTCGATCAACACACCGACCTCGGTATTCAGATTGGCGGACCGGGGATCCAAATTAAAGGTACCAATATAAAGATGCCTGCTATCGACAATAAAGGTCTTGGCGTGGATGGCAAAAATAGGTCGCTGTTCGCGCGTTCCCGCAGTGGGCTGCATTAATGTATTCTGAATTTCCGGTTCCGGGCGATATTCATAGATCTCGATACCGGTCTTGAGTAATTTTTCACGTTGCTTGTGATAACCACTAAAGGCCAGCAAATTGTCGGTCGATCCCAGTGAGTTGGTACTGATCCTGACTCTAACACCGCGCTGTATCAATTTAGCAAAAAACTCCAGGCCGCCGTCTGGTAACACAAGATAAGGTGATTGTATCGTAATGCTTTTTTGCGCTTGTTGTAGTACATCAACAAGTGCACGAGTGGTAACACCACCCCCGGCCAACCCCCGTTGGGCACTATTCTTGCCGGGAATATCGCTAATAAAATCTATATCATCCCAGGTCACTGCATCTAAGATTGTAGTGAATTGGCGTGGCACGTTTAGCAGTGCCTGACGGACGACCGGTGCAAAATTATCCGGTTCTTGCGCGTAATCATGCAGCTCATCGTATATTTTCCGGATTTCCTCCGGCGGCATTGGTTTGGGCCCGGACGTCAGTAATTGCTCTACGGGCACGGATAACTCACTATTCCAGAAACTGTCAAAGCTCTTTTCCATCTGTGTGACTACCGGGCCCAACAACAAAATATCACGATCACGAAAATTATAGCGGTGATCGTAATCATAGTATTCATCCGCCATATTGCGTCCACCGGTAATGGCGGCAATGCCATCGACAGTAACAATTTTGTCATGCATACGTTGATTAACGCCCCGGAAATCACTTGCGGTGTTCCATAGGCGTTTCAACCTGCTGGTACCAACCGAATGCTTTGGGTTATATATTCGAATGTTGACATTTGGATGCGCGGCCAGTGCCAACAAATTGCGGCGACGCGCCTTTATCAATAAATCATCAACAATGACACGTACTGTCACTCCACGTTCAGCGGCCCGTAGCAAGGCCTCGCTCGCTAATAAACCGATATTGTCGTTACTCCAGATAAAGTACTGCACGTTGATGGTATTCTGGGCATGATCCACCAAGGCGGCCCGCGCCAGTAAGGACTCCTCCCCCTTCTCCAATACGTAGGCGCCGCTTTTTGGGGCGTATTGAGCCAACGCCTGACGCAGCCTTTGCTGGATGCTAATGGTATCGGCGTCACTCGCATAACTGCAACGCGCAGCCAAAATCAGCAACAACATGACAAGTGAACATGTAAAAAATAACCGAAACGATGACTTGATGACAAAACAACAGCGCCGATACTCTGCCCGACCGATCAGAAGTTCCATGTTTTGTGTATTCTTTAGGCTCATACGGGAAACGAGAATCTGGATAGGTTAGTTGCGGACTAGCACCAATAAACACCTGATTGTGATCACTTGCTGTTTGGTCTTTACCTATTTTTGCCTTGCATTTATTTTAAGCGTAGCTGCTGAACAGTCCCAGCGTCAAAGCAGACACCGACGGTCCGGCACCTTCGCAGGGGCAACCGGCTCATTCAAAAGACTCTGCCAGGCCTACCCATCCGGGGCTACCCCGTCACACCGACTCGCACCCGTTGTTAATAGCCGCGCTTGATGTCCACCACATTGAGCATGCGCTCGCCGTTGACGTAGCGGCGAAGGTTCTCGCGCACCACGAGCCAGAAGCGTCCCATCTGCTCATCCGAGCCGGCGCTGATGTGAGGCGTGATAATGACATTCTTCGTAGTCCACAGCGGATGCGCCGGCGGCAACGGCTCCGGATCCTGCACATCCAGGGCGGCCCCGCCGAGGTGTCCCGAGTTCAAGGCATGAATGAGATCTTTAGTGACCACGCTTTTGCCCCGCCCGACGTTGATGAAATAGGCGCCTGGCTTCATTTTCCGGAAGAACGTGCGATCGAAAAGTCCCTCGGTGGCGGGGGTCAACGGCGTGGCGTTGACCACGACATCGGCTCGCCCGGCGAGCTTGTGTAGCTCATGGGCGAGTCCGACGTATTCCACGAAATCCGGTCCTTCTCGCGAGGAATTGCGCGTGGCGATCACGTGCATGCCCAGTGCGTGGGCGCGGCGCGCGATCTCCGTGCCGATCCCGCCGAGCCCGACCACCAGCATGGTGCGGCCCTGTACCTCCCACATCTCGGTGCGCTCCACCGCGCTTCGGTCCCATTTGCGCTCGCGCTGGCGGTCGCGGAAAACATAGAGCTTGCGCGTGAGCATATACATCATACCGATCGCGTGCTCCGCGATGCCGGGTCCGTAGATCCGTTGCATGTTGGTCACAAGAAGATCGCGCTCATGAACCAACGGCGAGCTCATGCACTTATCGACTCCGGCCGAATAGTTGAGGATATAGCGCAGATCCTTGCCGTTTTGCAGCGTCGCATGCGTGCAATAACCCAGGAGCACATCGGCGCCGTCGAGACGACTTGCCGCCTCTTCGCGTGACCGTACAACAACCAGCTCGGCATCGCCGGCGACCTCCTTTAGCCACTTGACCGCATCCGGCTTCGATTTTTTCTGCCGTGCCTCCATCACCACCACAATACGCTGAGGCCTTTGCCAATACGTTGCCTCCCGAATCGGCTGCTTGCTTTGCTTAAGCCCCAGATCCTGTATCAGCTTCGCCGTCGCCGCATCGGGCCTCGCCGCCGACACGCCGAAACTGAAAAATAGCGTACCAATTAAAATACACAGAATTCGAACCATGGCGACCACCTTATCTTTCGTAGCCTGGCGAATTTAACAGTTTCGACAGGCCTGTATAATTAAACATCTTGTGAAACTCTGCTCTCATACTGTTGTACTGCTGCGCGGAAGCGACCCGTAAGCCCGAAGCGACTGGACTAATGTGCCCCAAGGGTGCCACGGCTACAGGGATGTAGAGGAGCGGCGCTGGCCTGTTATCTCCACGACCTCTCTGATGATACCGCATCCAGGTAATCCATAATACAAGGGTATTCGTTCCCCCGCGCCTACAACCAGCGGTAGGAAAAGCACTGGAATCTTCAAATGGATTTGTCTATTTTTATACGTAAGACATATACGTAGTATAGGGGAGGGTATCGCTATTGCACAAAGGGCCATTTTCTTCATATCAATATTAATCATGACGCTTTTATCTGTGTCGGCATGTGTTTCAACGCCGAAAGTATATAAGGATTTAGCAATATCTGATCTAGCGGTAAAAAAAACAGCATACTCCACGACGTGCATGGTACGAATAATGCGTATTTCTTTGCCTATAGGGACTTAAATAAGAAATATGACACAACCGATGAACAATACAAAAAGACAAAGGGATTTAAAACTCTAAATAATGCCAGTGAAGTGCACATCATGCCCGGTAATTACATGTTCTGAATTTACTGCGGAGGAAGCAGCTCTTGGGCAGCGCCCTATTATTCGCTGCGAGTACGTGCGGGCTATAGCTATACGCTGAAATGTGCCCCTGTCACAGGAAACAAGATCAAAATTGTCGTCGAGAATAAACAAAAAACACCGAAACAACCCATACTACAGAAACAGAGTACTCCCCAATAAAAACACACAGAATTCGAACCATAATAACCGCCTTATCTTTCGAAGACTGGCAAATTTGACAGTTTCGAGCAGCATCTAAGAACCAAGCTCGCCTCACGATATGGCTCAGGGCCTGAAGCGGAAAATCCCCCGGCACATGCCGGGGTATGAGGGTCGCCTGCAGCTGTTTGGCGTGCCGGTGATCGAGCGGCGTTGGTCCACGCCCCGTGCGGCCCACTGATACGGTCTGAATCGTGGAACGCGTCGAACCCGCGTTCTCCTATCGTGGCCAACACCTGGGACGGTGAGATATTTCCGGCTCACGAAATATTTACATTTACCCGGACATGAAAAGATGCTGTTCAGACAGACATTGGCTTCCGGTGCTGGCGACCCGGAATCATTCCTCTTATACTGTCGATCAGGAACAGGAGAGGAGCACGGGACCGCAGTCAATGACGACAATTCACATTCAGCGCAAACACCGTCTGGCGCCGAACGAGTTGCGCCGACACGTCGACGCCCTCGCGGACGACCTGCAACGCAAGCTCTCAGCGAAATACCACTGGGAAGGTGACACGCTGCACTTCTCCCGAACGGGGGCATCCGGCACGATTACGCTAGACCCGGAACAGTTGGAGATCCAGATCAAGCTTGGCCTGCTGCTTCGGCCGTTCACGAATGCGGTGGAACAGAGCGTAAGCGAATATCTGGATGAATACCTGGCGTGAAGGCGTTTTATATTGCAGGGCGCCGGCTCCCCAAACGCATCGGGACTGGCGTGACAACGACATCTTTGTGGGCAAATCAGATCTTGATCCTGATTTCTGACTAATACGCGTTTCAAGGTTCGAGGGCTGACCAGGGCCCTGCAATATTGCACGACTGGTGCTAGATCCTTTTTCTTTTCCGACATGGCTTCCCCAGACGATGTAGCCGCTTCGAGCCTGACATATCGGCTGGTATCTTTTGTGTTTCGGTCCGGCACTTTATGACGCGCTTACAGGTGACGCGCGTACGGGTGCCCCCTGACCAGGTGTCGGTAAAAGCGGCGATTCCTCACCCTGACGGTGTGATTGCCGCGTTCGGAATTCGCCGCGCTGATAAAACAGCGTGCCCAGAAACGGATGCGCCACGCGGATGATGATCTGGAAACGCCACTCGTCGATATTGCGATGCAACAGCTCGAAGCGTCCAACCGTCAACCAGCGCCACAACGGCAAACGCCTGCATCCAATACGCAGAAAGTATCCATGATCGCGAAACAACAACGCGCCGCGATTTACCGTCAGGCCCAGGTACATGCCAATGCCGCCGCCAAATTCCTCATGGAGCCGCGGTTGTTCCCTGAACAGCGAAGTGAACGTAAACCGCCCTCGCCGGCCCAGCTCATAGCGACGTTGCTTGAGGATTTCACCGTTATGCATGCCGATAATAAAATCGAACTCGGTGTCCCGTGCACAGCTATCGGGCAGAATGGAAAACCGGCGTACGATGCGCGCAATCGCAGCGCCAAATGGTGAACAGTAAACCCACTGCATTGTGCCGATGAAATGCAATGGACGATCCTCACTCAAGTATGGCGAGAATCGTGCGGCAATCGCGGGTTCAAGTTTCCACCAGGCATGCTCTCCCAGCCCGCGACGCAATACCGCCGCAAAAGACCGCGTCCTGCGAATCGGGGATTGGAATGCAAATTGCCGGCTGGAAATGGGAAGTGTTTTTGTATTCATGCTCCACCCACTTTAGCTCAAGTCCATCAGGGCGCCACGCAGTTCAGGGAAGCGGAATTCAAACATCGACTGACTAAGCCGCTGTGGAATGATGCGGGGACCATCGACAAACATGGATGCCATTTCACCGAGCAGTCGCCGCAGGATACTCGCCGGTATGCGCAGCAGTACCGGACGATGAAGCAGGTGCGCGGCAACACGCGAGAACTCCTCATAGGTGGGGCTGTCAGGCGCTACCGCGTTGATCTTCCCTTGCATCGAATCATCTGCGACTGACAGCGCGATCAGGCGCAACAGATCTTCGATATGTATCCAACCCATGTGCTGTTTACCATCTCCAAGGATCGCACCGGCACCCACACGGTAGGGCATCAGCATCATGGGTAGCGCCCCGCCACTACGCCCAAAGACCAGCCCAAAGCGCAGAATCACACAGCGAACCTCCAGTGCCGCCAATTCCGCCGTCATGGCCTCCCAACGCCGGCAAAGGTCTGCGGCGAAACCCTCACCGGCCGGAGCGGCTTCATCGACCGGCGTCTCGCTATTGGGGCCGTAATAGCCGATTGCCGACGCCTGGATCCAGGCACCGGGACGACGCCGCGCGCGCTTTACAAAACGTAATAGATCCCCTGTGGTATTGAGCCGGCTGCCGGCGATGACGCATTTGCGTGCCGCTGTCCAGGGCAGTCCCACGACCGGCGCACCGGCAAGATTCACAATCGCGTCAAAGTATTCGCCTGACGATAGCTCGGCCGTACCGCGCACGGCACGCACCTTGCCCGCGAATTGTACCGCGGCCGCCACCGGGTGCCGGGTTAGTAGGGTGATATCGTGCCCGGATCGCAGCAATTCGCGGCAAAGCGCGCCGCCGATAAAGCCCGTGCCGCCGGAGATCAACAGCCGACGATGCCGGCCCAGGTCCAACCCCAGCTGCAGATCCAGACGCTGCACCGACCAGGCAGCAAGCGCGTCACGCAAACCGGATGCCGCGACGCCAATCGCGCTAATCGACAGAAACCATGAACGCCAGCCATAGTCGACAGCGTAAAGCGCCGTTGGCCGATGGAACCATTCCGGCAGATGAATGGCCAACAACAGGAAGGCGGCGCCACCGTTAATGGCCAACAGCGTGTGAGTGATGCGTTCCGACTTGGGCAGCAGTCGCGTCGTGTCTTCTATAACAAAGTCCCATAACGTTAATGCAACTTCCACGAATACGATGCCAATCAGCAGCAGTGCCCAGTATCCGCCCCATTCGAACCATGCCAAACCCATGAAAACGACGCCGTAAAGCAGCGACCTGACGGCATGGATGGCCAACTCCAGACGTGCCGTGGGGCAACGTGGCAAAGCCACTTTTACCTCATGATGATAAAGCGTATCAAACGCCCCCATCAGCGCTTGCAGGATCATTAAATTGATAAAGAGATCAATCATGGCGCGGTCCTCCCCGGTGAGGATTGGTGTTAACACAGTATTTTTCACAACACGACGACGGTGATGCCTGTAATCCAAGCCAGCGCGATACAGCAAATCGGTTGGCTGCGAGATGGCGATACAGAGAGTCCGCCAGCGGCGATAGCAGCGGCCAACCGCTTGGCGCCATTAACCAACCCAGACCCACTTGGTGATATACATGACGAATGGCCGGCATCCCGATAAGCCATTCACCCCTGGGCGTGAGTACGTGCAGGGCGGCCGACAAGGCCTCCCGGCCAAACCCCCATTGGCGTTGATCGAAATTTGGGTCGGTGATGTCGACCAATTGCAGTCGTGCATGGCGATCCCGTTTTTTCAATCGCGACATCTCTATACGGCACAGCGGACAGGCACGGTCAAAGAGCACGACGGTACGCCGTGGGACATTCCACTGGGCTTTGTATTTGTTTATTATGTAATTTCTGTAAAAACAGAAATTAATAAGCTTTAAAAAAACCCGTAAGGATCGATGGCGTGCGCGCCCTGGGGCACGGCCCCTCTGGACTATGAATCGCATGGCGGTACCTCGCTATTTACCAAGTATTTTGGTGACCTTGCCGCCCAACTTCATCAGCTTGGCCAAGGTCGGTTTCGGCACGGTACTCATCTGCTCGTACCAGCCGCTCAGGGTCTCCAGGAATTCTCTCATCCGGTTGATGCGCTGCTTGATCTCCTCCGGTGTCCGGGTATCTTCCGCGGCTTCCAACTCACACTGCCGCAACAGGGTCAGGGTCGGATCGATTTCCCTTTTTTTGCGCTCCTCCACGACACGGGTGAAGATTTCCCACAAGTCCTTCATGGACTCAAAGTGGTCCCGGCGGTCACCCAACACATGGCTCACCTTCACCAGGCCCCAGGACATCAGCTCTTTCAGGCTGGTGCTGACATTGGAGCGCGCCACCCCCAGGGTCTCGCTGATTTCTTCTGCATTCAACGGCTTAGGCGACAGATACAACAGTGCATGGATCTGCGCCACGGTGCGATTCACGCCCCAACGGGTCCCCATCTCGCCCCAGTGCAAAATGTATTTTTCCATGATGGGTGTGAGCTTCATAAGATGATTTCCGATATTTCAGTATTTACAGAAATTATCAAAATATATGCCTCTCGTCAACCCTGCCCAAACAGGTGATTTCGTTGGGTATTCGGTCTTTAAGGGGGGTTCTATCCGCGCGATTGCCGCAATGAAAAAAAATCGATGGAATCCAACTCCATTGAGTCGGTGGTCCGGGACCCACCGGATTTTCTATTCAGGCCGCCGCCGAGATCAGCGACAGACGAGTCGGTTGATGTCTATATGATCGGTTTTCAGCCTGATTCCCCGTTTGCTTCCCTGGGCACCGGCACCGATGGAAATCCGACAAGGATCGTCTTTAAGCCCCCGCGCCAGGTCATAACGGCCAAGCGGCGTGCTGGTACATCCACCTTGTCCCAGCTTGCCGCCATCGAACACAATCAATATCGACGCCAGGCGGCTGATGACCAACGGATACACCGGGTCGGCAATGCCGTTTCGATTGAAATCGGCCTCGAAGACATACCGCCTGGCAACACGGTACGGCTTGCCATACTTTTTCAAGTCTGACTTCCCGATCAGGGACGGAAGCGCGGGGTCGAGCTCCGAGGGATCGGCGGGCGCGAAACAGTGGTTTCGGTACAGCAGGCCTATCGGCGACGCTGCGCTGTAGAAATTGGCATCCTGCTTCAGCAAGCGGTAATCCGGATCCTCTTCCAGCTTTTTCAGGGTCCGCTTTGGGCCCGCCTGATACGCTCGCCACAACACCGCCCGCGCCTTTTCAAATTGCCTTTGCAGAGCGAGCACGGATGCGAGATTCGTCCTTGCTAGAAAAAACTCACAGTCCTGCTGGGCGGCGCGGCGGAATGATTCCTCGGCCTGTCTCCATTGTTTCGCCCGATAGTAGTCCATGCCTTGAGTAGTCCATGCCTTGATCGTTATAGGCCCTCGCCTGCCGCGTGCGCACCGGTGTGCGCGGCAGACATTCCGGGATGACCGGATTAAAATACTTTGGCAAACTTATGTCGTGGATCTCGCTGTGCCGCTCTGTTCCGATCAGTCTCAACTCACAGTCCACGTAATACCTCGAATCGCGTGTATTTTCCCCGACGCTTTCCACCACGCGTCGTATCAACGCTTCTTTTACCTTGTCCGTTCTGAATGAGGCCCGGAGCTCGCGAGGTAGCGCCTTGTAGCCGGACAGGTCAATATCGACATGGCACCCCTCGAGGTGTGCTTCATCCTCGGCATTGTAGGCATACAGGGAAACGTTTATACCGGCGGCGTGAATCGGGTTGACCATATCGCAGTCGGACGGCTTACCCTTGCTCTTGCACGGGTCCCACGTCACCGCGCCGACACGGGTTTCCAGCGGCGAGGAATAGGTCCGGAAGGTCACCTGCTCGAGCCCAACCCGCCCCCCGGCGCGGATGATGGGCATGGTGACGGTCAGATCATACTCCTCGGTGGCCAGGGCCATCGGCGGCAACAGCAGGATGCCGGCCACCACTATTTTGAGCGCAATTGTTGCCAGTCGCATCAGCACACCACCCTGAATTTTGTTGTCGACCTCAGTCGGCCCATTCCACCGCCGGATCGCACTTCCAGGCGCGAAAAGCGGCTGAGAGCGACGACACAGGCGTTTCGGAGCATTATCAAGACAAAGTATTTAAGCAGAGCGCGACTATTACTATAGACCACAAATCCGTGCAATTTGCCCGCTGGCGTATCGATGAAACCTAAGCGTGCCTGGAAAAACCATCGGAAGATCCATGTCGATTTTTCCGCCTTCCGCTTGGTCGGGAGCGTGCTTTGATTCGGCGCTCAATCCGGCTTATGCAGGGGATCGGAGGTGGAGAGGCCGAAGGCATTGGCGGGTTGCTTGCCCTGCACAACGTGAAGCGACGGATTGGAAATCCTAGTGCCTGTGGTGAAATGCCATGGAGGTGCCCGGCCGGCCTACACGGATAGTTTAACCCCGCAGATGCACGAGACATAGGAGCGGCCTTGCGGGCCACGGCTGGCCCGTGGCCCGAGATGGCAACGGTAAGGACCCCTCGCTCCCGGATTCTTCCTCGGCGCTACGGGGGTGGCCCACACTGACCCGGTTTTTTTTGACTTGTATGAAGCGTAGACTCGATACCTGTCTGGATCTCTCACGACAATTGAAAGGAAAACATGGCTGGTACAAAGCAAGGCGGGTGTGACCGGGCGCCAGCCCTGACGGATACGCGATGGCGGCGGCGGATTATCATCTTCTTGCTGCTGGTGGGGGGATTTGGCCCGGCAACGGCCGCGGCCGCCGGGGCCTTCGACAAAGGCACGTTGCACACAACCATTATCGGCGGCAACGGCGAGGCCTTTGAGGACAATTACTTCATTCTTGGTGTTGGCCTCGGCTATTATGTGCTCGACGGTCTCGAGATCGGGCTCGACTATGAGACCTGGCTGGACGGGGATGCTGATATTCAGAAAGTCAGTCCCTCGATCCGCTATGTGTGGGACATGGACGCCGCCCTCAAGCCCTATGTAGGTGCGTTCTATCGTCGCACCTACATCGAGGAGTTCGACGATCGGGATTCCTACGGCTATCGCGCAGGGCTCTACATGCCCGCCGGCCGCAGCTTATATATAGGCGTGGGGTTGGTCTACGACACTCTCCGCAACTGCGATGAAAGCATCTATCTTTCTTGCTCGGACACCTATACCGAGATCGTCTTTTCATTCTCGCTCTAGGAAGACAATCGGAATCCGGTATTGCGGACTGTCGCTATCGCATTGCAGAACCTGACACCGCTGATTGACGGAGGCGGACTCTTATGCAGGAGATTTCGGCATCAACAAGAATCAGTGAGTTTCTGAACGAGTATCCAGAGCCGACCGGCTACCTCATGGAGCTGGGGCCGTGCAGGACCGACGTCGGTCCCGAGAGCAGCTTGGGCTGGAAACTTTCACGGGCCGCCGCGGAAAAGGGTCTGGACCTGCTGCCTCTGTTGGTTGAATTAAACGACAGAATACCAAGATAGAGATCGCGCTCGCTCTCACCGCGACTTCGCAATACCTTAGGCTACCCCTGTGGCGTGTCTACACCCTTTTTCACTTTAGAAGTGGATGATCCTTCGGAAGTTGCTTCGAATACCAGAGCGCAAGTTTGTGCCGCATGGACTTTTGGGAAACCTGGTCTTCGGGCAGAGGTTGGATTTTCTTATCGTGAACCAGCAGTCTGTAAATATATAGGATTTTCTCGCTCGCTGAGTCAGTGGGCTCGAACACAACGGCGCCCCGCTCCTCGCCATACTTGACACCTGCGAGAATCGCGCCCTTGAGCAATTCGGTTTCATTTTTGAGTTTTTTCATGGCGACCGCTCTTGCTTAAATGAATCAATAGTGGCTGAGCGCTGTATTGTATCCTTTATGATTGCTTCTTGTGCCCGCTGATAAAGGCGTGCATTGGCTTGGTCTTTTCAAATTGCGTCAACTGTTCCGGCGTTGCTTCCTGCTGGTATTTTGTCTTCCATTCGTTATAGGGCATACCATAAATGACTTCTCGCGCCTGCTCATAGTCCATCGCGATGCCGAGCTCTTTTGCCGCACCCATATACCACTTGGAGAGGCAATTCCGGCAAAACCCCGCGAGATTCATGAGATCTATATTTTGTACGTCGGTACGGCGTTGCAAATGCTCCACCAGTCCGCGAAAAGCAGCCGCCTCTAGTTTGATACGTGTCTGTTCGTCCATCGGTCCTCCTCAGTCCCGCGTAAAAAGCTTTACCTTAATTGCGTCTTGCCAGTTTTGCAACAGTTAGTTAGTGAGTCTGGCCGTACTTTAATACGATGTTTTATGTTGCAGTTTCGGCGATCATCGATGTTGCCAGTGAAAGAACCGTCGCGCCTTTATCATCTCTGCGACCTGCGTCGGGACCATGGTTTCCCAATCGGTGTCGCCGCGGCGAATTTTATCCAGCACTTCATGTGAATAGATGGATAAGTACTCCACCTTCACGGTGTCCAGCGCCTTCACAAAACCGTTTTCCAGTATATAAGCGTATAAATGTTGCAAATGCGGTGCCACTTGCATCGAATGCACATTGACTGGAGCGTGAGTCTGCGCATCAAGCGCCGGGCACACATAAAGCCGCAGATCCTGCTTGAACAAGCGCCCGAATGATTCAAGGATCCCACCAGGCAGGTCCTCATAATATTTCTCCTCGAAGATCTCCCGCAGCGATGGCAGTCCCATGGCAATAGCAATCGGCATATCGGTATGCCCGAACAGGTATTGTGCCAGGCGATAGTACTCACCGTAGTTGGAAATGAGCACATTTTTACCCAAGGCGCAGAGGATATCCGCCCGATTCAGAAAATCCTGGGCATCAATGTCATCACCGTCTTCCCCGGTCAAATTACGCAGCGTCATTTCCGACAAGACGACCAACGAATCGGGCGTGAGCCCGTTATCCACCAATAGTGCCGTCTGCGCACAATCCAATAAGTCCATGGTAAATTTAGTCGGTGGACGGAATCGACTGCGCTCCACCAGCACTGCCTTTTTCCACAAAGCGTCGGCCACCTGCGCCACGCGCCCATCCGCCGTAAACATCGCGGCATTACTCATTCCGTGTTGTACCAAATGGAGCGCGACAAGGCGATTGTCCGCGTCTGCAAGCACGGGACCGGAAAACTCGACCATGTCGATTTCCACCAGCTCCGGAGACAGCTGGTCCATGAGCGAGAACAGCAACGCGGTCGTATTCATATGATGATACAGGGCCCCGTGAATCAGGTTGACCCCCAAGATACCCAGTGTCTCCTGATCTTGCATATTATTCTTGCCATGCAAGTTTACATGCATGTCGATCTGTGAATGCGCTGCCCGTGGCTCCGCTTGAAACCGAATCCCCAGCCAGCCATGGCCGTCGCGCTTGTGCGTGTAACTGCGCGCCGCTACCGTATTCGCAAACGCAAAGAAATGACTTTGTGCGCCGCGTTTTTCGTCTAGGCGTTCCAGCACCAGCTTGTATTCATGATCCAACATGGCATGCAGGCGATCGCGACTGACATACCGCGGGCTGGCGCCATAGATCGCATCCGAGAACTGCATGTCATACGCCGACATGGTCTTCGCCACCGTCCCAGCGGCCCCTCCTACCCGAAAAAACCAACGTGCCGTTTCCTGCCCTCCACCGATTTCGGCGATGGTGCCGTACTTACTCGGGTCGAGGTTGATGACCAGTGCTTTCTGGTGGATATCTCGGATTTCCGTGGCCATATTCGTTCCCCTTCAAGCTGTGGTGTGACTCGTGCTTAGACAGCCATCGTTTGATTATTGTTCATCATGATCGCGTGCCGGATTGGGATAATATCGAAGACCAATTGTTGCTAATAGTACCGGAAAATGTTCGCTGATCCCATTTTCCTCGCAAAAGCGGCTCGCGAACGCACCCAAAGGAAACCTCTCTGGGGCGGCAACGGCGGTTTGGGTTTTAGGGTAGAAAATGACGGAGAGAATACATCCGCCCCGATCTTTCACTTGGGCTGACTCACTCAGGCCTGATTCCAACGGGTAGTTGCACCTGCACTGCCGTACCTTTTCCCACGTCGCTGGTGATTTGCATGCTGCCGTTGTGCGCCTTGACGATGAGTTGGCATAGATACAGTCCCAGGCCTATGCCACCTGTCTCACGTTGGCGCGAGGCGTCAGCCCGATAAAACGGCTCGGTAACATGCGGCAGTAACTCCGCGGGTATACCATAGCCGTGATCGATCACTGTGAGCGTAATCCCGTTATCGCCACGCTCGAGCGTCACTTCGACGGGCGTGGCGCTGTCTCGTGAATGGCGCAGGGCGTTGTCGATCAGATTTTTCAGCAATAATTTGATTTGGGCCGGATCGGCATTGACGTTAACGGCCTCATGCGGAAGCCGGCATTTGATTGCGGACCTGGCATGACTTAAGAATTCGGCAATAACATCGTCAATCAGCATATTTAACGAAATATTCTCTCGCTGTAACAGACTGTGCCGGCTATTCAAGCGCTCGCTTTCCAGCAATTCGGCAATCAATTGCTCCATTTGCTTTACGTCATCGGCAATATCGCCTTTGTATTTTTCCTCAGGCAACATCTCCAGGGAGACTTTCATGCGTGTGAGCGGTGAGCGCAGTTCGTGACTGATCGCCAGCAATAGTTGGCGCTTTGCTTCCAACAGCTTTTCGATGTCTGCTGCCATATTATTAATCGTCTGCGTCAGCTCACCCAGTTCATCGCTGCGTTGCGCTGGTATGCGGTATTCGAGCTCTCCCCGGCCGATACGCTCGGCACTTTGCTTTAGCCACTGGATCGGCCGGAACAACCATTTAACGGCCAGATAGCTAAGCAGCAAAATTAACAATGCGGCGCTGGTCATGGCCACGTGTAACCAGCCAGGCACCTCCACCGGGTTTAGCCCGGCTGTCGCGAAAACAAAGCTGTAGCCATTGCGCTCGAAGATTGCATAGCGCCGACCGTGCGCCTCGGCAATCCAAATGCCCTGATGTTGATGGCGCGCACTTAGACCCGCCATCGGCGGAAAGTCAGTGCTTGACGACCAACTGATGTTAGGGCCCTCGATATGCAATGCCAGTGGCACTGCTTGTGTGATGGCCTTCGCCTTGACGAGGCTCGGAGGAGTGCCGATATCGTCGATAATATAATCGGCGTAATTATTGATATGGGCGATGAAGCCGCTGCCGAGATTCTGCTTGAAATGCATGTGCACGGGCGTGACGATCACAAAGGATATGGCCACGGCCGTCAGCAGAAAAATCAACAACAGGCGCGCGAATAAAGAACGCTTTATTTGCCGTATTATGTTTTTCATACCTTCTCCCCGATAAAGGTATAACCAGATCCCCAGACAGTTTTTATGAATCGCGGTGGTTTTGTAGTGTCGTGCAGCTTCTGGCGGAGGCGACTGATGAGGATATCGACCGAGCGTGAAAAAATCTCGACCTCCATACCGCGCAAGTGGTTGAGAATTTCATCGCGTGTAAACACCTTGCCGGGATAACTGGTAAACATCACCAGGGCTTCATATTCCATTGTGGTCAGGCTTAGAGGCTTGCTGTGCAAATGGGCACTACGCTGATCGAGGTTGATGTCCAGATCCTTGAAGCGCAGCTGCTGCGCCTTCTGCTCCCGGGTGCCGACCCGGCGCAGCACTGTTTGTATGCGCGCCACCAGTTCTCGCGGTTCAAACGGCTTGGGCAGATAATCATCGGCGCCCAGCTCCAGTCCCACTACGCGGTCGGTGAGCTCGCCGCGGGCAGTGAGCATTATTATTGGTACGATGCTGTCCTCGCGAATGCGCCTGCATACCTCGAAACCGTCCATCTCCGGCAGCATGATGTCGAGCACGACCAAATCCGGCTTTTCTTCTCGCAGCAGTTCCAATCCGGCACGAGGATGGACAGCGCTGATGAGCGCCAGATCAAATCGCCGGAAGTACTCGGTCAGTAGCCCGGCCAATTTGGCGTCGTCATCTATCAGCAGAATTTTAGTCATCGCGCACAGTATACCGCCGTGCCGGCGTGACACCAGCGCCCGTTACAAATGGTTACAAATAGTTACCCTGGTGAAAAGAACGGCGCGAGAACTTCCCCTATGCTGGGCCGGTATTTGAAGCACACGTCACTTCATTTCTTTAGGAGATTACCTATGATGAGCAAAGCAATAAAATTCGGCCTCTTCAGCGCCATTATCGGCATGTTATTCGCAGCGACGGCCTGTCACCGGTCGCCTGAGCACAGGGCTGAGCATATGGTCAAACATGCCGCCGACAAATACGACTTGAGTGATGAGCAGCGCAGCAAACTACAAGACGTTGTCGACACCGCGATTACTGCACGTAGCCAAATGCACGAGGCGCATACCGCCAGGAAACAGGCGCTGATCGAGATGTTGGTCTCGGACAGCTTTGATAAAACCCTGGTGAAGCAGGCTATGGAGGATGCCTGGGCCAATATCGACGCCTTGTCCCCGGCCGTGATCGACAAGGTTGCCGAGTTCCACGCCAGTCTGACCCCGGAACAACGCGGCGTCATAGCAGAGGATATACAGGAGCATAAAAGGAAGCACCACCATTTCCATTAATTCGTCGTTTGAGGTGGGCTTTGAAGGTCGGCGTGATTAGATATTAATCGCTCCGACCCTTTTCTCGCCGGCACAGGCTTAATGAAGCCGGAGTGATAAAACAACAATCACTCCGGCACCTTTTTCCGATGACGGTAATACACTCACACAGAAACTACCGAACAAATGCCAGACCGAATGGGTTAATCCCGACTGTAATCGAGCCTGTCAGTACCGGGCGCCGGGAAACCTTGTCGATATCATATATCGATACTTTGTCCGCTGCGCCGCCCGAAGGGGTAAGATACAACTTATACCCATTTGTCGTCAGCGCGATATTATGCGGTGTCGGAAAGGGCGTGTCGACGGCCTCACCGATAACGCTGTTTGCACGTGTGTCGATGGCATACAAACCGGCGCTTCCACCGCCTGGAAGATTCGTCGTATAAAACGTGCGCCCGTTACGCGGCATGCCGGCCCCGTGGGCTCCCGGCACAGGAATAACGGTCTTGAGCGACAGATTATCGCGTTCCAACACGTAGACCGCGCTGCTATTTTGTGTCGGCACGTAAAGCAGCTTGTTGCGTCGACTCAAGGACAGGTGGGGGTCCTTCCCGACCGCCGCCCGGCCGATCTCCTGAAAGGAATCGGTGCTGAACTTCAGTACATAATCATAAGCACCCGGAAACCCAACCATGCTGACATAGGCAAATTCACCGGATGGATCCAGGATTACGTCATGCGGTTTGCCGTTCATGACTACGAGGTCAGCCGGCATTGCCACTGTAGCGAGTACCTGCAACGTAACTGGATCGATAACGGTTGCCGTATTGTCAATATCATTATTCACCCACAATTGATTCTCTCCGGGATCGACCCACATATGAAATACACCACGCCCTGTCGGAATGTAGCCTTCCACATCGAAGGTCTGATCATCAAAGATAGCGACCCGGTTATTGGCACGGTCACCGACGAATACACGATTGGTTTTCGCCGAATGGACCACGTACATCGGTTCCGGGAGAATGCCCTCGCTGGGCAAGGAAAAGTTGCCGATGAGACTGTCTGAGCGGACATCAATGACGGAGATTGTGCCTGATCCCCGGTTGGCGGTGACGATCTTGCCCTGAATACCTTCTCCTGCGGCGGCAATTTGAGTCACACTGCCGTTGGCCACGGTCTCCTTGGCTTAAGACACGCCCATAAACGAAAAAATACCGAGTACCGATACTAAGCACCATTTTCTAAAATATAACATTAGCTTTCTCCATTTTCTTTTGGCGATCCCCTCAAAAAGCCAGGGCGGTCAGCCGAATACACCGGTAGCAACCCAAGTGGCACAAGGTGGTGGCAAGACGCCCTGCTGCTGTTTTCTGGGACTTGTAAGTTAGTACAGCGAACCTTTCCGCTCCATCGACATCCGAGCGCAGCGGAGGGGGGCGGGGTCGGGTCACACGAACCTCGACAGAGGCGGCGAACCGATACACACCTTGGCAATCGAACCCCCTACATTTGGCCAACGAGCTAACTGAAAGTTCCTAAAAGGCCTGCAAGGTTCCCAAAAGAGTTCGAATCAACCGAAGTAATTGAAATACTGCAAGAAAGTGATAAGAACGAGGCAGAATAACACCATAAGCGGTATAAATTGGCTGATAAAAACATTGCGTGCCTGAACGACGTGAAGAAATGCCATTGGGGTGTCAATACCTTCCTGCTCCCGGCCACGGCTGGCCCGCGGCCGGGGATGACATCGGTGTGGTCCCGCTCACGTAGGGCTCTTCCCTTAAACCTATAACCCTTGATCCCCTCTAAGGCGTTGTCAGGCAGTTTGCCTTATATGCGGCCTTGATCTCGTCTTGTAACTGCAGCATATCAACCCAAGGCCCATATAAATGCTCGACTACAGGAAACACTTGCGGATACCTCACATCGGGTTCGGCGGTGCTGCAGCTGTCGATATATTCCTGGTAGTTCGATCTCGGAAAGAAGACGGGATAGCCGGCATCGACACGTTTCTTCATCCAGTTCGGTGCCCCATCGGGACCCACGCCGGACCAATCGGTGAGATGATTGAAATACGCCGGCCTGTCTTGAGTTATGACATAGGCCATGACATCCCAGGCATCCTCGATGCTCAGTTGGGTCTCGGGTTTGGTAGCATCGCTACGCCCATAGGGCATATTGCCTTTGACAAAACGCACCCCGGTACGCAGACGGTTCATGCCGGCGCCATTATTAAAACTATCCGGTCCCCACAACGCCGGGTAGATAAAGGATTGCGTATTGTGATCCCAGACCCCTTGACCGTTTTCGCCATGACACGGCATGCACTGCTCCAGGTAAATCTCACGCCCGCGTACCGGATCGGCGGCACGTGCCATATCGGGTACCTGGATGAATCCCTGACCCTTCACCTGGGTCCAGTCATCCACCTGCATGCCGGTGGCCAGCCAGTCGAAATAGGCAATCATGGATTGCATCTCATAACTGTCCTCCGGCAGTTGCCGGCCATCAATTGAATTCATGGACCGTTGCATGCAGCCGTTGATACGGATGGGCACATTGCGGTATTCATTGGTACGGGACGAAAAGATACCGGGATCCGCGTACTTATAAGACACCACCGACCAGGGACCGGCATAAGCGGCCTTGCCTTCATCCAGATGGCAGTTGGAGCACGCGAGTTTGTTGCCCGTAATGTGCATTGCGCTTTCCGCACCCAGATACTTATAGGTCTCGGTCAACAGCTTCTTGCCATATCGGATCATGTCGCCCTCGGGCGTATCGGGAATATCAGCCTCATTTGGCGCGATCCAAGTCCCCTCAAAGCCGTCTTCGGGAGGGGGCGGCGGCTTGCCCGCCTGGGCTATTGCGCTTATTGCCAGTATCGAAGCAGCTAAAGTCATAACAAATTTGTTCATGGCTACAATCCTTTTCAGTAAAACAACAGATCCAGGGCTGACTTACTTACCACCACCTTTATAGCCGGGTGCGGTCCAGGCGGTGGAGGCCATGACATAAGGCTCCGCCATACCGGTATTCAACCAGGCATCGAGCAGGTTCATGCCTTCATCGGCGAGAAAATCATTGCTCCGGGTATTCGCCCGATACAGAAACTGGATGTATTCCCAGCTCGTGGGTTGATACAACAGATCGATGGTTGCCGTGACCGCACCGGCGGGGGGATAGAGCGGGACGCGATCCCAATAGTCATACGTGCCACCCGCACCGGGATTTCCGAACTGATCCGCCGGCACTGGCAGGGCATTGCGCCGGCGGGCCTCATCATAACTCATGCCATAAGGCGGAATTCGGTTGTCCTTGGCCAAATAGTTGTTGAGCACGAAGTGGAAGGTCTCGTGATAACTTCCCGGCTCATGCTTCGCCAGCTGCTCCAGGGTCATGGAGACCTCGCCGCTAACGCGGTCGAAACTCAAGGGCAGATCCTTGGACACGCCCAGCCCGAGCAACTGCTTGGCCCATTCCTGGGTCATGGCGCCGTGGGCCTCGTAGATGCGGGTTTTGGGATCGTGCAGATCGAGAATGGTTCGCACTTCGGTAGACGTACCGTTGATATCAACCGTGAGGGGACCATAGGCACCGTCCTCGCGCAGCAATATGCCCTCGGCGTCATACCATTTCATGTTCAGCCACATACGCCGCCCTTCAGGATACCCGGAGATGAGCTTATGGCCGGTGAGGTTAGTCACTTTCAGCGTACCGTCATTCACCTTGATGGTCACCGCCTGCTTCAGGTTGGCCTTGGCGCGTTCGATACCATCGGCCATGGCGGCGATCTGATCCGCACTCAAGCCGCCACCCAACCTCAGTTTGCCCTGCGCATCCAGGTACTGAATCGCGACGGGCGTCCAATAATTACCGCCCGTCAAATCGTGTTGCGGCAGGTCTTTACGCAGTTTGGGCTGGTTATGAATGCGGCTCGCGGCCTCACCCACCACCGGAGGCAAATGACAGGTCTGGCAACTAAAATAGCGCTTCGTGCCGTCCTCGTAGTTGCCGTCCTTACCGGCCAGCAACGCCTTTTCATAAACGTCTTTGATCACGCCGGCCTGCAGATCCTCTGGCAGTTTTTTATAGTCGGACACCAGGGTCTGGGATAACAGACCGGCCTTGTATTCGCTAAAGGTACGCTCCACGATCCCGTACTGATGGGGAAAATTGTTAAAGGCGGCCTTGGTCTCAAGCGATGACCCCGGCACACCGCTATAGCTGCCGGGTTCAAGCGGCACTTGGGCACCATTATTATGCGCCAGGTCCCCGACCGCCGGATTAGAGACGTCGTGACACGTGCCGCAAAAGTCCACCGAACGATGGTAGTTGGAATCCAAAGTGGGATGTCTGGCGACCGCATCGCTATAGGGACCCAGTTTGTCCACGTCGTCCCATAATACGTATTGCGCCGCACCGTAATAGCCGAGCGCAGGCGAGCCTTCGTCATTGGCGATGAAAGGCGGGTTCTGTACCCCCAGGTGCTCGCTTTGATCCGGGTTCGTGAACCGATGGCAGGCGTCGCATTCAATACCGTCATGATCACGGTTAGTCAGCGCGGAACCATCGGTGGGAACCGAACGCCCCGCGAGCCAGCCGGATGGAGAATGGCAACGGATACATAAATCACCCGAGCCATCAATATCCTGTTCCGCCACGGCCAGGGTCGCCCAGAACAGGGGGTCGCGACCGGCATGGGACATCATGCTCCCCTGCCAGTTATGGCTTGGCTCCACGGCGGAATTGTAGCCACCGTGACAAAAATGGCATTGCCCCGCTGGATCCAGGCTATTGAAATCACCTGGCTGAGGAACGGGACTGCTGACCTCCCGGGGTTGTGTACCGGGCATCTTAATCTCATTGGGCACCACATCGGCAGCCAGCAGCAGTACAGGCTTGAGCAACAAGATTAATGATACTGCGAAGATATAGTGCTTCATCAAAGCGACCTCCTCCCTACCGTTTCACCGTCTCACACAATCGTTGCATGAGAGTCCTGTTCCAATCGAAACAACGGCTAGTTTAAGAACGCACCGTCATTCTAAGTGCCTTATTATCAGACTCATTAGCAGTAGCGCTATGAGTTGCTTGCACAACACTGGAAGTATTCTGCAAGCTGCTTATTGCATTCAGTGCAGGAACGACGGACTAGACCATTAAACTTGTTTAGTGTGCCGAAAGAGAAAGTAATACAACTGTGGATTAGCCTGGCTGGTGCTTGAGACGGAAGGCGGAGGGGGATATGCCGACATAACGACGGAACATACGAGTAAAATGGGAGTGGTCGTTGAAACCGACCGCAAACGCGACATCGACCACAGAGGCGCTTGGATGTTGCAATAGCTTTTGTGCCTTCTCGATACGATAGCGGATGAGGAGCTCGCGAAATGTCAACCCCTGTTCACGCTTAAAGGCACGACTGAATTGGCTCGGTCGCATGCCGCATAATTTGGCCACTTCGGTACAAGACATTTTCTCATGGTAATGGGTCTCGATGTAATTCAAGGCCGGAAGCAGGCTGTTTTGCTTGTCACCTTTGGCACGAAAGCGGACGTCCCTGGGAATCGTGCGCTGCGGCATTAACATTTCCCAGGGGGCACGGTCCTTCACCCCTTCTAACATCCCGGAAAGATGGGTTACCCGATGACAAATATCCTGCGTGGCGAGGGGCTTTACCAGGTAGTCCCAGACACGACTGCGCAAGGCCCAGACCGCCAGGGCCTCGGAGTGCTGTTCAGTCAACATAATGATGGGCAGCGAGGGACAATGGAGCTTGGTCTGCTGCAGCGTATTCAGGCCGGAAAGATCTGGATAATCATACTCAAAAAAGAGCATCTTGGGGCGTACATGGGAAACCGTAGCGGCAACATCAACAGGCTCTCTGAGAACATGAATCCGATGATGTTTCGTCCCACAATATTTGGACAGATCAGAAAACAGGCTCGATTCGGTCCTTTGATGTCTGAGATCCACCCAAAGCAGATTTGTTGCTTCCATGCTGTAACCTCTCCATGTTTCTTTATCAAAACTGTTGATCGCGATTGACTAAGCAGCTCAGTCAACAAAAACCTTCAGACCAAGACGGATTATACTCATATTTTATTCCCCAGCATTTAACTTGTCACGCAAACGGCATAATCGCTAAATGTGTTTGATTTGACGTAGTTTGAGTCGACAAGAAGCAAACAATGACAACTTGCTATCTGCCGCTACCGACTAATGGTATGCATCAACCGATGATCGTATAACACAGAGAAATCATTCCACCCTTTTGCAACAAACTCCTAGACCCCGGCCGCCCAGCGCTGCCATGGTAACGACCATGACTGAACAGCAAGGAACCTCAGTTCCCGCAAGAGGATTTTGCCATGTTCTATTCGCTATACCCGCATGAGTCCCACCACGCACTGCGTCTGCTGCATTAGGTAAAGCGAAGCGCCCCCACCAAAGAAGCAAGAGTCGACGCACAGCCTGTCGCGGGAATTGCGGGCCCGGTTTTTCTGTGGGCGAGACTAGGACTCTCGATAATTAACCACAATTAACGCATGGAATTAGTTTTACCCTATCCATTCTCAAAAGGAGATGCTCATGAAGCGCAAACCGCTATCAACCCTTGTACTGATGTGTAGTCTGCTTAGTTACGCTTTGCTACCGGGGGCCTATGCCGCCGGCAAGCAAGGCGATGACAATGCCATGCAATTAACCCTCATCCATATTGGAGACATCCATGGACATTTGATTCCCCGCCCACATCTGCGCAGCGACGGCAACGGCCAGATGCAGGGCGGTCTCGCGCGCATGTTCACCAAGATCGAAGAAATCCGGGCGCAGCACAAGTACTCCCTGTTAGTCAATACCGGCGATACCATCCAAGGCTCGGCCGAGGCCCTGTACACCGAGGGCCAGGCCCTGGTGGATGTGATTAACCAATTCGACATCGACTATTTTGCACCCGGCAATTGGGAGTTCGTCTACGGTACCGAACGCTTCCGGAAATTGTTTGCCGGCAATGAGCCGGTGGCACCGTGGCATGCGCTGGCGGCCAATCTGTACTTTGATGGCGAGCCCTATGCCAATAAAACCGGCGAGCGCGTGCTGCCACCGTATGCCATCGAGCAAATCGACGGCATCCGGGTCGGCATCCTGGGCTTCACCACCGAGCGTGGCCCCAAGGTGATCGGTGCCGAGGTGGTACAAGGCTTTCGCTTTACCAAGGGCGACGCCGAAATGGCCGAGTTCGTCCCGCTGCTGCGCGATCAGGTGGACGTGCTGATCGTGATCTCCGAGCTGGGCCTGGCCAATAACATTCGCCTGGCCGAAGCCAACCCTGGCATCGATGTGATTCTATCCTCGGACATGCACGAAGAGACCCCCGAGCCCGTCGTCACCACGACCGGGACCCTGATCGTGGAAGAGGGTCAGGATGGCACCCGGGTGGGCGAACTGACACTGACCATAGCAAACGGCGAAGTGTTGGGACGCGAGTTCACCATGCATACCGTTGACACCGATATTCCGGAACACAAGGCCATCGCCAAGAAAGTGGCCGACGTGCGTGAATCCTTTGTCACGGGTCCCGGCTTCGAGCCACATCTCAATCCCATCAATGGCACGGTACTCAAGACACCGATCGACACGGTAATCGGCTATGCCGATATCGCCCTGCACCGCTCTAATTTTTCCCACGAGGAAATGCCGGCAGTGATCGAGGGCTCGTCACACGACTTTCTCGCCGACGTATTCCGCACCATGACAGGTGCCGATCTGGGTGTGATCCGCGGCTTCCGCTACGGGACTCACATCGCCCCCGGGCCGATCAAGCTGGAAGACATCTACCATTACGTCGCCATCGGTCCGTTCATCGCCAAGGGCGAAGTCACGGGCCAGCAGATCAAGAACGTACTCGAGAACTCCGCCGATGGTTCCTTGAACCCCGATGTGTCGCAATGGCGCGGGGGCTGGTTATTCGGCTGGGGCGGCATAAAGTTCGATCTCTATCCGCATGCACTCAAAGGGGAACGGGCACAGAATATTATGGTACAGGATGCCGAGACCCAGATGTGGGCACCCTTGGACCTGAGTGTCACCTATACCTTGGGCGGCTATAACTATGCCTCCGAACCCGACCTTATTAATAAGATACCGGCCAATAATGTACAGGTCTATACCGACGCTGACGGTAATCCGGTGGAGGGAACCGAAGTGGTGGCGGAATACTTGAAGACCAACACGGCGAATCCCGAGTTGAACCGTATTCACCTCATGTCTCCGCTGCCGGGACCGCTATACGGCAATCCGGAAATCCAGCCACTGCACGGTGTGCCCACCTATTAAACGGCCACGGCAAATATAACCTTTCGCCACATCGGCGGGTGCCTCTGGCATCCGCCGACGCGGCCCAAGGCCAACACGGCCATCCCTTAGGAAGAGGACACCATGAAAACACGCCATTTACGTTCGATCGCCGTTGCCATCGCCCTGGCAGCGGTATTCACCGGTCTCGCGCCGAGTTATGCCGGGAGCAGCAAACCGGACGAGACCATCAATCTAACCCTGATGTTGATCGGCGATACCCACGGCCACATGCTGCCACGACCCAATCTGCGGCGTGATGCAGAAAACGGACTCGAGGAAGGTGGCTATGCTCGGCTCATGACCAAGATCAAAGAGATCCGCAAGCAAGATCCCGATGCGCTGTTGTTCATGGCCGGCGACACCCTGCAAGGCGGGGTCGAGGCCTTGTATACCGAGGGACAGAGCGCCGTCACAGTGTTTGATCTTTTCGGTATCAACGCCTTCGCCCCGGGCAACTGGGATTTCCTCTATGGGCGCGATCGCTTCATCGAGGTGTTCGGCAATGAGCGCTGGGGTATTGTCTGCGCCAATCTCTATTACGAAGAGGGCTTTGATGACCCCAGCACACGCAAGCGCGTGGTGCCACCCTATCGCATCTTAGAGGAAAAAGGCATAAAGGTTGGTGTCATCGGCATGACTGCTGAGAGGGGAATCTTAGCGGTCCCCGGCGCCAATGACGGCTTTATCCTGACCAAGGCCCAAGATGAGCTACCCGGCCTGGTAGACGAACTGCGCCCTCAAGTGGATGTGATGATCTTATTGTCGGAACTCGGCCTGGCCAAGAATTCGCTGCTGGCCGAGCAGTTCCCGCAGTTTGATCTGGTCTTCTCCTCCGATATGCACGAAGAAGTCCCCAACCCCATCGTCATCGGCAACAAGGGGATTATTGTTACGGAAATGGGCCATGACGGCACCGGCATGATCAGACTGGAACTGGAACTCGAAAACAACAAGATCACCAACAACGATTACACCTGGATCGATATCAACACCGACATTGCGCCAGACAAAGAAGTAGCCAAAGCGATTGAGGAAATAAGCAGCGAGTTTGATGCGGGTTCTTCCTTCACATCGCATACAAACCCGTTGAGTGGCTATGAACTAACCACGCCGGCCGACACGGTGGTCGGGGTCAATTACTCGCGTCTTTACCGTTATGACTTTACCGATGACCCCATGCCCGGCGTCATCGAGGGGGCCTCGCACGATTTTCTTACCGATGCCTTCCGGGAACAGGCCGGGTCCGACTTCGCCATGATCGTCGGCTTCCGCTACGGCACCCATGTCCCCCCTGGCCCAATCACCCTGCGTGACCTGTATCACTACCTGCCCGCCGGTGCACAGATCGCAGAGGGCACGGTCAGTGGCCAGCAGATTAAGAACGTCCTCGAAAACAATATCGATGGCGCCCTCAATAAGGACCCCTTCAAGTGGACGGGCGGCTGGTTATTCGGTTACAGCGGCCTTAAATTCGACGTGGACCTCACGGTACCCAAGGGTAGCCGCGCCCAGAATGTCGTGATCCTGCGGCAAGCAAGCGGTCTGTGGGAACCCTTGGACCCGGCGCAAAGCTATAGCGTGGCCGGCTTTTGGTTCCCGCTGCGTCCACAGCGTATCGGTGTATTCCCCGATATCCCCGATGTCACTCTGCTCACGCAAACAGACGGATCCGCCAAGGATGCCACCGCCGTGGTGGTGGATTACTTGGAGACTACTGGCATCAACCCGGAGACCGGCCGTATTCGCTTGTTGACGCCACTACCCGAACCGGTGTTCGGCAACCCGGAAGTGCAACCCTTGCGCGGTGCGACATTGGAATAAGCACCGCTTAATCGCCAGACCCTTTTAACCACTCGCCGCGCCTTGCCCAAAGGCAAGGCGCGGCCAACACAAACAGGGAGTAATCATGAATAGGAACCGAAGAACTTCCCCTTTATACTTAGCCGTTAGCATCCTGCTAACACCACTGTTCACAGCACCATCGGCGTCTGCAGCCACCAATGACCATCCGGCCTGTACCGCGGAAGTATTGCGCACGGCCGACATGTTCAATTGTGTGCCGTCAACAGATGGTCTGCCGCCGCTTGAATTCGGAGAGGCACTCACTTACCACGATGCCAGTGCACGTCAGGCCTTCCCCAATCGCTGGAATCAATACGGGTACGACCAACGTCACAATCCGGTATTTCCTGTGGCGCAGGATGCACCGGCCTTCTTGAGCAAAGGCACTTTCTGGGCGGCGCCCTTGACAGGCCTGGACTTCGTCGAGGCCCAGGAAGCGGTGACAGGCTTCGGTAACCCGGAGTCCTGGGCCTCGCGTACGGGCCAGTTTCTTGGCACCGTCATGGGGGTTTCATCGGCAAATGGGATTATCTATACCCAACTGGGACGACATGAAATATTCGCCCTGGATGCCGAAAGCGGTAAGCCGGTATGGCGCGTCAACCTGGTCAATGTCGCCGGCATGGGCCAGGCCGTTATCGATGACCTGGGTGGCAACCCGGTGGTATATGTCCCGGTCGGCGATGCCGCTTTCAATGTACAAAACACCGTCGATTTCTATAACAACCGGCCGCACGATCGCGGTGCCGGCTTCAGCGGCATCTACGCCCTGGACGGGCTCACTGGCGAACAGCTGTGGCGGTACGACACCAAGGGGGCGGCACGCCCGGCACCCATATTCAAAGACGGCAGGCTCTATGTCGCCACAAGCGGCGGGGAGCTCTTTGTGCTGGATGCCGCGACCGGCAGTGAGCTGGGCAGTTTCACCAATCCCGGTGAAGGCTTCCCGGGACTGGCCTCGCCCAACTGGTACGAGACGACTGCCGGTCGCCGTTTCGTGCTCTACGGCACCATTCGTCCCCGTCGTATCCTGGCGGTGGATGTGACCGACCCCACGGCACCGACACTGGGCTGGGAATTTTCGCCACCCAATGCCACCGCCAACGCCCCGGGTGACACACCGGTTGCCGTCGATCCCGAGCTGGGTATGCTCTACACCACGGTGTTTAGCAGCATCAACGGCACGTTTAATCTTCAAGTCATGGCCATCGACGCCACTACAGGGACCTTGGTGTGGAGCCGGCTGGGCGGTGAAGGCGATAGCCCGCCGGGGTACAAGGGCAGCGTCCCCATGGTACACAATAGCAAGCTTTATGTCGGCAATACCATTGCCGGTACCTTCCAGTCTTACGACGCCAAGACCGGCGAACTGCGTTGGAGTACTTCGCTGGCCGGCCCCAATGATCCGCCTACCGAGGTACACCGGCCACGCGGTGCCGCGGTGTATTACGATGGCAAAATCATTCATGCCTCGGCCCAGCGCATCCGCACCTTTGACCCGGATACCGGTGAAATCCTCAACGATTTCGGCACACCGGGTGTCTTTTCCGTGTTCGGTGTCACCCAGCCGCTGATCGTCGGCAAGCAGATGTACCTCAGCGCCATCTCGGGATGGGTGTTTGCGGTTCCCGTCGATTTCATTACCACCTCACCGGGTTTCTCCACAGAACCGGTTAAACCTGAGCACCTCGCCCTCGCGCCGCGCGTACCGGAGTTCATCAATACCAAGGCGACTCCAACGAAGAAGGACGCCGGCTTGTTTCCTTCTACTTGGCTCAGTTATGCCGGAGGACAAGACCATAATGCCGTTGTTGACGATGGCCCGAAAGATATCCAATGGCAAACGGCACTCAATGAGGCCCTACCCTTGGATGCGGCACCGCTGGACGAGCAACTTCTTGGCAGCGAACTCGCAACCCAAATGACCCATTTCTCATTCGGTGTCGGTAGTGGGCTGGCAGCGGCAAACGGCATCATCTACGCCGGCAGCGATCGCTTCAGCATCAACGCCGTGAACGCCCGTTCGGGTGAATTGATCTGGCGTTTCCGCACCTTTAATGCCAACTTCGGACAACCTTTGGTCACACCGAATACCGTCATCGTAGGCGGCGGTGACCCATGGTTGAACCTGGGGAGCACGGGTAGCTTCAAGCGCAACGATCCTGCTACGACGATCGGCGCCAGCCTGCAGCACTTGCATGGCCTGGATCCAAAAACCGGTTTGGAAAAATGGACCTATTATTCCGGGCCCGGCACCAGCGGCATGACACCGTTGTATCATGGCGGTAACCTGTATTGGATCAATGGCCAGGGCAAGGCCTTTGCCATCACAGCGGAGACCGGAGAGCCGGTCGCGCCTTTCATGGACGATGCCGGCAAGCCGGTACTCAATCTGGGCGGCTTCAACGCCATCTCCTCCGCCAACATCTATCACCAACCCGCTGGTTCTGCGCTCATGATCGTGGGCACCGCAATGCCGAATAAGATAAGCGCCATCGATCTGACAACGGCACAAGTGATCTGGACCCAGGTCTTGCCCGATTTCGCCACTTATGTCACCGGCTTTGCCGCGGTCTCACCTGCGGTGGACCAGGCACACGGCTGGATCATCAGCACGGTTCTGGTAGATGCCGACCCCGTGGCCGACAGCGCCACGGTGCTGGCCTTTGCCCTGGACGCCAGCACCGGTACCGTGGTCTGGACCCAACCCATCGGTAGCGGTCCCATACCCGGTGGTTTTACCGGACCCACGCCGGTTGTGGACGGAAACAATGTCTATCTGGCCAACCCCCTCGATAAGACCGTCATCGCCTTGAACACCACCGATGGTACGATTCAGTGGCAAACGCCGGTGGAGATAGCCAGCGGTAGATTGAGTTGGGGTCCGGGTGTGGTAGTCGAGAATAAACTGATTCAGCCGATAGGTAGCGAGTTGTATGCCTTTAATATTAATAATGGTAGCGTGATGAATCAGCTCCCCGTGGGCGGGGCCTTCACTTACAACAATCCTGTCGTTATCGGTAAGACCCTCTATATCGGTAATTCCTGGGGTTGGGTAATGGCGTTTCCGTTAGACACAGTTACCGGCGATAACATCCAGTAACCCGCCATACACTTCATGGTAATACGCGGTCCGCCGGGGCTTATGCCCCGGCAGACTTGCCATGAAACCCCTAATCCCCGCAAAACCAGCGCCCTCTTCATTTGCAACCGCTACGGTACCGTTAGTCCCAGGGACGCGCGCCAAACGGAAATCCCCCCCGGCGGGCAGGGGCGACGCTCGTGGGCCCAGACCCCGATTTTGACCTGTTGGCCATGAGCGGAGTGCAATGAGAATTGGCCAATAATGCAACAATGCCGGCCTGATCTGCTGCGCCCGTACATTTTCGCGGCGTCCGGCAACGTTGGTATGGCTCAAGCTGTCCGCGATTGGACAAAGTGATGCCCTATTACGGGAACTAAACCGCAACAATTCATGTCTACATGACAAGTCTCAAGGCACTCCTTGTGTTAACTATCACTCCAATAAACCCGGTTTATTGGTCGAAAAAATGGATATCAAATCATGAACAGACGTCGATTCATCATTGGCTGCCTGGGCATTGCCTCCACGCCCCTGATTGCTTCCAGGGTCTTTGCGGGGAGAATGGCCGAGCCGGGATCCGGCGGTAAGATCGTCAAGACCGATGCGGAATGGCGGAAAATACTGACCCCACAGCAGTATAAAATACTCCGCCGTGAAGGTACCGAACCCGCGTTCTCGAGTCCGCTGAACGATGAAAAGCGCGCGGGGAGCTATGTCTGTGCAGGGTGTGAGCTGCCGCTATTCACCTCCGATATGAAATACGACAGCGGTACCGGTTGGCCGAGTTTCTATACCACACTGCCTGGTGCTTTTGAAACCAAGCGCGACTTCAAATTGCTCTTGCCACGTACGGAATATCATTGCGCACGCTGCGGGGGACATCACGGCCATGTCTTCAATGACGGTCCCCAACCGACTGGCAAGCGCTGGTGTAACAACGGTCTTGCGCTAAAGTTCGTTCCGGCGTAACAACAGGCATAAAATAAAAGGATAAACAAGTCATGTATCGTATCACATTGTTCCTGATAGCCGGGTTACTGACACCCGCCCTCCTCCACGCGCAGCAGGAGAGCACGAATGAGAAGAGCTCCACACAGCAATATGAAACCGCCATCTTCGCCGGCGGGTGTTTCTGGTGCGTGGAATCCGATTTTGACAAGGTACCGGGCGTCGTCGAGACCATTTCCGGTTATATCGGCGGGCACAAGAAAAACCCGACATACAAGGAGGTCTCCGCGGGGGGCACCGGCCATACTGAAGCGGTACAAATAACCTACGATGCAAGCCAGGTCAGCTACGAGCAACTGCTCGATGTATTCTGGCATAGCATTGATCCGACAACGCCCAACAGTCAATTTTGTGATCACGGCAATCAATACCGCACCGGCATTTTCTATACCGGCACACAACAACAAAAACTGGCCAAGGAATCGAAGGCGGCTCTGGAAAAATCCAAACCGTTCAAGGCGCCGATTGTGACGGAAATTACCCAGGCAGGCGAGTTCTATCCCGCCGAACAATACCACCAGGATTATTACAAAAAGAATCCGATTCGCTACAAATACTACCGCTATAGCTGCGGGCGCGACCAGCGCCTGGCAAAACTATGGGGCAAGGCGGAATAAGCACAGACAATCAGCGATGAACCAGGCGGTAAAACTGGTGGCGCTTAATCCAAATCACCAGATCAAGGAATCACTGAAACGCCACATCCGTATCAGATCAAACGAATCCGGACCACACCCGATTTCCGCGTTGTCAATCTACCCGACGTCGTGCCCTGCCGGTGTCGCCCGCGACGGTGTTCTCAGGATAAACCATGCGCCATACAGCATAACCAGGCCAGTCACGGCCTTCAGCCACACCGGTGTGTGGGTAAAGCCTAGTAAATAAATCAGGCTCAGTAGCATTGTCAAGATGGCGACCAACTTCGCTTTGAGTGGTATGACACGGGACGTGCGCCATTGCTTTAAGGCAGGCCCAAATACCTTGTGCGCGTATAGCCAATCATGAAAGCGCTGCGAGCTTTTTGAAAATGACCAGAGTGCAAGCAGCATGAACGGCGTCGTCGGCAAACCGGGCACTGCTACACCCACGGCCCCTACACCGAAAAAAAACCACCCCAGAAAGAAATACGCGCGCCGCATAGTCGCTTACTATACACGCTTTGCATGCTTTATTGCAGACCGGGAACTCGGCTTCGCCTTAAGGGAAACAGCTGCCCCGGAGCTGGAATAACGCAACGGTCGATCTGAGCAATATACGGTGTCCGCGGAAATGGGGGGCTCCACTCCGTCCCCGGTTTTTGATTGTTTACCGCCCCTGGGAGAGGCGGTGGAAAGCGGCCGTCCAGTGACTGCCGCCCCCCGCACGGGCCTACCACGGTTGGCAGACCCCGGGGGGTTCGATCGGAACAGAAAAAAAGTGGGGCTTAGGTGCGAATTAGTGCACACGAAATAACCAGGCTTAACAATATACTTGCCTTCAGTTGCGGTGCTCGTGGGCCTGGACCCAGATTTTGACCTACTGCCGCTGAATGCGCCGGGCAGGAAACCCTAGTGCCGCGGAGGTTGACGTGCAAGGACGCACTAATGTCGCGGGCGCAGGGATGCGCGCCCAACGGAAATCCCCAGGGGCGGCACGACTTTACTTTACGTATATCTTCTATCTCCCACACCGAAAGGGGGCTGAAATCCCGGTCGCTGCGATCACCAAGGCAGGAGATGCGCTGCGGATAACGTTGTCTGCACTCGTCAGGAGGATGGAGGAATCGTTCAACAGAGTCTGTTCGCATCTTCGAGACTTCCATCGCATTACTCTCAGGTGCTGAACCTGCCGGTATGTGGCACTGCAAGACCCGGCCCCCATTTGTATAGAAAGCAAACAGGCTTATAATCTGATCGCTAAGTCTGGCGCTAGAGGGCTATCTCGTGGCTGCTACGCGAGCATCGCTGTGGTTTAGGGCTATTGGCCTATTCTTCACCCAAACCGTGATTGGACGCGCGTTGGTTTTTCTGAGCCTGCCGTTGGCCCTCCTGCTGATCACGTACTACAAGCCGACCTATGAACCCCCTATTTTTGATGCCCAGGTTCATTACAATGAGGAGTCCTGGAAGCGGGTTTCGGTGCGGGCAATTCTTAACGGCGCGGAAGAGCTGAATGTGCCCTGGTTGCTGGTTGGCAGTACGCCGAACGAAGGCACCTGGAAGTTGCACCGCAGCGACCCGCAGCGCGTGATCCCGATGTTGGTGCCGGGTTTTACCCGTGAGGACCGGGATTCCTGGTTTAATAACGCCGAGATTCGGGACTACATTGAAGACGAAATTCTTAATCGGCCCTATCACGGCATCGGTGAATTCTTCCTGTTCGATGGCCAGGTCAATACACCGGTAGTCAAACACATGGTGGCGCTTGCCGTCGAGCATCGCCTGGTGTTGCACGCCCGCTCCGACCCGAATGCACTGCGTCAACTGTTTGAGCTGGACCCCTCATTACGCATCATTTGGGCCCATGCGGGCATGTTCACCCAACCCGAGACGGTCGGCAGAATGCTCGGTCGTTACAGGAATTTGTGGGTTGAAATCTCCCATCGAGGCGATATCGCACCGGGCGGATCGCTCGATCCTCAATGGCGAGAGCTGATGTTACTGCATCCGGACCGTTTTATGTTGGGCAGTGGCACTTATTCCACTGAGTACTGGTTTCAGTTTCGCACTTACATGAGTCGATACCGGCGCTGGTTAAAGCAATTGCCGCCAAACGTGGCTGAGAAAATCGCGTTTCGAAACGGCCTGGATTTGTTCGGTTTGAAATATCAGGAGCCTCAAAGGCAAGGAAAAAGGTGACAGGGGGCGACCAGGGCGTAGAGCGATCCTTCACGGCCGGTCGAAAACGCAAGAAGCCATCTGTCCAGGGTCGATACCTGCTCGGCCCCCAAATACTCTGCCAATCACTTTACGCCGAGTTAGAACCGACGACAGATGGCTTAGCTTATCGTGTGCGTCTTTCCACGCAACAACTGAATAAACGCCTCTGCGACCGCATTGTTCAGGTTTGAGCGCGTGCGTGCGATCCACAATATGCGTTTGATGCGCAGTCCCTGGATCTTGATGTGATATAGGTTGCCCACGCTCAGCGCTTCTTCTACAGCAAAGCGGGGCAGGAAGCTGACATGCTTACCGCGCTGGAGCATCTCTACGATAGTGTCCGTAGAGCCCACCTCCATGGCGATTGGAAGCTGTTGGATACCGATATCGTGAAGGGCTTTGTTGAGGGTGATGCGCATCGAGGACTGCGGCTCGCGCAGGACGTAGTGCAGCCGGGGCAGGTCCGTGACCGGTATAAGGCCGCTGCCCCAGAGCGGGTGGGTTTGGCCGCAGACCAACACCAACTCATCGTCCAACCACTTCTGCACCAGTATGTCGGGATGGTCCGGTGCCTGTTCCAGGAGCGCCAGGTCGGCCAGGCCGGTCGCGAGACGCGTCTGGATGCGACGCGTGTAGCCCATCCGGCTCTCGATCCGGTACTCCGGGTAGGCGTCGGCGAATCGAAGGAGCAGCTCCGGCAACATGTGCTCGCCAATGGCAAAAGTCACTTCGAGCCGCAGCCGGTTCTGCCCCGCCCGCAGCGACGCCAGGTCGTCGAGCAATGAGGTCTGGTGATCAAGCACCAACCTGGCATAGGCATAGACCATTTCTCCAGCGGGCGTAAGCTCCAGGCGGCGGCCTTCTCGTTGCATCAGCATCACGCCGTAGCAGGCGTCCAGGGCGCGCAGCCGTTTGGTCACCGCGGGCTGTCCCACGTGCAGGACGCGCCCCGCCTCCGCGACGCCGCCGCGCTCGACCACCGCCCGCAGGGTAGCCAGCTCTTTCAGGTCAGGAAGGCTTTTATATTCCATATCGGAATATTAGCGTATATAGTTTCATTTGAATACCGCCCTCCAGCCAAGCAGTATTCCTCGCCTTTAAGCAGCCCAGGCCGACGCCTAGGCACCACACACGTTTTATCCTGCTTAATATATTTCCCCATGGGAATACTGTGCCGCGGACGGCGCCGCTGACGTGCGAGTGTGTGCCGTCAGCCGGAGCGCCTTGCCACACCCGCAGGGCGGCCTGTTGTACCCTATCGCTATGTCTTGTAACTGTATTGAATTCGAGGAGACCCGAGCATGACCGCCCTGGCAGATGAAGAGCAGACCCACCGGAGAACGGCACGCCCGACGCTCAAGCAATGGATCGCAGCCGCGGCGTTCGCGCTGGCGGCGATTTACCTGAGCCAGGTGGTACCCAGCATTGAGATCGCCTGGGTGAGCGCCATCCTTCTTTTTACCATTTATCTGTTCGCCTTCGAGGTGGTGGGCGTGGACGTGGCGGCGGCCACGGTCATGGTTCTGCTGGGGCTGACTTCGCTGGTCGCGCCTGTCATGGGACTGGAGCAGGGCCTCGTCGACACCAAACACCTATTCGATGGCTTTTCCTCCAACGCGGTGATCTCCATCATCGCCGTCATGATCATTGGCGCCGGTCTGGACAAGACCGGCATCATGAGCAAGGTGGCGACCTTCATTCTAAAGATCGGCGGGACGACGGAGACCCGTATCATCCCTATTATCTCCAGTACGGTCGGCGTTATCTCCTCATTCATGCAAAATGTCGGCGCCGCCGCGTTATTCCTGCCCGTGGTCTCGCGTATCTCCGCACGCTCGGGACTGCCCATGTCACGGTTGCTCATGCCCATGGGTTTTTGCGCCATCCTTGGCGGCACGGTGACCATGGTCGGATCGAGCCCTTTGATCCTGCTCAATGATTTGATCCTGAACTCGAACCAGGCCCTGCCGGTCGCGCAGCAGATGGACACCTGGTCGCTATTCTCCGTCACGCCTATCGGCCTGGCGCTGGTGGCGACCGGCATCATTTATTTTGTACTGGCCGGACGCTTCGTTTTGCCCACCGCAGCCGAGGAGATCGGCGCCACCGGCAGCAACACCATGCGGTACTTTCAGGATGTTTATGGCGTGAACTACGACCTGTTTGAGGTGGTGGTGCCTGAGGACAGCGCACTGGTGGGCAAACAACTTGACGACGTGGAGCCAAAAGAACGCATCCGTGTCGTCGCTGCCCTGCGCGGCAGCGATGACCTGCGCGTCGGTCCGGGCGGTCTTGCCAGGGACGTGGGCATCGAGGCCGGTACGGTACTGGGCATTTTGGCCGCCCCGCAGAACCTGAAGAAATTCGTCGAACGCTACGGCTTGGAGCAGCGTAAGGACATCGAGACCTTCACCGAGGCCCTGGCCGCCACCAAGGCAGGCATCGGCGAAATCGTCATTCCGCCCGGCTCCAGCCTCATCGGTAAGAGCGCCCGCGACGTATGGATGCGCAAGACTTATGGCATCGCCATGGTCGCCCTGCATCGCGGCGGCGAAACCCTGCGCGAGGGCCAGGGCATCCGCGACCTGCCGCTCGCCGCCGGTGACACCCTGGTCGTGCATACCACCTGGGATGCCCTGGCGCGGCTGGAGAAAGACCGTAATTTCGTGGTGGTGACAACGGAGTATCCCCATGAGGAAATACGTCCGCAAAAACTTGGGTTCGCGTTATTTTTCTTCACTGTTGCCCTGTGTCTGGTTTTGTTTACCGATCTGCGACTGTCGGTGGCGCTGCTCACCGGCGCCATGGGCATGGTCCTTTCCAGGGTGCTCAGCATCGAGGAGGCCTACCGGGCAGTGAGTTGGAAGACGGTGTTTCTGCTGGCCTCCCTGATTCCTTTGGGGTTGGCGGTTGAGACATCAGGGACCGCCAGATGGATCGCCGAGCAGGTCCTTGCGGTGGTGGGTGACATGCCCGTCTGGGTCATACAGGCGGCAGTGGCGGTATTGGCCACCTTTTTCACTCTCGTGATGTCCAATGTGGGCGCCACCGTCCTGCTCGTGCCGCTGGCAGTGAATATCGCCATCGGCGCGGGCGCCAACCCGGCGATCTTCGCTTTGACCGTGGCCATTGCCACGTCCAACTCGTTCCTCATCCCTACCCACCAGGTCAATGCTCTGATTATGGGACCGGCCGGTTACCGTGTACCGGATTTCATGCGCGCGGGCGGCATTATGACCGTGCTGTTCCTTGTCGTAATGATGCTGATGTTGAGTCTGGTGTTCTGAGGCATCAATCGCTATGAAAAATTTGCTCAAATCTCTGGTCGCCATCGGTATGGCGGCGATGCCCGGTCTTGCATTGGCAGCGGAAAATGGCGGACAAGCGCTTGACCTGACCGGCCACTGGGTCGGCCCGTTTGCCGTCGCGGTCTTTCTGGTGGCCTACCTGCTGGTGATGGCGGAGGAATTCACCCACCTGCGCAAGTCCAAACCGGTGATTCTGGCCGCTGGACTCATCTGGGGCACCATTGCCTGGGTCTATGATGCCCACGGCTTGCCGCATATGGCGGAACAGGCGGTGCGCCATAACCTGCTGGAATATGCCGAGCTGATGCTGTTCCTGCTGGTGGCGATGACCTATATCAACTCCATGGAAGAACGGCGGGTGTTCGATGTGCTGCGCGCCTGGCTGATCCGCAAAGGCTTCGGATTCCGTTCATTATTCTGGATTACCGGCACGCTGGCCTTCTTCATCTCGCCCATTGCCGACAACCTGACCACCGCTTTACTCATGTGCGCCGTGGTACTGGCGGTGGGCGGTGACAACAGCCGCTTTGTCACCCTGACCTGCATCAACATCGTCGTCGCCGCCAATGCCGGCGGCGCCTTCTCGCCCTTTGGCGATATCACCACCCTGATGGTCTGGCAAAAGGGCGTTGTGGATTTCTGGACATTCTTCGCCTTGTTCCTGCCGTCGGCGGTCAATTTCCTGGTGCCGGCAGCCATTATGTCTCTCGCCGTACCCAACCTGAAACCCGAGGCCAGCCAGGAAGTGGTGCCGTTGATGCGGGGCGCACGCCGGATCATAGGCCTGTTTTTACTCACCATCATCACCGCGGTATCGTTCCATAATTTCCTTCATCTGCCACCGGTCATCGGTATGTTGACCGGCCTGGGCTATCTGCAGGTGTTTGGTTTTTATCTAAAGAAAACCGCACACCGCGAACATAAAAGTCCGGACAATGCCGAGCACCACGACCAAATGGGCGATATGGTCAGTTTTGATGTGTTCCGTCCCGTCGCCCGCGCCGAATGGGATACCCTGCTGTTTTTCTACGGTGTCGTCGCCTGCGTTGGCGGGCTCGGCTTTATCGGTTATCTCGGTCTGGCCTCTGAACTCATGTACACTCAATGGGGCGCTACCGCGGCCAATATCAGCGTAGGCCTGCTATCCGCCATCGTGGACAACATTCCAGTGATGTTTGCCGTGCTCACCATGCAGCCCGATATGTCGACCGGTCAGTGGCTGCTGGTCACCCTCACGGCCGGTGTTGGCGGCAGTCTGCTTTCGATCGGCTCGGCTGCCGGCGTTGCCCTGATGGGGCAGGCCCGCGGAAAATACACCTTTTTCAGTCACCTCAAATGGAGCCCGGTCATCGCGCTCGGTTATGCCGCCAGCATTTACGGCCACTTGTGGATCAACAGGGCCTATTTCTGAACGGCCCGAATTACCCGTTCCGCATCGGTTTTATATGGTTGACCCATTATGGTTATGAAAAGCGCCCCCGCCGGCGTCGCCGGCGACAGGTCTACTGCGCATCGATTCTAGGGGCCGGTCAGGCGGAGAAGCTCAGTCCGCCGCCATTTTTCCTCCCCATTTTTCCCTGCATTGCCGAATAGTAATGTTTTGACAATCTTGTGGTTAGGTGGAATCACTAGCATACGGTTTCCGATAGAGCCAGGCACTCACCGGCGTATATACGGAACTTGTTAGTTTAACGCACCAAATACCAAGGAGGATTTAACATGGAAGCGCGACAGTTAAGCACCAACAAACGAACAGGAGAATTCAAAACGACGCGATACATGCGTAAGTTACCCGTTTTTCTGGTGGCACTGGTCACTCTCGGTTTGGGAACGGCCTCCCCCAGTGGCTGGGCCAAAGGCGAGATGGACGAGGTGGCTTTGGACGATGCCAAAATGATCATCGAGTTTAACTCCACGGATGAAGATGTGGGCATTCAGGTCTTCCTCGACGGCGAGGCCTGGAAGGAGATGGTGATCTTCACACCGGACGAGCGCAGGATCTTCAAGGTTAGGGGCGAAGGCAGCGTGAAGGGACTCGGCCTTACCGAGCTATTCTTCGAGAGCGAGGAGCCGTCGCTCGATGAGCTCCCGCTCGAAGAGTTCCTGGCCCTGTTCCCGGAAGGGGAATACGAGTTCGAGGGCGTGACGGTTGATGGAATTGAGCTGGAGGGCGCGGCGACATTCACGCACGTCATTCCGGCCGGGCCCGTCATTGTCTGGCCGACAGCGGGCACGATAGTAGACCCTAATGATGCCGTGGTTATGTGGGAGCCCGTTACAAGTACTGTCACCGGTTCACCGGCAATTGAGATTGTTGGCTACTAGGTCATCGTTGAACAGGAAGAACCGCTGCGCGTATTTAGCGTTGACTTGCCGGCTTCGGCCACGCGCGTCACCGTTCCGCCGGAATTCCTCCAACCCGGCACCCCGCATAAGTTCGAGGTGTTAGCGATAGAGGTGAGCGGAAACCAGACGATTTCGGAGAGCACTTTCACGACCTCGCCGTGATGGCTTAACGCACGCTTGCGGGGCGCCATTCGCATCTCGATTCATGGCGCTGGCGGCGGCGAATGGCGCCTGGCCCCGATCTGCCCGTGGCTATATCGGTGGCTCCGGGGCCCGTGGTCAGAGAGCAAAAACCCCGCCGGGTGGCGGGGTTTTTGACTCAAACTTGCTAGCGCAGTGTACAACGCTTAAGCTGGCTGAACTTTCGCCGCCGACGGGCCCTTGGCGCCCTGTTCGACGTCAAAAGTCACTTTCTGGCCTTCCGCAAGGGACTTGAAGCCACCGCCCTCAATGGCGGAATGATGCACGAAGACATCCTTGCTGCCGTCTTCCGGGGTAATGAAGCCGAAGCCTTTAGCGTCGTTGAACCACTTTACTATTCCTGTAGTCATGAAAATACCTCTGTTTAGTTGAATTGCGATATTTTGCAGTTCATTCTTGAAAGCGAAATCGTTGGAGTAACCACAGACGTAACTGGAGGACCTTCCGAACCGACTACAAGAAGTGGGCTGCAATGCGGCCACTATACACAAACCTTGCCCAATAACCACTACTATTTTGCCGTGGGTCGAGGATCAAGGGCGGGTATATGTCCGCATGGGGGTCAATATGGCGTCCGGGCTGATGAAATTCAAGCACACCACGCTTTCACCCGGTCGCATTGAATGAAAAGCAGAACCCGCTGCCTAATTGGCGACTGACTCGCCCTCGCCCTCGCCCTCGCCCGGAGACTGGTCTGGGTTCTCTGAGGGTTGGATCTCGTCTTTCAGCGACTTTCGCCGTTGTTTCTCCTCTTTTTTTCTTTTCTTTGCTAGTTCTTTCTGCCGCTTTTCATAGCGATAATTAGTTGTGGCCAATTTGTCGTCCTATTTTCAGGTCTTTGATGGCGCAAAGCCACGGTGTGGAAGCTCTGCATCCGATAGCATTATGAACATCGAATAATGCGTTATTGTAAGTAATTTGGAGTCAAAATGCTTGTATTCAAGTACTCTGACCACCTGATTCGACGACATTCCGTCTCTTCATGGCGATTTCAGCTTAGCTCGTGTCTCTTGCGCCCTGCGACTGTCGTTATTCAACTCCATCCGGCACAGCAGCTCGGAAACGGTGAGGCCGAAGGCGTGGGCCAGTTTTTTGCCTGAATGAGGTGAAGAAATGCCCTTGGGGACGCCAATATCTCCCTGACCTCCCCGGCCATGGCTAGCCCTTGGCCTGGGAGGGGGGTCGGTAAGGACCCACTCACGTTGCATAAAAGGGTTCTGAACCTCCCCCACTTAATTGGTATACGACCCACCAGATGTGCCGCTAGGCACTCATCAAAAATCTGTTGTGTTGCTACGCAACGCTTGGTGGGTTACACCCCAAGGGCACTTCCTTCGGGCGCACCCCAAGGGCACTTTGTCACTTCGTTCGGGCGCACCCCAAGGGCACTTTGTCACTTCGTTCGGGCGCACCCCAAGGGCACTTTGTCACTTCGTTCGGGCGCGCAAAAAACGCTAACCCACCCTACATTTTGGCTTAAATAAGTGCCATTCGGGCCTGACCCCGGATTTCCTACGAAACAGAAGCTCTTGATTATTTAGTGACTCATCCACTCTGCGCGGGTGCCAACACGATCCCATGCCTGCCACTCTGGGATATAACGGGCGAGCACCTCGCGAATCTGCGCTTCAGACATACCGCCTTTGTATTCATATAACGTATGTCCTTCTGGAGAATAGAGAAAGTGTGTCGGTACCACACGCCCCCAAAGGTCGGTTGCCGACACCACGTTTTCAGGATTGAGTCCGAAACGACTGGCCCAGGCTCGCGCGGTTTGTTGATCCGGTATATCTCTATATTTAGCGCTCTTGCTGGTCATAACCGTCATGAATACGACTGTGTCAGGATAGACATTCTCCAGCCGTTTTATGACCTGAGCTTGTGGGGTACACGGTGGGCACCAGGGAGCGGCAAAATCTGTCCAGATAAATTTTCCTGCATTCCGATCAATTGCAATCTCTTCCCCGGCTGCATTGATGCGGTATTTCGTTCCTGATGGTGTCACTTGGCCGGCGTAAGACGTGTCATACATATCACCGACATAGGGATTCTTTTTCTTTGAGTCATTGGTGCAGCCAACGACTATTACTGAAACAAACAGCAATAAAAAACAGCTTAAGTATATGTGGTGATTACTTTTGATCATACAGAGTTCCTGTTCAGCCATCCAGAAAAGATCCCATCAATAATTGCAACGCCCTCTATATCTAATAATATAGCCGATAATCGGGCTCATTTCGGACTCAAGATAGGAAAATCAGGGGCGGTGATGCGAGCAGGACACGACGCGGGTCAACCCAGAAAATAGGGGACAGGCCACGGTTAAACACCACCTTTTTAACCCAAAAAATAGGGGACAGGCCACGGTTAAACACCACCTTTTTTACTGTTTAGGTATAACGCATCACATTATAGAACACGAGGCGTTATGGCGCTGGTTGTGACAGCGTCTTGGTGTGAGTGGGGCTCAGGATTTCTGCGGTTCTCCATCGTTGGGATGCCGCAGGTTTGCAAGCACGTCCTGGTCGGGCGTGCCATTCGGCGAGCGCAGGAACTCGGAGACGGTGAGGCCGAAGGCGTGGGCGAGTTTTTCTACGTTGTCGATGGAAATGTGACGTCCAAGGGTGAGGCGGATTAAGGCAGCCATCCAGTGA
>CAMYII010000040.1:218560-220076 GCA_947258385.1 Acidiferrobacterales bacterium
GGACGACGCGCATGGATGCGCTAGTGCCATGGGCACAGGACGTGCAGGAATGGCCAGTGAAGCGCTGAAACTGTAAATGCCGCGGATGCAGGAAGCATAGGCGCGGCCTTGCGGGCCCCGCCGGCCATGGACGCCCTACAGGGAAGTAGCAGTGTCGCGAGAGGGTGCCGCACAGGGATATGCCAATGTCGCGCGAGCTGAAGTGCAAGGACGCACTAAGGTCGCGGGCGCAGGATGCGCAGGAGCGACCAGGAAGGCGGGAGCGACGCCCCGCTTCGAAGCCAAAGGATTCTTGCGACCCCGCCTGAGATGGGGCCGGGGGATTACTTTTTAAGCAATTGCCCAACCTTTAATCCCTCCGCGCGCTTTTCCCTTTTCCGTTTAAGCGAAAAACTGCCTGCTCGCGGATAAAGGGCATCGTGACCAAAAAGTTATTATTTTGTGACGCGTACGTAATATGCGGCGACGATGATAGCCTCCCCTTTAAAAGAACATGGAGGCGAAAATGAAGACATTCATTGCTACTATTACATTGTTCGTTGCGGCAATTGTGCCGGTGAAGGCCGATGATTGGGCAATCTATCGAGTGACCATCACCAATGCAACAACGCATCATGTCATTACACCACCCCTTATTGCCACACATAACAATCAGTTCCGTATTTTTGAAGTAGCAACAGCGGCCAGCGATGGACTCATTACCCAAGCAGAAACAGGCGATCCGCAACCTCTAAAGCTCGAAATAGTTAATTCTCGTGGTGTGTATGACGTTGTCGTAGGCAGTGATGTAGTGCTATATGGAACTAGCGCCAGCTACGATATCAGGGCACCAAAGAAAGGCCGTATCAGCATGACAGCCATGCTCGCTACCACAAATGATGCATTTGCCGCATTAAATAGTGTGGCGCTACCCAAGCGAAGCGCTCAGTACTTTGCCTATACGTATGATGCCGGCTCAGAGCTGAACAATGAAAGCTGCAGCCATATCCCTGGCCCGCCTTGTTCGCCAGAATCTGGTAATGCCCGCACCGAAGCAGGTGAAGGTTTCATCACCCTGCACAACGGTATACACGGCGGCAGTGATCTTAATCCCAAACATCTGGATTGGCGCGGGCCAGTTGCTGTCGTCACTATTACACGCGTTCACGATGAATAATTTATCTTTAAAATATTAGGGTGGCTTAAGCCACCCTAATCACCTTGATGGATTATATTGAATGTTGAATGATTAAAGATTCGGATTGATCAGGACTGGGGAAGGTATCACGAGTTATCAAGACCTGAGTTAGCCAGCTCGAGCAATGGCTCTGACCTGCCCGATCTCCACAACTTTAGCCTGGCTGTACTCGCATTTCACTTGACAAGTGTATCTTGCTCCGTGCTACTGCCGTTATTCAATCCCATTCGCCACAGGAGATCGGAGACGGTGAGGCCGAAGGCGTGGGCGAGTTTTTCTACGTTGTCGATGGAAATGTGACGTCCAAGGGTGAGGCGGATTAAGGCAGCCATCCAGTGA
>CAMYII010000040.1:220132-222278 GCA_947258385.1 Acidiferrobacterales bacterium
GGACGACGCGCATGGATGCGCTAGTGCCATGGGCACAGGACGTGCAGGAATGGCCAGTGAAGCGCTGAAACTGTAAATGCCGCGGATGCAGGAAGCATAAGAGCGGTCTTTCTGATTAGAGAATATTGCTCTCTAACCCTATTTCCCCAGTTCTTAATTTCTAGACCAGTATCGGGTTCTAATTCCATCACCAAGGTCTGCCTCAATGAGAAGACGCCTTACTTCCAACAGTTTTTGAATAAGCAGTGACTCTTTTTGCTCATAGGCTTCCGCATCGGGAACACGATTGACAACCACCCCCAGAAGTTCAGTAATCGCGTTGCCGATTGAGTTTTGGCTGATGGTAACGATCAGTTTGCCCTCATCATTTCGGTAAATGATTTGTTTGAAGGCGGGCTGCCAGCGAATCGCATTAGCATATTTTGAATCAGTAATACATCGATCCCTGATTTTTTTTGCTGTTATTAAAAAGTCATTATTAAACAGCAGCGTGCTTTCGATTTGATCGGGATAGTATGAGCGTTCAGGTCTCGGTGCATTACGGGTGGATACTTGCGTAAAAAAGGCGCGATAGAAATCGATAAAGCCTTTCATAATCTCGTCATATTCTTTCCAGAAGCGAATGTCTTTTAATGCCGACACCCCGCCCTGAATTTCCCAGCTGGGTAAACCCTGGGGATAACCGGTCAGCTCAAGCCTTGACGAATCATCGCTGGCGGGTTTGAGAATGACAAACTCGAGGGCTTTATCAAAGAACTCGCGATAGACGTCGTGCATATGCGCCTCAAACAGGCTGTTTTGACCGCCATCGGTCAAATTCGGATTTCCGGGATCGGCAAGTTTGGCGTTTCGCAGTGCCTCTTTATTAAAGACAATAAAGTGGTTATGCAGCATCCGGATGCTTGGCACGCCGGGAGAGGTGAGCGGCCATGTCGCATCCAGGCTGGCTTCACCGGCCAGAACGAGCGCCTCATCGGGATCGGGGTATGTTTCAATCATGTATTCGATCACGATCTGATTCATTCGGTTCCAGACGTGTCTGACATGATCGGGTACCTGGGTACGACGAACAGGACGACCCAAGGGATCTAGAATACATTCCGACGTATTGTAGATAATTGAGGTATCGAACTCGTTGCTATGCCCCAGGGCTTTGCGGTACATCAGCAAATTCTCTGGATTCACTAACAGCCCGTTATTATTGACCAGATCATTGAGATTTTCTTTGCTATTGAAAAACTCATTGGGCTTCATTCCCTCCGGTACCTCCAGGGGGATGGGTCTGAAAGGGGTTACAATTTCTCTAGGGCCAGAGCGCATAGCAACATTTTTTTAAAAGAGATTTAAGAACACATTGCCAGTGCAAGCGAACAAGTGGCAAATAGGAGCGATAGAGAAGATATACCCCGTGTCTGGGCGATAGTCACACAAAAAATATTAATAGAGATATAGATGTCATCTTCTCAAGATAAACGGGCCTCAGGGATACGATTTTAGCAATATAAGCAACGTCAAATATTAGCGATAGCTGTTCTATCACGCCAGATACCAGGAATATTTTCTCTAATCGTCAGGCGCTGCCAGTGCGGATCAGCGGCCGATTGAGCAAGGTCATTGGAAGCTGCAGCGATAGAAATTTGCGCTCGTTCAGCACCACAAAACAGAAGCTCTTGATTATTTAGTGACCCATCCACTCTGCGCGGGAACAGTAGATCTCTGGGCACCTATTTCTCTCCATTTCCAGGAGCCCGAAGGGTCGAGAGCGTGTTCTGGTCCAGCGTGCCATTCGGTGGGCGCAGGAGGTCGGAGACGGTGAGGCCGAAGGCGTGGGCGAGTTTTTTGCTTTGAACAAAGGGAAGCGACGGATTGGAATTCCTAGTGCCCGTGGTGAAATGCCCTTGGGGTGCGACATTGTCGATGGAAATATGACGTCCAAGGAAGGACTAATGCCGCGGGTGCAAGGATGCACAGAAGCGGCGCGACGTCCAAGGAAGGACTAATGCCGCGGGTGCATAAGAAAGGGGACGGAGAGATTAAATTTTGATCCCTCTGAGCTTCCCCCAATAAAACGGACGATTTAATGACAGGCATATCTTGCTTCATATTCTACGGGCGTCAAGTAGTGTAAAGAAGCATGCTTGCGCTG
>CAMYII010000041.1 GCA_947258385.1 Acidiferrobacterales bacterium
CGATCGCCGAGATGCCGGCCGTGACATATGAGATGCCCGGAATCACCTCATCGTTGGCAGCACCCGGTGTCAACAGGTTCTGTCTCATGTATGAGCGGGTGGTGTTCTGGCAGAAATAGAATTTCACGCCCTGACCCATCAGTTCCTTGACCAGGCCCTCGAACTGATTGCCGCCGGTGCGCGAGTACTGGTCCTGTATCAGCACATGGCCGCCGCCGCCGTGCACGATGGCGGCGACCTCATAGTCGCGACCGCGGGTCATGCCGTTGGTGATTTCATATTCTTTGATGATATTCCTGATATTGCCCAACGCGTAGGGGCGGGTGCAGTCGGGGTTCGGCACGTCGTCGCGGCAGAAGCGGTTGACCTGCACCACCAGCTTGACCTTGTGGCGTCGCTGCAGGCACTGCGTGAGCTCGCCGGTACCGGCACCGAATTCCGTGTCGAGATCGAGCCCGCTCACCAGCCCCGCGGGGCAAGTGTTGTCACCGGATTGTTCTTGAGATTCATCGCCGGCCGCGGCAACACCGCCCACCTGTAACAATGCGGCAACGCCGGCAACGGCGATTGCACGCCGGAATACGTTTTTTTTCATTGGATAAGACTCCTAGTGGTTAATTGTTATATAACGGTAAGCTCATATACCGCTGCTGCTTATTGTTTGATTGCTGACGCAGGCAAACGCGGTTTTATTCCTTACGCGTTGGGGAGCAGGGGCTTAGCGCCGCGTGTCGACGGTGTCCGTCAACGCTGGGCGCGGTGCGAGCTTTATTGGGGTCTTCGAATCGGACGAGGGCATGAGGTCGACGATCAACGGAGAGCTCGTGACTGTCCACTGGCCCTTCACAAAGTTCTCCGGCGCGTCGCCGCTGAAGGCGAGATAACTGTATTTGCCGTAGTGTGGGAGCTTGCGCGCCAGTCCCGGGTGGGCGGCGGGATTGTCACTGCCGAGCCAGGCCAGGCCGTTGTTGTGTCGTCCGGTCAATACCAGACTGTGGGTCTTGCGCTGGATTGTCTGGTCATCGACACGGGCGTCCAGGTCAGTCAACTCGACGCCCTGTTCCGCGAGCAGGCCGGCCATCTGACGGCGAAACCGGTTTTCCCAGCCGAATAACCAGACCGCGCGGTCGCTTGGCAATTCCTTAAGCTCATTGTCCCACCGCAGCTGGACGTCCTGTGTGTTGCTCGTCCAGGCCCGCGCGATGCGCTGGTAGCCTTCACGCAGCGGTCGCGTGGCCGCCGCCGGCAGCACGATCATCAGCCGCGCGGCGCCGAACAACTGCCCCAGCGACGGCGGCAGTTCGGCCGGGTCTAAGCGGCGGAAGAGATCGAACTCGGGATCGACCTGCAGGCGCAGCGGCGTGGCCGGCAGACGCAGATCCAATGGCACCTGCTTGCCGTGCATCTCCACGGTGGTCTGAAACGCCGAGTCGGTATCTTTGAGCTGCACCGCGACCGGAAGTCGTAAGTGATAGGCGTCACCGGGCTGTACCTGGCGCAGCACGCCGTGCACGCGGTAGCCCTTGCCGTCCCGTTCGGTGCGCAGATCATCGATCGCCAGCGCGGGCGCACCGGTGCGCTCGATCCACTGGGAAAACATGGCATCGAGTCCGACATCGCTGACCGTTTCAAATGCCGCCCTGATGTCCTTGAAGCCTGTGCGCCGAAAGCGGTTTTCGCGGTAGAAGTGCCGCAGCCCGCGAATGAACACCTCGTCGCCGAGCCGCAGGCGCAGCATGTGAAACAGCATCAGGGTCTTGCCATAGCCGACCGCCTGGCTGACCTCCCCGCGGCGGCCTTTGAACTCGGTGAGCGGAAAGTCGCGTTCGCTCGCCACATAGTCGGCGTATTTCTGCATCACCGAGCGCCGGTACTCGGCGCCCAGGCCCTGTTGTTCCTGGATCAGGTGATCGGCGAGATAGGACGTCAGCCCCTCGGCCCAGTTTCCGCCCGCGCGGTCGAGGTAGACGCCGTTGCCCCACCAGTTGTGCACGATCTCGTGCGGAAGGGAGGAGTCGATAATAAACGGCAGGCGGATGACGCGCGGGCCCAGCAGCGTGAAAGAGGGCATCCCGTAGCCGGTTTCCCAGAAATTTTCCACCAGCGCAAACTTGCTGTAGGGGTACGGGCCGAGCAGCCGGCTATACAGATCAAGGTAGCCGCCTGTTGCCCGCAGGTAGCGGCGTGCCAGTTCGCGCTCGTCCTTGTGCAGCAGTACCCACGCGTCGGCCCAGGGGGTGCGCTGATGGAACTCGCGGTAGTGGCCGGCTACGAGATAAATTTCTTCCTGCGGTTGGCGCGCCTGCCAGCGGTCGATGTGTTTGTCGCTGCTGGCACCATGACCGCGGTGCTGCCCCTGGCTGATCGAACGCCAGTTCGAAGGCATCTCCACCTCGAGCGTGAAGTCCACCAGCTCGTTACCGAAACGGGCGTACCAGTGGCTGTCCCCATCCAGATACGCGCCCTGCGGTCCGATCAGACCCGGCGTCGTCTGTTGTGCACGTCCCCCATCCTGGGGATGTGTTGTCAGGGGATGCGAGATCCGGCCCGCGTAGTGCAGCGTGACCACGGACTGGCCGCGGGCCAGGGAAAGCTCGTATTGTCGTAGCGGAACGCTGGCCGGCAGATCGGCCTTCGGGGCCAGGGTGGCGCCGATATCTTCGGTGTGGACCCGCAGGTCCCCGTGCAGGGCAAACCTCAAGGGCCGCCCAAGCCAGTCCGGCGGCACGGTAATGCGGTCGCACGCAACGATGCGCCCGCTCGTGGGTTCCAACGTCACGCGCAGCTCATGGTGCAGCGGCGCGTCCGCGTACGCCGCCGGGGTGAGGGTCGAGAACAGCAGCAGGCAGCGGCGGGTGAGGCTAGACACGCACCTGGCCTTCCAATCGCTGTGATGGGACCCGCCGTCCATGCCCCCGGGCAGTGAAGTCGGCTTTCCATTGCGGCTGACTTATTATGATACTCATGATTTTCACGGCGCTATCGTTTACCATGTCGTCAGTGAATACTCTAACCCGTTTTACTCACTTGGCGTTAATGGCGTTCCTTGCCGCTACACATGCGGCTGCGGCCCCCGTGGGTCTCGCGCCGGCAAGCGCGGGGGCCTCATTGGCGGATCACAGGGGCGCAATCACCGGTGTCCTGGATCTCAAGGCTCTGCCGGGTCTTGACAGCATCATTCCCCGGCTCGCGCGCAAGCGCGTTGTGTTCATCGGCGAGGCCCATGATCAGTATGGTCACCACCTGAATCAACTGGCGATCATACGCCGTTTGCATGCCCGCCATCCGGATCTCGCCATCGGCATGGAGTTCTTTCAACAGCCGTTTCAGCAGGCGCTCGACGATTATATCGCGGGAAAGCTCGACGAGCGGGAGCTGCTGAAAAAGACCGAGTATTATAAGCGCTGGAGAATTGACTTTCGTCTTTACGCCCCGATACTGCGGTACGCCCGTCAACACCGCATTCCCGTGGTGGCGCTCAACCTGCCCATGGAGATCACCCGGCAGGTCGGGCGCGAGGGGCCGGACAGCCTTTCGGAGTCGCAGAAAGCGCAGATTCCGGCGCAGATCGACCGCACGGATCACGCCTACCGTGAACGCCTGCAGAAAATCTACGACAGTCATCCCAAGCGCGACGGTGCCAACTTCGACAACTTTCTCGAGGTGCAGCTGCTGTGGGACGAGGGCATGGCCGAGCGCGCCGCGCAGTACCTCAAACAACATCCAGGCCGTCGTCTCGTCGTGCTGGCCGGCAGCGGGCATCTGGCCTACGGCGTCGGGATCCCCCAGCGTCTGATCCGTCGCATCAATGTCGGGACGGCCATTGTGTTACAGGGCGTGGAGGGATCCATCGAGCCAGACATGGCGGACTATCTGTTGCTGCCCGAAAAGCAGCCGCTGCCCTCCCCGGGCAGGCTTGGGGTGGTGCTCGCAAACACCGACGACGGCGTCCGCGCGCGCGCGTTCTCGCCCGGCAGCGCCGCGGCCGCGGCCGGTATCAAACGCGGTGATCGGATTCTCGCCCTGGACGGCGTGCCCGTCGCCGAGAATGCAGACATTAAGGTCGCGCTGTGGGACAAGCGCCCGGGCGACACGGTGGCCGTTGAGGTGCGCCGCCGGCGCTGGTTGCGGGCGGACGCCACGCTCGCCTTCGAGATCAAGCTAGGGGAGCCGGCGGCAGCCCACCATTAGTGCATAGTGGTCCGGGCGATCGCACCAGTGATTCACTGGCCCCGATCGAGCCGCAAGGGCAGCCGGCGCAGGCGTTGGCCGGTGGCGGCAAACACGGCATTGGCGACCGCGGGCGCCACCGGCGGCACGCCCGGTTCGCCCACGCCCCGCGGCGGTTCCTGGCTGGGCATGATGTGGACCGCGACGGCGGGCATCTCGGCGAGGGTGAGCAGCGGATAATCGTCGAAGGTATTTTGCTGTACCTGCCCGTCGGCAATGGTGATTTCTTCCTTGAGCGCGGCCGACAGGGCAAACGCCGCCGCCCCCTCGAGCTGGGCACGCACGGTGTCCGGGTTGATCGTCATGCCGCAATCGATGGCGCACACCACGCGCTCCACCGTGATCCCGCGCTCGTTGGATACCCTGACCTCGGCGACGGTCGCGACCCAGCTGCGGAACGAATAGTAGAGCGCAATGCCGCGGTGCCGGCCCGGGGGCGGGGGCGCGTCCCAGGCGGCCTTCTCGGCCGCCAGTTCCAGCACGGCGCGGGCCTGGGGCGCATGCCCCAGCAGCGCGCGCCGGTATTCAAACGGGTCTTTGCCTGCCGCCTGCGCCAGCTCGTCGATGAAGCCCTCGATCGCAAACGCATTCTGGGAAGCGCCCACCGAGCGCCAGGGGCCGGTGCGCACTCCGGGGTCTTGCTCCACATGCTCTTCCCTTATATTAGGTATCGCATAGGGAATATCGATCCCCTCGAGCGCGAGCCCAGGGCCGACGACGCGCTGGAACCAGGCGAGCGGGTTTCCCTGCGCATCCAGCGCCGCCCGCAGAACGGTATAGTTCGCCGGCCGGAAGAAGTCGTGCTGTAGATCGTCTTGCCGGGTCCAGAGCACTTGCACCGGCGCGCTCACGGCCCGGGAGACCTGCACCGCCTCGGCCACGAAATCGGTCTGCAGCCGGCGTCCGAAGCCGCCGCCCACAAAGGTCGTGTGCACCTTGACCGCCTCCAGCGGTAATCCGGTGCTGTCAGCCGCGGTCTTTTGGGCAGCGCCTTGGGCCTGGGTCGGTACCCAGAGCTCGCAGCCATCGGCGCGCACATGCGCGGTGCAGTTCATGGGTTCGAGCGTGGCGTGCGCGAGATAGGGCGTTTCATACACGGCCTCGATGATGCTGTCCCCGTGTTTCATGGCCCGCGCGACGCTGCCTTCCGTGCGCGCCACGGTGCCTGCACGCCGGGCGGCGCGCTGGAACCGGCGTCGGATCTCCGCGCTGGTCAGGTCCGCGAGCGGCCCGTGGTCCCAAGTGACTTCAAGGGCGCCGCGGCCCCGGAGCGCCGCCCAGGCGTCATCGGCCACCACCGCGATGCCGGCATCGATCTCGATCACCTGGCGCACGCCCGGCACTGCCAGGGTCTGACCGGCGTCATACCGTACAACGCGCCCGCCGGGATCGGGACTGCGCACTATTGTGGCCGTCAGCATGCCGGGCACCGTGACATCCATGCCGTATACCGCACGGCCCGTGACCATGTCCGGGATCTCCAGCCGCGGTACCGGTTTGCCGAGCAGGCGGAACTCATCGGGTTGCTTGAGAATAATCTTTTTCGGCACCGGAAGGTTCGCGGCCCGGGGGGCGAGCGCGCCGTAGCCGAGCCGTCGGCCGCTGGGCGGATGCACCACCGTGCCGCGCTCGGCACGGCACTCGGCGCGTTCAACGCCCCAGGTCTCGGCGGCGGCCTGGATGAGCCGCTCGCGGGCCGCGGCCCCGGCCTGGCGCAGCGGCCGCCAGGCCGCCCGTACGCTGGTGCTGCCGCCGGTGGTCTGTTCGTTGAGCGCCGCGTTGTAATAGGCCGGATCCGCCGGGGCAAATTCAATCTGTAACTGGTCGAGGTCCACCGCCAGCTCTTCGGCCACCAGCATGGCAAGTGAGGTCACTACCCCCTGGCCCATTTCCGACCGGTCGATGATCACCGTGACGATATCGTTCGACGCGACCCGCACCCACGGGTTTAGTGCCACACCGGTGTGGGCTTGGGCGTGTGTTCCGACGAAGACGGCATGCCCTGGGACCGCTCGCGGGGCCGCTTTCCGCCCGGTCTGGGCCGCCCGCCGCACGGCGCGGCGGATACGCGGGTAGGTCCCGCAGCGGCACAGGACCCCGGACAAGGCCGCATCGATCTCGCTGTCATCGGGGTCGGGATTACTGGCGAGCAGCGCCGCGGCCGTCAGGATCTGCCCGGGCTGGCAATAGCCGCATTGCGGTACTTGTTCGGCGATCCAGGCGCCAAGCAGCGGATGCTCAGGGGGCTGCGCCAGGCCTTCGATGGTCGTGATCGCCTGCTCCGCCACCTCGGCGACCGGGACCACGCAGGCGCGCAGCGGCCTGCCGTCGGCGAGCACCGTACAGATCCCGCAGATGCCGACGCCACAACCGTACTTGCTGCCCTTCAGACCCAGCGCATCGCGCAGCACCCACAGCAGCGGCGTATCCGGGTCGATGGAAAGCGCCCGCCGGTGTCCGTTAACGGTGACTATGACCATACCGACGTCCTCCGGTATTGCGGCGTCGCCCGCTAGCAGCACGCTGCGGCGTTGGTGACCAGGTTCCGCCTTACAATTAATTGTTATTTACCGCCGCCGGTCGAACATGGTCAGCTCCCACCGCCCCATGGCGACGTCGTGGCGCAGAATGTAGATGGCATCATCGTCCCCCCGGACCTTGAAATAACGGTAGGCCGGTGCCAGCCAGCGGTCCACGACTTCGATCACCTCGACCGGACGGCTGCCGAGGAAGAACCTCCGCGGTGTCTCCTCGCCACGGTGGCCGGCATAACATTCGACGCGGATGGCCAGGTCTTCAGCGCTGCTCATGGCGCCACTATAACGCGCCGCATATATCGAGAACAGAATGACCTGCACCCGTCCCCGGTCGCCCCCCGATCGCTTCGGGGGCGTAACGGTTGTCACGCGCGGTTCGGGAATTTGGGCGTCCCGCGCTTGTCTACTGCAATACCACATTTCATCATTGATACGGGTTTATGCAGGAATACATGCGCATGGTCTTTGGCGGCGGCGCGCTTCGCTCAATAGCGGTATTGGGACTGTTGTGGGTGCTGGGCAGCATCTGTGTCCAGGCGGACACACGGACCGCTTGGCAGCGTGGGCAATGGTTCACCGATTACGAGCAGGGGCTGCGCCAGGCCCATCGCGACGGGCGGCCCGCATTGTTGTATTTTGACGCACCCTGGTGCAGCTGGTGCCAGCTCTATAAACGCGACACCCTGGAGCACGCCGCGGTGCGCGCGGCGCTGCGCAAGGATTTCGTTGCCATTGTCGTCGATTTCGACGCGCGCCCCGATTTAATGCAGCGCTACGGCGGCAAGGGGTTGCCGTTTACCGTGATCCTTTCACCCGGCGGTGAGGTGTTGAACCGCTTCGTCGGCATGCTCACGCCCGAGGACATGCGCCAGATGCTCGCCCAGGTGCGCGATAGGCAAAACGTGCCCGAACCCGAGCCTTCCCCGGGCTTTTACCAGAGCCACGGCGTGCGCTCGCTTGATCGCCAAGGCTACGAGCGGTTCCGCGCCGCCTTCCTGCAGCATCTCGAATGGCTCTACGACAGTGAAAGCGAGACCCTTGCCGGTCATTTTCCGACCGGCGCTGCGCTCAAACGGCCCTCGCCGCGGACCTGGATCTATCTTATGGACCACGGCCTGTGGCCGCAGCGCACGCGTCGGGCCGCGAGTGTTGAATGGCGGCGCCTGTCCGATCCCGTCGCCGGCGGCTTTTTCAATTTTTTCGACGCTTCATCCGGTGACGGTGAGCACCTCGAGACCTCCAAGCTGCTGGAGGTCAATGCCTGGCTCAGCGCCTGGCTGGCGCAGGCCGGGCGCCACGACCGCCAGGTCGCCGATGCCGCCCGCGCGGGCTGGGGCTACCTGCACGATGTGCTGTGGGATGCCAAGTGGGGCGGCTTCTATCAGGCCCAGGCCGCCGATGCCGATTATTATGCGCTCGCGCCCGAATTGCGGCGGCGCAGACCGCCCCCGCCGGTCGCCACGGTCAAGCGTGCGGACACCAATGCTCAAGCGGCCTGGGCGCTGCTGCGCATGGCGCGGTACAGCGGTGATGCGCAAGTCAATGACTACGCGGTGCGGACGGTGGACTTCGTGCTGCGGGAGATGGTGCGCGACGGCGCCCTGTTTCACCTCTGGCGGGACGGCGAGCTGTCGCTGCCGGATCTGCCGCAGAACTGGTTCTGGGTGCTGGCGGCGGGTGCGGAGGTCGAGCGGCTGCGCCCGGACCCACGGCGCCGCCGCCGGCTCAATGCCGTCGCCGAGACCGCCGGGCGCTGGCTGACCGCGCAGATGCGCGCCGCGCGGGCCGAGCGCCTGCCGGCCGAACTCGCGGGCCTGATCGCCTGGGTCGCGGGCAGCCGCGATCTCTATCCCGTCATCCCTTCAAAGGCGCGTGATTGGGCCTTGCGGCAACTGCGCATCGCGGCCGATACGCCCCCGGATGATCTGGTGACCGGCCTGCGTGCCTGGGAGGCGACGCTGGCCGTCACTCGACCCACCCGGGGCCAATGAATTGTCCCAGGTATAAGCCTGCTGTCATCGCTCTGGGCCCGGCTTTTTCAGTGGCATGGTTCGTGCATAAACTGTAGGTATGATGCGAAAGACAGACGAAAAAATACCGGGGCTGGAGGTGTTTCTCGTTACCGATGATCCCACCGGTGACGAGCATTGGTTGTCGCTGTGCCGGACCTATATTCGCGCCGACGGGAGTTGTCGCATACCGCTGCGACGTCTGGGTCTGGATGCGGTGCTCATATTACGTCCACCCAAGGCGAGCAAGAAGCCGTAAAGCCCGGTTATCGGCGTCGTGATCGCCTCGTGCGTCACGGCGCAAAGTCAGGTTCGACTTGAACTGAGGCGCGACGGCCGACGTCGTATATGATTCGATCCCCCTCCTTGAGGTGAACTCATACTGTACGGAAGTCGATGCCGTTGTGGCTGCCGTCGCAGAACGGTTTATTGGCCGAGGCGCCGCAGTGGCACAGCGCGGTCTGATCGCCGCGGAAGATCACCTTGCCCTCGACGTTACGGATCTCCAGCGGGCCTGCGAGGATCAGCGGTCCGTTGGCGGCGGCTTCGATGGTGAGCCTGCCCCCGGGCACCGTGGCGTCGATGCGGCCGGGCCGGGCCTTGCCCTCGTCCTTGAATGCAAGGTGCTCATGGCTGCCGTCGCAGAACGGTTTGTATTGCGAGGCGCCGCAGCGGCACAGCGCGACGCGGGTGTCGGCCGCATTACCTTCCAGCTTAATTTGTCCCCGGGTGTGACCTCGGCCGGGCCGTTGTCGCGGCGCTCGTAGTGCAGGGCGCCGGTCGGGCAGCGCCGCACCACCTCGGCCACGCGCTCCGTGGCGGTCGCATCGGCATCGATCCAGGGTTTGCGCGTGGAATCGAAGACCTCGGGCAGGCCGTGCACACATTCTTCGGCGTGGATACAGCGCGGCCGTTCGTAATGCACCACGATGTCTTGGCCTTGGTAATGCAGAATCTTTCTTTCCATGATGTGTTGACTCCTCTCGGGGTGATAGCTCGCTCACAAACCCAACAGGGTCCAAGGCTAGTCCGCGATAAACGCGGTGAAGCCGGCGAGATAGGCCTGTAAGCGCTCGCGGACCTGGTCGTCAATCAGCCGCCCGCCCTCATCGAATGCTTTGGCGGCACCGGAGACATAGAGCAGTTTGCCGAACCAGGGGCGCGTGCCCAGGGTCCTCAAGATGGGCAGCCATGCCGTCTGCGAAAACGTTGTCCCCCAGCCGCCCGGCGTGGCGCCCACGAGGCCGACGGGCCTGTTGCCGAACACGCGGGCGATGTCGGCACCGGGTCTGGAGAGCCAGTCGATGGCGTTCTTGAATACGCCCGGGATGGAGTTGTTGTATTCGGGGGTGGCCAGCAGCAGGCCGTCGGCCGCGGCGATCCGGTCTTTCAATGCTGTCACCGGGGCTGGTACGCCTTCGGCCGCTTCGAGGTCGCCGTCATACAGCGGAATACCCTTAATGGAGGCGATCTCGATGGTGCAGCCCGGTGGTGCCAGTTCGGCGGCGGCGCGCAGCAGGGCGGCGTTATAAGAACCGGTGCGCAGGCTGCCGGCGATGCCGATGATCGTTACCATGGTGGTGATGCCCCTCTAATGAATAATCCGTGCCCGTCAGTCCGTGCCGGGTCTGTCTGCGTTTCCCAACGCCTATGTCTGGATCCGACCCATGCGCCCTTGTCGATAGTCGCGGATGGCCTGCTGGATCTCGGCCTCCGTGTTCATGACGAACGGCCCGTAGCGCGCCACCGGCTCACGCAGCGGCACGCCGGCCAGCACAATCAGGTCCGTTGCACCGTTGGCATTCGCCGCTGTGGCCAAGTCGATGGTGTCGCCAGACCCCAGCATCGCCATCTGCCCCTCGTGTACCGCGGTGGCCTCGGGACCGAGGACCACGCTGCCGGCGATGACATAGACCAGCGCATTGTGGTCCCGCGGGATCGCCTGCACGGCCCGGCCGCCGGGTTGCAGGGTGTAGTGCAGATAGATGATCGGCGTGTGGGTGTCGATGACGGCCGACCGGTCCAGCGCCTCGCCGGCGATGACGCGTACTGTTACGCGGCCATCGGGCGTGGCGGCCTGCGGGATCTGTGCCGCCGGGATCTCCTGGTAGCGCGGCGGGATCATCTTGGCGCGTGCCGGCAGGTTGACCCAGATCTGCAACCCGTGCATCACCCCGCCGGTGCGTTGGAATTTCGCGGCCGGCAATTCCGAGTGCACCACGCCGGCGCCGGCCGTCATCCACTGCACATCGCCCGGACCGAGATTTCCCTGGTGTCCCTGGGAGTCTTTGTGCCGCATCTGCCCCGCGAGCAGATAGGTCACGGTCTCGAAGCCGCGGTGCGGGTGGTCGGGCGCGCCGATGGCCTCGCCCGGTCCCCAGCTCACCGGGCCCAAGTGGTCCAGCAGCAGGAAGGGGTCCACGGCGGCACACGCCGCCGTGGGAAATGGCCGGCGGACCGGAAAACCGCCGCCTTCGAGCGTCTTGACCGCGGTGGCGATGGTCTCGACGGTCCGGGGCCCCGGCTCGTCGCTGACACCGTTGGGTGTTGCATCACGTGGCTGCATCGTTGCCTCCGTTCCGCGTTCGCGCCAGCCACCGATCTTACTATTCCTAGTGATTTACTCAAGTTTTCCAGATGGTCCAAATAAACAGATAGAACACAGCGGCCGAACCACCTTTTTCCGGGCGGTAGCGGGTTTTTTGTGGGTTGGAACATAAGGACCCACGCCGGGTGAATTTTGCTTGCACCGCTTGGAATCCTGTATATAATGTCAGTACTGGACAAACATACAGATATCAAAAATTATGGACACACTCACTCACCGCCAGGCACAGATCCTCGAGATGATTCGCGAGTTCATGACGGAGACTGGCCGCCCGCCGACACGTTCGGAGATTGCGCAGGCCCTGGGCTTCCGTTCCCCCAACGCCGCCGAGGAGCACCTGCGGGCCCTGGCCCGCAAGGGGGTCATCGAGCTCGTGCCCGGGGCATCGCGCGGGATCCGGTTGACGGAAGACGAAGGCCTGCCGGTGGTCGGGCGGGTGGCGGCGGGCAGCCCCATCCTGGCCGAGGAGCACATCGAGGACCGCTACCAGATCGATCCACAGCTGTTTCATCCCCGGGCCGATTACCTGTTGCGGGTGCGCGGCATGAGCATGCGCGACGCCGGCATCCTCAACAATGATCTGCTGGCGGTGCACCGCACCCCGGAGGTCAGCAGCGGCCAGATCGTGGTGGCGCGCCTGGACAACGAGGTGACAGTGAAGCGCTTCCGGCGCCGCGGTTCCAAAGTCCGCTTGCTCCCCGAGAACCCGGATTTTGATCCGATCGAAGTCGATCTCCGTCACGATGCCCTGACCATCGAAGGCATCGGCGTCGGCATTCTGCGCAACGGTATTCTCCGATGAGTCTGCAAGACCTCATGCAACGCGCCGATCTCTGGCGCGGGGACACCGCTCCCCCTTTCGCCGCCAGCCTGTCCACCGGGTTTCCGGCGCTGGATGCGGTGTTGCCCGGGGGCGGCTGGCCGCAGCGGGCGCTGACCGAGATCCTGCTACCGCACGAAGGCATCGGCGAATTGCGGCTGCTGCTGCCGGCCCTGGCCCGCCTGAGTCGCGGCGACCGCTGGCTCGCGCTGGTGGCGCCACCCCATATCCCTTATGCCCCGGCGCTTGCCAGCGCCGGGGTGGAGCTGTCGCGGGTGTTGCTGGTCCATCCCCGCGCCAGCGGCGATGGCCTGTGGGCGGTGGAGCAGTCGCTGCGTGCTGGCAGCTGTGCCGCGGTGCTCGCCTGGCCGGCAACCCTCGACAGCCGTGCCCTGCGTCGCCTGCAGTTGGCGGCCGAGGCGGGCGAGTCCTGGGGCGTGCTATTCGGGCACGAACGCCTGGCGGTTTCCAGTTCCCCCGCCGCGCTGCGCCTGCGGCTGGCGCCGCGGGCCGGCGGACTCGATATCCATGTTTTGAAACGCCGGGGCGGCTGGCCGGCTGGCCCGGTGTCGCTGGAGGTGGGCCATGCTCTGGCTATGCCTGCATCTGCCGCATCTGGCGATCGAGGTATTTACCCGCGGCAGCCCTCGGCTTGAACCGCTGGCCGTCGTTGACGGTCGCGGTCGCGAGCAGCGGGTAGTCATGGTCAACGCGGCCGCGTCTCGCCTGGGTGTTCGTTCGGGTATGACAGTGAGCGCCGCCCACGGGCTGACGGCACCGCTGCGGGTCCATGGGCGCGACGCCTCGGCCGAGCGCGCGACACTGGATCGTCTTGCCGCGTGGGCCGGGCAGTTCACCTCCATGGTGAGCCTGATGCCGCCGCAGGCGTTGTTGCTTGAGGTGGAAGGCAGCCGCAGGCTGTTCGGCGGCCTGGACCGGTTAAGGGAAGGAGTACGCCAGGGATTGGCCGAACTCGGCTACCACGCGCGGCTGGCGCTTGCGCCCACGCCTTTGGGCGCTGCGTGGTTGGCCAGGGCGGGCGGGGAGCCGTGCATTACGGACCGCGATGCGCTGGTGGGCGCGTTGTCCGCCTTGCCGCTCGCCTGCCTGGATCTGCCGGGCAAGGCGCGTGACGCGCTGGCGGCCATGGGTGTGCAGCGCCTGGGTGAATGCCTGCGGCTGCCGCGCGACGGACTGGCCCGCCGCCTGGGGCCCGAGCTGGTGCGCAGGTTCGACCGCGCCCTCGGCCGGCACCCGGATCCGCGCCCCGCTTTTGTCGCGCCGCCCGTATTCAATGCCCGCCTGCTGTTGCCGGCGCCGCTGGATAATGCCGAGGCGCTGTTGTTTCCGCTGCGCCGGCTGCTGTTGGAGCTGAGCGGCTTTCTCAAGAGCCGGGCGCTCGGCGCGCAGTCATTGCGGTTCGACCTGCATCATCCCAAGGCCGCGACCACCGGACTTGCCCTCGATCTCGTCGCGCCCTCCTGCGATGCGCAGCATTTGACCGCGCTGCTGCGCGAGCGCCTGGAGCGGGTGATCTTGCCTGAGCCGGTGGAGGAGGTGGCATTGGCGAGCACCGCGTTGCGGCCGGCGGCGGCCCGCAACCTGGATTTTTTCGCACCTGCGCGATCGCCGCGCGAGGCACGCGTACTGTTGCTCGAACGGCTGCAGGTGCGCCTGGGGCGGCAGGCCATCCATGGACTCGAGGCGGTGGCGGAGCACCGCCCGGAGCGGGCCTGGCGTTATGTTGATCCCGGCACTTCGGGCGGTAAGGCAGTATTTTCAAATCGGCCGCTGTGGTTGTTGCCCGAGCCGGTGAGACTTGTGATGCAGCAGGACCGGTTGATCCTCGATGGCGTGCTCAGTCTGGGGCGCGAACGTGAGCGCATCGAGAGCGGCTGGTGGGACGGGCAGGACGTGGCGCGCGACTACTTCATTGCCCGTAACCCACGCGGCGCCTGCTTCTGGATCTTCCGTGAGTTGACCGCCGGGGGCGGCTGGTTTCTGCACGGGATTTTTAGTTGATCATTCGTGTGTTTTCTCACTGAGAGAGCGTACAGACCGGTAACATAGTTTACAAAACAAACCGGGCACATGGGTTGCAACAGGTGTAGGTGTATGCATTTTGGTTTTTCCGACATCCGCACGGTCGCCAGGTCATGAGCAAGAACGACGCCCCATCGGTCGCCGGCACGCTCGCGCCTTACGCGGAACTACATGCGGTCTCGAACTTCAGCTTCCTGCGTGGAGCGTCGCACCCGGAAGAGCTGGTCGCGCGGGCGCACGCGCTGGGATACGTGGGGCTGGCGCTGACGGATGAGTGTTCGCTTGCCGGTGCGGTACGGGCGCACCTGGCCGCCCGGGAGCTGGGTCTCAAGCTCATCATCGGAAGCGAATTCAGGCTTATCGACGGTCCACGGCTCGTGCTGCTCGCCACCGACCGTGACTCCTATGGCAACCTCTCGGCCCTCATTACCCGCGGGCGCCGCGCGGCCGCCAAAGGCGATTATCGCTTGAGCCGATCGGAGGTGGCGCGGCACGCGCACGGCTGCCTGGCCTTATGGTTGCCTGATACTCCCATTGAAAACCATGCAGTGGATGTCGCCCAACACGCGCAATGGTTTTCGGACACCTTCCCGGATCGCGCCTGGATCGCGGTGGAACTGGTGTTGGACGGGCATGATCGCGCGCGGTTGGAGGCCTTGAGGGAGCTTGGCCGGCGCACAGGCCTGCCGCTCGCCGCCGCCGGCGATGTCCGCATGCATGTCCGCGCCCGGCGCAAACTGCAAGATACGCTCACCGCCATCCGCCTCGGCACCACGGTACAGGTCGCCGGCCATGCCCTGCAGGCCAATGCCGAGCGCCATCTGCGCAGCCGCCGGCGTCTCGGCAAGCTTTATCCGCCGGCGCTGCTGGCGGAGACCGTCCGCATCGCCGGGCGCTGCCGGTTCTTGCTCGACGAGCTGCGCTACGAGTATCCGCAGGAGCTGGTGCCGGCCGGCGAGACACCGGCGGGGTATCTGCGCCGGCTCACCGAAGAGGGGCTGCATCGTCGCTGGCCGCAGGGAGTGCCGCGCAAGGTGCGGCAATTGATCGACCATGAGCTGGGGCTCATCGCCGAGCTGCGTTACGAGCCCTATTTTTTGACGGTGCATGACATCGTGCGCTATGCCCGCGCGCATGGCATTCTTTGCCAGGGGCGGGGCTCGGCCGCCAACTCGGCGGTGTGTTTTTGTCTTGGTATCACCGAGGTCGATCCCGGGCGTATCGAAACATTGTTCGAGCGTTTCATCTCCAAAGAGCGCAACGAGCCACCGGACATCGATGTCGATTTCGAGCACGAACGCCGCGAGGAGGTGATCCAGTATATCTATAATAAGTATGGCCGCGAGCGCACCGCGTTGGCCGCCACGGTCATTAGCTATCGTATGCGCAGCGCCGTGCGCGATGTGGGTAAGGCCCTGGGGCTGAGCCTGGAACAAGTCGATCGTCTGGCCAAGAACTTCCAGTGGTGGGACGGCCATCGCGTCGTCTCCGAGCGGCTGCGCGAGACGGGGTTTGCGCCGGACAACCCGGTCATCATGCAGTTGATGCAGCTCGTGCAATCGCTGCTGGGCTTCCCGCGCCATCTGTCGCAACACGTGGGCGGCTTTGTCATCGCCCGGGATTCGCTTGCCCGCCTGGTGCCGATCGAGAACGCCGCCATGGCCGAGCGTACCGTCATTCAATGGGACAAGAACGACCTCGAGGCGCTGGGCTTACTAAAGGTCGATTGCCTGGGTCTGGGCATGCTGAGCGCCATCCATCGCGCCTTTGATTTGATTCAGGCCTTCCGCGGCCGGCGATTCACCCTCGCCACCATTCCGGCGCAGGACCCGCAGGTCTATGCCATGATTCAGCGGGCCGATACCGTGGGCGTGTTCCAGATCGAATCGCGCGCCCAGATGGCGATGCTCCCCCGGCTCAAGCCCGCTTGCTATTACGATCTCGTGATCGAGGTCGCCATCGTCCGCCCCGGTCCCATCCAGGGCAAGATGGTGCATCCCTATCTGCGCCGCCGCCGGGGTGAAGAGCCCGTGACCTATCCCTCCGAGGCCGTGCGTGAAGTGTTGGTGCGCACTCTGGGGGTGCCTATTTTCCAGGAACAGGTGATCAAGCTGGCCATGGTGGCGGCCGGCTTCACCCCGGGGGAGGCCGATCAATTGCGCCGTTCCATGGCGGCCTGGCACCGTCGCGGTGGACTCGAGCCCTTCCGGCAGCGTCTGACCGACGGCATGGCCGCGCGGGGCTACAGCGAACAGTTCGCCCGCGACATCTTCCAGCAGATCAAGGGCTTCGGCGAGTACGGTTTCCCCGAGTCCCATGCGGCGAGCTTCGCATTGCTGGTCTATGTCTCCGCCTGGATCAAGCACCACGAGCCCGGGGCGTTTCTGTGCGCGCTGTTGAACAGCCAGCCCATGGGGTTTTACGCCCCGGCGCAGCTGGTGCAGGATGCCCGCCGCCACGGGGTCGAGGTGCGAGCGGTCGACGTGCGCCTCAGCGACTGCGACTGTACCCTGGAAGAGGCAACGGCCGACGCGGCAGGTGGCAATAAAACAGCCGCCGTCCGCCTGGGGCTGCGCAGGGTGAAAGGCCTTTCCGACGCCGGTGGCGAGCGCCTGGTGCAGGCGCGTGCCCGGCGGCCGTTCGCCGATGTCACCGATCTCGCCCACCGCGCGCGCCTTGCGCGCCGTGACCTCGAGGCCCTCGCCGCCGCCGGCGCGTTGGCGGGGCTGGCCGGCCATCGCCACCGGGCGCGCTGGGCGGTGGCTGGCATAGAGCCGGCCCTGCCCTTGCTGGCGCAGACCTGCATCATGGAGGCGCTACCGCTGTTGCGCCGGCCCACCGAAGGCGAGGACATCGTTACCGACTACGCCAGCGTCGGGCTGACCCTGGGTCGTCATCCCCTGGCGTTACTGCGCCCGCGGCTCGATCCATTGCAATGGCTTTCCGCCGCGGCCGTGCGCGCGCTGCCTCATGGGAGCATGGCGCGCACCGCCGGCATCGTGATCGGCCGTCAGCACCCGAGCAGCGCCGGCGTCATTTTCGTGACCCTGGAGGATGAAACCGGTCACACCAACGTCATCGTGTGGCCCGGGCTGGCCGAACGGCAACGCCGTGCGCTGTTGCATTCGCGCCTCCTGGGCGTGACCGGCGAGGTGCAGCGCGAAGGCGAGGTGCTGCACGTGATCGCCAGAGACCTCGAAGACCATTCCGCGCTGTTGGGAAGACTCATGACACCGTCACGAGATTTTCATTGAGGGTAGATTAAGGGGCTGGAAGCACTGCTGTCCCACTTAATTAATGTGTTTTCGCCTAGGATAGCTCGGTCAATAGAAGCAGAGACGCATGAGGGTCAATGCCGACATGAAATCGGGTAAATGTAGGTTGGGTCAAGAAGCGAGCGCGACGGACCCAACAAACCCGG
>CAMYII010000042.1:0-1731 GCA_947258385.1 Acidiferrobacterales bacterium
GATCGGAAGTTTTCTGGCTTGCTGCATTTTTTTGCGATGTCTCTTGCTCCTCAACCAAGTCTTCGATGGAATTCTTAACATTATTAAATAATTGTTCCAGGTGTTGTTGGCTCACAATTTCCAATTGGTCAAAGTAAGCTTCAATTTCATAAAACTCCAAATATTCCTGCTTTAGAAATTGATCATTCTTAAGTGACTTTTCGAACGCTTTTTTATGTTTTCCCGCTAGCGCGCCATTAATATAAAGAGGAATCAATTCCCGTAAAATATTTGATTTAGACACTTCATGTTTTTTTATACCAAATTGCTTAAGCGCCTCCTTGAGCGCCAGTTTGGCTTCGAACACCTCGTTCTTAACGCTTTCGATACTATTACCCAACACTTCTGACATTGCGTGGTAAGTATATCCCTGCAAAAGCACCAACGCTAACGGTTCCCTAACTTGCGGCGACAACAATTCCATTACCTTCACGAAGGCTTTTTGGCGATCGAGCACACCCACGTCTACCGACTCACTTGCGTTTTGATCCGTAGTACCTGGCTCATGCGAATCCATTAAGGCGGTTTTTCTCGCCATGATCATTAGCCATTTAACAGGATTGAGTTTTTGACTATATTGGCTGGTTGAATGCCAAGCTTCCTGATATGTTTTGACCAGGATGTCATCTGAAATTTTTCTATCTCCAGTAACCCGGACCAGATACTGGTGAAGTTGTTGCGCGGTATTTAAAAATAATTGCGTAAACGCCTGACTATCTCCAGTAGCGATACGCTCCATTAACTTAATTTCTGATGCTGTGGCGGACATATAATAAAGAAAGTTGCTATATATAAAACTGCACTGCAGTTGCTTGGACCCTAACTATATCAATCCATAGCCAGGTGACTTTGGCCTAAACACCTTAATTAAGTGCTTATATTTGTCCATGATCACAATACTACGGATTAGGCTTTTTAACAAAAGAAAAAGGAGCGCAACCACTTTAGCGCTTATGTTGCCAGCTCTGCCCTAGTTCGTTGAAATTACATCCATGACCAACCCTATGTTGGCGGCAAGTGAGTACTGCGAAATGAGTTACTACTAGGGCCTGTTGGCCCTAAAACCGCTTACTGAATAATATCATTAGATGAAGATGATTGAAAACTATGCCACAGCGGCATTGGTTTGCCCAATTGGTAGCCTTGCACATGATCCACTCCCAACGCAATGAGTTTCTCCAACGCGTCTTGTGAGTATCAACATGGCGGTAACTCTCCTTTCCCTATGAATGAATTCACCCAACGGCGTTGGGCGTCTTTGTGCATGACCGTCACGACGGTGCGGTCACGGTAAAAAATGAACCACGGCGGCGATGAGAGAATCATGGTCGTGCGGCCGCGGCGGATCTTAGTGGCGTTGGCACAGAGCGTGCGGATGTGGCGCTCGGCGCTGACAGTGTCATTACCGATATCGATGGAATGATCCAGCGCGGCATCCTCGATGAAGCGCTGAATGGCGTGATAGGAGATCTTCTCCGGGTTGCGCGCGCGATCGAGCGCCCGCCGGCCGCGTCGCGAGTGATAGGTCCGCGAGTTCGCGAGCTTCATGTCTCGCCCTCCTCTCTCAGGTCCATCGCGAGCTGTGAGACTTCATCGGCCAGGGTGATGTTTTTCAACCGCGCGGCGGTGCGCAGGCTTTTGAGGCCCCGTGACCGGAACTCGTTGACCACGTCCGCCAGCTCCTCCTGGCCG
>CAMYII010000042.1:1786-10976 GCA_947258385.1 Acidiferrobacterales bacterium
GGGACGGGACATCGATCGTGGGATGCCCGTTCGCATCCCGCGGCAACAGATCGTCCCGCCACTGTTCATACAGATTCGCCAGGCTGATGGCGTTGTCGCGGCCGCGGTGTCGCTGCAGGATGCGATACAGCCAGAGCGTCTCGTGCGGCATCTGCGCTTCATCGATGATGGCCGTCATTTCTTATCCTCCGCCGTCTGCCGGTTGAACCGCTCGATGGACTCCTGCCTGGCTGCCGCCAGGTGATCGACTACCTCTGCGTTCCCTGTGCGGTTACCCTCAGGGGAAAATCGTTTTCGGTTTTCCGACTCCGTCTCAGCCCTGGCGGCGGCCTTCTCGGCCTGGCTCGCCAGGATCTCCAGGAGATAGCCGTGCGACTTCAGCGGCAGACGCAACCCCTTCGGACGATCTGCGAGATACGCCAGGGCACCGGCCCACGCCTCATGCGGTACGGCATAGGTGACGCGGTTGCGCGTGACGCGCGCATCACGAATCATCGGCTCCAGCTCCTGGGTCAGCTTGAGCAGGCGCGACCAGCGTAATCCCGTCTTCACCGGACGGAAGAGACCCAGGTATTGAATGAGGGGTTTGCCCACTGCCGGCGGGATCCCGGCCATGAGCTCGACCAGGCGGCGGCCGTCGGCGTCGTTGACGGCAGCATCGAGGTCGAAGGCGGATCCGCAGGCGGGGCATGAAAGCTTCATTCGTTGCTAGACCTCAATTGCATCGAGCGTGTCAATGGCGGCTTCCAGGCAAACGATTTCATAATCGACTTGCCGGTCGATGATGTTGCCGTTCGGTGTGGAATAAGAGCGTTTCAGCGTCTCGATCTGCGTGCGTATGACCGTGATCTGCTCTTCGATCGTAGGCTGGTCATTCATCGCGGCTTTCCTCTCGTGGGTGTGATCGTCCAATCCTTGCCGCAAGCGAGATCCATACCGAAATATGCCGGCGCAACCGACCGCGCCTGCACTTTGTTCGGCGCTTGCGTGCGCGCGATCGCCAGGCGTTGCTGTGGTAGCAAGGGATAGAAGGTGTCTCGATACCCGGTGCCTTGCAGCTTCGCAAAAATCAATGCGCGCATGAGCTCGCGCGGAAAACGCATGAAGGTTCCGAACAACACGCCGCGGGCGCGGAAGTGGTTGTCGAGATAGATGCGTCCCCAATATTCCAATGCCTCATCGCTGTAGATGTGATCAGGTGTTGCCGGCTCGCGCGGCGCGCTGATTGCAACGCGGTCCCATTGGTTGATACCGGGCCCGACAAAGGCCGCCAGGTTTTCCGAGACGGTCCGCATCGCGGGCTTGAGTTTAGGGTTGATCATGTCACCTCCTAATCGGCCTGTTTTCTGAGAAAGGCAGGTTCGTCGTGACATGCGCGCGCGGGATGCGCGGTATGCGATAACGCATCCGCCATCGCATTCGCTGAGTCAGATAGCCACAGCGCCAATGCCGCGATGTCCTCGTGGCATACGTAAAACAGCAGATGGATCGCGCGGAACTGGTCGGCGGTTTGACGCCAATAGTGTTCGGCAAACGTTGATCCCCGTTGCTGATCTCGCCACGCGCATTCCCATAACGCATTGAGCGAGTTTTCAAGTCGCCACCATTCGATTTCGACGAAGGTGTTCTCCACGAAACCGGTCATGTCTTTGCCGGTAACGGCTGCGTGTGCGTGCGGCATGGCTAGATCTCCTTGATCACTTCGGCGCTGACCTTGTCGGCGCCGAGCTCGGCGCACAGGTTCATGGCCTTCGTGACCAGGTTGTTGACCACCAGGGGATAGAGCAGAGAGATGACGCCGTCACTGCCGCGGCGCTGCAGCGTCAGCCGCGTGCGGACGGCGTCATAGGCGTCTTTGCTGAAGATGTCGGTCTGCTTCTTGCCGACGCGTTTGAACTTGAGCGCCAGGTAGTCTTCCAGGTTGCCGTTCAACGGCAGCAGCTCGGCGATCTCGCAGCGGCGGATAACCTCGCGCGCCTCGTAGTTCTGATGTTCATCGAGCTTGTGTTTGAGCTCCGGCTGACCGACAAGAATGATCGCCAGCAACTTCTTGAAACCGTCTTCCAGTTCCCAGAAGCGTTTCAGATATTTCAATGTTTGGATGACTAGGTCGTGCGCCTCTTCGATCAAGAGCACGTGCGCGTTGCCGGCGCGGTTGGAGCCGATCAGGATCTCCTCCACCTGGCGGGCCTTGGCCTCCAGGCTCTGGCGTGGACGCTGCTGGCTCAAATCACGGATGATGGCCTCACAGATTGCGCCGGCGGTGAGCCGGCCTTTGTCGATGATGCGTGGTTGGATCGCGACGATCGCATGGCCTTCACGGCTGATCCGATCGAGCAGATCGCGGCGCAGCGTGGTCTTGCCGCTGCCGGATTCGCCGACGACTGCCAGAAAGCCGCCGTGCTTGGCGGTGGTATACATGGCCTCGCGGATATAACGCTGCTCCGATGACAGAAAAACGTCGTCGGCGCACTGCACATCGTCGGTGAATGGATCGCGGAATAATTGAAAATGTTTTCTGGCGGCGGTGGATAGCATTTCGACCTCCATTGGTTCGATGTCCGGGTGATTGCGACGTGGGCGCTGGCCCTTGTGGCAGCCGGCGGGATGCCGGTTGCGGTGCTGGTTGAAAATGTCTTCCTGCCAGATGGTCTTGATGACGTTCTCCGGCACGTTGTAATCGCGCAGCAGCCGTTCGGTCTGCTGTTTGATCAACGCCTTCGGGGTTTGCTTCGGCCACGTGTTCCAGTTCAGGATCTGGGTGGCGGCGGATTTGGACAGCGGTTTGTCCTTTGCAAAGTTGCCTGTCTGTGTGATGGCGGCGGCCCATTCCGATTGCGGGATCCCGTGATCGGCGAGCACGCCTTTGAGATTCAGTGGCATATACCGGACCTCGTCTTCAGCGGTGGTTGATGTCTGGCGTTTGGCGGTTGGCATGGCTTCCTCCTTTACTGCCACGGATCCTCGATGGGCGCGTCTTCCGATTCGTGCTCGTCGACCGTGCCCAGTTTCTTCATGAGCTTGATAATCTCTACGGCCATTACGCTCGCCGGCGTGGGCGTTGCCTCATCTTGTAACGGTGGGTCGAATTGGAAATCGATATCCACCCTATCGGGGTTATCCGGTTGTGGGTTGTCCTCGATGCTAAAAAAGAATTTCAATTTGCCTCCTGTTTCACCAGCGCGAGGCCGGTACGTTGGGGTTGTGTCAAACGGGCGGCAAGCCCAACCAGCTGATCCTCGGGCACGCCATCCGGATACAGTTCGCGCAGCGTGTTATGTTCTTCCGCTGACAGTGGACGGCCGAGCTCGCGCACCAGGCGCTTGGCCGCCGCGATGTGGCTCAAGCGCGGCGCTTCGCTGCGCGGGGCCTCCACGGGCAGCTCCTGGCCCTTGCGTTCCACGAAATGCACGCGCGCCTTGTGCTCCAGGTAGGAAATCGAATCGATGCCTTCAAACGCCGGCGTCCGGGCCTTGCGCTTGGCGTCCGCCTCGCTCAGTGTGTCGACACCGTAGGCCTGCTTCAGCATGCTCTTCCGGTGCTGGTCGGTATCGGTATCGACGGCCGCCTGGTACTGCTCACCGAACACCGGCGCATTGACGTTGAACCCGGCGGCGTCGGTTTTGATCGGGGGGCATTCGTGATTAACATCCTTGCCGTCGTGGTCTTTGATGATGATGTCGATGTTCGGCGCGCGGTAAGGATTGACGCAGACATCGATGCGTTCGCCCACGCGGACATCGGGAATGTGGGCCACGGAATAATTGAACGCGTCGTAGCCCTTGATCTTGTAGGAAATCGTGAGGTCGCCGCGGACCTGGCGCGGCTCGGGCTTGGTTGTCAGCAGCTGCTCGCAGAGCTCGCGCGGCGGCGCGATGCGCAGTTCCTCGCTGCGGATGGTCTGCCAAAGACCATAACGCGAGTGTCCATGTCGCCGGTGTATGGCCATGCCATTGAACTGGCGCGCCCAGATCCGCGCCTGCTCGTTCAGCTGATCGAGACTTTGAATGCGCATGAACGGCAGCCGGCCCTCGAACTTGCGCTCCACCAGGTTGTGCCCGTTCTCCACCTGGCCCTTGGCGCGCGGGTTGCCGGGCAGATGCGGCTGATGGCGCACGCTCAAGCGGTTCAACAGGTTCTTGATCAGGTAGCTTTGGTTGGCCGAACCGGCGTCCCAGATGAGCATGAAGGGCACGCCGTGGAACGGATCCTGCGGATGCGGGCGCTTGTGAAAGGCGTGCATCAGAAAATTGAAAAGCGTCTTCTGGTCCTCGCCGGCGGCGAGGAAATATTCAAAGAACAGCGTGCCGCTGCAATGATCCGTGACGAGGTAACGCAGCACGCGCTTGTTCGAGATTCGCTTAAGATTGCGCGGTTTGTTCTTGTAGAACCACTTCTCATCCATCGCCCCCATGCCGCCGTCATCGAGATAGAACAGCACGCACACGGACACGTCGAACTGCCAGACGTGGTTGGGATGCAGGCTTCGCATCGGCATGTGCGGCGTCGGCCGCGCGACCTGGTCAGGGTGAAAGCCGCGGGCGCGCATGATGCGCAGCGCGCTCGCCGGCGTGATGCCGGTGTCTTCGATGAGGTGATTCGCGAGCGCGATGTCCATCGCGTCGTCGACGCCCAACAGGCGCTTGCCATTGGCGCGCGAGGATTCGACCATGATGGCCGACAGTGTCTTGGCGTCCTCGTCGGTCAGGCGGCTGTCGCCCTTGTCGGTGCGAAGCCGCCGGCCCGAGCGCCAGCCCACCGCGCGCAGGCGGTTATAGACTTGCGCGCGTGACACGTTCAAAAACCCGGCGGCCTCGTCGATCATGGTGCCTCGTCTGCCGTGCGGCGCGCTTTCCAATTGCGCCGCCAGGCGTTGGAAATACTCCAGCGTCCCTAGCTCTGTCTCATGCATGCCCGTGGTCCATCAGTGTTGTGGTTCGTTTTCCTGCTCGCGCCCCTCGCGCGCGATATCGGCCTCCCTCGCCTCGCGCAGCCATTCGGGAAAGATCTCCTCGCCGATGGCCTGCATGTTGAGCCAATGCCGCAGCGCGATTTCGTAGAGCCACTGCACGCCGCGGATGATCTCGTGGCTGCAGGCCTCCTTGAGGTGTTCGGGCGCGTCCTCGCGCTCCATGATTTCGCGGATCACGACCTCGACCCCCAGCCAGGCCGCCCGGGCCTTGGTGCCCTCGCGTTCCAGCGCCTGGGACTGGTCCTCGGTCAGCTCGTCGGGGTTCAGTGCGTCGCGGCGGGCGAGCTTGGCGTCGAGCTCGTTGATCTTCTTGTCCTTATCGAGAAGGAGCTTTTCGTTGGCGGCGGCGATCTGCTTGCGTTCCTCGCGGTCTTTGCGCAAGGCTGCTCGAAGCTCAGCCTTAGTCATGCGCTCGAATTCATCTAATGTATGTCCGGCCAAGGTGCCGCCTTTGGCGAGCTGCTCCAGCTCCTCATCGTCTTCTGCCACAAGCTCCAATAATTTTGTCCGCCCCAAATGCGCCGCCAGCGGCGCATTTGACGGCTTGGAAAATTTAACCGTGGCCTGCATCATTTTCTGCGCGGCACGCGGCGCTAGACCGATACGCTCTAACGCGTACAGAAAATCCCCATGCGGCTCATGCTCTTTCAGCAGGATGAGCTGCTTGCCGGCGCTGAGCATGGCCTCGGCCGACTGGTTCAAATAGAAAATCGTTTTTTGGATCGCGGTCTCGCGGTCGTAGGGCGTGCCGTCACTATAGTGGGCATCGATCTCGTTCAGGCGTTTGGCCATTTTGTCGAGCGCCGCGGTGTCCTCGGCGACCGCCTCATGATTGACCTCAACGTCGATCGGCTGGGGTTTGGGGTTGGGTTTTCGGCCTCGGCTCATTGTTCTTATCTCCTGGTGAGAGGATTAACGCGGCGCTCGGCTGTAGCGCTGCTCGGTCTCGTTGAGTTTGCCCTTGGCGCGCTCGATGCCCTGCATGTGCGCGAGCGCCATTTGGATGATCTTCGGGCCCAGGCGCCAGCGGCCGGTGTCCGGCATCTGCTCGGCGAGCCCGGCGATGGCGAGGTTGGCGAGATCCTTTGTCGCATTGGCCGGCGTGATGCGGGCGACCCGGGCGAGCTCGCCCGGGGTCATGCCGTTGACCTCATGACCGGCGAGCCTTGTAAGGCACAACAGGATCCGTTGCTGCGTGCTGCTGCGGTACTTGTCGCTCATGACTCCGTGTCCTCCAGATCCAGTTCGGGTTGACTGAACTTCTCGACGTTGCCGCGATGCCAGGCGAGGTCTTCCATCACGCCGGTGATGGCCGCGAGGGTTTCCTCCGCGTTCGATTGATCGCGATAGAACGTGATCAACGCGCCGACGGCGTCATGCAATTTGCTCTGCAGCGTATGAATGCCCGTGTGATCGATGTTGCGGCCGGTGGGGATGTCGATGATCAGCTTGTGATCGGAATGGGCCAGGTAGCGCGTGACGTAATCGATGCCGCAGGCATGTTCAAAGGGGCGGATCAAGATGCCGGGGATGCGTCCCGACTCGATCCATTTGTAAATGATCCATTTATTCGCAAGACCCATGAGATCCGCGATCCGGTCCACCGACCGGTTGTGAACCGCCTTCGCGTGCTCCAGGCAGAGCTCCATCGCATGGCTGAAGTTCGTCGGCCGGAGGCGTTTCCAGTGGCGCTTAGGCATTGGCGACACCCGTTCCGGAGGGAGTCCAAAAAAACCCCGGCCGTGCGGTTGCCGGATGGCCTGCGGCCGGGGTACGCTTGTCGCCGGTCGACGACATTGTGTAGTGGATACGATGCGGTCCGCGCATGATCAGGCGCTCCGGCGCCGCGGATGGACATAGCGCGGCCGGGCATGCCACTGGGGCCAAAGCGTCCACAGCGGGATCCCGGTAACTTCCGCGATGCGTTCTTCCACTCGGCGCGAACGCTTGCGACCGCGGATAACCTTGTTTACTAAGGTGCGGTGGACGGGCGGGCGTAGGCTGGCGCTGATCTCGGCCTGAGTAAAACCCTGTTTTTCCAGGGTGGCGCGGATGTCTGCCGGATGCATGGCGGCCCTCCGGGTCGGAACAAATGCGCCGCCAGCGGCGCATTTGTCGGGTAGTTAGGGGTCCAAATGCGCCGCCAGCGGCGCATTTGGACGGTACGCGGTGCTGCAACACCGCTTTTTTCGGGCAAACAAGGTCACTAAGTGGCCCTAGTGCGAGTATTGCCTACGAATGTAGGCATGTCAAGCGCTGGATGGATACAAATGTCAACAATCGGTGAGAGGTTGGCTGAAGAGCGGAAACGATTGGGTTATAACCAAACGGATTTCGCTGAAATCGGCGGCATAAAACGGGCATCGCAAGTAAATTACGAAACGAATAGGCGAAGTCCAGATTCAGAATATTGGGAGGGCATTGCAAAGATCGGTGTGGATGTTCAGTACATCCTCACCGGCATCCGCTCCGCCAATCTCTACCAGGTCGCCGAAGAGCGGGCGGACTATGGCGTACCGCCATCGAAGTCACCCAAACCCCATCCGGTCGATCCCGTGGTGCACGCCGGCGTGCTGGCCGCCGTGGAGGAATACCTGGAAGAGCAGCAGTCGACGATGTCATCGGACGCCAAATCCGAGCTCGTGTTGTTGCTCTGCGATCTGTTCACGCCCGAGGCGGCGAAGGACAAGGCCGCCACCAAGGCGGCCGTGGCGAAGATTATTCGACTCAAGACCGGGAGCGGTTGAACCAGTCGTTCAAAATAATCAGACAATCGATAACTAACACGGGAAGGGGTGCGACATGGAAACCAAGCACAAGGAATTCACTATTGAATTCTATACGGGACAGATCGGCGCGGCGGGCGACAGGGGAAAAGTGAGTGATCTTTTGCAGACACTATCCAAAAAAAGGCAGCGTCCGGTGATTGAGTTTAAAGGCATGAACCACGAAATCCGGGACCTGAGATCTCACAATAAAGGCGCATCCTTCACGGGCGTTTTTGCCAAGTACCGCGCCGACGATTTGCCTCATGCCGGCGCGCCCGGCAAGAAAGAGCGCGAACTGGATCTGGATGAAGACGAGGGGCTTATTGAGAAAAATTATTTTCATTATTTCAAACGTAATGAACTGCTCGTCTATCAGCGCAATGGCAACGGCAGCACCACGTCACGCCTGGCCGCTTATCTGTCGGATTTTGTTAATGAGACGGTCGCGTTTAATCCTGTGATCCAGGAGCACGCGCTCAGAAGACTAATGAAAAGAGGCGTGACGCCAAAATCGCTTGTACTGAGCATCGCGAGGCCGACGAATCCAGATCTGTACCCGGATAATCAGTGGAACAGCCAGTTATTTGACGTCATGAACAGCATCGGCGGGGTTCGGTTATTTGTCAGAGCTACCACGGACATACGCAGCACCGATGCCACCCGGCGGTCTTTGCATAACCGCGTTAAGAGAGCAGTAGCGGAATTGATCGACATGGAAGCTGTCACTGTTGCAAGATTGAATGTGGAAGAGGATGATATCACTCATCCGATCGATCTGCTTATGGACAGGATTTTTTCTAAGCAGCCCGTCGAAATGAAAGGACGTTATCCCGTACCGGAGTCTATCAATGCTGCATTACGTAAAGGACGAGAGGAACAACGGCAGGCGCTACAGGCTTATTTCGGTGCAAAGGGTCGTGAGCTGGCTTAAGGCGATATTGCCGGTCCTTGGCGGGCTGGCAGTCTGGTATTTCATGGTCGATGCTCCAGCTGACAAGCTGCGAAATATCGCGGGCACTTTCGCAGCGGTCGCCGGCACATTAATGGGCTTTATGATCGCCGCGTTGTCCATCCTGACGGCGATGGTCAATCGGCGTTTGATCGCGAATTTGCGCCAAACGGGTCATTACAACAGGCTGTTGCATGAATTATTCCTAGCCTCCGCCGCCTATCTTGTTACATTAATATTGGCGTTGGTGAGCTTATTTCTCAGCGATGCATGGGTACTGCAAAGCGTGGCGCTGGCAACGGCTGCGATGATTGCGGCGACAGTCCTATTTGTGTTCGCAGGCCATAAATTTACGCTCGTGATGAAACATCTGCATTAATGATAGCCCAACCCTCAGCGTCAATTATTTTGGCGTTTATCACAAGAAATTGAATAAACGTAGCCCTTGTATACACTTAGTTATATATGCAGAAAAATCCACCAATAAGCGGGAGAACACCA
>CAMYII010000043.1 GCA_947258385.1 Acidiferrobacterales bacterium
ATCTATTGTGTGAGGAGCCGGATGCGTTAATCGCGCACGTCCGGATCTGTGGGGAGCCTGGGCGGGTAACCGCCCAGGTTTACCCGACCAATGACACATCATGGACGAGTCAGGACCTGATTCCGAAATAATTGTGTAGAGCAGACATCACATCGGCAGTGGAGTAGGGCGGTTTGGGTGGTGGTTGGTTGGCCGGCTGCGCCTTGCTCTGCTTTCAGTGTGTGGGTGTCTCAAAGCGGCCCTGGGTCTTCCCGGGGCCGCTTTTTTGTGGGCCGGAAGAAAAAAACCTTTTCCAACAAAAAGGAGGTCTCCATGTCACCCGAAAAAATCCCTACCCGCGCCCGTCTGGCGCTGGCGCAAAAGATGCGCTGGTCGCTCCCGCCTTCCTGGCTCCCGCGACATTAGTCCATCCTTGGACGTCATCTACGCTTCACCCGCGGCTGGTCGCAAGAGGTCCTGGCCGAGTTGGCCAGTACGGATAAGGGGGGTTATGTCAAACAGGCAGTGGCGGGCGTTCTTGGCCTGCTGATGGCGCCATCCGCGGCGCTCGCTGAAAGAAAATTCCTATTCCTAGAAACACATCCGTGCGACCTATGATGCGCTGTGTGCGCGTCCGAATTGGCCGAACACCACCTTGTGCTATCAAAGTCGGGTCGGGCTGCTAAAGTGGCTCCAGCCCTACACCGAGGATACCATTCGCCACAAGGCGGCCGAGGGCGCTCGGCAGATGTTGGTCTACCCAATCGCGTTCACCTCGGATCACATCGAGACACTGTACGAGCTCGGTATCGAATACGCCCATCTGGCGGGCACGCTCGGAATACCGGAGTACCGGGTCGCGCCGGCGTTGAACGATCACCCCTTACTGATCCGTGGTCTGTCTCGGCTGGTGGTCGAGCGCGCCGGTGCCTCGGCACGGACTACACCGGTGACGACCTGACCGTCGGCGTCACCGGCAACGTGCTGAGGGCGCTGATTTCCTCGTACTCCGGTCGCTTGGCCTGGTTGTGCAAGGCCTCCCACAGGTTGACCCGCATCTGACTCATGAGCCAGAACTGGGGCGACACGCCAGGGAACAGCCGGCTCAGCCGGATCGCCGTATCCGGCGTGACCTCGCGACGGTTATTGGTGATTTCGTTTATACGCCGCCGTTGCACATGCAGCAGATCGGCGAGTTGCATCTGGGTCAACCCCAGCGGCTCCATAAAATGGCGCTCCAGGATCTCCCCGGGCGTCAGTGGTTTTTGTACCGGTATGGTGAACATCGAAGACTTCTCCTAACTAGACCCCTTCATCAAACTGCTTCAGCCACACGTCGTGGAACGCGCCGTGCTGGTAGCGGAACACCAAGCGCCACCCGTCATAGACGTTCAGGGTATATAGGCCCCGGTCCCGGGGGCGCCCGTGCAGCGGCTCCAACCGACAGCCGGGGATCGCCCCCAGCTCATCGACGCTGGAGACCAGATCCATGATGTCCAGCTTTGCCCGCACTGGCTGGCGCAACTCCGAGCGCAGATTGTCGCACCGATCCTCACGCCAACACGACTCTAAGTTATTGTCTTGAAAAGAATTAATCATTTTTTCCAAAAAGGCTTGACACTTGGCTGACTCCCCTGTACCGTGTCCCGTATCACGGTACATTGTGCCTATATATGGTACACTGTACCACGATAAGGTACAGCCATTATACGGGGTACGGGTCTCCAAGGCTATGGCCAGAAAAGGCCGAGTAGGGGCCCGAAATACAAACGCAGTGCACAAAGGAGGGTCAAATCATGAAGACACGGGCAAACTATGCAGTCGCACTGGCAACCGCGGTACTGATAGGCGTGCTGGCGGCCGCACCGACCCAGGCCGGGTTGGTGCCGGAGGCCAAGGCCTCGATCGCGCCGCGGAGTGAGGTCCAATCCATCGGCGATGGCGAGGTCTATATCTTTACGGCGCCACCGCGCGAGGACGTTCGGGCCGGCCGGCGCTTCTATAAGCCAATCGCCGATTATCTCAGCCGCGCCACCGGCAAACGCTTCGTCTACCAGCATCCGGGGAACTGGCTGACCTACCAAGACTGGATCTGGAGTGACCACGGGCATGTGTATTTCGACGGCCCCCACTTCGTCTCCTTCCGTCTCGGTCAGATGCAGCACACGCTCGGTCCCAGCCTGCCGCAGTCCTTGCACTGGCAGGTGATCACCCGGCGCGACAATGCCAAGATCAAGGACCTCAAAGATCTGCGTGGGCACACCTTCTGCACCCATGCACCGCCTAACTTCGGCACGCTGTACGCCCAGAGCCTGTTTTCCAATCCCATGCGGGTGTTCTATCCACTCAATACCAAGGGCTGGGCGAACATCTACAAGCGCGTGGTCGCCGGCGAGTGTGCCGGTGGCGTGCTGCCCTCGACCAATCTCGACAAACTGGACCCGCACCTTGAGCAGGTACGGGTGCTCCACACAGGACCGTCGTTCCCCAATCAGGCCTTCACCATCAGCCCGCGCGTGCCGGCGGTGCTCGTGGCCCAGATCAACGCCGCGCTGGCGTCACCCGAGGGCCAGCTCGCGAGCCAGCGGCTGCGGGAACGCTTTAGTGGGGGTAGGGAGTTAGTGCTCGGCGAGCGTCATCGTTACCAGGGCATCGATAAGCTTGTGACCGACTTTTGGAACCTGGTCTACGCGCCGGTCATCCAGAGGCACCTTCAGCAACACCGGACACGGTTGTCCATGAGCGCGCGGTAAGGACACCGCTGAGACCCCAATACATATATTGGTCACGAATCAGCGGAGGGTAACACCATGAGATTGCACCATACACTATATATAAGCCTCACCGTCCTGATGCTCGGCATTGGCCAAGCGGCCAATGCCAGCATCCCCCCCATCAACAACAGCCCGACCTTGGATCTCCCCAAGCTGTTGAATTGGCCACGGGACATCGAACCGGCAGTGCCCGATCTGAGCGAGCCGACCTCGAACCGCATCAATGACTTTCACTCGGACATCAAGGAAGACGCCTGCGACCACATCGACATCGTGTTCTCCACCGCTGGCAACTATTACATGGTGCTACAGGAGTTCTGGCAGGACAGGTTCTTGGTAGATAACGCCGACGTGGTTCGCAGTTGGTACTACACCACCTCACCGCCGATCTCCCTCGAACAGATCCTCAATGCCGACCTGACCATCGGCAACTTACGGATACGCTGCATCCCGACGGTGGTGGCCGGCCCGCGGCGTCTCATGGACCAACTGAGGGAACAGGGCTTGATCGAGGGTGAGCCCGAACCCATCCTTCGCAACCGCGGCAACGTGATCCTGGTGAAAAAGGGAAACCCCAAGCGAATCCGCACCATCTGGGACCTGGGTCGCCTCGGCGTGAGGGTGGTGACCTCGAACCCGGACACCGAGGCAGGCAGCTTCGGCAATTACTCCTCGTCGGTATACCAGATCGCCGCCAACAACCCATTTTACGGGGGGTGGTACGCCAGATACTTCACCGCCGAGGTCTTGTTCAACCGCGTGTTCAATAGCCGAGTAGAGAAAAAATGGCTCGCCGGCGCCCGCATCCATCACCGCGAGGTGCCGTTCTCAGTGGCCCTGGGCAAGGCCGATGCCGGCTTATTCTTCTACCACCTGGCTCGCTATACCCGCGATACGTTCCCGGAGAAGTTCGATATCGTCGCCCTCGGAGGCACGCCAGATGATCCGCAGCCGTTGCCCGGCAACAACATCGCCACGCTGTTTGTTGCCAAGGTGATGAAGCCTAATGGCGGCGAGTTCACCGAGCGCCAAAAACTGGCACGAGACCGTTTCGTCGCCGACATCCTGTCAGAGAAGTTCACCGATCTCTTGGAAGACTACTTCTTGGACAAACCATGAACGACACGTAACGAGTGGGGGGATGACGCCTGACATATCGACGACCTGAGCCCCAAAGGGACAAGGAAAAGTCTACCCCTGTATAGGTCGCTGAAGGGAATTACGGCCAGCCCCGCCCGAGGATACCCGGGTGGGGCATTTTCTTTTTACGCTACGCTAGTGACCGCTTGTTTTTGTTGTAAGGATTGCATCCATGCAATGAACTCCTCCGGCGGCAGTGGGCGGCTCCTGTAATATCCCTGAGCCCCGTCACAACCAAAGGTCTTCAGCTCATCCCAGAGCTGCTCGTTTTCGACGCCACTGGCGATGACCTTGAGACCAAGGGTATGAGCGATATCGATGTTCGCCCGCACCACAGCGGCGTCGTTTTCGTTTTGCATCATATCTAGAATAAATGAACGATCGAGTCGAATCTCGTCCACCAGGTGGTGCTGCAAATTCAGGTAGCTCATGCAGCTGTAGCCGGTGCCAAAGTTCTCAATGGTGATCGTAACCCCCAGATCACGCAGCTTGCGAATATTGTCGGAGGCCCGCGCTGGATCCAGAATGAGACCACCCTCGGTCACACCCATGTCGATCAGCTGCCGTGGGACATCGAACTCATCGAGAATCCGTCGCACCTGCGCGGGGAACTCAACGTCCTGGATGTTTTCATCGCTGATGTTGACCGTGACCGGCACCTCCAGACCCCGCTGCACCCACTCGTGACATTGGGCGAGCACGCCCCGGAGCACGTAGGCCGTTAACGGCTTCATCAGATTGGCGTCCTCGGCCAAGGGGAGAAACTCCAACGGCATCAACAGCCCCCGGGTCGGATGCTGCCACCGCACCAGCGCCTCGACACCACTCACGCTGTCGGACTGAAAGTCGACCTTCGGCTGATAGTGCAGCACGAACTGGTGGTCGTTGAGGGCCTGACGCAGCTCGGTCTTCAACGACTGGCGGTCCGGGTGCAGGCCTTGGTGGCTGCCTTCGAAGGGCAACACCCCGGCACGCTGACGTTTGGCCGAATACATAGCGGCATCGGCGTGACACAGCAGATCGGTCTCAGTGTCGGCGTGCTCGGGATACAATGCCACACCAATGCTGGCCCCAACCCGGTAGCGTTCACCACCGACCTCGACCGGCTGACGGATCACCTCGTTCAGCTCGCGCGCCTTCTCACAGGCGTGCTCAAGATCGTCAACCGTATGCAGGATAACCGCGAACTCATCGCCCCCAAGACGGGCAACGGTATCCACACCGCGAACCGCGTCCCGCAGACGGTTGGCGGTCTGCTGTAGCAGGGCATCGCCGGTGTGGTGGCCGGCGGTGTCGTTGACCTCCTTGAAGCCATCGAGGTCGATGATCAACAAGCCAACCAGGGTGTCCTCGCGCCAGGCCGACGCCAGGGCCTGCTCAAGCCGGTCGCGGAACAACATGCGGTTCGGCAGCTTGGTGAGCGGATCATGCAGCGAGCGATGCTGAAGCTCCCGGTTCAGCGCCGCCAGCTGCTGGGTGCGCAACTGCACCCGGTCCTCGAGCTCATCGGCCAGCGTGCGTAGGTCCTGCTCGACCTTCTCCTGCCGCCGATGCGCCCGCAACAGGTCTCGCGACATGCTATTGAATGCCAGTGCGGTCTCGGCCAGCTCGTCCTTGCCATGGACCGGTACTTGATAACCGAGGTCACCTTCGACCAGGCGGCGAGTACCATCGGAGAGTGTGCGCAACTGCCGCGTCAATACGTGGCCGAGGACGAAGGAGAACAAGCCCGTGAGCAGGATCTCGATGGTGGCCAGGAAAAACAGCCGCTGGCGCTCTCCGCTCAGCAACCCCTTGATCGCGGCCACATCGATGCCAAGCTCGACCCGTCCGTAATGGACACCGGCCACATTGAGGTCATAGCCGATATCGAGCACACCGTCGTCGATCCGGGAGAACGAGGCATCGGGAACGAACACGCGCGTCAATAGCTCCGGATCACCACCCTCGGCCAAGCGCTGTTGATGCAGATCGAACACCCGGGCGTAGCGCAGGTCGGGGCTCGTTAGAACCTCGTTGACCACGCTGTGCAGCGCCGACAGGTTCTTGGTGAGCACCGCGTCCGAGGCCGTAGCGGCGAACAAGTTTGCCACGGTATCGGCGCGCTTGTAGGCCTCACGCTCGATCGCATGCTGTAACACGGTGATACTGGTCCAAACAATGATCGACAGCAGAACGAACTCGATCGCTGCGATCCCAAGAATGGTTTTAGTCCTGAATGACATGGCATACCGTCCTTAATATTTCACCAGCTGATCGAGGACATGGATGTTCAGGTCGCGGATGTCTTGATAGTCCTTATCCGAAACCCGGACGATCCCCTTGAGGTCGAGGGCCTGCAGCAGGCTCGCGCCTTCGGTGTCGAATTCCATCTTCAACAGCGACTTCTGCAGGCGCGTGACCATCTGCGACAGGACTCGCGGATGGGCCGCAAGCGCGTGCGAAGTATAGGCCTTGGTCTGCCACAGCACGCGTAGCTGTGCACGCACCGCCGGCTCCATATTGTTCAGGGTACGCTCGACACCACCGCCGGCGGGGAAGATCCCCATGGCTACGGCGCGATACACCGAGTCATGGGACGCGACGTACTCCGGTGTGAACGGCACATGCTGCTGGCGGAGCTCGGCCTGGGTAACAATGCTGGCTGCAAAGGCCGCCGGCGAAGGAAACGCCAAGGTCTCACCGGCAAGCTGCGCGACATCGGTATACTTGCTGTCCTTGCGCACGACGACGATTCCACGAAGACCGGTATGTTTCTCCCGGGCGAATGCACGATAACCCGTAGTCTCGTGGAACACCGTGTAGTGATACGGATTCATAAAGGCGATGTCGTACTGCCCAGCCGCCAAGCGATGCTCGAACGTCGGGATATCCTGCGCCGTAGCGAACTCGATTTGAATACCGGTTTGACGACTGAGCCATTGCAACACCGGAGTCCAGTGACGCGCGAGCTTGGTGGCCGGTTGTTGCGGTACGACTCCAAAGACGAGCTTGGCGGGTTCTTGCTGTGTTGCTGCGAGCCCGTTACCGCTCCAGATAAAACACAAAAACAAAAGGACGAAGATAGTGGCACCCCTGTTCATGACTACACTCCTTGTCTTGTCGAATCGTAGTGTAGCGGCCACTGCAACATGCGTGCCCAATATGCCCACCGCCGACCTCATCACCCCGCAGACCGATTGCCGTTTGCTGTACTTGTATGAATTGACGAAACAAAAGGTGAGTCTTCACTGACCGCTAATGGATCGCGTCTCGCCACCACTATTCCCTGGGCCCTAACGCCGGCTGATCAGTGGTAGCGGTTGGGATGTGAGCGGAGCGGGTCGTGGCACAAATCTGGCAATCGAGGGACGCGACTGACGTTCTACGTAACCGTGTCTGACCCGAGGCCGGCAACGACGCGGGCGTTTATGAGTAAAATTGGGTGCTTACCCTCCGGCGGAGGCTGACCAATCACGGCAGGGGGGGTCCAGGGCCGGGAGATGCACGGGCGAGCCCAGCGGCGTTAGCATGCCAAGACCCAACTCCCGGTAGCACGTGATGCCCCATTCCCCAACCCCCGATACCCCACCGGTGGTACTGACCCTCGGCGGCAATGACCCCACCGGCGGTGCTGGCTTGGCGGCCGATATCCAGACCCTGTCGAGCCTGGGCTGTCACCCGGCACCAGTCATTACCGCGGTAACCGCCCAGGACACCCATGGGGTCAAGCAATTCGCCGAAAAAACCGTGTCACCCATTAAGAAAAACCTGGGTCAAAGAGCAATTGTTGCTAATATTAGAGAAAACTGGTTTCTGCCCCGGATTTTCAGCTACCCGTCTCTAGGCATCTTAACGTCGTTCCTAACATGGTGAAATGTATAGAATTGAAGAAATAATTGAGTTCTTATAAAGTCGCGAGGTTCCTCCGGATTGGTCGGTGCTCGAGGATACCGATGAAGAAGTATTAATAATCGGAGCATGGGATCTCATGAAGTGGCTCGATAGCTATCTGTTCATTCCACGAGGCCGACCGATGCGCATACATACAGCAATTGATGATGGGTGGAGAACAAAAATATTAATCGATTCAGTCCCAAAGTTGAATAAATTGGTCAAATTAGAAAATAGAATTTTGGATTTTAGAGAAGAGATACCTCCGGAGGAGCGACTCAAGATTCATGAATGGGTGATGAAAAATTATAAACCTCCACCTCCAAAACCCTACAGGTAACTAGCGGTCGCACTACGCCAAAAAAAAGGCCAGAGTCGAAAATCAGGATTTCAAGACTTGCCCAAGAAACCGAAAAAGACGGTAAAGTCGCGATGTAATGCTTGACTCACGATGGAATCATCATAAACTACATTCTGCAGTTAACAGATTCACAAAAAGGCACTGCTCGGGAGATGCGCTAACATCCCCCGAGCAGCTAACCCCAAGCATGAGGTATCATGACTTGGGGCTGTGTAGAGTATACATCACATCGGCAGTGGGGTAGGGCGGTTTGGGTTGTGGTTGGTGTGGCCTGCTGCTCTTCGCTCTGCTTTCGGTGCGCGGGTATCTCAAAGCGGCCCTGGGCCTTCCCGGGGCCGCTTTTTTGTGGGCCGGAAGAAAAAAACTTTTCCAAACAAAAAGGAGGTCCCCATGTCACCCGAAAAAAATCCCCACCCGTATCCGTATTACTCTCGCCCAGAAACTGCGCTGGTCGCTCCCGCCTTCCTGGCTCCCGCGACATTAGTCCATCCTTGGACGTCGTCCTCGCTTCACCCGCGGCTGGTCGCAAGAGGTCCTGGCCGAGCTTGCCGGGCTTCAGAGGACGTACATCAGCCAGATCGAGCGCGGCCAAGTGAGCGCCGCTCCTGTGCTTGCTTGCACCCGCGGGCCGCTCTCGGTCGTCCTGACCTCCGCGACATTAGGGCTTCCTGCCCGGCACATTAGTCCTTCCTTGGACGTCATGTCAGCGTGGATAGACGCCTTCGAACTCCCCGTCCCCGAGCTCCTCACCCCACCGAGCCCGGCGGATCTTACCGAGCACTTCAAGAATCTCGGCATCGAATAGCCACGGGCCTACTATCGCCCCGTGGCGTTAGGCGTGATGCATTAGCTTCTTAATGATGAGGGTCGGCTGCCGTCGGTGGGTATTAAGCCCACTGGCGGACGTCGCCCGCGCTCGGCCGACTCATCCGATTTATGCGATAATATTATTTGTTTTCGGCCAAAGACTGAGCCAATATATGAGTGTTGGAGCAGCAAAAGAATGCCTCTTGTGGCAGTCAACCAAATATCCGCGTTAAAATCGCTAGCGAGCAATATCGGAGAAATATGATGGCTAGATCTGTCGAGGAACTGGAGGGCGAGATCCGGTCCCTGAGTGCTGATGAACGGATGCACCTGCTGCGGGATCTGATTGCCGATCTCGACGGCGCCATGGAGGCCGATGTCGAGAAGGCATGGCTGGAGGAAGCTGAAAGAAGGTATAAAGAACTAAAAGATGGCCTCGTTGAGCCTATCCCTGCGGAAGAAGTGTTTGCAAGGGCGAGGGCCAGGCTCAAGAAATGAAGGCCGAATTCCACCCGGCCGCGTCAGAGGAAATTGTTGAGACCGCTGCATTCTATGATAACGAGGTGCCGGGCCTTGGTGATCGATTCATTTCTGAGGTGGAGCGGGTAGTAGAACTCTTGCGGGAGCAACCGCAGATTGGTCAACAAATTGAAAAAGAGTTTCGTCGCATCGTCCTCGCCAGATTCCCCTATTCTTTGATTTATCGCATCGAGCCAAAGAAAATCTGGGTGGTGGCAGTGGCCCACCAATGCCGACGACCAGGTTATTGGCGAGAAAGAGTTAGCCGCTAAGGCCTTCATAGGACGTACCACAGCCAAATTGAGCGTGGGCAGGTCAGCGTCGCTCCTGTGCTTTCTTCGCTCTCGCGTCCCGCTCCGCTTGAAAGTCCGGGGCTCGCCTTCCGTGGCTCGCCAGTTCAGCGGGGCGAACGTTCACTGGACGGTCGCCTCTTTCCGCCTCACCCCTGCCAATTACTTAATGGAATATGAGTGGGATCCACGGAAGGCGGCGGAAAACCGTCGAAAACAAGGCGTAGACTTTGCTGATGCGGTCATTGCGCTGGAAGATGAGAACGCGCTGACGATTCGAAGATCTCGATCCTGGTAACGATGAGCAGCGCTTCAAGACCCTTGGTATGGGACCGAGCGTGAATGTGCTTTTCGTGGTTCATTGCGAACGGCAGGAAGATCGTATCCGGATTATCTCCGCGCGAAAGGCGGATAGAAGGGAGACCAGGCAATATTTTCAGGGCTTAAGCTATGAGTGAAGATTTCAGTAAAGGCAAACGTGGCCCGGTGGTAAAACCGGATCCCAACAAAGTGCGGATTACGATTCGGCTTGATGCCGATGTCATCGAGCATTTCAAAAAGCTCGTGCATGATTCAGGTGGTGGTAACTATCAACGTCTCATTAATGACGCCTTGAGAGAGCATATTAAGGCGCATGACAAGGCATTAGAGGATGCGATTAGAAAAGTTATTCGGGAGGAGCTCAAAAAGGCGGTATAGCATAAACCATCCGTGGGAATCGCCTGGGTCGCCCATCAGCCAGCCTCAGCCAATAGACAATACTATCTTCTGAAAGGGGTCAAAAAGGGTCACCCATTAGCCGCCCCCTGGCAAGTGGCCGCACACCACTTTGGCACCCATAGGGTGTCTATCGCTCCTGCAGGGGCTGCGCGCTCACTGATTGCAGCGTGCCGGGTTTTCTCTCGGTTCGGTTGCGCGGTCTATGACCGATACGCACCAGTCACCCATCAGGATCAAGGCATTGGGTCCCGGCGCTTAGCGCTGGGACCGGCCCCTGGCACTGATGTGTGCCCCAGAAAACCGTTAGCACTCTGAGGGCGTCCAACTGGTAGAGTACAAACCTGTGGCTGCCGGTGAGCCACACCCCCGCCACGGGTCCATACTACGCTCTATCGACTACCCATTCACCTGCTAAAATCCGATGGTAGACCCGGTTTTTTCCTGACCCGGATTTTTCTACTCATAACGGAGTCGCTCATGGACCACAGGTTGGAGATCCGATGCCTTGCGTGGCAGACCTGGGGAAACAACACTTAGTAGGTACAGCCCAGCTCCTACCTTCTTGCGAAGTGACGGACGGTGGAATCACATTCCTAGTCGCGGCGGACCCAGATGCTGTGGTGAAATACGTATCTGTCTCCGTTCCCCGGTTCGCCACGCCGGAGGGCATCACAGTGGGAAGTCGGCTGGGGGAGGTTCTAGCGGCGGGAGGAATGCAACCGCAGGCCGAACCTGGATGGGCATTCCATTCGAAATTGCCGTCCGGCTGGGCAGCAGCATTTGTGAATGGTCCCACAATGACAGAGCAGCCACTGCCCAGAAAGGCACAGGTCCGATGGTTTTTCAGAAGGTAGCCGCGTTGCGTCACCACCACCTGTACCTGACGGCGTACGGCACGCTCGCCCCGGACTGGCGTATGGTCTCGCACGCCGCAGTTGGGGCGTGGCGTCAAGCGTTAGCAAGGAGAACTTGTGCTCAACAATAAAGTGCTAGAAGTATTGCGTGAAGATAAGTGGTCCGTGGCGGAAGGCAAATCGGAGTCTGGTCCCTACGTAATTCGCTTTCGCACATCGGTGCTTGGCTCAGATAACGTCGAAGGATATGGGAGGGCGCTGCGCATCGTGTGGCCATACGCAGAAGAAGATTCAGGGGCCATGCCGACTCCGGGGGGGTCTGATGCTATGACTGAGTTTGAAGACAGACTATGCCAGGCGCTTGAAAGCGGGGCACATGCCTTGCTCTTATCGGTCCTTACTTTTGATGGAACGCGTCAATGGGTGTTTTATACCGGAGATGTTGCGGAATGCAGAAAGCGACTTGAAGCGATGCCGCAAAACGATGAGCCATATCCAATTGAGGTGGATGCTTTTGATGATCCCGAATGGCAGTATCTTCGAACACAGATTCTCGGGAATGTTGCGTATGACGCTTAATGAAAGTTCTGGAGGGGCTCACTGATTAAATCCACCGGGTCGCACCACGCTAAGCCCTTCAAGCCCCCCGTCCCCGAGCTCCTCTCCCCGCTCAGCCCGGCGGACCTCGCCGAGCACTTCAGGGACCTCGGCATTGAAGAGCCGCTGGCGAGGTTCAACCCCGCCAGCGGCAACCAGCCCATCAGGACCAGGGAGTTTGGGAGGTACCGGCAATCGATGGAAAGTGGTTGTTAATCGCGAGGAAGGAGGTAAACTGCTAATATGAATGTTGTCGATATGGAATATAGCCGTATGATGAGCGAAGGGATTCGTGAAGATACGATACTACGTTGATCCAGAGACTGATGTGCCTCACATACACCGGCATGACGTTTCGGAAGAAGAGGTTGAAGAGATCTTACGACGTCCAGGAGAGGACCGCCCTGGACGCGAAGGTTCGCGTGTGGCAATTGGCCGCACTTCCGACGGACGCTACCTGCCCTGCGGGTAATATATGTACCAGACCCTGAACCGGATAGTGTTTTTGTGATTACAGCTTACGACCTTCGCGGTAAAGCATTAATTGCGTATAGGCGCCGTTATCGGAGAAAGAGGAAATGAAACAAAGCCAATTTCCACCAGGATGGGATGAGGAGCGTGCAAAACGCGTCCTTGCCCATTATGAATCTCAGAGCGAGGAAGAAGCCGTGGCAGAGGACGAGGCGGCTTTCGAGGCTGTAGACCAGACTGTTATGGAGATTCCAACGGAGCTTGTTCCAAAGGTGCACGAACTCATTGCAAAACATAAGGTCGCGTAAACGACGGTCACCATCTGATGTGGCTGGACTGAGCTTGCGTTGAAAAAGCCCAAATCTGCACGGAGACGTGGATATGTTAATGCGGCCCTGGGCCTTCCCGGGGCCGCTTTTTTGTGGGCCGGAAGAAAAAAACTTTTCCAAACAAAAAGGAGGTCCCCATGTCACCCGAGAAAATCCCCACCCGCACTCGCCTGGCGCTGGCCCAAAAGATGCGCTGGTCGCTCCCGCCTTCCTGGCTC
>CAMYII010000044.1:0-5294 GCA_947258385.1 Acidiferrobacterales bacterium
GGTGTCGGTGAAGCCGGAGGGGAGTGGACCGCGGTCGGCGTGCAGGCCGTCGACTCCATTCGAGTGGGCAACGTTGTCGTCGAACATCCGAAGCGGGGTGCGGGCCGGCCAGATGGCATCGGTAGCCGACGGCCCGGTCGGGTGTTCGGGCAGCGCAAACCAGAATCCGATGCCGCGCGAGCCGGCCGCCACGTTGTTCTTGAACGTGTTGTCCGGGTTGGTGATCCAGAAGGTGCCCGGCCCCGGGTAGTTGACGTCGGAGGGGAGGAGGGCGTCTGACTCCTCGGGACGCCGGGTTACGAGCCCCAGATTGTGGTCGAAGAGGTTGCCTCGCTCGGCGCCATCCTCGAGGAAGTAGCAATGGCCGAAGGTGTCGTAGGCGACATTGTCCTCCACCTGGAGGTTGTTCGTCCCGTGGACGGTGACACAGCGGCTGAAACTGTGGTGGATGGCGGCGGCCCGCAGGTAGCTGCCGGCCGCATCACCCGCCTGGTGCCAGTGAACCGGGTAGCGGGCCAGCTCGCCGGCCTGGCCCATATGGAACAGCTCGACATGGTCCATCCGGGTGGTGCTGCCGGGCGTGGCCATCATGTGTCCACCGAACCGGTCGGCCACACCGTCGTCGGCTCCCTGGATGACGATGGAGCGGGTGAGGTGGCCGACCTCGGCGCGTTCATCGATCGTCCGGCCGTCCGGCCACATCAGCTGACCCCAGTGGAGATGCTCGAGGGGCTCGGCGAACCGGACGGTGGTGCCGGCGACCGAGGTGATGGTCCGCTCCTCGGCCTGCTCGTAGTCGTAATCGGTCGAGGCAATAACAATGCGTTCTCCCGGCTGCCAGGTCACCGGCTGCTGCAGAGTGATGGAGGTGGCGCCGGCGGGAGCGGTCGCCGCCAGCGAGGTCCAGGCCACGTCCGGGCTCCCGTGCAGGTCGACAGTGCCACCCATCACTCCGAACACCCTGGCACCCATGTCCATGGTGTCGCTGCCCGGGGCGCCGGTCAACGTGATGGTGGCCCGTTGCTCGAACGGCTCGCCGGCAGTCCCTACTTGCATGTAGCCGGTGACTATCAGCCAATCGGTGGTGAGGTCCAGGTCGCGGCGGTCGAACACGAGCGTCCCATCCACCCGCAGTCCGCCGAGCGCGGGTGGGGAAACATCCATCAGGATGGCGGTCCCGGCCGGCACCGTCACGACTTCACCTGCGGCGGGAACTTGGCCACCCCAGGTGGCCGGATCGGACCAGCGAGCAGCATCGGCGAAGTCGGAGGGCGGCGCGTCTCCCAGCCCGAGCTTGCCTGCGACCGGGAGGTAGCGGCCCTCGCCGAAGCGGAGCTGCCGGTCGGCGACGGCGGTGGTGTTTTGGTTCGACAGGTAGAGGCGGGACTCGGCGGGGCGGAAGATCCCCACCGTCTCGTCACCGTCGGAGTCCCAGTCGCCGGTGAGGATGCGATCGGACGGTACGCCGTAGTAGAACTCGAGGTCGGCAACGCCGGTGGTGTTTGACTGGCGCAGGTAGGCGAAGCCACTCGAATTCCGGTAGAGGCCGACGGTGGTTGTGCCATCACCGTCGAAGTCGCCGGCGAAGGGGCGGTCGCCGGGGACACCGAAGTAGAAGTCGTAGTCGGCCACGCCGGTCCCGAGGCGGTTGCGAACGTACACCCGGCTGTTTCGATAGATGGCAAGCGTGTCGCACCCGTCGCCGTTCCAGTCGCCGGCCAGCGGCACATCGCCGGGTATGCCGTAGAAGAAGTCGATGTCGGCAACCCCCTGGGTGTTCGAGTTCCGGAGGTAGGCGAAACCGTTTGATGGCCGGTACATGCCGACGGTGTCGACCCCGTCGCAGTCCCAGTCACCGAGCAGTGGGACATCTCCGGGAGCCCCGTAGTAGAAGGTGTGGGTGACGCCGACTGCGTCGCGCATGTGCCATTGGCCACTCTCAGGATCGAAGAGGGCAACCTCAGGGCCGGCGGTTGAGGCCCCGGCCGGCACGGTGCCGAGCAATGCCGCCATCAGCCCGATGAATACCGCTGCCAATCCTCGCCTCACAACCTCACTCCTCGACAAGCGATCTCGGCGGCAGCGCCGATTTCTTGAGGGCCATTCTGGTCGCAGGTGGTGATTTGGCGATATCGTCTATGGTTTCGCGATCAACCAGGCGAGAAGCGTTGATGGAATCCATCGAGACCCAGTTTCAGACCAGCACCGAGCCGTTCGTCCTCGAGGACGGCTCCTCGCTCCCGGGCCTGACCCTCGCCTACGAGCTGTATGGGACGGTGAACGAGGCGAGGGACAACGTCATCCTCGTGTTCCACGCCCTCACCGGCAGCCAGCACGCGGCCGGCGTGAATCCGGCGGTGCCGGGCGTTGGTGAGCGATGGACCGAGGAGTGCCAGCTTGGTTGGTGGGACGGCTTCGTCGGCCCCGGACGAGCCCTCGACACCGACCGGTTCGCGGTGCTGTGCATCAACTACCTCGGCGGCTGCTACGGCTCCACCGGCCCGGCGAGCGAGAACCCGGTGACCGGCCAACCGTATGGCGGCGCCTTTCCCGCCATCACGATCGACGACATCGTCGATTCGCAAGTCTGGTTGCTGGACCGGCTCGGGATCGACAGGCTCCATGCGGTGACCGGCGCCTCGATTGGGGCCCTCATGTGCCTGAGCCTCGCCACTCGCTACCCGGATCGGGTCGACGTGGTCATACCAATTGCCGGCGGCCTGGAGGTCACCGCCCTCCAGTTCATCCACAACTTCGAGCAGACCAACGCCATCATCAACGACCCGAACTTCAACGGGGGTGACTACTACGGCGGGAAATCTCCTGACCGGGGATTGGCGCTCGCCCGCATGATCGGTCACAAGACCTTTGTGTCTCTGGCAGCGATGCAAGAGCGGGCGCGCTCGGAAGTGGTCGACCCGCACGAAGCCTCCGAGTACATCTCCATCGGCCACCCGATCGAGTCCTATCTGTGGCATCAGGGCCAGAAGTTCGTCGCCCGCTTCGACGCCAACAGCTATCTGCGCTTGATGGAGGCCTGGCAGGGGTTCGACCTCCTGACGTCGGTTGGGGCGGAGTCCTTCGAGGAGGCGCTCAGGGCCTGCAAGGATCAGTCATTCATGGTGTTCTCGATCGACTCAGACGTTTGCTTCTACCCCGAAGAGCAAGAGCGGATGATGCAGGTGCTCAAGTCGGCCGGCGTGCCTGCCCGGCGCATCACGGTTCACTCCGAGAAGGGCCACGACTCGTTCCTGCTCGAGCCTTCGCTGTTTGCACCGCATCTGCGCCAAACGCTCGAACAACCGTGGGGAGCTGCGTAGATATACCTGAGCTTGGCGGAAAGGGGCTACGGGACGCGGTTGGGTTAGCCCTGCAGGTCCATGCCGCAGTTCGCCATGAACCATTCCTTGATTCCAGTCCTCACCCCTTCGGGGACTTCATACTCTCGGAAGAAGGTCGCGTAATCCGCGTTCTCCCAAGTTGCCGCCTGGTCGTAGCCGTATTCGGCATACATCTCTGAAAGCTTGCCGATTGCTCTGGTGTAGGCCGATAGGTCGTCCCTCATTGCCTCGGGTACGTGGTCGACCATTTGGCGCATGAGCTTGACGCCCTCGACATAGTTCTCCTCTAACAACCCTGCGTAGGTGACAGGAATTGGCTCCTCTTCCCCGGTTTCGGGGATCACAGCCAGCGTTCGCTCATTCAGCTCTTCGAAGTCCTCGTTGAGTGCACAGACAGCTTCGATACTGGAGGGTGCCGACGGAGTAGTGGTTGTGGTTGCCGTCTCCGCCTCGCCGCTACACGCAACCAGGCCGAGACCCGCAACGGTAACGAGCAGCGCAATCGCGACGAACCTTTGCATCATCATCCCCCCTTTCTTGTCTCGGTCATTGTCATTCGACTGATGTCGCTGCGGTAGAGGACTAGGTCGGAAGATGCCATCACGCCCACTCGGCGTGGGTGGCACCCCTGGTATCTGTGTGCATCCAGCCAAGGCTGGGCGTGCCGAGCATCACCGGTCGCGGAAGCCCTTGCCGTCGGACAGCCGGGCCACGTCCTCCACCGAGGTGAAGCGAATCCGGCGAGCCGATCGCGAGTTCGGCCCTTGCTCCTCGAGAACACCTTCAGAATCGTTCAACAAGGCACCCTTGAAGAACATGAGGGCGAGGAACCCCTTCATCTCCTGGAGGATGAGGATGTTCCGGCCCGCATGGCTGTAGCAGGGCTTGCCCCACTTGATCTCCTCGGCGAGCCCACAGCTCAGCAGGATCGGCCGCAGGTCGGTCATCTCCTCCGGCCACTTCTCCGATTGGCTGATGTAGGCATCAACCTTGGCGCTCGTCACCACTCAGATCAGTGTATGCAACGGCGGGGTCATCGCCTGCGCCGTTCCCGAGAAGAAGAGCTGGCCCCGCCGGGATCCGGCAATCTCGCGCAGCGGGCGGCACTCTTGGTGGCGGTACGTGCCCGAGGCGGGTCTCGTTACCCCTCACAGCACCAGAGGCGCCGCCCCAGTAGCCTCGATAGAGAGGGAGAGTGCATGACCGAATCCACCTGGACCCCCGGCGATCCGATTCGCAACCGCGCCGACTACATCGAGAGCCTGCGCGGGCGGGATCTGAACGTGTGGCTGCTCGGAGAGCGGGTGGTCGAGCCGGTCGATCACCCCATCATCCGACCCTCGATCAATGCGGTGGCCGCCACCTATGACCTGGTCGTCGAGCAGCCTGAACTGGCCAGCGAGAAGTCCGAGCTGACCGGCGAAACCGTCAACCGGTTCTTGCATGTGGCAGGCAGCGCCGATGACGTGGTGGCCCAGAACAAGATGCAGCGCCGGCTCGGTCAGCTCACCGGGACCTGCTTTCAACGTTGCGTCGGCATGGATGCCATCAACTCCGGGTACACCGTCACCTACAACATCGACGCCGCCCATGGGACTGGCTACCACGAGCGGTTCAAGGACTGGCTGGCCGTCGTCCAGCACCAGAACCTCGTCGTCGGTGGGGCCATGACAGACGTGAAGGGCGATCGCAGCAAGGGCCCTTCCGAACAGGCCGATCCCGACATGTTCGTCCATATCGTCGAGCGCCGCGACGACGGCATCGTGATCCGGGGGGCCAAGGCGCACCAGACCGGCTGCATCAACTCACACTGGATCCTCGTCATGCCGACGATGCGCCTCACCGAGGCAGACGCCGAGTACGCGGTGGTGGCGGCGATACCCGTCGAAACGGCGGGGCTCACCTTCATCTACGGACGGCAATCGTGTGACACCCGGGCCATGGAGCCGGGCG
>CAMYII010000044.1:5385-73272 GCA_947258385.1 Acidiferrobacterales bacterium
CGGGGTCGGCGACGTGCTGATTGGAGCCGCCGCCCTCATCGCCGACTACAACGGGGTAGCGGACGCCTCCCACATCAAGGACAAGCTGGTCGAGATGGCCCACTTGAACGAGACCATCTACGGAGCCGGCATCGCCGCTTCTTACGAATCCACGCCGACCCCGGCCGGCAACTACGAGAACGACGGCCTGCTGGCCAACGTCTGCAAGCAGAACGTGACCCGCTTCCCCTACGAGATCGGCCGCCTGGCCCAGGACCTGGCCGGAGGAGCGGTGGTCACGCTCCCGTCGGCCCACGAATGGGACCATCCCGACCTCGGTCCGCTGCTGGAGAAGTACTTCCAGGGCCGGGAGGGTGTCCCCACCGAGCACCGGGTGCGGGTGCTGCGCCTGATCGAGAACATGACGATGGGCCGAAACGCGGTCGGCTATTTGACCGAGTCTCTCCACGGTGCCGGTTCACCCCAGGCCCAGCGCATCCAAATCGGCCGGCAAATGGAGATCGAGGAGAAGAAGGGGTTCGCCAAGCACCTGGCGGGCATTGAAGAGCAAGGAACCGAGGGCTGAACGCACGGCGGTAGCCGTGCCTAGAACGTCGAGCGACAGGCCTCGGCCCAGTCGCGCTCAAACCGGCTCGACTCGGACATGGTTTGCAGCTCGGCCGTGAGCAGCTCGATCTCGCAATCGCTCAGCTCGCCTCGAGCCGACGCCTTGGCGATGAGACCCGGCTCGACGACCGTAAAACTCTCGATTCCTAGCGCCACCCCGGCCTCCACGACCATGAAGAAGTTCTGTCCGAAGTTGGTGCCGGTGCCGCACCAGTCGACCTCGGCCCGACTGAGGGGCTGGTAGAGAGTGTCGGGACACCGGCGGCGGACGGCGGCCAGGACGACATCGGAGGTCGCTCCGAGGGGAGCAGCTTCTTGGTCGAATGAGGTTGTCTCGGGAAGGCCGACCCAGGCGTGCTCGGTGCAGACATCCGCAGCCAACTCGTCGAGCGCGGCCGTGGTGGGGTTTTCCACCGGCGGCGTGAGCGTGCCCCCGGAAAGTGTCGTGGTTTCAACGGTGACTTCGGCACAGGCAGCGAGCACCAACATCGCGGCCACGAGGTACGCGATCGTCTTCATAAGCATGCCATCGACACCAAAAACGGGCTCCTGAAGTGGCATCCGCCAGAACGGCAGTGCTCTGCGGTAGGTAGCTCGTCAAATCATAGGCGGAGGCCGGTATCGCGATCGAAGTACATGATCTTGTCAACGGCCAGCGTCAGCTCGACCGTGTCGCCGGCCACCAGCGGGCGCGAATCACGGACCCGAACCGTGAAATCCAGCGCCCCCGAATCCGGTGAACCGAATGCGACGTGGGCCACCCGAATCGAGCCGAGCATCTCGATACCGGTGACCCGGGCGTGAAGGCAGCGCTCGAAGGGATCTCCCGGCCGCGCCAGGTGGACATCCTCGGGTCGAATGCCGGCCAGGAAAGGGCCGGACCCGGGTGGGGGAGAAGCTCCCGTGATGTGGTCCGACCCCATGCGGAGCCGGTCACCGGCAGCCTCGGCGGGCACGATGTTCATGCCCGGCGACCCGAGGAACTCGGCGACGAACACATTGATCGGCTGGTGGTAGACCGTCAACGGAGTCCCGACTTGTTGGATCACTCCTCGGTTGAGCACCACGATGCGATCGGCCAGGACCATCGCTTCTTCTTGCTCGTTGGTGGCGTAGACGATGGTGTGGGTCCCGTCGTGCAGCTTGCGGAACTCAGCCCGGATCAGCCGGCGCAAGTGCGGGTCGACTCCGGCCAGAGCCTCGTCGAACAGCAGGACGGGCGTGTCGCGCACCGTCGCCCGACCGGTGGCCACCAGCTGCCGCTCTCCGGCCGACAGAGTCCGGGGTTTGCGGCCCAGTAGGCGCCGGACGCCGAACCGTTTGGCCTCGGCTTCGGTGCGCTCGGTTTGCTCGGGCTCGTCGATGCCGGTCACCTTGAGCGGAAACCGGATGTTGTCCTCCGACGTCATGTGCTCGTACAAGCCTCCCTGGGTAACCACCAGACCGATCCCACGGGAACTCGCCTTCACGTCGGTCACGTCGACGCCGTCGAAGGTGATGATGCCGGTGGCGGGACGATCCAGGCCGGCAACGAGCCGGATGAGGGTGGTCTTGCCCGATCCCGAGGGGCCGAGCAGCGCCACCAGCTCGCCGGACTCGATGACAAGGTCGGCAGGCTCGAGGCCGACGACACCGTCCCGGTACCGGCCGGAGACACCACTCAGCTCGATTCTCGGCATTGCACAATGCTATGCGACGCCGCGAGACGAGGCTGGTCCTCAATCGGTGCGCGATCGGCGCCGCACCCAATCCGGGGCTTAGCCGCGATTTGATGGGTATGGTCAGGCGCACTGAACCGGCCGAGGAGTGACCCGATGGCAACCGCTCACCCGATAACCGACGGCACCGCCTCAACCAGCGAGGCCGAGCAGATGTACCTCATCACCATCGCCATGGCGGCCGAGGACGGCCACGAGGGCCCGGTTCCGGTGCCGCAGCTCGCCAAAGCCCTCGAGGTGTCCCGGGTTTCGGCCAACGAGATGGTCAAGAAGCTGGCCGAGCGCGAGCTGGTGACATATACGCCGTACAAGGGAGCCGACCTGACGCCGGCCGGAGCCGCGATTGCCAGGACGGTGCTGCGCCGCCGTCGGCTGTGGGCCCTGTTCCTCGCCGATCATCTCGGGCTGTCGCCGGGGGCTGCCGACGCAGTTGCCTGCGAGTTCGAGCACATCACCCCAACCGAGGTCGCCCAGCAACTTTCCCGCTTCCTGGGCGACCCGAGTGTCGGCCCGCAGGGAAAGCCGATTCCCACCGATGAGGGCGATTCGGAACGGGGTATCGCGCTTCACTCCCTGACTGAGTCGCTGGTGGGCCGCTCGGTAGAGGTGGTGCGCATCGGGGGAGATCCGGCCTCCCATTCCTTCCTCGAGGCCGAGGGGATCACCCCCGGGGCGGCGGTGACCGTGGTGGCCTTGTCCGACGATGGTGGCTGCCTGCTCGACACGGGTCGAGCGCAGGTCCACGTATCGTCGGCGCTCGCCAAGCTGGTATCGGTGACCGGGTAGCACAAACCTCCCGTCAAGGTATTAGGGTCGCCCTACAATATTGATTAGGTCTAACTGATTTATCGATGGATACCTACCTTGCCGCTGCCAATCTGACGAAGCGCTTCGACGGCCGACTCGCCGTCGATGACGCCTCCTTCACCGTGGTGGAGGGTGAGACGATCGCGCTGCTCGGTCCCAGCGGCTGTGGCAAGACCACTTTGCTCCGTCTGCTGACCGGCCTGACGGCGGCCGACGGCGGATCGGTGACCCTGGCCGGCGAGACGCTGACGGGTCCCGGTGTACACGTGGCTCCGGAGCGGCGCCGGGTCGGCATGGTGTTTCAAGATTGGGCGCTGTTCCCGCACCTCACCGTCGAGAAGAACGTCGCTTACGGCCTCAGCTCGGAAGATGAGGCGGCCGGGCGCGCCCGTGAAGCACTCGACCTGGTTGGGCTGGCCGAACTGGCGGACCGGTATCCGCAGGATCTCTCCGGCGGACAGGCGCAACGAGTCGCGGTGGCTCGCGCCCTGGCACCCCGGCCCCGGGTCTTGCTGCTGGATGAGCCGTTTTCCAACCTCGATACCGAGCTGCGAGTGAAACTGCGCAGCGAGGTAGCCGGCCTCATGCGCGAGGTTGGCATGACGGCGGTGTTCGTCACCCACGACCAGGAAGAGGCCTTCGTGGTCGGCGACCAGGTCGCGGTCATGCGGGCGGGCCACATCCTTCAGCAGGGAACGCCGACCGAGGTCTACGAACGCCCGTCGTCTTCGTGGTTGGCAACCTTTGTCGGCGAAGCCAACCTCGTCGATGCCGTCGCCGGCGGCGAAACCGCTTCCACCATGTTCGGCGAGATTCGGCTCTCGGAGCCCGCCTGGGGCGCCTGTCGGGTGGCGATTCGCCCCGAGCACCTGCTGATCGGGAACGGCGACGACGGCCGGGTTGCCAACGTGGAGTTCTACGGTCACGACACGTCCTACGCAGTCCAGTTCGAGGCAACTTGCGTTCAGGTGCGGGGGATTGCCGCTCCCCGCTTCCGACCCGGCGACCGGGTTTCTCTCACCTATTCGGGCCCCGAGGTCGTGGCGTTTTCCGAGGCCGACCAGCCGGAAAGAATGCCCTCGCAGGCCCATTAGCCTTTATTAGGTGAGCCCCCTAATAATCGTAGGGTGGGGTTTACGAATCGGCACTTCCTCCATTAGCCTCTGATTCATGACTCACCAAGGAACCATATTTCGAAGCACAATGGTCCTCGGAGTCGCATGGGCACTGCTGCTCGGAGGGTGCGACACCGGTGACCAGTCGATCACGGTGTACTCGGGCCGCACCGAAAACCTCATCGGCCCGCTCCTCGAGGACTTCACCGAGGAAACCGGCATTTCGGTGGCCGTCAAGTACGGCAGCTCCGACGAGCTCGCCCTACTCATCACTGAGGAGGGCGAACGGAGCCCGGCCGACGTGTTCATCTCACAGAGCCCGGGGGCGATCGGGTTCCTGGCCGAGGCCGACCGCCTGGTCCCGCTGGGATCCTCGGTGCTCGAGCTGGTTGAGCCTGACTTCCGAAATTCGGGCGGGCTCTGGGTCGGCCTCTCGGGACGGGTAAGGGTGCTCGTATACAACACCGACCTGGTTGATGCCAGCTCCCTCCCAAGCTCGATATTCGACCTCACCGCTCCGGAGTTCGAGGGTCAAGTAGGCGTGGCGCCGGCCAACGGATCCTTTCAGGATTTCGTGACAGCGATGCGCGAGCTGCACGGGGACCAAGCCACCCTGGCCTGGCTGGAAGGCCTCGAGGCCAACAACGCCCAGACCTACGTCAACAACACCGCCATCGTGCAAGCGGTCGGCCGTGGCGAGGTACGGTTCGGGCTGGTCAACCATTACTACAACCAGCGGGTACGAGCTGAGGACCCGGGTGCGCCATCCGAGAACTACTACTTCCCGGACGGTGATATTGGCTCGCTCCTGATCGCTACCGCTGCCGGCGTGCTCGACAGCAGTGACGACGTCGACCTCGCCCGGGAGCTGATCGGGTTCATGCTCGGAGAGGCGGCCCAGACGTTCTACAGCCAGGAAACCCTGGAATACCCACTCGCCTCGGGGGTGGCTGCTTCCAGTGCGCTTCCTGCCCTCGGCAGCCTCAACGTGGCGACCTACGACTTCGACCGGCTCGGTGGTGGCCTCGGGCGCACCAAGGAATTGATTGATGCGAGCGGGCTCGAAGCCCCCTGAGGCGCCCGGCCGCGGACGGCGGCCGGCCGTCCTCGCCGGCACGGTCGGGCCTGCCTTGCCGGGCGTGTCGGTGCGCGTTGTTGACGAGACCGGTCGGCCGGTACCGCCCGGGACCGTGGGACAGCTGCAGGTGCGGGGCGAGAATGTGTTTGCGGGCTACTGGCGCATGCCGGAGAGCACGGCCAGGGAATTCACCTCCGATGGCTACTTCCGGACCGGTGATCTCGCCAAGGCCGATGAGAACAATTACATCGCCATCGTGGGGCGGGACAAGGACATGATCATCAGCGGCGGGCTTAACATCTATCCAAAGGAAGTAGAGGGCCTGATCGACAAACTGCACGGCGTGGTCGAATCGGCGGTCATCGGACTGCCGCACGCAGACTTCGGCGAGGCCGTGACGGCGGTGGTGGTGCGCACACCCGGTCAGGACGATACTTCCGAGGCCACCGTTATCCAATACCTTAAAGACAAGATCGCCGGCTACAAGATCCCGAAGCGCGTCTTCTTCGTCGACACCCTGCCACGCAATACCATGGGCAAGGTGCAGAAAAACCGGCTGCGACAGACCTACGCCGACACGTTTGAACGCTGATGTCCGCAAATCTATCTGGAAAACGTCGATATCCCGGCGGGCGAATTCCGTGTCGCGCCGACCATCTGGCCGCTGCAACCGACTATCGCTCGCCTGGCTGCGTTCATCGTACCGGCACCGATGAAGGAGATTGAAAGAACGGAAGAGGTGCGTGGAATGACGTGAAATGTGTGGCAAACGATCCAGAGTATTTTAAGCATCAAAAGTACTGGTAAAAAAAATTCGAACTCTATCGTCTTGAATGCAAATTCCAACATCGTTTGGGACAAGTGGTCACGCTGACGACAGCACCCTTACTGGATGAGCAAGACAAATTCGCCGGTGCGGTTCTTGTCATCAGGGACGAAACCCGTCTGGCAACGCTGGAACGGGCGCTAGAAGAACGCCAGCGATATCATAATTTCGTTGGCAAAAACCATAAGATGCAGAAGATTTATGCGCTTATCGAGGAGTTGGCTGATATCCAGACGACCGCTCTGATCCGGGGCGAGAGTGGCACGGGTAAGATGTTTCTCCAACGATGCAACTGCGGCTCTTAAGAGTGCTGCAGGAAAAGGAGTTCGAGCGCGTGGGAGACACGACACCGATCAAGGTGGATGTCAGGGTGGTTGCGGCCACCAATCAGAATCTGCTCGAGAAGGTCAGGCGCGGAGAGTTCCGCGAAGACCTCTACTACCGTCTAAAGGTCGTGGAGGCGGTCATGCCTCCGCTCAGAGATCGGCGTGATGATATCCCGCTTCTGGCAAACCATTTCCTACAGACGTTCAACGCCCAGTTCAAGAAAGAAATTAAAGGCATCTCAGCAGATGTGCAGAAACTATTCATGGAGTATACCTGGCCGGGCAACGTCAGGGAGCTGAGACACACCCTGGAGCACGCCATGATTCTGTGTCACCAGAACACCATCACCATGGTTCACCTACCGGGTAGCTTTGGTGAGCTCCTCAACATAAAGAGCTTGCCTCAGCCTGGTGGCCGCCAGGCGGTTCTCAGGGCGCTGGAGGAGACCGCCTGGAACAAGGCCCGGGCGGCGCGACTGCTGGGTATCAGCCGCAGGACCATCTACCGGAAAATCGAACAGTTCAGCATCGCGGAGAACCACGCCTAGACCGGCAGGCGCTCGGGTGTGAACATGTGTCATGGCGCACAAGTGTGTCGCAACAACAGTGTGCCATGACACAGGTCTAGCCTCATCTGAATGTTCCGGCTCCCGCCCTTGTCTTCGCACTAAGCGTCTATTTTTTCAGTAAAAATCTTGCACAAACGCCCTTCCTGCCTGACTTGGCATAGTTCCTGGTACCCACCTCGATACGGTGCCGACTGAGCCCGTGCAGACATAGCCCTGTCACCTGTTGAGACCGACTGCCGTCGCTCGCGTCACTGTTGGCTCTTCAAACCGGTTATTCGAATTAAACCTTAGTCATTCTGTTACGAGGTACTAACCATGCGAAAATATTTTTTTGTTACGGCCTCTACACTTTTCTTTGCCGGTGTATTGGCGACTACGCTGATCGCTACCAGCCCTGGCGGTGCATCGCCTGAACGGGCGATAGCAAACGCCGCGACGCTCACCATTCCCTTCATCGCCAATGAGGGGCAATTTGATCAAGCGATCAAATTCCAAACGCCCTTCCTGGGCGGGGAGGTGGCGGTGACGGACCAGGGCGAGATCGCCTATTCGTTCCCGCGTATCACCCTGGAGCGGATCGTGGGTGGAACCATCACGTCGTTGACAGGACAAGGCAGCACTCCCACCAAGGTCAACTACTTCGTCGGCAATGATTCCACAAAATGGCGGCGCAACATCGCATCCTACGAGTCGGTCGCGTTCGGCGAGGTCTATCCCGGCATCGAGCTTACGCTCACGGCCCATGGCGGCAACATGGAAAAGATCTTCACCGTCAAGCCCGGCGCCCGTACGCAGGATATCCAGCTTGCGGTCAACGGCGCCAAGGCGCTGCGGGTGGATGCCGGCGGCCGGCTCGTAGTGGATACCAACGAGGGCCCGGTGCGGTTCACCAAACCGGTGGCCTATCAGGACGTCGACGGTAAGAGACAAAATATCCAGGTGGCCTACGCCGTTTCCGATGAAAGCTACGGCTTTGCACTCGGCGACTATGACCGCTCGCGTCCCGCGGTCATCGACCCGCTGTTGTCCTCGACCTTCATCAATGGACCGAGCTTCAATCATTGGGGGATGGATTTCGCCCCGGACGGCAGCGGCATCTATCTCGCCGGCGATCGGGGCATTCCCCCTGGCTTCTCTGACCCGGATACCGGGATCCCGCTCGATCCGAAGACGGATCTCAATATCTACGTCGCAAGACTCAGCGTCAACTTATCAACGCTCGAGGCCTACACCGTCCTGGGTTCGCCCAATTATGCCGATATTGCCGGTGTCATGGCCGTGCACGGATCGCGCAAGGAGTTTTCCGTGTATGTCGCCGGCCGCACCTACGGCGATGATTTTCCAGTAACAAATGACGCTTACGATACGACCCACAATAGCACGGCTGCCACGGTCACGGCCGATGGTTTTGTCGCCAATTTCACGCCGAACCTGCAACTGGTGGCGGCCAGCTTTTTCGGCGGTGGCGAGGAAGAGACCCAGTCGCATTTCGTGGACTTCGACGACGACGGCAACATCCAAGCGGCTGCTGGTAGGATGCTGAACAAGTCCTTCCATGGACTTATTCAGCTCGCCTCGCCGCGGCGCATGTCTGCTGTGCAGGACTCACGAATGCCGCGACGGCCAGGGATGGCCGAGAGCGGCCGCGGCTTGCTCCGAAAATCAAACACTTGCGTGTTCGATTTTCGATGCGGCACATCCTGTGGCGCCTAGCAGGTTGCTAAAAAACAAGTATTTCAGCAACCTGCTAGAAAACGCCCGTGAGTTTTTCGCTTGGCTATCGTCGTATCAAATCCATCAACTCGGAGCGGGTACGGGCATTTTCCCTGAAAGTGCCGCGCATGGCGCTGGTAATGGCGGAGCTGTTCTGTTTTTGCACGCCGCGCATCATCATGCACAAATGGCTGGCCTCCATGATGACCGCGACCCCGTGCGGCTGCATGATCTCCATCATGGCATCCGCGGCCTGATTGGTCAGCCTTTCCTGGACCTGCAGCCGGCGCGCAAAGACATCAATGATGCGGGCGACCTTGCTCAGACCGATGACCTTGCGATCGGGCAGGTAGGCCACATGCGCCTTGCCGAAGAACGGCAGCACATGGTGCTCGCACAGGGAATAGAACTCGATGTCCTTGACAATGACCATCTCCTCGCACTGCTCCTCGAAGACCGCGTCACGCACGACGTCTTGTACCGTCATGCCGTAGCCGCCGGTGAGAAAATCCAGCGCCTTGGCGACCCTGAGCGGCGTGCGCCTCAATCCCTCACGCTCGGGATCTTCTTTTAGCCGTAGCAGCAGCTTTCTTATCAGCTCTTCGAGTTCGGCGTCATAACGCTCGCCGGGAGCGGCATCGAGATCGGCGGCATAGTGTCCGCCCTCGGAAAACGTGCTGTTGCGTTTTTTCATGGAGACACCTGTGGCTCGTGATAGCCGCGCTGATCGACCATCGATTGTAGCGAGGACCTGCCGGCCTGTCGCTGAAAACCGCGTGACTTAGCGAACGCCGACCAGCACCATGAACTGGTAAGGCTCCAGCACCAGTTTTTGCGTCGCGGTGATCGTCTTGCCCGCCACGATATCGGTAAAGGTCTTGCGCAGTCCGAGCAGGCGCAGGCGGTTGGCGGCGATGGTCTGCTCCTTTTCGGAGAAGTTCGCCAGCACGAACACACCATGCGCGTCGTGATGACGGAAGTAGCCGAAAACATGGTCGTTGCCGGTATCGGCGATCTCGGTTTCGGCGCGGGTAAAGGCCAGGTTCTGCTGGCGGATCTGCATCAGCCGCAGCAGTCCCTGGTACACGCGACCGACAATGCCCTCGCGGTCGCGCCGCAGCTCGGCCCTTTCCCAATCGAACAGGGGACGGTGGGCCCAGCGGGTGTCGCCGTCTTTCTCCGGCGACTGCTGGTAGCTGTAGTCGTTCAACATGCCGAGCTCGTCGCCCAGATACAGCAGCGGGATGCCGCCGATGGTGAAGATGACGCCATGGAGCAGCATGATGCGGCGAATGGAAAGCTCCATCTCGGCCGGGTCTTCGGCGGCGAGCGCCTGTTCCAGACCCGCTAGCGACGCCGTGGTGCCCGATACGCGCGCATCGCCGGTCGCCGGATCTTCCTGAAACGGCAGGCCCTTGGCGAAACTGCCCGGGAAGCGGCCGGTGAAGAATTCCGTCAGGAAGCGGCGGTGGTCCCGCGGATTGATTCGCAACTCCTGCGCGTCGTCGTCGGAGAACACCCAGCCGATGTCGTCGTGGCAACGGATATAGTTGACCCAGGCACAGCCGGAGGGGATCGCGAAACGCTTGCTCATGGCGTGGCGCAGCAGGCGCACGTCGCGCGTCGCCAGGGTGTTCCACAGCAGCGCCATTAACTGAGGATTATAGGAGAGCTGGCACTCGTCCTCGCCGATGTATTTCGCGACCTCATCCGGATGCACGATGGCCTCGGACTTGAAGACCAGGGCGGGGGCAACAACGTGCACCAACGCGTTGAAGGCCTGGATAATCGTATGGGCCTCCGGCTGATTTTCGCAATTGGTGCCCAGGCGCTTCCACAGAAAGGCGACGGCGTCGAGACGCAGCACCTCGACCCCCTGGTTGGCCAGAAACAGCATCTCCTCGGCCATGGCGTTGAACACCAGCGGGCTTTCGTAGTTAAGATCCCACTGGTAATTATGAAACGTGGTCCAGACCCATTTGCGGATGCGGCTGCGGTAAGTGAAGCACCCAGGGTGCTCGTCGGGAAACACCGCCTTGACGGTCCTCTCGAAGGCATCGGGCTGGGTGCGGTCCGGATACATGCGGTAATAGTCCTGATATTCGGCCTCACCCGCGAGCGCGCGCCGCGCCCACTCGTGCTCATCGGAGGTGTGGTTGAACACGAAGTCGAGCACCAGGCTGATGCCGTGGTGGCGCAGCTCGGCCGCCAGCTGCGCCAGTTCCTCCATGACGCCCAAGTCGCTCTCCACTTCGCGGTAACTGCTGACGGCATAACCACCGTCGTTATCGCCTTCCGGCGATTTGAACACCGGCATCAGGTGCAGATAGGTAATGCCAAGCTCCATGAGATACGGGATGCGTTCGCGGATACCCGCCAAATCGCCGGCAAACAGATCGACATAGCACATGGCCCCCACCATGCGGTGCGATTGAAACCAGTGCGGGTCGGTCTCACGCAGCGCATCGAGCGCCTTGAGCTCGTCGGGGCGGGCCAGCCACATCTGCGTAGCGGTGCCGAGAATATTTTCCAAATGATAGAAAAAGTCATACTGCTCGCCATAGAGCTGGTACAGGCGCCCGAACAGGCGCCCGAAGTGGTACTTGATGCGCCCCAGATAGGCCTCCCACGCGACCCGGTCGGTCTGCGCGGCAAAGCGCGCCTCCAGACGGGGCAAGAGGCGCGCCAGCGAGGCCGCGCCGTGCCTGTCCAACCAGACTTGATCTTTCTTTTGCGCACTCACTGATTCAACACCCACGCCCATGGAAACGCTATTTTGCCTGATTTTGCCGATTATAAAAAACAGGCGGCTGCGCCGGGCTTACGCCGGCGCGCCTGGATAGGGAACAAGGCTGCGGACCGGGGATTGTCGGGCCGACATTCACCTCCAAATGAGGCCTGGCATCACGCCCATACCCCTGCAGTTGCTAAGGCGATGAACGGATGGAATCTCCTTGCCAGGACCATTCGGGTGGCGGAAACTCGGCGCCAGCCCCACCACCCCTAACGACGGAGATCTCCCCCTTATGGCCACCCAACCCCAGGACCTTGCCCTCGGTGCTGCCCCGCAGCAGGTCAGCCTGAACGAGGCCTTCTGGTACTGGCTCAAGCTCGGGTTCATCAGCTTCGGCGGACCCGCCGGGCAGATCAGCATGATGCATCAGGAGCTGGTGGAACGCCGTCGCTGGATCTCCGAGCACCGCTTTCTGCACGCGCTCAACTACACCATGGTGTTGCCAGGGCCGGAGGCGCAGCAGCTCGCGACCTACATCGGCTGGCTCATGCACGGCACCATCGGCGGCGTCATCGCCGGCACCCTGTTTGTGCTGCCGTCACTTTTCATATTGATAGCGCTGACCTGGATCTATCTCGCCTTCGGCAACGTGCCGGCGGTGGCGGGGGTGCTCTACGGCATCAAACCGGCGGTGACCGCGATCGTGGTATTCGCCGCCTACCGCATCGGCTCGCGCGCGCTCAAGAACGGCGTATTGTGGGCCATGGCGGCGGCCGCCTTCGTGGCCATCTTTGCGCTCAACGTCCCATTTCCGTACATCGTCATCGGCGCCGGCGTCATCGGCCTAATCGGCGGCCATCTGGCGCCGGCCCGGTTCCGCAGCGGCGGCCATCACGGCGAGGGCCACAAACGCTATGGCCCGGCACTGATCGACGACGATACCCCGCCGCCCGAGCACGCGCGCTTCAACTGGACGCGTGTCATCACGTACAGCGCCATCGGCCTGCTGCTGTGGGCCGGGGTCATGGCGCTGCTGTTTACGCGGCTGGGCTGGGAGGACACGCTCACGCAGATGGGCTGGTTCTTCACCAAGGCGGCGCTCGTGACCTTCGGCGGCGCCTACGCGGTGCTGCCCTATGTGTACCAGGGTGGCGTGGACCATTATCAATGGCTCACCGGCACGCAGATGATCGACGGCCTGGCGCTGGGGGAGACCACCCCCGGCCCGCTGATCATGGTCGTTGCCTTCGTCGGCTTCGTCGGCGGCTGGACCAAGGAACTGTTCGGACCCGGCGCGCTGGTCGCCGCCGGCGTGGCCGGCGCCGGCATCGCGACTTTTTTCACCTTCCTCCCCTCATTCCTGTTCATTCTACTGGGGGCGCCGGCGGTGGAGGCCTCGCGCCACGACATCAAATTCACCGCGCCATTGACCGGCATCACCGCCGCGGTCGTGGGGGTGGTGCTGAACCTGGCGGTGTTCTTCGCCTACCACGTGCTGTGGCCTCAGGGGTTTGGCGGAGGCTTCGAGTGGTTCTCGGCACTGCTGGGACTCGCGGCCTTCATCGCCCTGATTCGTTTCAGGGTTGGAATTATTCCGGTGATAGGCGCCTGTGCGGCGACCGGCGCAGCTTATTATTTGCTGGTGACGTGGCTACTTGGCTAGGCCCGACCAGCACCGCCCGGAGACCCGGAGCACGGTGTTATTTTTTTATAGCTTTACTTTTTCACCACCACGCCAGCGGCACTGACATATCCGTGACGCACAACCCGCTGGTGGGTTGTGCGTCACCGGAGCAGAGACTAGCGGGAATAGCTGCGGGTGAATAAGAGGTTGCCGTACAGGTCGTAGAATTCACCGGTAAAGGTATTGTCGCGGATCTCCACCCACATGAACCCCACCAGCGTATCATCCGCCCCGTAGACCGGGTTGTTATCCGCGCGGGGCACGAATCGCGACGCCCTGGAGCCCGCGCCGGTGACGATAAACTCGGTGCCGCACCGGGGCTGCAGCCACTGCTGGTTGTGGTCGTGGCCACTAAAATAGTAATCCGCCTTGCCACAGACCGTATCCTCGACGAAGCGCTTGACCCCTTTGCCCTCCAGGAACAACAGGCAAAGCAGGTCGCAGCTCGCATTGCCGTGGCTGCCATTGGAGATGTACTGATGGTGGGCCAGCACAATCTTCCACTCCGCCGTCGAGGCCGCCAGCGCCTGGCTCAACCAGGCCTGCTGCTCGTCATAACTTACAATTTTCTCGATCGTGGTGCTGTCCAGCGCAAAAAACTCCACATGGGCCTTGCGAAAATTGTAGTAAAGATTCGGCATGGTCCATTTTGGTGAGACATAGGTGTAATACACCTGCACCCACGGTTTCCAGAACTCCCACGGCCAGGACCCGTAATCGTGGTTGCCGAGCACGGCGTAAAACGGGAAGTCCAGATTGGCGTAGGGCTGCTCGAACTTGGTCTGCCATTGCGGATCATCGAGACTGTTGACACCGTCGTCATAAAAATTATCGCCAAGATACAGCGCAAAATCGCAGCCCTTGAGGGAACACACCTGTTCAATCGCGGCGCCGTTTTGATACTGGGCGGCATTGCCTTCACCGGCATCGCCCAGCGCCACGAAGCGTACTACCGACTCGGCCTGGGCGGCGGCGGCCAGGATAAAAGTAATAAGGGCTAAACTGACTGTCCTGGTTATGCTCATCGGCATTATCCTCCTTGAATTGACACGAGACTTAACGCGAAACGGCTCGACCCCATCCTTATTACTCTAGGACCTTTACGGAGAATCCGATGCGGTTTGCAGACAACAGGCCATCCGGGGCCGACGGCTTGGGCGGGGCGCTGACACCCGGAACCGAAGGCATGACAGACGCCGCCAGTGACGCCTTTGTGGCATCGACCCATTGCAATCACGCAGCCTGCACACGGTTATTGCCTATGGCAGATCTACCTTACCGGCAAACGAGAATATTTAACGTACAACTGACTTAAGGATGCGAAACGGGCTGCTTACGGCGATCTAATCATCGCAAGAGGCAGCGAGCATGATGCGCCTGAACTCGCCGATACTCGGTTCCAGCCCGTAGGCGGCACGCCATTTATCCTGCAGCGCATAGGCCTCGAGCTCTAGGTGCCCAAGGCAGTAGGCCTGATCGCTTTGGTTCGTCCATTGCACATAGTGGACCAATTCGTGCAGAAGGCGTGACTGATCGGATAGATCATCTTCATCGAAGTCGCTTCTGAGATAAACGGTGACATTCTTGTCATAGAAGCCTTTGAGCTTGGCGCTGTCACAGGCGCGCTTATTGCCTATGCCGTACAGCGCGCATATATTGTGCTGGGTGGTAAACACGACATTGGGCAGCACAACATCGGTGTCGAGCTCCGAGTTGGCGCCGATCCAGGCCAGCAATGCAAAAATAAGTCCTTCCATGCCACTACACCCTCCCGATGCCGCCCTCATTCGCGCCGGGCCGTGAGTCGATGTCCGCACAACTATATGACTGTATCATTACAAAAGCATAGCCGCGATTTCTGGCCGGGCCCACCGAGCTCGGCCCCGTGCCTGCTGTTGCTGACACCTCCTTTGCGTAATGACAAATCGCCTCAGGCAGAATGGCAGATCCATATCGATGTGTCACCGGATTGTCATAGATCAATGCTAGGCTGCGCTAAACAGGCTAGATAAAAGTCAAACGAACGGGAGATCTGCATCATGGAGACAACAAAAACCACGCCGACAGGGAAGCCGCTCCGCCCGGCACCGCCAATTGATTTTCATGGTGCCGCCATCGTGCGTGAGAACGGCGAGGAGATTCCGATCACCGAGGCGATGATTCAGCGCGCGCTGACCCAACTCATCAGGGACTGGGAAGTCGCTTACGGTCCTGAAATTCCGTCCACCAAAAAGTAGCGTGGCAGATTCCTAATACCCTTCATCTCAGCCGTAGTCGCCAGCCGGCCGATCCGGCCTCACCGTGGACAAGGCCGGGGGGGCTAATCGGCGCTCCGTCGTCGGATTCTCTCGCATTCGGTTTCGTTCCCCGCTCCGGTCGCAATGCCACGAAACTGTCATGAAAACTTCACGGCAAAGTCATGAAGGTTTCCGATAGTTGGCATGATGCGACAAATCGATCACCGCCGATGACACCATTACGCTTTCGGTCCATCTGGATCTCGGATGTCCATTTGGGCATCCGTGCCTGCAAAGCCGAGTTCCTGCTCGATTTTCTTTCCTACACCGAATCGGAATACCTGTACCTCGTCGGTGACATTATCGATTTATGGAACATGAAAAAAGGCTGGCACTGGCCGCGGCTGCACAACAGCGTGATACGCAAGATACTCGGGAAGGCCAAGAACGGTACCGAGGTCATTTATATTCCAGGCAACCACGACGAGTTATTTCGTGAGTACGTCGAACACGCCTTCGGTGACGTCGCCATTATGGCGGAAGCCATACATGAAACCGCCGACGGCCGCAGACTGCTCGTGCTGCACGGCGACGAGTTTGACGGCGTCGTCAAATACAGCAGGTGGATCGCAGTGATCGGCAGCAGGGCATACGCCTTTCTATTGGCGATGAACCGCTGGGTCAATTTTTTCAGACGCAAGCTCGGGTTTCCCTACTGGTCGCTGGCGGCCTATCTCAAGAACAAGGTCAAGAACGCGGTCAAGTTCATCAGTAACTTCGAGCAGGCCGTGGCCTATGAGGCCGGTCGTCGCGGCGTCGACGGGCTCGTATGCGGACATATTCACAAGGCGACGATGGAAGAAATCAACGGCGTGTTGTACTGCAACGACGGGGACTGGGTGGAGAGCTGCACGGCCCTGGTGGAGCATCACGACGGCAGTCTGGCCATTATCCGTTGGGCCGATGAAAGCGTCTTTTTACTATCAGAAAACGAGAATGAAAATTGCGATTATAACGGACGCGTGGCATCCGCAACTTAACGGCGTCGTCAGGACGCTTACACGAACCAAATCGGAACTGGAAACCCTGGGACATGAGGTGGAGGTCATCTCACCTGCGCTCTTCAAGACCATCCCCTGCCCGACCTATCCGGAGATTTTGTTATCGCTGTGGCCGCGCCGAAAGCTGCGCCGCACTCTGCAGGCCTTTCGGCCCGATGCGATTCATGTCGCAACGGAAGGCCCGCTGGGCCTGGCGGCGCGCGCTTACTGTGTCAAACACAGGCTTCCGTTCACGACCGCCTTCCACACCCGATTTCCGGAGTACGTTAATGTGCGCACGGGTCTGCCGCTCAGGGTCGGCTACGCCTTCATGCGCTGGTTTCACCGGCCGGCGGTCAGGACCATGGTCTCCACCGAATCGCTGAAACGGGAACTGGAACAATGGGGCATGCGACACCTGGTCCTGTGGTCCCGCGGCGTGGACACCGAGCTGTTCAAGCCCGCCACGGAAAACCCGCTCCCCGGCGACAGACCGATCTTTCTGTATGTGGGGCGGGTGGCCGTGGAGAAGAACATCGAGGCCTTCCTCGGACTCGAGCTCAGTGGTTCAAAGTACGTTATCGGCGACGGCCCGGATGTGGAGCGCTTGCGCAAGGCCTACCCGGAAGTGAGGTTTCCGGGTTATAAGACCGGTGCCGACCTTGCCCGCCACTACGCCACCGCGGATGTGTTTGTGTTTCCGAGCAAGACCGATACCTTCGGGCTGGTGATCCTGGAGGCGCTGGCCTGCGGGCTACCGGTCGCGGCGTATCCCGTTCAGGGACCCGTGGATATCATCGTCAACGGCGAAACCGGCTATGTAGACGAAGACCTGCGGCAGGCAGCGCTCAAGGCCTTGTCTGTGGACCGCAACAAATGCCGGGAGTACGCGGCAAATTTCTCCTGGCCCGAGAACACGAAGCGTTTTCTCGGCAACCTGTGCCCGATCGCGAATTGATCGGCGGGTTGCCCGCATGCCGGGCGCACCAAAAAAAGGCCCTCATTACGAGGGCCCAGTCCACTAGCAGGGAAAGGCGAGGCGTACAGCCTGGGTGCTACAACGCGCTGCCCGTACAGATGCCGCTTCCTGCGACGCCGTGCACGTCCATTTGCAGCTCACCACCATAGGCCTTATAGGCGAAAAACGCCGCGACATAGAACGCCACAGCGACTATGATCGCAAACAGCGGTGATGCATGTGTCTGTCTCTTTTGCATAGGGCTCATCTTCCTTAGGGTTCGCGTGTAGCGTTGTCAGTACACCATACCGAAATGAATCCGTTATGACCGCGACGTGACAATCTGGTGACGCGCTGGAACAGGCTGGACGGATCCTGGCGGAGTGGCGCCCAAGCCAATACCGCTGCTTTCATGGCTTATCTCGAAATGCCTTGCGCCCCCTGGTGCTGTGGAATAAACGCAGTGGTCGCAGAGCCGCAAAGAACGCTGAGAAAGCAAAAGCGCGTTATTTTAAAGTATTCTCTGCGTCCTCTGCGCCTTGGCGTTCTTTGCGTGGCTTCCAGGGCTTGGAGGCTTGCTGAGCAATTTGATGTTGAGACAAGCTTTTATCATCGTCACGTCATAAAAGTGTCATGGTTTTGTCACATTGCCCTAATAACGTACGCATCGGACGTCGCCAGGCCTGCTGCCCTCGTCAGGAGCGATGCAGGTGTGTCGCCGGCCCGGACAGACACAGGACATATCATTCGCCACGTTATGCAGCGAAAATAGGCTTCCATAACAAGACGAACCGGGAGGAATAAAGAAAAGCGCTTGGCTTAACAACAAAAAGGGTGAAAACGGTTGAGCGGGGCCCAATGGACGGGCGATACAGGGATGTTCGCTTAACCCATAAACAATTTCCTTGAATCCGAGAGGCCGTGTGTGCGCCTCTCTTTTTTTGGCTAGGACATTTTGGCTAGGACAACTCCGTTGCGTTTGGTCTTGAACATCGGCATTCCCATTAAGACTGCACACTTTACCCCCAACGTCATGCGGGGTCGCGCAAACGGCATGCACGCGGCCTCGCTTGCAGAATTTATGTGACTTCGGAGAAACGGAAATGCGCATATTGATGATCTCCGATGTTTACTTCCCGCGCATCAACGGCGTATCGACCTCAATTCAGACCTTCTGGCGTGAGTTTGAAAACCAGGGGCATGAGCTCACGCTGATCGCGCCGCAGTATCCGGCGGCGCCTGAAGACAGCAACAATATCATGCGCATCCCCTCGCGCTATCTTTTTTTTGACCCTGAAGACCGCATGATGAAGCCGCGCGAGACCCTCAGCCACCTCGGCCGCCTGCGGCAGCACCGTTTCGATATTGTCCATATCCAAACGCCGTTCGTGGCCCACTATGCCGGCGTCCGCTTGGGGACGTGGCTGGGGCTGCCGCGGGTCGAGAGCTATCACACTTTCTTCGAAGAGTACCTCTATCACTACGCCCCACTTATTCCTGAGTCCTGGGCACGATTCGCCGCACGCAAGTTCTCCAAATCCCAGTGCAACAATGTCGATGCAGTTGTCGTGCCGTCAACACCAATGCTGGAGGTGCTGCGGGGCTATGGGGTGAATTGCCCGGCGGCGGTCATCCCGACCGGGATCGAGCTTGAGCGGTTTCGTGGAGGCGACGGTCACCGTTTCCGCGCACGCCACCGGATCCCGGCACACCGACCAGTACTGCTGTACATCGGCCGCGTGGCCTTTGAAAAGAATATCGACTTTCTGCTGCGCGCGCTGGATACGCTCAGACAGGGCATCCCCGAGGCACTGCTCATTATCGCCGGCGAAGGTCCGGCCCAGGGCCACCTGCAACGTCTTACGGCCAAACTCGGACTGCAGGAAAATGTCCTGTTCGTGGGATACCTCTCAAGGGAGGATCAATTGCTGGATTGTTACCGCGCCGCCGACGTCCTCGTATTTGCCTCCCGCACGGAGACCCAGGGCCTGGTATTGCTGGAGTCCATGGCGCTCGGCACGCCGGTGGTGTCCACCGCGGTGATGGGGACGCGGGATATCCTGAAGCCCGCGAAAGGCGCCATCATTGCCGAGGAGACGACCGAAGACTTCGCCGCCAAGGTGGCAAAGGTGCTGCAAGACAAGGCGCTGCGCAAACGGCTCAGCCAGGAAGGCCAGGAATACGTGAAACAATGGTCGGCCGGCGCCCTGGCGAACAAAATGGTCGCATTCTATGAGCGCATTATCGCAGCGCACCGCTGAAAACGCGCCGGATCGTCTGCAAGTACGCCTCCGGCTTGCCCCAGCGCCTTCATCAAGAATTCACGATTCTGTCATCGCATCTTCATCTCTTTGGATCAGGCTTTGTGGTATGCGTACCAAAGGAGCAATACCATGGACCCGATAAGATCCGATGCCATCTTCCAACGCATCGACCAGTATGAGCTCTCACTCTGCCTGCTGTGCAATGCAACTGGTTGCCGTGGGCGCGCTCAATGTGGCGATTTATAAACGGCTGAAACAGACACTGGGGCGGCAGCGGCCCTATGCGCGGCACAAGGACATCCATCTTGGCGCGGCGCCGCTGGACTGGTACAGCTTCCCCTCGGGCCACACCCTGCACGCCGCGGCCTTCAGCATCCTGCTCGTTTCATATTATCCCGAGCTTTCCTGGCTGGTGTTGCCTTTCGCTTTCCTTGTGGCCTTATCCAGGGTCGTGCTCGGACTGCACTACCCAAGCGACGTGCTGGCCGGTGCCGTGATCGGCGCCTCGACCGCATTCGCGAGCCTTGGCGTCTACTCGGCGGCATAGCGTCGACCGGTCAGTCGCCGTATGAGCCTGGGGTAGAAATAAGCCCTGGAAGACGATCGCGAAGCAATAGCGCCCTTAAGCATAAGCGCCTTTTGTACCGTGATCTGACGATCATCAAATCCTGTCCGCCGCAACGCGGCGGACTAACTTGCTTGTCCTAGCCGATCGCCGGCACCGTCGTCTGCCTCGCTCTCTTGGTGTCGGCTTCCACTGGGGATCCGGAGAGTTGCTCCACCCTGGCCCGCAATCTCTGCAGCTCATCCATGCGTCGGATCAACCCGTCATCGCCGTAAGTCGCCTCCAGTGCCGGCAATTCCGGCTTACTGTGCATGCGAAGTTTGTAACCAGCGCGGGCGACGTATTGTGCTAATCGACTCTGTGATTTGATCATATGCTGCCTCCTGTCAAGTTGCGCGGGCACACTCTTGCATCGGAACATGACGTGGTAATGATAGCGGGATGACAGCTCTGTTAAGGAAGCCCTGACTTAATCAGAGTTTCCTTAAATTTTGCTTGGCGTCGCGGTTTAGCGCCATTGACCTCTGGCCTAACATTGTGCTGGTTCCACCGCCCATGTCGGGCCCAGAGAACGGATTTTCAGTATTTCCGCGAAAAAGATGCATATATATGGTACAGTACCGCGAGAACGCCATTTGCCGTCGCGGTGCCGGTCCGGCGCCCACACCCGATGGCAGAACACGGATTACATCATGCAGGCCTTAAGTCACGAAGACCGCTGCGAACTTGCGCGGCGGATTGTCGCGCTACTGGACGATTGGGGCGCCAGGGCCGCCGACCAGGTGCGGCTGCTCGGCCTGCCGCCCGACACCCGCCCGCGGGCCATGAAGCGCTACCGCGAGGCCACGCCGCTTCCCGCGGACGCGCGCATCATGGAGCGCGTAGAACATCTGGCGGGCATCGCCGACGCCCTGCGCACCGCCAACCCCCGCAACGCCAAAGCAGGCGCCTTCTGGATGAACCGTGCCAACCACCGCTTCGATAACCGCACGCCATTGGCCACGATGATCGAGGACGGTCTGGATGGGGTGATCGCCGTGCGCGCCCACCTGGATTGCGCATTCGACTGGGACCTCAGCGGTTCGCAATGCTGAAGCGGCGATCGGCCGCGGCCGTCGATCGTTAAGGCGGTAAGCGAATTCTCTGCCTGACCGTGCCGCGTCGATGGCACGGCTTCATATCGACCCGTGCGCCCCCTGGTAACATTGCCCAAGTTGCATCGCTGTTTAGGCCGGTCCCGCGAAAGCCTTGACACAATCAATAACCCGCCACCGAAACGGTGCGTCTTGGGTTTCAGCTCGAGCCACTCGCGTGATACAAGCGTGACGTGGAAAATCGGCGCACGTTGAAAGCGCCTGTTCGGCCAAAACCGATCGCATCGCGATTTTCCCGGTAACGCTGCAAATACAAGCATGTACGCATGAAGGTTAACGACCAACCAACGGTCCTGACTTGGCGCCCGGCTTCTCGCCGATGGACGCCCGACGAGAAATGCAATCGGCGCGGCGTGACCCGCATTGAGGTCAGTGCCTTGGCGATTGGCACAATCGGTTGCCGGGCAGCAGAAAAATGCTAAAGTTGGGGTTCGGCCCCCGGCACGCGCTGCGCGACCCCACATCACGGGGCGCGCCAACGCTCGCTGGAAACGCACAAAACCAGGAAATAAATTATAAGCAAGGGTCGCGTCATTTTTTCGATAACAACGCCGGCCAAACGCAACCACAAATACAAGGTATTGTCTGTCAATGGCATCGATTGACAATCCGTTTCAGCAAAACCATCACGACGGGTCCGGCCGCGAGCCAGCACCAATCCGTGTCAGCTGGCTGCTGGAGAACGGCGAAAAGGTTACCGAGCGGTTCTGCACACCGCCGGTGCGCATCGGCCGGGACTACGCCTGTGAAATTTGCATAAAAGCTGGCCTGGTGAGCCGGCAGCACGCCGAGCTTTATCACGACGGCGCGCAATGGTGCGTCCGTGACCTTCGCAGCAGAAATGGCACCTGTCTCGACGGCATTCCGACGGACCAGTCCCCACTGCCGGGTAAATGCGCGCTGCAACTGGGCCCCGACGGCCCCACACTCTGGCTGGAGCTTGAGGCCGCCACGGAACGCAGGCCCCTTGAATCCATGGCGGACGTCGCCGATCACTACTTCAGGGACTCACAGGACAAGGATGTTGGCGCACACACCTTGATGATACGCCGCACGTTTCAGGCACTGCAAAAGAAACAATCCAAACGCTACCAGGGCGTCATTGCGGCGGTCGCAATTCTGCTGGTCGCAAGCATCGGCTTCGGAACTTACCAATATATTAAATTGCAGAAGGCCAGAGAGGTCGCTATCGACATCTTCTATCACATGAAGTCCGTGAGTCTGCAGGTGGCAAAGATTGAAGAAATGGTCAGGAAAACAGGCGATGCGACGCTGCTTTCCGAAATTTCCAACAAACGCCGCCAAGTCAGCGCGATGGAAGCCCAGTACGACAATTTTCTCGAGGAGCTTGGTATCCTCGGTAAAGAGATGAGCGAGGAGGACAGGATCATCCTACGGATCGCGCGGCTTTTTGGTGAGTGCGAGCTGAATATGCCGCGCGACTTCTCAAAGGAAGTGAAAAGATACATTGCGAAGTGGAAACGTTCGAATCGACTGCAAAGAGCGATGCGAATTATCGAAAAGAACGGCCACACACGCGCGGTCTACGAGGCGATGATTGCCAACCATTTGCCGCCCCAGTTCCTCTACCTGGCACTGCAGGAAAGCGGTTTCAACCCGAAAGCGGTCGGGCCCAAGACACGGTTTGGCTTTGCCAAGGGGGTGTGGCAATTCATTCCCGCCACCGCACGTCATTACGGCCTGCGGACCGGTCCTCTGGTCGAGCTGCCGGTCTATGATCCCAAGGACGAAAGGTATAATTTTGAACTGGCCACGGAAGCAGCGGCTGATTTTATCAGGGACATTTATAACACCGATGCGCAGGCGTCCGGGCTGTTGGTGATGGCGTCCTATAACTGGGGGCCGACCAATATGAGGAAGCGAATCCGAAACATGCCGGAAAACCCGAGAGATCGAAACTTCTGGAAGCTGCTCAAACAGCACAAGATTCCCAAAGAAACCTACGATTATGTTTTCTATATTATTTCAGCAACTGTTATCGGTGAAAATCCACGCTTGTTCGGCTTCGATTTTGATAATCCCCTGCAAAATCTGGGTACTGAATAAAGACTGAGCAACGAGTCCATCCCCATTTGGCGCAGACTATGAATGCGAGCTGTGGCGCCGCGCCGAACAGGGCCCTTGCTCCCGGATCGCCGGACGGATGCAGCGGCGATGACACCGCCTCATGTCCACCGTAACGCCGTCGCGACCGGCTGGGGCCACAATCGCTTAGGCGTTTTCTGCGACGTTAAGTAGGGGCAATAAGACAGCGACACCGAAACCGCCTTACAGAAACCACTGGAGACGGGCTGCGGGATCTTGGTAGTATGCGTTAAAACGGTGTCCCGGATCGTGACTCGACGGATGGTTAACCATGGCTGAAGAAACCAGGACAACATACGGCGCTCGCGTTGTCTTTGTTGTCGCTGGACTCGCGGTGATTGTTTGGGGCATGCACGCGGCGCAGTCCATATTGGTACTGTTACTGCTGGCGGCATTCTTTTCGGTCGTGGGCGCGCCATCGGTTTTTCGGCTGGAGCGCAACCGCGTGCCACCAGTGATTGCGGTGTTGGCGGTGGTGCTGGGCATGATGGGGCTAGGCGTGGCGATCGCCATGCTGGTCGGCACCTCTCTCAATGATTTTTACGGCGCACTGCCCACCTACCAGGAGCGCCTGCAGACGGAGATGGGCGCGCTGCTGGCCTGGCTCGAGGGCCTGGGCGTCAAGATATCCCGCAAGGCGGTAACCGAGCTGGTCGATCCGGGGGCGGCCATGCGCCTGGTTGCCGGCATGCTCTCCGGACTGGGCACGGCGCTGACTAACGTCTTTCTGATCTTACTGATGGTAATCTTCATCCTGCTCGAGGCCTCGAGTTTCCCGCTCAAGCTGCGCACCGCCATCGGCAATCCCGAGGCCTCCTTCGCCGGTTTCAACAAATTCACCGAGGACCTCAAGCGTTACCTGGAAATCAAAACGCTGATCAGCGCTGCCACAGGCATTATCGTCGCCGTTTGGTTGTCGATTCTTGGCGTCGATTTTGCACTGCTCTGGGGCCTGCTGGCCTTCCTGCTCAACTTCATACCCAACCTGGGTTCGATCATCGCCGCGGTGCCGGCGGTGCTGCTGGCCTTCATCCAGCTCGGTCTGGGCACGGCCTTGCTCTCGGCACTGGGTTATGTGGTGGTCAATGTCGCATTCGGAAACTTCATCGAACCGCGACTCATGGGGCGCAAGGTGGGACTATCGACTTTGGTCGTGTTTCTGTCCCTGGTATTCTGGGGCACAGTGCTGGGTCCGGTCGGCATGCTGCTGTCGATCCCCATCACCATGACCCTGAAGCTCGCATTGGAAGGCAATGATGATACGCGCTGGATCGCGGTGCTGCTGGGCCCCGCCATCGCCGACCAGGCGTCCCGGTCGACCGACGCACCGCAGGAAGACACCGGCGGGTCCCCCAGCTAGTCCGGCCTGTGCCTAGCGTGACCACACATCGCCACCGAGGCGTCCAGCACGAGGGTTGTGCTCCGACAGGTCAACCCAGAGGTTGAAACGTTCAATTAAACAGATGGCCCGCATTGTTTTTACATCCAACCTCAGGCGACACATCGACTGTCCGCCGATTGAGGTCGCTGGCCAAACGGTGGGGGATACCTTGCGCGAGGTGTTCTCGGGCAACCCGGCGCTGCGCGGCTATGTGCTCGATGACCAGGGACGGCTGCGCCGGCACGTGCTCGTGTTCGTGGACAATGAACGAATCAAAGACCGGACCGGCTTGAGCGACCCTGTTGCCGAGAACAGTGAGGTCTTCGTCATGCAGGCCCTCTCCGGCGGTTGAGCCGTTAAGACAAAACGGCGGAGGAGTGAACGGTGAATGAACGTTTATTCGTCGCAACCCGTAAGGGGCTGTTTGAGGTGGAACCGCAGGGTGAAGGCGGTTGGGCGATTGCGCGGACCCACTTCCTCGGGGATCCGGTGACCATGGTACTGCCGGACCCCCGTTCCGGGGCCGTGTTCGCGGCTTTGAATCTGGGCCATTTCGGCGTCAAGCTGCGACGCTCGCTGGACGGCGGCAGGTCGTGGCCCGAATGCGGCACGCCGCGGTTTCCACCGCAACCCGAGGCCGGCGAGAAGACGCCCGCGGTGAGCCTGGTCTGGTCGCTGGAGGCGGGCGGCAATGACGAACCGGGCACGCTCTGGGCCGGCACGATTCCAGGGGGGCTGTTTCGCTCGCGCGACAACGGCGAGACCTGGGAACTGGCGCGTTCACTGTGGCAGCACCCCGACCGGCGCGAGTGGATGGGAGGCGGTTATGATGAGCCCGGCATTCATTCGATCTGTGTCGACCCGCGGGACAGCGGGCATGTCACGGTGGCGGTCTCCAGCGGCGGGGTCTGGACGACCGCGGACAGCGGCGAGTCCTGGCGCAGTTGCGCGAACGGCATGCGCGCCGAGTATATGCCGCCGGCGCGGCGCTACGATCCCCTTGTTCAGGATCCCCACCGGGTGGTGCAATGTGCGGCCAACCCCGCCGTACTGTGGGCGCAGCACCATAACGGCATCTTCCGCACGACCGATGGTGCGGCGAGCTGGCATGAGATCACGGAAGTCAAGCCGTCGGCGTTCGGTTTTGCCGTGGCGGTGCATCCGGCCGACCCCGACACCGCCTGGTTTGTACCGGCCGTGAAGGACGAGTGCCGTATCCCTGTCGACGGTCGGTTTATGGTCACCCGCACCCGCGACGGTGGCAAGACGTTCAAGCGCCTGCGCTCTGGGCTGCCGGACACATCCGCCTATGACCTGGTGTATCGCCATGGCCTGGACATCGATCGAACCGGCGAACGCCTGGCCTTGGGGTCAACGACCGGGAATCTTTGGCTGTCCGAGGACCAGGGTGAGACCTGGCAATGCCTTTCAACGCATCTGCCGCCCATTTATAGCGTGCGGTTTGCTTGCGCAACGGAAAACAAGGGATGACAATTGCGCGCGGCGCGCGCGCAATAATACTCGGCCACAACGCGGCCATCCGGTCGTACGACCGGCCTGCGCATGGACCATGGTTTGTGAGACGATAAATACTTATTCCCGACTGCCCCGCCAACGACAGCCAAGAGCGTGGTCGGGACGATACCCAAACATATATCATCTTACAGGCGGGCGCGCCAAGGCGACGTCCAGCGCCCCTGCAAGCAGCAACAGTGTGGCACCGGCATTGATATTGGAATCGAGCCAGACCCATGAAAACATTGCCTTTTAAGGACCGGCACAGCATCAAAGTACGCGCGCTACTGCTTGGACAGCGGATTGATCTGCGCGCCTTTGACTATGCCCATCGCCTGGCGCCCTCCCCGCTGCTCGTGACCGCCGGCGGCGCCGGCGCCGCCGTCCTGTTTCGCTATGGGGCCGTGGTCCTCTTCGGACTCAGCTCGGTGGAGGAGGTCGCCTTTCTGGAGAACCTCAGGCCTTTGGTTATTGAACCGTTTGCGAAGGCCGAGTCGGAGGAAGTCGAAGTCATGCGAGATGAGCAGGGTGAGGAAGGCATCGAGCAGTCGCGCATCGTGCTACGGGAGTTCAGCGTCAAACGCCTACAGCTCATCGCCGATGTGCTCGCCAAAAGCGTGGCGCTGGCCTATTACGAAACAAGCCTTGCCGACAGCTTTGATCGCATCGAACCGCTCGCCACCAGCCTGCAAAAAGAGGGGCGCGGCGGCCGCCAGGGGCGGGAGCTGCTGCGTCACATCGGCGATACCCTGTCGATTCAGGGGAAGATGGTCGGGAGGGTCGAGGTGCAGGAAAAACCGGAGCTGCTCTGGGAATCACCGGAACTGGAGCAATTGCATCTGCGGCTGGACGATGAATACGAGCTTCAGGAACGCCACCTGGCATTGGAGCGCAAGCTCGAACTCATCGCCAGAACAGCCGAGACGTTGCTCGAGCTGCTCCAGCACAAGCGCTCCCTGCGCGTGGAGTGGTACATCGTGATTTTGATCCTGGTTGAAATCATGATCACGCTGTATGAAAAAATCATCTAAAGAAACCTCTGAATAAGCCATCCATGGGCCGTAGGAAGCTCTGACTTAATCAGAGCTTCCCTAAGTGACTTCGTACGGCCGGCGGCGCGACCTCGCTGCCTCCAGCCGGCCGCCGATGCAAGACCCGTCTCACACCAAACCGAACGACCAAAAATATCTGTTGGCGCCCGCCCGGCACCACATTAATATCATCGCCATGGAAAGCCGCTTGCGTCTGGATATACTGCCGCAACCCGATAATACGACCTGCGGGCCGACCTGCCTGCACGCCCTGTATCGTTACTATGGCGACGAGGTGCCGCTGGCGCAGGTCATTAGCGAGGCCCGCGCCCTCGAGGGAGGCGGGACACTGGCCGTGTTCCTGGCCTGCCACGCGCTGCGGCACGGTTTCCACGCGACGATCTATACCTATAATATGCAGGTGTTCGATCCGACGTGGTTCGGCGCCGAGGCGCCGGACTTGCGTGAACGACTGCAGGCACAACAGCGCTACAAGGAGACGCCGAAGCTCAGAGTCGCGACACAGGGTTACCTTGAGTTTCTCGGGCTCGGCGGGCATATCAAGTTCGAAGACCTCACCACCGGTTTGATCCGCCGTTATCTGAGGCGCGGGGTGCCGCTGCTGACAGGGTTGAGCGCGACCTATCTATACCGTTCGGCACGCGAATTCGGACCGAAATCCGATTACGATGACCTGCAGGGCGAGCCGAGCGGGCATTTTGTCGTGCTCTCGGGATACGAAAAACAAACCCGCGCCGTACTGATCGCCGACCCGCTGCGCTCCAACCCGCTTGCCCCCGGCCATTACTACACCATCAACATCGAGCGCGTGATCGGGGCTATCCTCCTGGGCGTTCTCACCCATGACGCGAATCTGTTGGTGATCGAACCGAAGAAAGCGCGCCGAAGCGCACCGTATGCCGATTCTCATCATCGCCACTAATCCCAATGACTGGCCGTTGCACACCCCCGGGGTGCGGGTGGTCTCGGCCAAGGCCTATCTGACAGAACCGCAATACAGCGAGTTGCGCGGCAGCAAGGTGTTCAATCTCGCACGCTCCTACCGCTACCAGAGCGTCGGTTACTACGTATCGCTGCTGGCCGAGGCGCGCGGCCACAGGCCGCTGCCCGACATTGCCACCATCCAGGACATGAAATCGCAGACCATCACCCGTTTCGTGTCCGATGAGCTGTATCAGCTCATACAGAAGAGCCTGGCGCCGATACAATCAGACGAATTTACGCTCAGCATATACTTCGGCCGCAACCTCGCCAGGCGTTATGACCGGTTGAGCCTGAATCTGTTCAACCTGTTTCCGGCGCCGCTGCTGCGGGCGCGGTTCCTCCACAACCGCACCTGGCAGTTGCAAAGCATCGGACCGATCGCGGCCAGCGAGATCCCAAAAGAGCACCTGCGCTTTGTGATTGAAGTTGCCACGGAGTATTTCGCCGGCAGACGTGCACGCACACGCAAGCGCCCCGCATCGCGATACGATCTGGCGATATTACACAACCCTGAAGAGGCCCACCCCCCTTCGGACCCGCAGGCGCTGAAAAAATTCAGGAAGGCGGCCGAGACGTTGGGCTTCGGCGTCGAGCTCATCACCAAGGATGACTTCGGGCGGCTCGCCGAATTCGACGCGCTGTTCATCCGTGAAACAACGAGCATCAATCATCACACCTATCGGTTTGCGCGCCGCGCGGCCGCGGAAGGCCTGGTCGTCGTGGATGACCCGGACTCCATACTCAAGTGCACCAACAAGGTCTATCTGGCCGAGCTCCTGGGCCGGCACCGAATTCGCATGCCCAAATCGCGCATCATCAGCAAGGCAAACGTGGACGCCGTGGCCGCGGAGCTGGGCATGCCCTGCGTGCTGAAGCAGCCGGACAGCTCGTTCTCCCAGGGGGTGGTCAAGGTGGAAGATAAGGCCGCCTTCCGCAGGGAGGTGCTGCGTCTGCTCGAGAAGTCGGAACTCATCATCGCGCAGGAATTCATGCCGACCGCCTTCGACTGGCGGGTGGGCGTCTTCGATCGAAAACCGCTGTATGTCTGCAAGTATTACATGGCCACGGGACACTGGCAGATTATCCGTCGCGACACACGCGGCAGGACGCGCGAGGGACGCACCGAGGCGTTTTCAATCGAGGAGGCACCCGCCCAGGTGGTCAATATGGCGCTGCGCGCCACGCGGCTGATCGGCGCGGGCCTCTACGGTGTGGACCTCAAACAAGTCGGTAATAAATGTTACCTGATCGAGATAAACGACAACCCCAGCATAGAGTCCGGCGTGGAGGATGAATATCTTAAGGAGCGGCTCTACCACAGCATTATGAATGTAGTCCTATTGCGCGTCGAGGAGCGAAAGGGTGGATACCGCCAGCGCGCATGACACCACCGGTCTCGGTCTGTTTGAAGGCGTTGGCATCGAGATCGAATACATGATCGTCGATGCAGAGAACCTGTCCGTCTTACCGGTGACGGACCAGGTATTGCGCGAGATCGCGGGCGAGTATGTGGCTGAAGTGGAGACCGGCCGGCTCGCCTGGTCGAACGAGCTCGCGCTGCATGTCATCGAGCTCAAGACCAATGGCCCTGCACCATCGCTCAACGGTCTGCCGGGGGCTTTCCAGCACGATATCGCCCGCATCCACGAACTGCTGCTGCCGCTCAACGGCCGGCTGATGCCCTCCGCAATGCATCCGTGGATGGATCCGTATCGCGAAACGCATCTGTGGCCGCATGAGAACAGCGCAATCTATGAGACCTTTGACAGGATTTTCAGCTGTCAGGGTCACGGTTGGGCGAACCTGCAAAGCATGCATATTAATCTACCGTTCGCCGACGACCGGGAGTTTGCACGCCTGCACGCGGCCATCCGTTTGCTCCTACCGGTGCTGCCGGCGCTGGCCGCGAGCTCACCGATCGTGGAATCACAGATCACCGGCCTCATGGACAACCGCCTCGACACCTATCGCAAGAATGCAGCCCGAATTCCATCGGTCAGCGGCAAGGTGATCCCCGAACCGGTGTTTACCCGCCACGACTATGAGCAGGTGATCTTGGAGCGGATTTACCGGGATCTCGCCGTGCACGACCCGGACGGCATTCTGCACTACGAGTGGGTGAACGCGCGCGGCGCCATCGCCCGCTTCGATCGCAACGCCATCGAAATCCGCGTGCTCGACACGCAGGAATGCCCGTTGGCGGATCTGGCGGTCGGCGCCGCCGTGGTCGAAACGGTGAGGGCCCATGCCGATCAGGCCTGGTGCGACCTCGCCCATCAGCAGGCCTGGGACATCGACCCGTTGTACGATATTTTCCTGCAAACCATGGCCCAAGCCGACCGCGCCATCATCCGGGACCGGCGCTATCTCGACGCCTTCGGTTTCCCGGAGCGCGGCGGCTGTCTGGCGGGGGAGCTTTGGCAGCACCTGATCGAGGCCTTGTCCGCGAACAACAAGGAGAGCGGGGCTGTCTGGGGACAGGCCTGGGCCGTCCTTATCCAGCACGGCCCGCTGGCGCGGCGCATCCTGAAGGCCTTGGGTAAAGACGCCGATGCAAACGCGATCAGGCATGTCTATGGCGATCTTTGCGAGTGCCTGAGCGCCGGGAAGATGTTCATTGCCTGAGACGTGGAATATCATTATTGCTTGTGAGCACGGCGGCAACCGGATACCGAGCGCCTATGCGGAGATCTTCCGTCACCACAGACAATTGCTCGATAGCCACCGTGGCTACGATGCGGGCTCGCTGGTGCTCGCACGGCGTCTGGCCCGTGCGCTCGATGCGCCTTTGTTCTTCGCCGCCGTGTCCCGGCTGTTGGTGGATCTGAACCGCTCCACCGGCCATCGCGCTGTATTCTCGGAAGTCACGCGCACGCTCGCCCCGGAACAGCGGCAACAAATCCTGGCCCGTTATTACCTTCCCTATCGCGATGAGGTGGAAACCACGATCGCCCGCCGCGTCGCCTCCGGCGGGGCGGTGCTGCACCTTTCGGTGCACAGCTTCACACCGGCCATCGACGGGCGCGTGCGCAACGCCGACGTCGGCTTGCTCTACGACCCGGCAAGAACGGCGGAGCGGCAAGTCTGCCAGCAGTTACAGCGCGCCCTGCAATCCGACCATCCCGAGCTGCGCGTGCGCCGCAACTACCCTTATCGGGGAACAGCGGACGGATTTACGCCTTATTTGCGCAGACTATTTCCGGATAAACGTTATGCCGGCATTGAGATAGAGATCAACCAGCGCTATCCCCTCGGCGAGCAGCATGCGTGGCGCCGATTACAGTCGGCGCTGTCGGCGGCTTGCCAGACGCTGGAGCGAGCAAAACCGCGGTAATTGCCCATAGCGAAAATTCCATGCCGCATTTGCAGGCAGCCTAACGCGATACCGCGACCCTACGCGGCATTCCCGCCGGCAGGCGGTCGCACAGCAGTGCCAATCAGTGACAAGCGGCGAACTTGCCGGATATAATTAAAGTAACTTCTGGGTAAGTCCATCCAGGAACCTATCCAGATTGCTTCGGCGCGGCGCGTGTGGCCGCGCCTCGCTCCATTTCTCAAACACATTCAGGTGTTTGGGAAATGATGCCAGGACGTATCTCTGAAGGAGGTGTCACATGGAAGCGGTCAACCGCAAAGAGCAGCGCAAGAGCGCGCGCAGGCCGATTGCGCTCAAAGCCATTCTCTATCCCAGTGATGGCACTCCGTTTTTCGGTACCATCCAGGATATCAGCTTTAGCGGCATGTTTGTCGAAACCCGCGTGAAGGCGCCACCACTCAAGACGCAGATCAGTCTCAGTTTTCGCCTGGGCGCCGGCGAGCAAAGGAACCAATACCGAATGTCTGCGGTCGTGGCGCGATCGACCGCCGACGGTATGGGCTTGCTGTTCGAGGACTACGATGAGCACACGGTTGTCTCGTTACGGCGCGTGTATCGCGAGACGCTGGCCTGATCCGGCACAGCACGCTCGAACAACTCCTTTAGGGCCGCAAACAAAAGCACATGGTACACGCGCCTTAAGGCGGGCACGCGAATCGAACCCGATGTTTCCCTGACACTCGTTGACACTGTCGCCGTGGGCGATCACACGAAGCGACAGCCGCGTCTGTCGGCCGGAATTGTCGTCACGCGCATGCTCGGCGGCACACCCCACTATTTGCTGCTGCGGGCCTACAATTACTGGGACTTCCCCAAGGGCGAAGTGGAAAGGGGTGAACATCCCCTGCAGGCGGCCAAGCGGGAGGTAAAAGAAGAAACCACCCTGGAGGATCTCGTCTTTCATTGGGGGGAGGTGTACCGGGAAGCACCGCCGTACGGCCGCGGCAAGACCGCACGTTACTATCTGGCGGAAAGCCAACAGGGCGAGGTCGCGCTGCCGGTCAACCCCGAGCTGGGCCATCCCGAACACCACGAATTCCGTTGGCTGCGCTACCCCGCGGCGCGTGCAAGCCTGGGCGGGCGTTTGCAGCCCGTGCTTGACTGGGCCCAGGCCCTGGTGGCGGGCAAGACATGACGGTCCGCCGTGCCCGCTCGGCGTTGTCGCACCGCACAACGCCCGGGTACCGAACCGATAGAAGGGTTCGGAGAGAGACAGCGGCAGCCCGGCTGCGCCAGTACCACCGACCCCCGACTTTCCCCCCGGCGCCCCATTATAAGTAAGTACTCACTTGCCATAATTTCGGGCCTTAAGGCGCCCTCTGATCCCACCCCCGCGTGGTGCGGGCGCTTTGTATATGGCTAATTCACCGTCTACACTTTTAATCACTGCTACAGTGTCAAATGCTGTTTGTTCGGGGTTCCGTTGCCGGTATGTCCGTACAATGCGCTTTTCTGATCTGTGAGCACGGATAGTTCAACAGGAAATCGAGGTTTTGTATGCTACAGGGTACTGTGAAGTGGTTCAACGACGCCAAGGGTTTTGGCTTTATCGCCCAACAGGACGGTGGTGACGACGTATTTGTTCATTATTCTGTGATTCAAGGCGATGGGTTCAAAACCCTGACCGAAGGCCAGTCTGTCAATTTTGAATATCAGCCGGGCCCCAAAGGCTTGCACGCGACAAACGTCGTACCATTGTAACGCCCGACCTGCGTTAGCAGGCGAAAGGCCGGAAGCCTCGCCACCAAGGTGGTGTGTTTTGCGCCACGCGGAGCGTGACCACGTTGAGCGGTTCGTCGACTGCCCATGGACGCGGCGGGATAGTAACCGTGACACTCCATGCGCGGGTAATGGTCGCTGCGGCAAATCCCCGACCGGGCGGTAGCCGGCGCTCACTTGGTCTTACCACCCGTCCCCCGCGGTGCGCCCGGATTTCCGGGACTCGAGGGCGCGTGCCGAAGCGGCCACCACCTCACCGCACAACAACGCCCCAACGCAAACAAAATAATAGTTGCTATTGCTCCTGTTGCGCGTTATCTAGAGCCTATCTCAAGATACCTTCCACCCGCTGGCGCTGTGGAACCAACGCAGAGGTCGCGGAGACGCACCGTGCGCGGAGAAGGCAAAAACGCCTTATATTTTGGCGTATTCTCTGCGTCCTCCGCGCCTTGGCGTCCTTTACGCTGCGTCCAGGGCGTCAAGGGTTGCTGCGCGTTTGATTTTGAGACAGGTTGTCGTCTCTTCTATCGCGCATCAGGAAACTGAATGATCATACACTCGCCGGTCCCGTACCTGAGGAAGACCATCGTCCTGTTCGGTCTTGTCATCGTGACGGTCGGCGCCGGCGTCTCCGGCTGGAGGTGGCTGACTGAACCGCCCGGGAACGTCGTACTGACCAATGGCACGGCGTTGACATGGGTGCCGTGCTGGTTCGAGGTGCCCCTGCTCAGGACGATGCATTGCGCCTATTTCTATCCGCCCCCGGACAAGAAACGCGGGGCGGTTCGGCTGCCGGTGGTCGTGGTTCGCAACCGGCTGTTCGTTTATGACGATGATCCGGTGTTGTACATCGCCGGCGGGCCGGGCGGCTCATCGTGGCTGGAAAAGGAAAACATCGATTTCTGGCTGCAATGGATCGAGCGTAACGACTGGCCCCATGATCTCGTACTCTACGATCAGCGCGGCACCGGCCTGAGCGAGCCTAAGGCCTCGTGTCCCGAGCTCATTGACACCGCCAGGCGCGCGCTTGCGCAGAACCTGACCCTGGAACAGGAGTACGCAAAGGCGATGGCCGCCGCCCGCCGTTGTCACCGCCGGCTCTCGGCTGAAGGCGGGCAACTGGTGATGTACTCCACCGACAACAACGCCAGGGACGCCCATGATCTCATGGCCGCGCTGGGCCACGCACAATGGAATCTCTACGGGATATCCTACGGCTCACGGGTCACGATGGAAGTGATGCGCCGCTATCCGGAAACGGTACGCAGCGTCGTGCTGGACTCGGTCTACCCGCCGAGCGTCGATGCGATCTTGAAGTGGCCGGCTCTGGTCAACAACGCACTTGAGCGATTGTTCCGGCAATGCCGGCTGGACAAGGACTGCTCCGGTCTGATGCCCGACCTGCGCGCCAGCTTTACGCGCACGCTCGCGAGATTGCGGCGCGAACCGGCGCGCCTGGAAGTCACCAGTTGGTACGACGACAAGCCGCTGAAGGTCGTCATTAACAGTCACCGGTTTCTGTACGCGGTTTTTTTCGGGCTTTATGACCGGCAGCTTATCGAATCGCTGCCTTTCTATATTTACTCCGCGTCCGAGGGCAGATACGCAGCGATCAAGCCGCTGATCGAGTATTACGCCAACATGGTCCTCGATGAGTCCTTGAATGATGCGGTGTACTACGCCGTCGAGTGTCATGACAGCTCCAGGTTCGACCGTGCGGCGTACCTGGCCGAAGCGAACAAGTATCCGCTCGTCGCGCGCTATGTAAGACACGACTGGGCGAGCGATATCTGTCAATTCTGGACCCGACATCATGCGTCGCGCGCCTTCCGCGCGCCCGTGCGCTCCGCCATCCCCACGCTGCTGCTCTCGGGTGAGTTCGATCCAATCACCCCGGCCGAGTGGGCCAAGCAAGCGGCCTCCCATCTGACCAAAAGTCATCATGTTTCGTTTCCGGCGGTGGGTCACGGTGTGGTGGACAGCGACGACTGCGCGCCCGATGTGGTGCGCACGTTCCTGGCATCGCCTGAAAAATCTCCGGCCGCCGGGTGTTTGAAGGATTTACCGAAGGTCCGATTTACGCAGTGGTAGCGCCTTCGGCACACGGCCGGCATGTTGGAACGTGGCCGCCACGCGCCGGGATCAAGCAGGGGATGACGCTGCCGGTTCCAACTCCGACAACTCTTCGTGCGCCTCCTTTTGCTGCAGCGCCCAGAGCTGGGCGTAGACATGCCGGTTGGCGAGCAATTGGCGGTGGCTCCCGCGCTCAACGATGCGGCCGTGATCCATGACCAGGATCTGGTCGGCATCCACGATGGTGGAAAGCCGGTGGGCGATGACCAGCGTGGTGTGCTCCGTCGCCGCCTCGCGCAGCGCCGTCAGGATGGCGCGCTCGGCCTTGCTGTCGAGCGCGGACGTGGCCTCGTCGAAGATCAGGATCTTGGGACCTTTCAGGATGGTGCGTGCGATGGCCACGCGCTGTTTCTCGCCGCCGGATAGTTTCAGCCCGCGTTCCCCGACGAGTGTGTCGTAGCCCTGCGGCAGCGAGGTGATGAAATCGTGAATGTGGGCAAGGCGGGCGGCGGCGATTACCTCATCGCGGCCGGCGTCGGGACAGCCGTAGGCGAGATTGTAGTAAATCGTGTCATTGAACAGCACCGTGTCCTGCGGCACGATGCCGATCGCTCGCCGCAGGCTGGCCTGGGTCACATCACGGATATCCTGGCCATCGATCAGGATGCGGCCGCGATCCACATCGTAGAAGCGGAATAACAAACGCGCCAGCGTGGACTTGCCGGCGCCGCTGGCGCCGACGACGGCGAGCTTGCGGCCCGGATCAATGGTAAAGCCGACATCGTGCAGGATCTGTCGCTCGCGCTGGTAAGCGAAACCGACGCGCTCGAAGCGCACCTCACCCTGATTGACCACGAGCGCCGGCGCGCCCGGTCTGTCCCGGATCTCGGCCTTTTCCTTGAGCAGCCTGACCAGCAGATCCATGTCGGCGAAGGCGTATTTGATCTGGCGGTAGACAACGCCGAGGAACCCAAGCGGGATGAACAGCTGCAGCAGAAAGGCATTGACCAGCACCAGGTCGCCCAGGGTCATGGTACCGCCAAGCACCCGGGCGACGGCGAAGAACATTACCACCGTGACGGCGGCGGCAATAATGGCGCCCTGGCCGAAATTGAGCAGTCCCATGGACGTGCGGCTGAGCACCGCGCTGTCCTCCCAGCGCTGCAGGGTCTCGTCGCAACGCCGCGACTCCAGCGCCTCATTGCCGAAATACTTCACGGTCTCATAGTTCACCAGGCTGTCGATCGCCTCGTTATTGGCCTTGGATTCGAGCCGGTTCATGGCGTGACGGTACTCCATGCGCCAGTTGGTCACGGCGAAGGTAAAGCCCACATAGGCCGCGACACTGGCGAAGATTACCACCGCGAACACGACGTCATAGCGAGTGAGCAGCACGGCCGCGACCAGGCTGAACTCCACGGCCACCGGCAGCAGGTTGAACACCATGTAATTCAGCAGGGTGCTGAGGCTGGCCGACCCGCGCTGCAGATCGCGGCTAATGGCCCCGATCTTGCGCTCCAGGTGGAAGCGCAACGCGAGATTGTGCAGGTGCTCGAGCGTGCGGATGGTCAGCCGCCGCATGGCCCGGTATCGTACCCGGGTGAACAGGGCGTCGCGCAGCTCGTTGAACAGGGAGCTCGCGATCTTCAAGGCACCGTAGGCCAGCAGCAGCGCCACCGGCATGGCCATGGCGGTGGCGACATCGGCATCGAGGTGGTCGACGAGCTCCTTGAGCACAATCGGCACGCCAACGTTGGCGACCTTGGCCAGTATCAGGCAGGCCAGGGCGAACAGCACGCGCCCGCGGTACTCCCACAAATAAGGCAGCAGCGCACGCACATTGGCCCAGTCCCGGCGGCCGGCGTGACGGGGGCTGAGTTCGTCGATACGGGCGGACATGGAACGCGATTATACTGATCCTGTCTTGAACAATAGCCCCGCCAGGCGCAGGGCCACTGGCGGGGGCGGAAGGCCAAGCTGAATGAAGGTCTTTTATTGTGATCATTTCGCGCAGCCGCTGCCGCCGGGGCATCGCTTTCCGACGCAAAAGTACCGGCTCTTGCGGGAACGGATCAAGGCCCACAACGACGGTCGGTTTCAGTTGCTGGAACCTCAGGCCGCGAGCGATGCCGACATCCTGCTCGCGCACGATCCCGGCTATTTACAGCGCGTCATCAACGGCGGGCTCAGTGCTCGCGAGCAGCGCGTGCTCGGGTCTCCCTGGTCCCGGGAACTGGTGGAACGGTCGCGCCGCTCGAGCGGCGCCACCATCGCCGCCTGCCGCGCCGGCGGCACGCATTATGCCCTGCGCGACCAGGCCCAGGGTTTTTGCGTGTTCAACGACAGCGCGATCGCCGCGCGCGCGACGCAGCGCGACCGGCTCGCCCGGCGCACGCTGATCGTCGATTGCGACGTGCACCAGGGCAATGGCACCGCCAGCATCCTGCGCGACGAGCCCGCCAGCTTCACCTTTTCCATCCACGGGGCCGGCAATTTCCCCGGTCGCAAGGAGCCCGGCGACCTCGATGTGGCGCTGCCCGACGGCGCCACGGACCAGGCCTATCTTGACGCGCTGGAGCGGGGCCTGCGGCAGGCCGTGGTCCGGGCGCGAGCGGACCACATGATTTATATCGCCGGCGCCGATCTCTTCGAGGGCGACCGCCTGGGGCGGCTACGCGTGAGCAAGCAAGGACTTGCCGCCCGCGACGAGCTGGTCTACGACTGTTGTCAGGAACACGGCCTGCCGGTGGCCGTGGTGATGGGCGGCGGCTACGCGCCCGACGTACACGACATTGTGGATATTCATTACGAGAGCGTGGCGCGGGCGCTGCGTCTCGCCTGTGAAGGCTCAGGCTAAATCGCCGCGACCGACCAATCGGTGAATCGACATTAAAGATAGACCTCGATGCGCTCGCCGAACAGCGCGTCGCCGCCGCCTTTGTGCCACATGCCCTCAAAATACAGGGCACGTTTATCCGGATCCCAGCGCAAGGGCGCCCCCGTATAGGGATCGCGATAGCTGTCGTCGAGCTTCTCCAGAAACCCCTTAACGGCGTGGTCAGCGATACGTTGTTGCTTCATGGTCAACTGCACGGCAACCAGCCGCATCAGCCCGTCGAGATTGTGCGCGCGTCCCATATAGTGCCCATAGATGACAGCCGTAGGCGCGCCCATCGCAAACAGGACTTTCCCTGCCGGGTTGTACACGTAATCCCAGCGATAAGGGGCGGCAAGCCGTGCTTCGTCCTGTGCCTGCAACTCGCGCAAGCGCGGCACAAACTCCCGCGCCGGCAGGCCCGCCAGGTCCGCGAGCTTCCGGTGTTGGCGGTAGGTCATATTGATTGTGGCGTTGCGCTGATAAAAGAACGAAGAGATTTTTATAAACAAAACAGCACCCCACGCCGGCCGATCCTCCTCGGCGACATATTGCGAGTACCGTGTAAAGGGATTTTTCAGCAAATCCGCGCTGATGGCATACTCTGTACGTATGGCATCACGCAAATTGCGCTCCTTAAGTGTCAACGGTGCGAGCATTCTTTCGACGGCCGACTGCGCCGTCGCATCGAGTTGTTGGGTCGCGACGATTTCCGACAACAACTCCATGTTTCTTTTCACCCGCGCGAGCGCAACCATCTTGCTAACGAGCTGCCGGCCGTCTCTCAGGACACGGCGCCAGAAAACGGTGTCCTGCTCGAGCGCAATGACCGCCAGCCCGGTCCGTCCCTGCGCCGCCTGCAGGCCGGTCTTGGCCAATACAGTGTAATAGGCGCTATTTGCATAGTTAGGATAAATCGATACCAGCGTGTCCCGTATCGTCTCCTTGAAGTGTGCATAGCGGTAGAGCTTAGCGTACCGAGACAATAGGATTTGGTTCTCCGTGACGGCGCGATGGATCGCCTTTCGTTTTTGGCGATAGAGCGGCAGGCATCGCTTTGCCTCGCCATTGCAAAAAGGCCAGCCATCGCCTTTGAAGTACAGACGATCGGCCCCAATGAGGGTGTCGGGGTGCGTCTCCTCGATGTTGATTGCCTCGCTTGATGCCAGCCGCGCGTTGATGGTATTCACAATCTCCACGCCACGCTGATGCGGGTCGGCGTCACTCCGGGCATACAAACCGATCATGGTAAAGTAGGCGTTGTCTTCCTGAGTCACTTGCTCGCGGGAGAAATCCCCAAAGGCCGCCGCCTCGGGCAGGAGTGATTCGTCAAATAGATTGATAAGGAGCAATAAAAAGGAAACAACGCCTATTGTAATCGCGAACCATTTTAGACCCCTCCAAAGACCAAACATTGTTTACCTGCCAGGGTTGCAGCGCGTTGATGTAATAATAGACGGCTCGGGGGTGCCTGTTCAGCAGGCTAAGTTATAACCTGTCTGAAAATCAAACACTCAGCGACCCTTCACGCCCTGGAAGCAACGCAAAGCACGCCAAGGCGCAGAGGACGCAGAGAATACTTCAAAATACAAAGCGTTTTTGCTTACTCTGCGACCTCTGTGTTTATTCGACAGCGCCAGGGGGCGGAAGGTATTCTGAGATAGGTTCTAGGAATTTCTGCGTGCGCGACCAGAGGCTAACGGCGGCGCTTCAGGTCCGTGGCGCGCCGCAACGACGACACCCCGAAGCGCTCATTGATGGCATCACTGACGGCATCGAGTTGACCGTGCCGCTCACGATCCGCTTCTTCAAAGAGCTCTCCCTGCTGGAGCGACCCGCGATCAAATCCACTTACACCCATGCCGAGCAACCGCAAGCCCGCGTGCCGTGCCGGCAGATGTTTCAGCAATAACCCGCTGGCCGCCTCCCACAGTTCTTGGGTGATGTCGGTCGCCTGCGCCAGGGTGCGCGCCCGGGTGATGGTCTTGAAATCGGCGAAGCGGAGCTTCAGCTGTACGGTGCGGCCGCGCAGGCGCTGGCGCCGCAGGCGGCGGGCCACCTGTTCGGTGAGCTCCATCAGCCAGGCCTCGAGCACTTCCGGATCGGCAATGTCCGTTTCAAACGTGGTTTCGTGGGAGATCGATTTTGCCTGGTGGTCGGGCACGACGGGGCGAGGATCGATCCCGTGAGCCAGCTGCCAGAGGTGCTCGCCCCCTTGGCCGAACAGCTCGCAGAGGACCTCACGCGGCCGCGCGCGGAGCTGGGCGATGGTCTCGATCCCCAGGCGCTGCAGCCTGCGGTTGGCCACCCGGCCCACGCCCCACAAGCGGCCGACCGGCAGCGGATCGAGGAAGGCCTGCTCGCCACCGGGCGCGACCACGACGAAGCCGTCGGGTTTATCGAGATCGCTCGCGACCTTGGCGACGAACTTGTTGGCGGCCACGCCCACCGAGGCGGTCAACTGCAACTCGTCCTTGATGTCCCTTTTTATGCGTTGACCGATGTCCGCGGCCGGCCCGAAGAGTTGCTTGCTGTCGGTCACATCAAGGAAGGCCTCGTCCAGGGACAAGGGCTCCACGAGCGGCGTGTAGCGCTGGAAGATGGCGCGGATCTGGCGCGAGACCCGAGCATAATCACCGTGCCGGCCGGGAAGAAAGGCGGTCTGGGGACACAGCCGTTTTGCCTGGGCGGCGGGCATGGCGCTGTGGATGCCATACCGGCGCGCGGCATAGCTGGCCGCCGCCACCACCCCGCGCCCTTCCGGGGTACCGCCGACGACCACCGGTCTTCCCCGCAGTTCCGGCCGGTCACGCTGCTCGATCGCGGCATAGAAAGCGTCCATATCGATGTGGAGTACCATGGCAATCGCCGCAACAATACCGAAGGGAAATAGTGTCAAAGGCGCGGTCTTGCGGCAAGACCCCTTTGCAGGCTCTCCCGGCCAGGGCCCGTCCGGCCCACCGGCTGGGTATAATCGGACTGCCGCGCCCGGCGCGGTGATATCTTCAAGCGAATTCGAATATACCTCGCGCAAACAGGGCGGCGTTGGTGCAACGCTACCGAGCAGGGAGATAAGCAGATGATTGATAACGAAGATATTGCTGAAGAAATCAGTATGGTCATGATCGAGTGCAGCGAGAAGCTGGAGGCGACGCTGGAGAAAGTCAAGGCACACTGTTCGGAACAGGAATATGAGGCCTACCGTGAAGGCATAGGCCATATACTGGCTTATATGCTAACGGATATCATGAGCCCGCTGTACGAGCGACACCCACAGATAAAGCCAGGGGCGACACGCTAGCATTGCTCATACCCGCGCCATTGCCTGTTGCGGGGATGGGATCGGGCGGTACAGCGCAGGAGTCTATGGATTCAAGCATCAATGATGCGACCTTCTAGCGGCCCCGTCACATTGCGCGACGGGGCTGCGAGAGCGAGAGGCGCGCGGAAACTGATCCATGTCATGGCGTGCCAAGGGGGGTTGTATTAACATTTCTGCTTGATCGAGCGAGGATCTGCGGGCGCCGCGCGCTCAAGCGTATGAACACCGGTGCCCTTGTGATCACGCTGAAAGGCTGCAAAGCGTGGAGATCACGGCAAGGGCCTGCTGTTGATTCAACAAAAAGCGGGCTTTGCGGTCTAAGACTTCATTGCAAGGGCGAACGAACCACAGCAGAAGGCTGGGCTCTGTCAGATGAAACGTATGGCTTTTCTCACACTGCTGCTTATCCTGGGCGCCGGCTGTGCGACAGGCGTACCGGAGAGCATACGCCGGCCGGCGCCGGCGGACCCCGGTGTTGCGCAGGTGCAGACCAATATCAAGGCCCACCTGGGGCGACCGGTGCGCTGGGGAGGTGAGATCGTGCGTGTCGAGAACCGCAAAACCGAGACCGTCATGGAAGTCCTGGCGCGGCCACTGCGGCGTTCGGGACGCCCCGAGCGGAGCGATCGCACCAGCGGCCGCTTTCTGGCGCGCGGCCAGGGGTTTCTCGATCCCGCGGTCTATAAGGAAAAAAGGGAAATCACAGTAAGCGGCACTGTGGACGGTTCCGAGGTCCGTACAATCGGGGACCATCCTTACCTTTACCCCCTGGTGAAGGCTGAGATCCTGCATCTGTGGGAGCCCGAGCCGGAGCCGCGGGATGTTTATTATTACGACCCCTTCTGGCCTTATTACCCGCGGTATCCCTGGGGCTACCCCTACCCCTACTATTATCCCTATCCACCCTACTATCGGTATTGATTAACAATGCGGCAAGGTGCCTCTGTCCTAGTCTCGCTGAGCCTGCTGCTGTTGATCGCAGCGGGCGCGCTTAACGGCTGTGCGACGGCTCCGCGTTTTGACACGCGCGGAGTCGACGTGCGCATCACGCCGGCGACAGCGGTCAAGGACGCGGCCGCCGTGCGCAACCACCGGGTGTTGTGGACGGGTATGGTTCTCAACAGCAAGAACCTGAAAGACCATACCGAAATCGAGGTACTTGCGTACCCTGCCAACAGTGATCACAAACCGGATCTGGGTCGTGAACCACTCGGGCGCTTTCTTCTCGAGCAACCGGGCTATCTGGAAACGGCGGATTACGCGCAGGGCCGGTTGATCACGGTGGTCGGTGTTATTGACCGGGCACAGGAAGGACGCATCGGTGAAGCCAGCTACACCTATCCGGTGCTCACCGTCGCGCAGCTGCATCTATGGCCGAAAAGCGAGCAGGGTCAGGCCGCGGAACCGCGCATCCATTTCGGGATCGGCGTGATCTTCCGTTAGTCACGCAGACACCGGCGATGTCATACGGCGCGCAGGGAGGGCGGCATGCGAGTTTGGAGTCCGGGTTGACGGAGGGGCTTTTCACTCAAGCCTTTCGCTACCGGGACAGGCCGTCGTGAGCTGGCTCGCGACCAGGATCGGCAGGGCCTTGGCCCGTTACCTCGAACGGCCGTCACGCAACTATGAACCATACTCCGTGACTGATCCGCAGATCCTGCAGGCGATGCTGCGGCCCGGCGATGTGTTGCTGATCGATGGTAATCAACGCATCAGCGTCGCCATTAAATACCTTACGCAATCCACGTGGTCGCATGCCGCGTTTTATGTCGGCGACGCCATGGAACAATCCAAAGACGAGCCGGATGCGAAGACCCTGATCGAGGCCGATCTGGTCGAGGGGGTGATCCCCGTGCCGTTGTCGAAATACGCCGACTACAATACGCGCATCTGCCGCCCGGTCGGATTGAGCAACGAGGACCGGCGCAAGATTATGGACTTTGTTATTGGCGCCATTGGCATGGAGTATGACCTGCAGAACATTATCGACCTGGCGCGCTATTTGCTGCCAGCACCGCCGGTGCCGGTTCGCTGGCGGCGACGGCTGCTGGCCTTCGGCGGTGGTGATCCGACACGCGCGATCTGCTCCACATTGCTCGCACAGGCCTTCCAGTCGGTGCAGTACCCGATCCTGCCTCACATCCGCCTGCAGAAGACACGCTCTTACGCGACCGGCACCTATACCGAGCGGGAGATACTGCATATCCGGCACCACAGTCTGTTTACGCCGCGTGACTTTGATCTGTCCCCCTATTTTCGAGTCGTCAAACCGACCTTGGAGGCCGGCTTCGATTACAAGCAACTGACCTGGAGTGAAGACAAAACGGAGCAAGGATGAAGGGGCCGAGAGAACGCCTGCTGTGGCTTTCTTTATTCGCCATTTCCATGGCATATCTGGAAGCGGCGGTCGTCGTCTACTTGCGTAGCCTCTATTACCCGGAGGATCCGCTGGTCATTTTTCCTCTGCGCGTGCTCTCCCGCTACCACCTGCCGATCGAGCTGGCGCGGGAGCTCGCCACACTGATCATGATCCTGAGCGTCGCCCGCCTGGCGGAGCAGGGCTTGGCGCGGGTCTTCGCGGGCTTTGTTTATGTCTTCGGCTTATGGGATATGTTCTATTATCTGTGGCTTAAGCTCATTGTGGGATGGCCAGTGTCGTGGCTGGAATGGGATATCCTCTTTCTCATCCCCTGGCCCTGGCTCGGACCCTGGATTGCGCCCGTTTTCATTTCAGTGTTGTTCACCCTATGGGGCGGTTGGGTGCTTGCCTCCGCTCGCCGCTATCGCTGGACATGGGAGAGCGCTACGCTAATTGTGGCTGGCGCCCTGCTTGCGCTCGCCGCGTTCCTGCAGCCCGCCTGGCCGCTGCTCGCCGCCGGTGAAGAGGCGTTTTACCGCTATCGACCGGGCGCCTTCTGGTGGGGGCTCTTTGTTCCGGGCTATCTGTTGCTGGCGGCAGGGTTGCTGCGCATGCAGGTGTCGAGCAGAATTCAGGCATGACCGCGCCGCACACCGGAGTTGGTAATAGCGCTTCGGCCCATGGCTATTGTTCAAGGCCAAAGCTCGGTCTGGCTCGGGGTTGATTTTGCCGAGGCCTTGCTTTTTATTTAGACCTGACTGCATCTCTCCTTTTATGCTTTAATTATTCACATGAACGGAAAAAATAACGACAAACGACTGTGGTACATCCGCGGTGACAACGAAGTCCAGGGACCTTTTCCAAGCGATACGATTTCGCGTTACCTCTTGATCGGACGCATCGAGGAGACCGATGAGCTGAGTGAGGATGGAAAGCACTGGAGGCAGGTTACGGAATACCCGGAGCTCGTGCCGGGGGTCTTGCGCAACATTGTGACCGAAGAAGACCGCGAGAAACTGCTGCTCGCCCGGCTGCGAGAAGATGAGCGCCTCGCCGATAAACGCGATAACGGCCAGTTCGGCAATCAAGGCGGCCAAACAGCCCGGCGCCAACCCGAACGCCGGCAGGGGGAGCGCCGCCAACCGGAACCCACGGAGGTGTTGCACCATCGCATGCTCAAATCCGAATTGACCAAGGTCTACAGCGAACGGACGGCGAAAGACTTTTTTCTCCTGATCGCGGTGGTCATCGCCTTCGCCATCATGATCGTGGCGCTCGTCCTGTGGTACCGCCCGACCCCGGAGAGACCCTCAGTGACAGGAACCGCGGAACAGGCCACATCCGGTCTCGGAGTCAAAAACGTAATGCGATTCCAATGAGGCACATCGCCCTTATCCGAACCGCTGAGGGCGGGCGGCGTCCTCACGCCCCCCCGCTGACGAGCAAGCGCCCGAAGGAGGGTGCCGTTGTGAAAATTGGCAAGGCCAGTGGCTTTCTTCGCCGGCCCGAAGGAGCCACCCTTGGGAGGACTTGGCCGCCAGGTCGACGGCCCAAGCTTGCGGGGCTGACCTTCAACTGCGGCAAACGCCAATGAAACGCCTGTCCATTGTCCTGGAGTTTATGCTGTTTTTGGTCCTGGTTGCGGTACTGCTGATGGGCGCGGCAATTTTTCTCAACAGCGTACCGCTCACCGGTCCACCCGGCTTCGCCACCCGGACCTGGACTTATCTCACCGACCATCAGGCGGAGAGCCGCCCCGATTCGCCGTTTCTCGAGCTTCAGCCGCCCACCTACGAGATGCCGCCGGGGCGCCTGTTCAACGCCACATTGGAGGCCGTTAAGGGCCTGCGCTGGGAAGTGACGGCACAGAACCGGGCGAGCCGGCGGATCCAGGCCGTGGCCACAACACCGATCCTGCGCCAGAAGAGCGATATCTCAATCCGGGTGCAAGCGCTAGCGGGCGGCAAGAGCGCTGTCTACGTCCGCTCTGTCTCGCGCCGCCAACTCGGCGACCTAGGCACCAACTGCGGCAACATCCTCAAACTCTATCGGACCATTGATATCGTGTTGCCGCTGCTGCCATGAAAGACGCTGACTGGGTTTGACATCCAGCGCGGGTCCGCTTCGACGCGGCCGATCCGGTCACGATGCAGCGTCAAGGCTCAAACCGGCGAGGTCTCCGCGCACGATTCGGCTGCGGGCGTCGCCAATGGTGTTGGCTTAGAGGCGTTCCGGCAGCGCAAAAGCCTCCAGTAGCCGAAAAGGTTTGTCCTTCGAACCTCTATGACTTCAAGCCCCGTGACGCGCAGGAAGTGCTCGAGATCGAGATCCGTGCGAAACCCCGCCAGCCGTGACAGCGGTGAGAGCAGTTGCTCTGTGAATCGAAGAACAGGATTGCGCGAGCGGAAGTGATTGACGATAAAGATCTCTCCAGCGGGCCTACACACCCGTCGCATTTCAGTGATGAGCCGCGCGGGATTCGGGACGACGGACACAACGTACATCGCAACCACCCTATCAAAGCTGGCACTGGCAAAGCGCATGTTTTCGGCATCCATCTCAAGCAGCACCTCCACCTGCCCAAGGCCCTCCCGCGCCACACGCTGCCTGGCCTTAAGAAGCATTTCCCGCGAAATGTCAATACCGGTCACTTTGGCATCCGCGGGATAATGGGCAAGCGATAAACCCGTACCGACGCCGACCTCCAGGATGCGGCCGCCGGGCTGGATCTCCAGGGCCCGGGCAGTCTGCTTGCGTCCGGGACGCAGAACCACGCCAAACAGAATATCATAGACGCGAGCATAACGTTTGTAGGCGTTTTTTATGTCTTTGACGTTCACGATCTGGAAATCGACCCGCTTAATCTGACCAATGACCCAATGTAATCGAATTGGACCCGTTAGAAAAGCACGCGGACAGGCCCATTCGCCATCCGGGCAGGGGAATGGGAACCAACCTCAGCTGGCAGCGGTGGCAATGCGGGTGATGCGGCCTCAGCAGGGCAGGGTCCGCGCTTTCCAAGCGCTCTGTAAATGGTCTACTCTTTTGAATAATGGACGCGGCGGTTGAAACCCCCTCTGGATTGATTGGTCTTAAAGGATTGGTGAGGCGCTAAAACAGGCTCGCCTTACAACCGGATTGGGTCGAATCCGCGGGACCCGAATTGGGACAACACGGCTGTCTTAGACCACAGGGATTTTTCCGTTACTGATATGCCCTCACTGCCAGAAGTCACCTCCCCGCAAAAGCGGGCGAACGTGGACACGCTGCTTGCGCAGTTGGATCAAGTGGTCGTGGGCAAGCAAACCCAACTGCGTCTCGCGCTGGCGTGTCTACTGGCTCGTGGACACCTGTTAATCGAGGACTTGCCTGGTATGGGCAAGACGACCCTGGCCCACGGGCTGGCGGCTTCGCTTGGGCTTCAATTCAAGCGCATCCAGTTCACCAGTGATTTGCTGCCGGCGGACATTATCGGGGTGTCTATCTATCAACCGGAGACGCAGGAGTTTCGGTTTCACCCCGGACCTGTGTTTGCGCAGGTGGTACTGGCAGACGAAATCAACCGCGCGACCCCGAAGGCGCAAAGCGCACTATTGGAGGCAATGGAAGAACAACAGATTACCAGTGATGGTGAGACCTTTAAGCTGCCCGATCCGTTTTTTGTCATCGCCACGCAGAATCCCAGCCAACTAATCGGCACCTTTGCGCTGCCGGAATCGCAGCTGGACCGGTTCCTCATGCGCATCGAGATGGGTTATCCCGATCGCGAGGCGGAAAGAGCGCTGCTCAAAGGCCGCGATCGCCGCGAGCAACTGAAGGCGTTGCGCCCGTGCCTGCACGCCCGTGAACTCGCGACGCTGCAAGAGCAAGTCGCCCAGGTCCACTGCAGCGACGCGCTGCTTGATTACGTTCAGGACCTGGTGGACGCCACGCGCCATTCGGCGCAGTTTGTCCACGGCCTGTCACCGCGGGCGGGCCTGGGCCTGCTTAACAGCGCCCGTGCCTGGGCGCTGCTGCTGGGCCGCGACCTGGTGCTGCCGGAAGACGTGCAAGCGGTGGCCCGCAGCGTGATCGAGCACCGGCTCCGACCAGCCTCTGACGCGGAAGGCCTGCCCAGCGACAGATTGGTCGGGCAATTGCTCGAGACGGTGCCGATACCCTAATGCGGGGGGTGGTTCACGGGGCCGAGGTTACCCTTGGGCGGCGACAGCTCTACATGCTCCCGACGCGTTTCGGCCTCACGTTTGGCTTGCTGATATTTGTCTTGCTGCTGGCTTCGATTAACTACAGCAACGGCCTGGCCTACGGGCTGACTTTTCTGCTCGCGGCGATGGCGGTGGTATCGATGCTGCATACGCACCGCAATCTGTCGCGACTGCGACTGGTAAGCGGCTACACTGAACCGGTGTTTGCCGGCGAGCTGGCGCGTTTTTCTTTGTGGGTGCATAACGACTCGGGTCCTTCGCGTCTTGACGTGGACGTCGAACAGCAGGGAGTCGTGGCTGCGCGCAGCGACATTCCGCCCGCGGGACAGGCACGGGTTTATCTAGGCGTTCGAAGTGAGCGACGCGGTTATCTGCCCATGCCGGCGTTCCGGGTCGCCACCCGCTTCCCTCTGGGGTTGTTGTATTCCTGGTCGCGCGGCATTCAGCTCGAGCAACAGTGTCTGGTTTACCCGCGCCCGAGCGCGGCGCGCACCCTGCCCGCCGGCGCGGACGAGTCCATGGGTCGGCACCCGGCCCAACGAGGCGACGGCGACGATTTTGCGGGCCTGCGGCAATTCCGCACGGGTGATTCCCCGCAGCACGTGAATTGGAAGGCGGTCGCGGCCGGCCGGGGCATGTACACGAAGGAATTCAAAGGCGGCAGCCTCGATGTGGTGTGGTTTGATTGGGATCGGCTTGACGGACTCGAGGACGAGGCGCGGCTCAGCCAGTTGTGTCGCTGGATCCTCGACGCAGAACAGGAAGGCCTGAGCTATGGTCTGCGACTTCCCGAGTTGGCGCTGGCACCGGCCAACGGTCCCGCCCAGCGGCATGCGTGTCTCAGGGCCCTGGCGCTGTTTCCACGGATCCCATGAATCCGGTCTTCGATCATAAAAGCGCGTTCAACGGCCTCGCGCTGTGCGCGCTCGTGGTGATGCCCCCATACCTCGGGAACCTGCCTGGCTGGCTACTGCTGACATTCGCGGGCCTGATCGCATGGCGATACCACATCAATCAGCGCGGCGGGCCGGTGCCCGGGCGTGCGCTACGACTGGTGCTGCTGCTGCTGTTCATCGTGCTCGTGCTTCAACAATTTGGAACCGTATTTGGTCGGGACGGGGGAATTTCCCTGCTCGTGCTCGTGCTTGGGCTCAAGTTCCTGGAGCTGCGGGCACAACGGGACTATATGCTGAGCGTGCTGGTCTACTACGTGTTGATCCTGGGCGGTTTCCTGTACGCGCAGTCCTTATGGCTGGCGCTTTACCTGGCGGTCGCCGTAGTGGCTTGCACCGCCACGCTCATGCAGGTATCGCTGCAGACGAGGACGTCGGCCATCTACCGTTTTCGCTATGCCGGTGGCTTGATGATACAGGCCTTGCCGCTGATGCTGTTCATGTATTTCCTGTTTCCACGACTCCAGGGGAGCCTGTGGGGCCTGCCTGGTCACACAGGCATCGGCATTAGCGGCATGTCCGACGAGCTGCGCCTCGGAGAGTTCAGCCGGATGATCGAATCCGAGGAAGTCGCTTTTCGCGTGGAATTCGAAGGGCGCCCGCCGGGCCCGCACCAACTCTACTGGCGCGGCCTCGTGCTGTGGCATACGGACGGGCGGCGCTGGCGCCGCGACAACACCCGAGTCACGCCGACAGACAGCGCGCAGCCGTTAGGTGCGCCGATAAATTATCAGGTGACGCTCGAGCCCAGCGACAAACGTTGGCTGTTTGCGCTGGACCTGCCCGCTTCGCACCCGCAGGGCGCGCGGCGCGGTCCCGGGTTCGTGTTCGAGGCCTCCAGGCTGATACGTGCCCGATTACGCTACGGCATGACCTCCTTCGCACACTACCGCACCACCGGCCTGTCGCCGCCGGAAAGGCGGGACGCACTGCGACTGCCCGTGGATGCCAGCCCCAGGGCGGTGTCGCTGGCCCGACGATGGCGTGAGCAATACAGGGCGCCGGCCGCGGTAGCGGCGGCAGCGCTGGATTTCATTCGCGAGGAGGAATTTTATTACACCCTCAGCCCGCCGCCACTTGGCAAGAATCCGGTCGACGATTTTCTATTCGATACCCGCCGGGGTTTCTGCGAACATTATGCGGCGGCCTTCACCACGCTGATGCGTGCGGCGGGAATTCCCAGCCGGGTGGTGGTCGGCTATCAAGGCGGCGAGTACAACCCTGAGGGCGATTACTTGATCGTGCGCCAGTCCGACGCCCACGCCTGGAGCGAAATCTGGCTCCAAGACAGGGGTTGGGTGCGTTTTGATCCGACCGCGGCGGTGGCACCCGAGCGCATCGAATACGGCATAGATGGGGTGCGCCGCCTGCAGCGACAGGGGCTCTTGCTCGGACAGTTACCGGCTGAGGCGGTGCTGCGCGCACTCGAATTGGGCTGGATCGAAAGGGCGCGCTACAAGCTGCGCCATTCGCTGGATGCCGTCAACATGGCCTGGTACAACTGGGTGACGGATTTTGGGCCGAAGCGCCAACGCGAATTATTGGCCGCGATTGGCTTTCAGGGTGCGGGCTGGCTGCCGAAACTGGCCGGGCTCGCCGGTGGGCTGATATTGCTTACCGCGGCTGTGGCAGGCCTGACACTGCGCGTACGCCGCCCGGTTGATCCGGTGCAGCGACTCTACCACCGGTTCTGCCGCAAGCTCGCCAAGGCCGGATTGGCGCGCGCCGCCCACGAAGGCGCGTTGGCGTTTTCCCAACGCGTCGGACAAGAACGCCCGGATTTGGGCGAGGCGGCCGGGCTAATCGCCACACTGTATATAGGCTTGCGTTACGGCCGCCGGGCAACCGCCACGGAGCTTGCCAGGCTGAGATCCCTGGTGCGGCAATTTCGCACCGCCGCAACGCGCTGAATGCCACGACTATGGCATTTATTTGCCGATGCAAAAACGGGAGAAAATTCGCCCCAACAGGTCGTCGGACGAGAACTCGCCGGTGATTTCGCCCAGTGACTGTTGCGCCAGGCGCAACTCTTCGGCCAAGAGCTCCCCGGCACGGCGCTGCACAAGCTGGGCTTGACCCACGGCGAGATGTTGGCGGGCACGGGCGATCGCCTCCAGATGCCGCCGCCGCGCCATAAACGTGCCCTCGCCGGCGGCCTGAAAACCCATGCAGGCCTTCAGGTGATCCCTGAGAGCGGAAAGCCCACCGCCGGTCTTGGCGGATAGCGCGATCTGCACCCCGCGATCGGTTTGTGTAAGACCTTCCGCACGGCCCGTGAGATCAATCTTGTTGAGCACAAGGGTGCACGGCAGGCCCTCGGGGACATAGCCAGACACGGTGTTGAGATCGGCGACATCGGTTTGGCTGTCATCGACGATCAATAACACCCGGTCGGCGCGCCCAATGGCTTGCTGGGCCCGGCGCACGCCTTCGCTTTCTATTTCATCGCGACTTTCCCGCAGCCCGGCGGTGTCGATGACATGCACCGGCATGCCGTCAAGCTGGATTTGCTCGCGCAACACGTCGCGCGTAGTGCCCGGCGTGGTGCTCACGATGGCGCTTTCCCGTTCGACAAGGGCGTTGAGCAGGCTGGATTTTCCGGCATTCGGGCGCCCCGCCAACACCACTGTCATACCGTCGCGCAACAGACACCCCTGCTCGGCGGAGGCCATCACGCGGTCAATCCGACTCGCGATGTCACTCAGGGCATCCTGAATCCTGGCATCGGCCAGGAAATCAATTTCTTCCTCGGGAAAATCGATCGCCGCTTCAACATGCATTCTAAGCTCGATCAGGGCATCGACGATGCCGTGAATGTGTCGCGAGAACTCGCCCTCCAGCGAACGGATGGCTGAGCGCGCGGCCGTCTCTGAACTGCTTTCGATCAAATCGGCCACGGCCTCCGCCTGCGCCAAATCGAGCTTGCCGTTGAGGAAGGCGCGCTCGGAGAATTCACCGGGCCGCGCCAACCTCGCCCCAAGCTCCACGCAGCGCTTGACCAGCATATCCAGCACCACTGGGCCCCCGTGTCCGTGCAGCTCGATTGTGTCCTCACCCGTGAAGGAATGCGGCGCGGGAAAGAACAGGGCAATGCCGTGGTCGATCGGGCGGCGGGCGGCGTCGCGAAAACACGCCAAGACGGCATAACGGGGGGCTGGCAGTTTGCCCATGACCGCCTCGGCCAGGGCGCGGGCGCCGGCACCGCACACCCGCACTATGCCAACGCCTCCCTGCCCGGGGGGGGTGGCGATGGCAACGATGGTGTCTAGCTGCGGCACGTCCGCGGAGAATCTGGGGAGCTACTTCCCTTTGGCTTCAATGATGCGGGTAATCTGCCACTGTTGGGCGATGGACAGCAGGTTGTTAACCACCCAATAGAGCACGAGGCCGGCGGGGAAAAACAAGAAGAACACCGTGAACAATATTGGCATAAACGTCATGATCTTCTTTTGCATCGGATCCATCGGTGCAGGGTTCAGGTGCGTTTGCGCAAACATGGTGACACCCATCAAGAGGGGGAGCACAAAATACGGATCGGGGGAAGACAAATCCCTGATCCATAGCGCGAAAGGTGCGTGGCGCATTTCCACGCTCTCCAGCAACGCCCAGTACAAGGCAATGAACACGGGAATCTGCACCAGGATTGGAAGACAGCCGCCGAGCGGGTTGATCTTCTCGGTCTTGTAGATCTCCATCATGGCCTGCTGGTAGCGCTGTTTATCATCCCCATAGCGCTCCTTGATGCTCTTCAGCTTCGGCTGCACCCGTCGCATGTGCGCCATGGACTTATAACTGGCCGCCGACAGTGGAAAGAAGACCAGTTTGATCAGGATGGTTAGGATGATGATGGCCCAGCCCCAATTGCCGATCCAACCGTGTATCCACGCGAGCGCCCAGAACAGCGGCGCGGAGATGAACGTCAACCAGCCGAAATCGACGGTCAGGTCCATCCCCTGGGGCAGGTTTTTCAATCGTGCCTGTTCCTTCGGGCCGATATACAGCTGTGTGCTCAACTCGCCGGCGCCACCCGGCGAAACCGTGGTGGGGGCCAGATTCTTGTATCCGATCGTGTAGATCCCGGTTGGCGGGGCATCGCCATAGAACTGGTCGCGCATGGTTGCCTCGGGCAGCCACGAGCCCACGAAGTAGTGCCGCATCATACCGACCCAGCCGCCTTGCGCGACCCGTTTGAGATTGTTTTCCGCCATGTCATCGAAGCTGATCTTCTCAAACTGGTTTTCGGGCGTGTACAGAATGCCGCCGGTGTAGGTCGGTAGCATAAAAAGGCCGTGCTTCTGCTCGCTATGCTGGCGTCGGAACTGGCCGTAGAGATAGCCTTCCCAGGGACTGTTGGTTGGGTTCTGCACCCTGAAGCGGAGATCGATTAAATAGCTGTTACGCCTGAAGGTATAAGTCTTCGTGTAACGTACGCCGTCCGGCGCGACCCAGCCAAGCCTAACCTCAATATGATCTGCCTCCGGTGCCAGGGCATAACGGGTCGCGGTCGTTGAATAGAGCGTGTTGTGGTTGGGGTACTGGCGATCACGGCCGATCAAACCGGACTGGGCGATGAACAAGTCTTCCGCGGATTCGTTAATCAGGCGGAAAGGTTGATCGGGCTGGTCAATCGAGATCGGATGTTTGCGCAGGTGCAGTTCGCGTAAATCGCCCCCGGCGGTATCGATCCAGGCCTCGACCAGATCGGTCGTCACATGTATGCGCTGGCCCTGGGGAAGGACCACCGGGGCGGGCGCGGCCGTGGGCGTGGCGGTATCCGGGGCCTTGGGCGCCTGCGGAACCGATTTATCTTTGCCGAGCTGTTCTTCTTGTGAAGGCGCGGATTGCGGTGGGAGGGTTTGCGCCACCCAGGCCTGCCAAATCATGAATACAATGGCGGCAAGCGCGACGAAAAGAATCAGGCGCTGATTATCCATAGCGGCTTCTGCAATTCGTGGCGGTATCGTGTGGCGGAACCGGGTCGTATCCACCCCGATTCCAAGGATGACAGCGAAGCAGGCGCTTTCCGCTGAGCCACAATCCGCGCGCACTACCATGGCTTTCAATCGCGGTAATCGCGTAGCAAGAACAGCTCGGTGTAAAACGACACTGGTTACCGAGCAGCGGACTCAGTGCGTAGCGGTACACACGCAATAGAATAATCAACAGTCTTTGCATTTTTTGGCGATCTTAACCCAATGCTCTGTCAATGACGCGCCTAACTCGGCGTGGGGCCGTTGCGCGGCGGGCGGGCGGGCGATGACAACCACATCCAGGCTGGCCAGGGTGTGTTGATCATGTCTGAACGCCTCTCGAACGCGTCGCTTGATAAGGTTCCTCACCACGGCCTTTCGGGAAACCTTGCGCGAGACAGCGATGCCTAAGCGTGCGCGGGCTTCGCGATTGGGTACTGCAAAAACGCGAAAAAACTCGTCGTGCGCTTGGCAGCCGCCACCCATGACCACGGAAAATGACGCTGCGTCGGGCAATCGGCTTGAGCGTGGCAGCCCATTAGGGGCGCGCACTAGCTACTCAGGCGCTTAATGCGGTGCGCCCCTTGGCGCGCCTGGCCCTGATAATGGCACGACCGGAGGCGGTCTTCATGCGGGCACGAAACCCGTGTGTGCGCTTTCGCTTTAGTACGCTTGGTTGATAGGTGCGTTTCATCTCTCGTTAGCCTTTTGTGTATCGGTCATTGCCAATGCAGCGGGCGGCAAAGTTACTGTTATCGATGGGTCTTTGTCAACCTGAACAAGCGGAAATCACGGTATTTCTGACGCGAAAAACACACTGTGGATAACTTCGGCCACTGGCGTTAGACTCGCCTGCTCCGCGATCACCCGACAAGAGTCAACAAGATATGAAACAGGCATCTCCCTGGCAGAAGTGCCTCGACCGTTTAGAAGAAGAGCTCTCCGCACAGCAATTCAACACCTGGATTCGACCGCTGCATGCGGTAAATCACGGAAAATCAGTAAGGTTATTAGCGCCGAACCGATTCGTCATGGAGTGGGTCAAGGACCGGTTTATCGACCGCATCACGGAATTGCTCGGACAACTCGAGATGGCCGGGGAATTTACCGTCAGTATTGAGGTTGGCAGCCAATCGGGGGGGAAAGAAGACGAACGGTCCGGGGCGAAAAAACCCGCCACTGTCCGCGTTGGCAGTAGCGCGGCCCCGGTAGCCGGTCGATTGAATGCCGAGTTCACGTTCGATACCCATGTTGAAGGAAAATCGAACCAGCTTGCTCGCGCGGCAGCGCGCCAAGTGGGTGAAAATCCCGGCGCTGCTTACAATCCGTTGTTTATCTACGGCGGCGTCGGTCTGGGTAAGACCCACCTCATGCAGGCAGCCGGCAATGAAATCATCAGACATACGCCAGGTGCCCAGGTGGCCTATATTCACTCCGAGCGCTTTGTGGCCGATATGGTGAAAGGGCTACAGCACAATGCCATCAACGACTTCAAGAAATTCTACCGTAACCTGGACGCCCTACTGATCGATGACATTCAATTCTTCGTCGGCAAAGAACGGTCACAAGAAGAATTTTTCCACACTTTCAACGCGCTGCTGGAAGGACAACGGCAAGTCATTATCACCGCAGACCGATTTCCGAAAGAACTGGTCGGTGTGGAAGAACGCCTTGTGTCGCGCTTCGGTTCTGGGCTGACGGTATCGATCGATCCCCCCGAGCTGGAAACCAGGGTGGCGATCCTAAAGAAGAAAGCGGCCACCGAAAACATTGATCTAGATGACGGCGTCGCCTTCTTTATAGCGAAGCGGGTTCGGTCGAATGTGAGAGAGCTGGAGGGGGCGCTGAGACGTATCATGGCCAGTGCGTATTTTACCGGGCGGAAGATGGATATCGAGCTCGTCAGCGAGAGCCTAAAGGATCTGCTCGCGTTTCAGGAACGGCAGGTCACGATCAATAACATCCAAAAAACGGTGGCCGAGTACTACAAAATCCGCGTTGGAGATCTGCACAGCAAGAGCCGCTCGCGCCAAGTAGCGAGACCGCGACAGATCGCGATGGCACTCGCCAAAGAGCTCACAGAACACAGCCTTCCTGAGATCGGTGATGCCTTTGGTGGTCGTGACCACACGACCGTGCTGCATGCCTGCCGGAAGGTAAAAGAACTTGCGGACAAGGATGTACGCATCCAGGAAGACTTTGATAACCTGATGCGCATACTGAGCGCGTAAACCGCAGGGTGGTCCGGCTGCGAAGTAGATAAACTGTGGATAGAATTTTTTTGGTGTAGCACACAGCAAATGGCCCACAGCCCCACACAGCAGGCCCACAGTTTGATCACAGTGTTGCATACAGCCTTATCAAAGAGAAAACATGTTGTTTATTAAAGGCTTTTCGGGATTATCAACAGTACTGACAGAGCCTTATAATAATTGCTGTTATTTATATCTAAAAGAATTCCAGTATTAATTCTCAAACAACAAAGGGATGACGACGATGCAAATCAGCATCCGCAGAGAAGACTTACTCAAACCGCTCAGCCAGGTTGCGGGTATTGTTGAACGACGGCAGACGTTGCCGATTCTCTCAAACATCCTTGTGAGTGCGGGCGGGGGGGAGCTTACGCTTACCGGGACGGATCTCGAGGTGGAGGCCGTGGCGGTGACGGCGGCCAAGGCGGTAAAAAGGGGTGAAATCACGGTGCCGGCGCGCAAGCTTCTGGATATTTGCCGGGCGCTGCCGGCGCAGGCAGAGATCGATATCACGGTGGAAGGGGAAAAGGTGGGTATCCGCTCTGGTCATAGCCGGTTCAGTCTGGTGACGCTGCCGGCGGCGGATTTCCCGAACCTGGAAACCACGGAATGGGATCTGAGCTTTGCGCTGGCCCAGCGGACACTGAAGGGCTTGTTTGAAAGGACACAGTTCAGCATGGCGCAGCAGGATGTGCGGTATTACTTGAATGGGCTGTTATTGGAAATATCGGACGGTAAGCTGCGGGCGGTGGCAACCGACGGCCACCGGATGGCGATCAGCGAAACGGATCTGGAGGCGGATTCACCAGAGACGAGACAATCCATTGTGCCAAAAAAAGGCGTGCATGAACTGAGCCGGTTCTTGGAAGACACGGAGGATTCGGTTGCGATGCGTCTCAGCAGAAACCACTTGCGCGCGGAAGTGCCTGGTTTGACAGTGACAACGAAGCTGATTGATGGACGGTTCCCGGACTATACGAAAGTGATTCCGCCCGCGCAGACCAAGCTCATTACAATAAATCGAGATCAGTTCCGCGATGCACTAAACCGGGCCGCGATCTTGTCGAATGAGCGCTATCGCGGGATTCGTTTCAGCATCAGTGCCGGCAAAATAGTGATTAGTGCCCACAACCCGGAACAGGAAGAAGCCCGCGAAGAATTGGCGGTGGAGTATGCGGGTGAGGAATTGGAGGTGGGGTTCAATTCGAACTACATCGTGGAAGCGGTTAATGCGCTCGATTCGGAAATGGTTGAGTTGGGCTTGAGTGACACGAACAGCAGCGGCACGCTGCGCAGCCCCGGCAACCTCGCCACGCAGTATGTTGTTATGCCAATGCGCCTTTGAGGGGCTGGGCAGGAGAGCCCAGGCGCGTTTTCCCGGATGCCACTAATTTCCTTGCAGGCACGGAATGTACGCCTGTTTGAGCGGCTGCATGTTGATTTTGGGGAACGGCTTAATGTGATCGTCGGCCCAAATGCCGGGGGAAAGACGAGTTTGTTGGAGGCGATTCATCTTCTTGCTGTCGGCAGATCCTTTCGCTCGGCGCGCGTCAATCCAGTCATCCGCAAGGGTGCCGATCAAATCGTTCTGGTGGGCCGGTACCTGGAGGCATCGAGCGGGGTCGTCACAACCCTGGGGTTGGAACGAGGCCGTTCCAGCCACGAGGTCAAGATTGACGGCCGAACGGAAACGCGGCTGGCGGCGTTAGCGAAGGCGTTCCCCGTGGTAGCGATTACCCCGGACACCCATTACGGGTTTGAAAACAGCGCAAAGCAACGGCGGGCAACGATCGACTGGAGCTTGTTCCACGTGGAACAACAGTTCTTTCCAGCATGGTTGAAATACCGGCGCCTGCTGAGGCAGAGAAATGCCCTGCTCCGGGACCGGACCCAGCACGCGACGCTCGCGACCTGGGATGCGGGCTTGGTATGTGTGGCCGAGGAGATTCAGGGCTACCGCCAAGGCCACGTACAGGCCTGGAACGGCGCTTTAGGGCGCTACAGTAAAGAACTGCTGGGCGAAACAGGGCTGACCGTAACCCTCAAGCCGGGCTGGCGGCAGGGCATGGTATTGAGCGACGTGCTGCGCCTGGATCGGGAACGCGATACCGAGGAAGGCTTTACCCACGCCGGGCCGCACCGGGCCGATCTTAGCTTGTGTTTCGACGGACAGCCGATCAAAGACGTTGCCTCGCACGGGCAGAAAAAGCTTGCCTTGATCGCGCTGAAGCTTGCGCAGATAAGCCTGTTTATCGAGCATACTGGGCGAACACCCACGCTGTTATTGGACGACCTGACGGCGGAGCTTGATCATGAGCATTGTGCCAGGCTCTTGGTGGTGCTGGCGCGGCTGCCGGTGCAGGTGTTTGTGACCGCAACGGCGTTTGACGCCCCTTTGAGTAGTGCATGGACTGAGTTCAGACTGTTCCACGTGAAACACGGACATGTGGCCCAGAGTGAGCCCGTCTCACCCTGAGCGCTCATATTGTTGCTGAGCGAAAGGTGGTAGAATGCTTCTTTAAGTCTTGCTTGCCAATAAATGATAAACCAACCCAAATACGACTCCTCAAGTATCCAGGTCCTCAAGGGCCTGGAGGCGGTTCGCAAACGCCCCGGCATGTATATCGGCGATACCGACGATGGCACCGGGCTCCACCACATGATTTTCGAGGTCGTCGATAACTCCATCGACGAATCCCTGGCCGGTCACTGCACCGAAATCAAAGTCATCATCCATCCGGACGACGCTGTCACGGTGATCGACAACGGCCGGGGTATTCCCACCGGGGTCATTCCGGAGGAGGGCCGATCCGCCGCCGAGGTCATCATGACGGTGCTGCATGCGGGCGGGAAATTCGACCAGAACTCCTACAAAGTCGCCGGCGGTCTGCATGGCGTCGGCGTCTCCGTGGTCAACGCCCTCTCCGATAGCCTGGAATTGACCATCCGCCGCAACGGTAATGTGCATTATCAGCAGTTTCGCCTTGGTGAACCGCAAGCGCCGCTGACGGTGAGCGGTGATGCCGTCGCCACCGGCACCGAAATCCGCTTTAAACCTAGCCCGGTGATCTTCTCCGACACCGTGATTCACTACGATATCTTGGCCAAACGCCTCCGGGAGCTGTCGTTTCTGAACTCGGGGGTACGGATCGTACTGACGGACGAACGCACGGGCAAAGAAGATGTGTTTGAATATAAGGGCGGGATCGCCGCATTCGTCGAACACCTCAATCGAAACAAGACGCCGCTACACCAAAAGCCGATTTATATTTCGGCCGCGAAGGAATCGATCAACGTTGAGCTCTGCATGCAGTGGAATGACTCCTACCAGGAAAACATTTTTTGCTACACCAACAACATTCCCCAGCGCGATGGCGGTACGCACCTGGCCGGCCTGCGCGCGGCCATGACCCGGACCTTGAATCAGTACATCGAAGGTTCTGGCGTTGCTAAGAAGGCCAAGATCAGTCCCAGTGGTGATGATGCCCGCGAGGGTCTGACAGCAGTGCTGTCCGTCAAGGTCCCCGATCCCAAGTTCTCCGCCCAGACCAAGGACAAGCTTGTGTCCTCGGAGGTGAAGGGTGTTGTCGAGTCGGTCGTCAACGCCAAGCTGCAGGACTACCTGCTGGAAAATCCGGGCGACGCCCGCGCCATCACCAACAAGATCATCGACGCCGCGCGGGCCCGCGAGGCGGCCCGCAAGGCCCGCGAGATGACGCGCCGAAAAGGTGCGCTGGACATCGCCGGACTGCCGGGGAAGCTGGCTGACTGCCAGGAACGCGACCCCGCCTTGTGTGAGCTGTTTCTTGTTGAGGGCGATTCCGCCGGCGGTTCGGCCAAACAGGCGCGCGACCGACGATTTCAGGCGGTGCTGCCGCTCAAAGGCAAGATCCTGAACGTCGAGCGCGCCCGCTTCGACAAGATGATCTCTTCAAGCGAAGTCGCTACCCTGATCACCGCGCTCGGTACCGGAATCGGCCAAAATGATTTTAATATCAACAAGCTGCGCTATCACCGCATCATCATCATGACCGATGCAGACGTCGATGGGTCCCATATACGGACGCTGTTATTAACCTTTTTCTATCGTCAGATGCCCGAACTGATGCAGCGCAACCACATCTACATCGCCCAGCCGCCGCTCTACAAGATCAAGCGTGGTAAACAGGAGCAGTACCTGAAAGACGACGAGGAACTGCAGCAACACCTGTTGAAGGCCGCGCTGGACGGCGCGGTATTGAAGGCCGGCGCCGCCGCCGCGATTCAGGACAACGCGTTGGCGGACCTGAGCAATCACTACCTTACCGTGCGCCAGACCCGGCAGCGCCTGTCACGGCGCTACGACAGCAAAGCGCTCGAAATACTGATGCACATGCCGACCCTGTCGGAGGAATTCTTGCAGGACGGGGCAGAGATCGAAAGGTTTGTCGTGAGCCTGCAACAGCAACTATCCGAGGAAAAGACCACGGGCAGTCGTTATGATGTCAGCCTTGGGAGCGACCCCTCGGGGCTGTATGAGCTCCTGATCACGCGAACCGTTCATGGGTCGGTACACCACACCCGGATCAACCGCGAGTTCGTGATATCGGCGGAGTATCGCAATATGCGGAGACTCGGGGCCCATCTCGGGGAGCTCTTTTCGGCGGAAGCCGCAATCCACCGAGGAGACAAATCACGTATCGTTTCCAACTTCGAGCAGGCGCTGGACTGGCTCATGGAAGAGGCCCGCCGGGGCCAGACCATCCAGCGCTACAAGGGCCTGGGCGAGATGAACCCCGATCAGTTGTGGGAGACGACCATGGACCCGACTGCACGACGTCTGTTGAAAGTCAGTATTGAAGATGGCGTCGCCGCCGATGAGACCTTTACCACGTTAATGGGCGACCAGGTGGAGCCGCGCCGGGAATTTATTGAACGCAACGCCCTGGACGTTGCCAACCTGGATGTTTAGCGGCCGGCCCTGCTGCATCGCGGCCTAAGGGCGATGCGTTGGGGTGCGTGCACGGCTGGCGGCGCGGTCAGTGCAGGGTGCGGGGAATACTGAGTGTGAAAGCCGGAATCTCCGCGTCAAACTGCGTCCCGTCGTCACCGACCATCTGATAGCTTCCGTGCATGGTGCCAACGGGTGTTTCCAGAACAGTCCCACTGGTGTATTGGAAGCTCATGCCGGGTGTGAGGTGCGGCTGTTCCCCCACGACGCCCTCGCCACGAACCTCCTGAACGCGGCTATTGCTGTCGGTAATGACCCAGTGGCGGGTTAGCAGCTTCGCGGGTATTTCCCCAATATTTGTAATAGTTATTGTGTAGGCGAATACATACCGGTTCTCCTCCGGTGACGATTGCGCCGAGAGGTAGGTCGTTTGAACGTCGATGCTGATGCCGTGTTTTTCCGATTCCATTGTTTAAGGTGTAGTGCCTGATTCGCTGAAGGCAACAATTTAAGAATTTCGCAGCATTGTACGGTGGTTGCCAGTCACGCGTACACAAAGATTCTGTGGGCAAAGCGCGCCTTACCCCAATTTACGCTGAAGGGCGAGCTTGTCGGTCACAAGGTACCGAAATCCATGCTCGGCTGGCGTTATCGAGCCGGGTGGCGGTCAGCGATCCGCCCCACACGCAGCCGCTGTCCAGCGCCACGGCGCCATTGCGCACACCGGCACCCAAGGTGGACCAGTGGCCAAAGACGATGCCCAGCGAACGGCTCTTTCGTCCAGGAACCTCAAACCATGGCAGCAATCCGGCTGGCTGGGTGCCGGGTGGTCCATTGAAACGCAAATCCATTCTGCCTTCCGCATCACAATAGCGCAGGCGCGTGAAGGCGTTGACCGCGACCCGCAGGCGGTCCCAGCCCGTCAGGGAGCGATGCCAGTAATCCGGCAGGTCGCCGTACATTTGGTCGAAGAACATCGGCGAGTCGTCCGATCGCAGTACCTGCTCCGCTTCAGCGGCCACCGCGCGCGCCTCGCCTAGGTCCCATTGTGGTAGCAGTCCCGCGTGAACCAGAAGGAACCCCAGGGTGGCATCATGGTGCAACAGCGGACGGCGGCGCAGCCAACGCAGCAGCGCATCGCGGTCCGGGGCACTCAGAATGTCCTCGACGGTATCGCCTCGCTGTCGGGGCGCATGACCGCCGGCAACCGCCAGCAGATGCAGGTCGTGATTGCCGAGCACCGTTACCGCGCCCTCACCCAGCCCTTTCACGAAACGCAACACGTCGGCCGACTGCGGGCCGCGGTTGACCAGATCGCCCGTAAACCAGAGTTGATCGCGCGCCGGATCAAACCCCAACCTGTCCAGCAGCGCCAGCACGGGTGCCAGGCAGCCCTGGACATCGCCTATTGCATAGATCGCCATCTATCGATCGGCGTCGCGCAGCAGCCCTGCCATGTCGATGGCGGCTATGACGAGGGCGTTGACGATGCCGGGTTCAGTGGCCGAATGACCGGCGTCGGGAATGATCTCCAGGATCGATTCGGGCCAGGCGCGGTTCAGTTCCCAGGCATTCTCAATAGGACACACCATATCATAGCGCCCATGCACGATGATGCCGGGTATATCTCTAAGCCGATCGGTCTGAGCGAGGATCTGGTTGGGCTCCAAGAATGAGTCATTGACAAAATAATGCGACTCAATCCGGGCCAGACTCAAGGCGGTGTGCGGCGAGCCGAAGAAATCGATCAATGACTGTTTCGGTAACAGTGAAGACGCCCTGGCTTCCCATACGGCCCAGGCCTTGGCGGAGGCCAAGCGCGCGATTTCATCGCCGCCCGTCAACCGGTGGTGGTGCGCGCGTAACAGATCGCGGCGTTCACTCTGCGGAATCGGCGCAACGAATTCCTCCCAGTGATCGGGAAAGATGCGATGCGCCCCGTTCTGGTAAAACCAGTGGATTTCCTTCGGGCGACAGAGAAAGATTCCGCGCAGAATAAGCCCCAGTACGTAATCAGGATGGGTCTGCGCATACACCAGGGCGAGGGTGGAGCCCCAGGAACCGCCAAATAACACCCACTTATCCACGCCCAGGTGGCTGCGGACAGCCTCCATATCCTGCACCAGTTTCTGCGTGGTGTTGTCTTCCAGGCACGCATGCGGGGTGGAGCGCCCCGCCCCACGCTGATCGAACAAGATGATGCGGTACACGCTGGGGTCGAAAAAGCACCGGTGGTAATCTTCGCAGCCCGCGCCGGGGCCGCCGTGCACAAAAAGCACAGGCAGTCCCTGGGAATTGCCGGATTCCTCAACATAGAGTACATGGGGCTGATCGACCGCCAGTTCGTACGTGCGGTTGGGCTTTATTTTCGGATAGAGTCTGTGCATGGCGCAGTAGCGTTGAGGTGTTACCAAGAACTTCGTTTGAACATCCCGGCAGGCCGACCTTACCTGCCCACCCCCATTTCGGCGCAATATCCCGCAGCCCTGTGCGGTTGCGCGATGGTGCGCACCCCGGCTTTCCATGGCAGGTCGCCCTGATCGTTGAACCCAATCAAGCGCGGCAACATCAACGTTGTCGATAACCGGCTTCCCGCACCCACGCAAGCCCTTCCGGTGCCCGAGTCCAGTATAACGATCCTGCCGGCGGTTCAAAAGCCGCGCCGCCCATCGTGTGATTAGTACCTTGCATCAGGTGCGCGCGGAGCCTCGCCGCAGGCGCGCCGCCAATTTTACTTACTCTGGAAATTAGCTATATTTTTAAAAGGATACCTGGAACGTAAAATCGGTCCTGATCGGCACTCAGCCCAGGAATTCAGAGCCCGGCCGGATCATCGGACAACGCTACCGGATAACATTTGGCGCTGCCCCCAGCGCGGCAACGGGCGGGATTAGCGGAGCGACCGCACCCCCGGGTTCCGCTGTCGCGCCCTCCATCGGGTCCGCCGCGCACGGGTCTGGCCGATCGGCGAGCGAAGGAAAGCCGCGGAGGATAGGATGTCCCAGCATATCGGTAGGTTCGTGGTGCCGGCGCTCACCGTCCTATCGTTAATCGTTCCTGCGCTCGCCGGCAGTATCCATGACGTCACCTCGGCCGTTGCAGGCAAGCCTCCCCGTACCGTAAGCAAGCGCCCGCGCCAAAGGGTGGAGCCGGACTATGCACCGGGTGAGATCCTGGTGCGCTACAAGCACGGCGCGCGCAAACAGAAGGCCGCCGCCATCCCCGCAAGCGTGCGTGGCCGGACATTACGCCGCTACCGCAGTGTTCCCGGGCTTGAGCGTATCCGGCTTCCGCACGAGATTAGCGTGAAGGATGCCATCGCGGCCTACCGCGGTGACCCGGACGTGCTGTATGCGGAGCCCAACTACCGATACACGCCCGACGCCGTGCCAAACGATCCCCGCTTCACCGAACTGTGGGCGTTAGACAACGACGGTCAGAGCGGTGGTTCTGCCGACGCCGATATCAATGCCGATCAGGCGTGGTCAAGCGGTCTTACCGGCGACCCGAACGTCGTGGTGGCGGTCATTGATTCCGGTGTCGATTACACGCATGAAGACCTGGCAGCGAACGTTTGGCGAAATCCCGGCGAGGTCGCCGGCAATGCAATCGATGACGACGGCAACGGCTATATCGATGACGTCCATGGCATTGATGCCGTCAACGGGGACTCCGATCCAATGGACGACCATGGACACGGCACGCATGTCGCCGGAATCATCGCTGCCGGCGGCGACAATGCCAAGGGCATCGTTGGTGTTGCCTGGAACACGAAGGTCATGGCTTGCAAGTTTCTTGACGCCAACAACATCGGGTTCACGTCGGACGCCATTGAATGCCTGAATTATGTGCTGGCGCTGAAGACCCGGGCCCTGAACCCCGTCGATATCGTGCTGAGCAACAACTCCTGGGGCGGCGTTGCCAACTCCCAGGCGCTGCATGATGCGATTGCCGCCCACCGCGACGCCGGAATCCTGTTTGTGGCCGCCGCCGGCAATAACGCGACCGACAACGACACACTTCCCTATTATCCGGCCAGCTTCCGGCTCTCCAACGTCATTGCCGTTGCGGCGACCGATCACCAGGACGCTCTCGCCGCGTTTTCCAACACCGGGCGCCGCACAGTGCACTTGGGTGCCCCGGGTCAAAACATCCTGAGCACCGTACCCGCTGGTATGGCTGCTGTGCCGTCTGCCGCCTACGATTTCTTCAGCGGTACCTCCATGGCGGCGCCTCACGCCACGGGCGTGATCGGCCTGCTCAAGGGCCAGGACAAAACCCGTGACTGGATCGCGTTGAAGAATCTGTTGTTGGCGGGGGGTGAGATCAAGGCCGCGACCCTGGGGACAACCGTCACCGGCAGGCGGATCCGCGCCTGGGACGGCGCGGGCGTCGGTTCGCTCACCTGCAGCAACCAAACGCTGCAGGAGCGGCTGCGGCCGATCAGCGACAACGTCAGCCTTGCAGCGGGCGAGGCCCTTCCCTTTGCCGTGCTGCACATCAACTGTGCGACACCCAGCGGTGAGGTAACTGTAGCGGTATCCGGTCCGACCGGCACGTCAACCACTACGCTGGCCGATGAAGGACTTGGTGCCGACGAGGTGGCGGGGGATGGATTGTATTCGACGCTGTGGAGCCCGACCGCAGGCGGGACCTATACCTTGATCTTTCCGGACAGCAGCGCGGTAACCGCTGAGGTCCTGGCGAATTACAAAAGCCCTGCGGCGGTCGGCTATGCGCATCGCGATATCGCCGCCGTGGGCGTCGATCTAGGGCTGGCAGATGATGCCGTGGCGTCGGTGAGCTCGCCGTTTGCAATCCACTTCGGGGGTCACCCAACGGGTTTTAATGAGCTCACGGTATCGAGCAATGGATTCATCAGCTTTGAGCCTCTGTCGACAAGCTTTTTTTTCAATAAACCCCTGCCTGCGTCCGATCATCGTACGCTGGTCGCACCGTTGTGGACCGATTTGAATCCTTCCGCGGCCGGCTCGGTATCCTGGGGCGTCCTCGGTGTCGCCCCCAACCGTGAGCTGGTGATCGAGTGGCGCGGCGTGCCGCGTTACCAGAATATTGGCGACGCCACGTTTCAAGTCGTCTTTTTCGAAGACGAACCCGACGTGCTGTTCAATTATGCGGATGTCGACTTTGGTAACCCCCTGCACGATGCGGGCGCATCGGCTACTGTCGGTGTACAGGTGGGTACGGGCACGGCGCAACAGTACAGCTATCGCAGCCCCAGTCTGAGTGCTGGCCTTGCCCTGCTCTGGCAGCTTGATATCAATCCCAACCAGGCCCCAACGCTGGTCCCGCCGGCTGACCAGATCATCCCCGAGAACAGCACCACCGGTGCATTGGGTTTCACCGTCAATGATGCCGAGACCGCGGCCGCAGACCTCACCGTCAGCGGTCGGTCCTCCAACCTAACCCTGGTACCGGACGCCAACATCGTGTTCGGCGGCGCGGGTAACGCTCGCACCGTGACCGTGATACCCGCGCCCAATCAGAGCGGCACGGTGGTGATCACGCTCACGGTGAGCGACGGCACTGCTGATACGGAAAGGATCTTTAATGTCACGGTCCAGCCGGCCAATCAGGCGCCCGTGGCGAATGATCAAGGCATAACAGTCGTGGAAGACAGCCTCGACAACCCGACGGTTCTCACCGCCAGCGATCCTGACGCCGACGCCCTGAGCTACAGTATCGTTGCCAATCCCGCCCATGGGAGTCTCACCGGCACCGCGCCCGATCTCAGCTATACGCCCGATGCCGATTATAACGGTCCGGACAGCTTCACCTTCAAGGCCAATGACGGCAGCGTGGACTCCAACATCGCCACGGTGAGCATTACGGTCACGGGTGTGAACGACGCCCCGCTGGCCAATGCTCAGAGCGTGGTCACCGCCGAGGATACCGTGCTTGCCATCACCCTGAGCGGTGACGATGCCGATGGCAACCCCTTGAGCTACAGCCTTGTTGGCACACCCGTCAACGGCACCTTGAGCGGCACCGCGCCGGACCTGAGCTACACGCCTGATGCGGATTACTCCGGTCCGGACAGCTTCAGCTTCACCGTCAATGACGGCACGCTCGACTCTGCGCCTGCTACCGTCAGCATCAGTGTCAGTGCCGTTAACGACGCGCCCGCGGCCAACGACGGCAGCCTCATTACCGACGAGGATGTCCCGGTCGATGGACTGCTCCAGGCGACGGATCCCGAGAACGACGCCTTGAGTTACAGCCTGGTCAGCAATGGCAATAAGGGTGTGGCGGTCATCACCGATACGGTGACGGGTGCCTATCGCTACACGCCCGCGGCCGACGCCAACGGCAGCGACAGTTTCAGCTTTAAGGTCAACGATGGCAGTGTTGACTCCAACGTTGCCACGGTGAGTGTGAGCATCAATCCGGTTAACGACGC
>CAMYII010000045.1 GCA_947258385.1 Acidiferrobacterales bacterium
AGGCCATCGCCCAGGCACAAGGCGCCGAGGCCGCGCCCATCATCGCGCACAACACGCTGCTCATCGACTGTGAAAAGCATGAGGTGACCGTGGACAATCGGCCGGTCGAACTCACCTCCAAGGAGTTCGACTTGCTGGTCTATTTTGCCCGCCACCCCGGGCGCGTCTACCGGCGCGAACAGCTCTTGGACCAGGTCTGGGGCTACGGCTATGACGGCTACGAGCACACCGTCAACTCACACATCAACCGCCTGCGCGCCAAGATCGAACAAGACCCCGCCCGCCCACGCTATATCCAGACAGTCTGGGGCGTGGGCTATAAGTTTGCGGACGCTGAGCCGGGTTAGGCACCGTGCTCAAGACCCTCTACGCCAGGCTGGCCCTCGTGCTCGCCGGTCTGTTCACGGTGGTAGGCGTATTTTTCCTGCTGCTGCTGGCGCTGGCGACCGAGCGTTTCGAGCAGGAGCTGACACAGAAACTCAACCGCGAGCTGGCGGCGCAGATCGTCGCCGAGCGCCTGCCGTTTGACGGCGAACAGGTCGACCAGGCGGCGTTGGAGCACATCTTCCACATGATGATGGTGATCAACCCGAAAGTGGAGATCTACCTGCTCGATCCCGCGGGACGCATCCTTGCCTACTCGGCGCCGCCGGGCAAGGTCAAGCGCGCGCGGGTCGACCTTACCCCAGTACGGCGATTCCTGACCGGTGAGACCGCGTTTCCCGTCCTCGGCGACGACCCGCGCGCACCGGACCGGCGCAAGGTCTTCTCCGCCGCACCGATCAACCAGGACGACCGGCTGCAGGGTTTTCTTTATGTCATCCTGGGCGGCGAGGCCTATGAGGGTATCGCCGAGATGCTGCAAGGCAGCTATGTCCTGCGGTTGATCGCCGGCATGGGCGCCGCCGGCCTGCTGTTCGCGCTGCTCACCGCAACGCTGCTCTTTGCCCTGCTCACCCGGCGGCTGCGCCGGCTGTCGGCGGCGATCACGGCCTTTAAGGAGTCCGGGACGCTGCAGCCCATCGCCGAGCATAGCAATGGTGATGAGATCGATCGCCTGATCGCCGCGTTTGAAGACTTGGCCGGGCGCATCAACGCGCAGATGGCGAAGCTGCGTCAGACCGACACCCTGCGCCGGGAGCTGGTGGCCAATGTCTCCCACGACCTGCGCACCCCGCTCGCCTCCCTCCATGGCTACCTGGAGACGCTGTTACTGAAGGACAGCGAGCTTGGCGATGCTGACAAGCGCCGCTATCTCGACATCGCGCTCAAGCACAGCGCCCGGCTCAGCCGGCTCGTGGCCGAGCTGTTCGAGCTCGCCAAACTCAACGCCAACGAGGTCCAGCCGCAGCGCGAACCCTTCTCCCTGCCTGAGCTGGTGCAGGACGTGGTGCAAAAATTCCAGTTGCGCGCCGAACAGCAGGGCGTGCACCTCGAGCACCGGATCGAGCGGCATGAACTCCCATTTGTGGTGGGTGACATCGGACTCATCGAGCGCGTGCTGGGCAATCTGGTGGAAAACGCCCTGCGCTACACGCCAGCCGGCGGGCAGGTCAAGGTGGCGCTGACGCCCGGCGACGGCCGGGTCACGGTGTGCGTCAGCGATACCGGCTGCGGTATCGCGGAACAAGACTTGCCGCATATTTTCGAGCGCTTCTATAAACCGTCCAACACGCCGGGCGGCGACGGCGGCGCCGGGCTCGGGCTAGCAATCGCGCGGCGCATCCTCGAATTGCATGGCAGCGTCATCCGGGCGACGAGCACGCTCAATGACGGCACCGCGTTTACCTTCGATCTCCCCGCAAACGCCACCTGATGAGATTTTCGTGATCCGACTGCAAGCCTCGGCAGCCATCCTCTTTCTGGCGCACGGGCCAGCGACAGGTGATGGTCCGCGGCTAAGCATGCGGCAACCTAATCTTGGATATCAGATCAAGAGTTGTGACCTTAACGCCCATGTAAGCCAACGCCCGCAGGGGATAGATCATCGGCACAATGCGACGCTCAGTGTGCTTTTGTCGCAGCTCGCGCTTTTTCGGGCGCAGACTGCGGAAAAAACAGAAAGTCGCGGCTGGGGTCGAGGGCGTCTTCGAACGGGCAGGAGACCCCTACAATCGCATTAACAGTTGGAGCAGTGGCTTAACCGAATTGATGCGAGACCGTAGGAGGTCGCGGCTCGTGTCCTGACACCGCAAGTCCGGCGTCCGGGCTTTCCGCCAAAATGACCCATTCCCGGATAGGTTGAGCGGAAGAACCTACCTTCCATAAGCCAAAATGGACAGGGCCGAAGTCGATCGCGCTGTGCGATCTACCGAGAATAGGCAAACACGCACAAGGCAGTGATGACTCCGGCCCCATTTAGTTTGGTCCTATCCGAACAGCGATACCGCTATCCGCCGAACTCACTTAGAGGCTGTCTCCGGACCTGGCTTTTAAATACAACTTGCCCCAAAAAGTGCAAACAAAGAGTCCGCCACATCTCTCGTTTCCCCGACCCCTTGATGTTGTCGTTCAGGGATTCTGCACCGTAAATATCTTAAATGCCCAACAGACCGGACCTGTTGACCCGCTCACGATAACCAAGGCGAGTCCGGTTCCCGCGATGTTGGTAGCGGTGGGGGTCACCGCACTCTCAAACGAGCCGAGGATAGCACCGTAATCCACAAACGATTTCTGGCGGATGGTAAGCTCATCAAAGTCAGTCGCCCTCGAAGGCCAGTAGAATACGAAGTTCTCCTTCCAGGTACCGGCAATAAACGGGCTGTAATTGACTTGGAACTGAAAGATCTGACCGTTCTGTACAACGCCGGGAACGCTCAGGGTGCAGGATACCTGCTCAGCGACGTGCGGGGGGCCATTGTACAGTATTGCCCCATGTTCCGTGTCGACTTGCTGTGCAGCGACATCTGCCGCAACGGGCATGCTCAGTGTAAAAACCACAAAGATCGAAAAAACAGAAAAAAACCAGTTGTTGTTCATACCAGGTTTCTCCTTCACCGTTTTTGTCCTTTGTTGTAGGACAGTAGCGAGATGCCCTTATAGTTGATTCGTGAATAAAGCCCCCGAAAAGCACAAAACTCGCGGATCTTACGTGTGGATTTCTGAAAAATACCCCGTTATCATCCCCTCCTTGTTTATGTTAATGAAACGATCCCGGTTGCTGTTGCAAGGGGCAGACGCCCCCTTCCGGTCATGTTGAACAAAGCCAAACCATCATGACGTCCTCGGAGCCGAAGCCGCAGACTTACCCTCTCGCCGATCGGATGGCCTTATTCACGGAACAGCCCCCTCAGACCAAGGCGGTCTGGTCTTTATTCCGATCTATAGATAAGGCTCGCGGATCTCAGTGGGCCTCGAAGCGCCCACTCTCAATCAGGCGTACGGAGACGCCCTCGAGGCTCTTTGGGACCTTGCGCATTACCTCGGGCGTCATCTTCTCGCAATAAACGATTAGCGCCATATCTTTACCATTCTCGGCAAGACCAATACCGACGCCGACGACACCGGGAATGCCCATGATGCGGGCTTCATGACGGGCCTGGACCGCCCCCAGCTTTGCTATGCGTTCATCCACGTAAGGTACTCGCAATTGCTCGATTGACTGTCTGTCAGAGGAAGTAACAGGGACATCGCTGTCGACAAAGACACCCAGACTTGCGTAAACCCAGTATATCTGATTCATGACGCCGTTGAAGGGGCTTCCGGCAAAGTACAAACCCACGGGTGCGCGGGTGTTTCCGTTCAACACAACGGAGCCGGAATCTCCCCCGGCCCCCAGGCCCGCGCTGGTAATGGCCTGTCCGACAAACCTGGCGGTCCCACACTCGCTCCCATAGTTCACCAGGACGGTGGCATTGATCGATTGCACAGTCCCCGTTGTCACCCCCGAAGTCCGACCGCTTTTGATGAGCGGCATACCGGGGATGGCAACACCGAGCTGCGGGGTCGGATTACCGATTCCGAGTATCTCGGTGCTCGCCAGACTGGGGCTGGTAATAGCGACAGCAGCATCCACGATATTGTTCGCACCGGGACTGAAATCAATCGGAACAGCGCCGGCCAGGAGGCCGGCGACATAAGTGGGGTCCTGGCCTGGATCAAATCCGATGTCCAATGTCCCAGGTTGCAGAATCCAGGTGAATTGGGGTGCAGTGTCCGGGCATAACGACGGCCCGACGGCCCCCATGATATGGTTGTTGCTCAGAATAAATTTCAGGGATGGGTAGGCCAGGCTGCGGACCCTCATGCCTGCGGTTCCCGCAAAGATGGAAGGCGCAGAGGGTGTCGTTGAAATCGAGACGCCCATGGGGATGGGCCTGCTGTAGTAGTCGGTATGGGATTGAGCCTGCGCTGTCCCATAAAACACAAGTGCTTGAAATGCAAGAACAACGACGGTTGTTATGATTTTATTCATAGCTCGACTCCTTGTCTTAGCGTTGTTTTCCAGCAATCCTCCGGCTTTGATGAGTTATTGTCAAGTTTTGACCCGGCTTTCGGTGAAAGAACCAAGAGAGCTCAGAGATACATAACACTGATTATGGTTACCATTCTCAATTCTGAATGACATTCTGACCCACTTTTCGAACGAGTCTAAAGCCCTGCGCGCTGGCAAAACCCCAATGTGTCACATCAGACCGGTTATCCTCCAAACGAACGGAAGCCGTCGCTGCCCAAGGCACCGCATACACATCGTGCCCACCAAGGCCGTTTTAATTTCGTTTACGGAAACGCCGCAGCCATCGTCGTTACTATCCCCATTAAATACCGCAAGATCGGTCACCAGGGACTTGCGCTCCCAGTTGCATGACGGCCGTAACGGGGCCCCCTATTGTTTAAAGGGGTATGGGATTATGGTGGGGCGAAATCGGTTGATGTCTATAAAGATCAGTAGCCGCATTGTGTTGTCCAGACCCTAACACTCTTCATCATCAATCAGCGCGCCCGCCCAGGTACCAGGCGTTCCGCCGCGCTGATCGTAGTTAGGTGGCTGCGCCTGTCTGCCGTCACTGCGATGATCAACGGTCGTAGGCAAGGTTGCGCATCCGGTGGCAAAGCATAAGAGGCACAACGTAACTGAAAGGACCTCGCTGGTAGTACCCATAGTGCTTCCTCCTTGAAACTACTAACGGTTGTCTGGTTTTGTTTTGCAATCACTCTACGCCTGCGTGACTGGTGTATCTAGGGAGTCATACGCATACGGTTCATATGTTTGATCGTAAAACCGCATGGACCTTGCGGTCGGAATGGAAAATGGGGCGAAGTCTGAAAGGGCGGAGGAATCAAAATTTGATCAACTCACTCTCGTAAGCGGGTACCCAGTACGTTTTTGAATTGCATAGGCACTAAAATTCATGGTTTCCCGTTTCCACGGGAATAGCGCGTAAGTGGGGCAGCGGTCCCTCCGTCCCCTTTCTTTTACATGGCAGATCTGCCATGAGTGACAGATGACAAGGCAAAGAAACCGGGTCCAATCCAGCTACACCGACTCCCAGTTTTCCTGCACCGGGTGACCAACAAGCATTACGCAAGGTATTATTAAGATGGGAAAAATCCAGGGCCACCTTTTTCACTATGCTAGAGTAATAATAAGAACTGACACATAGCTCGGATATGAACACACGGACTCATTTATATAGCCTTGACATGCAAGCCGCATGAGATATCAAGAAAACGTATAAATTAGAAAAGTATGGTTTTCAACTCCCTCACCTTCCTGGTTTTCTTTCTAACCATCGTGTTGCTGCATAACCTGCTATTTTCATGGCAGATCAAAAAATTTAATTTACTGCTGGCAAGTTATATTTTTTATGCTGCCTGGAACCCGCCGTTTGTCATCCTACTGTGGATTTCAACAGTCGCGGACTGGTATCTTGCATTATGGATATACAAAGAAAATAGAAAGTCCACAAAAAGGCTCTTTGTCGCTTTGAGCTTAGCCGTTAATCTCGGTTTGCTAGGCTGTTTCAAATACGGCGATTTCATCCTGGAGAACTTCATTCGTGCCTTGTATTTATCCGGCATTGATTTTCACGCTGCAATGCCGGATATCATTTTGCCTATCGGAATATCATTTTATACTTTTCAAACACTCTCTTACACCTTGGATGTCTACCGCGGCAAAACCATGCCGGGCAAATCCTTTCTGGATTACGCCTTGTATGTCACCTTCTTTCCACAACTCGTAGCCGGTCCTATTGTCAGGGCAACCGATTTTCTGCCCCAATGCCTTCAGCCGCGAAAAGCCACCATCAAACAATTCGGGTGGGGGCTCTCATTGCTTGCAATGGGCTTGTTCCAAAAAGTGATTTTAGCCGATTCATTACTTGCGCCCATCGTCGAGAAGGTCTACGACACCCAGGAAAAAATAGGCACATTGGAGGCATGGACTGGTACTCTGGCATTTTCCGGCCAGATCTTTTTTGACTTCAGTGGCTATTCCACCTGCGCCATTGGTGCGGCGATGTGTCTGGGTTTTGCTCTACCTGATAATTTTCGTTTCCCTTATGCCGCTATTGGATTCTCTGATTTTTGGCGCCGCTGGCACATTTCACTATCCAGCTGGTTGCGGGATTATCTATATATCTCATTAGGTGGTAACCGTTACGGATCCATAAAAACTTATACCAATATTATGGTAACGATGCTGATAGGCGGCCTATGGCATGGCGCCTCATGGACGTTTGTTATCTGGGGTGGACTCCATGGAATCTATCTTGTCATTGAGCGCAGTATGCGCCGGCTTTTCTCAGATCAGGCCATCATAAATTTTAGACATACCAGAGTCCTTTTAGCACTGTTTACCTTTTTATGTGTAACCATAACATGGGTATTTTTCAGAGCAGAGGATCTGAACACGGCCCTGAGCATACTATCGTCCATGTTCAGCCACACGGAAACGGTTGTTTATATGGCTGATGAGATTATTACCGTTTTACTTATTATGCCTGGGTTATTCGCATTGCACTGGTATTTACGAGATTCCTACATTGAACGTGTGGCCGCGCTTCTGCCCTGGTGGCTTGTGTCTGTGTTTTTTGCAGCCATAATTATAATACTAGCGGTGAATCCTGGGGAGAATCGTGCCTTCATCTACTTCCAATTCTAACGACCGGATTCCTGATCACCCATGGGGCAGAATATGGGCGATAGTAGCTGCTTTGGCCGTGCTCCCGCTCCTTATATGGGACGATCTATGGGGGGTGCCGGGCATTCCGCAATCTTCATTTCAAGACAATGCCCAATTGTGGGCAAAAACTATGGCAAAGGTGTCGCGCCGCGACAATAAAGCCGTAGTTCTTCTTGGGGCCTCGCGTATACAACTCGGCATCAATACACAAGCCTTTGCAAAGGTCACGGGCACTGTGCCTATTCAGCTGGCAATTAATGGCAATTCACCCATGCCTGTACTGCGGTACCTTGCTCAAGACGATGGTTTTGTGGGCACGGTTATCTGCTCAGCTACAGCAGCAGGACTCAATCCGGATATAAAACCCAAAACTGCAGAGGCCTGGATTAAGGCTTATAAAATGAATTATCTTACCCCAAAAACCCAGGCCTTCTATCACAGATTCGAAAATTGGTTACGGCGATCACTGCGTAAGCACCTTACGTTCCATTCTCATTCCATGAATATTCATAGCATGATCAGATCAGTGATACTGGGAACACCTGCAACCAGATCCTATATAACGGTACACGGAGACCGTTCCATCTGGGTAGATTATCGCCACCATGGTATCGAAGAAAAACGCAGGCAAGCAGAGTTGCAATATCAGCGCCGACATGCTGGTGTTAATCTGACTATCGAAGAATTTACTTCCCATATTCAGCGGCTCGAAAATATTGTCGATCGCATTCAAAGCCGTGGCGGCAAAGTCATATTTCTTCGTTTGCCTACTGACGGCAAGCTATGGGAAGTTGACCAGGCCAAATACCCCAAAAAACAATACTGGGACCGCTTTGCGTCCTACACAAAAGCACGCACCATACATTTCAAAGACTATCCCGAACTTTCGAGGTTTGCGCTGCCCGACAGTTCACACTTGGATTATCGAGACGCTATCCCTTTTACTGATGCGCTGGCTAAAATATTGATCCATAGAGAAAAGGAGCGGGACTAACCGGGCCCCTTGGTTCCCGCATCCCCTTTAAGTTAGCGCTGCAAGGGGGTCCGGCGGATGAGGGGTATTTTGCTTCTTTAACCGCTCATGTAGTGTGTAGTGGGGTCAAGTCTGTTCTTTTATCATTTTATGCAATCGATTGACAACGCGTTCGATGTCACCGTCACCTCCTAGTACTTGTCTAAAACGGTGGAGTTGTCCGGATACACTGCCGTAGGCGTTCAACCCAAAATACTCGGCAATCTCATTCAGTGAATACCCGGCCACGGTTCGACTGACATACATGGCGGCAGTCCGGGCAACATTGGCGTGCCCTCTGCCGCGTGAGGCTTGCAGCAGCTGCGCCTTGGCGGTGCCAAATTCCCGTGCGGTCAGTTGAACGACCTGGGCCAGGCTAACCGGTGGCCTTAACTGCTTATGTTGGGGGATTTCCTGGTCGGGTTGAATACGCTTTTGCATTTTTTTGACAAAGGCAGGTCGACCCAATATCGGTGAGTGGTTTTTCTTTAATGTCTGTTCGGTGTTTAACCACAACGAGGGTTTGGTTTTACCAATATAGGCGCGATAGCTTGACCAGCGGTAGCCGTGGGCCTGCTTCACAATATTGGCAGACACGGGATTGAGATGAATATAACGGCTGACATTCAAAAGGTAAGCGTCCACATCCACCAGGATCGCTTTGTAGCGTCCCCGAAATAAGGGGCCATCGGTTTTTTCCAGGCGATTGTAACGTTGCGTGTAGACCCCGTTGAGATGACGCATGATGCGATTGAGATTGCCCTCGGGGGTACTCACTAGCAGATGGTAGTGATTATCCATTAAACAATAGGCATGCACCTCGGCGCGGAACATCTCATGGGTTTCTCGAAGCAATTCAAGAAACAGGTGCCGATGCGCATCGCGGGCGAAGATATCCTGCCGCCCCGCGCCCCGGTTCATGACATGGTAATAGGCCCCGTTGAATTCGATGCGTAGTGGTCGAGACATCGGAGCAGGTTAACAAATAAAATGATAAAA
>CAMYII010000046.1 GCA_947258385.1 Acidiferrobacterales bacterium
AATTACGTGTAGTAGTCGGTATTAGAGCGGACAGACAGTGTCAGATGCCCCAAAGCGCGCATTTCGCGACAGTAGCACGGAATGGCTCAAACCGACCCACTCCTGCCATTCAGACAAAATGCCTGAACGGCAGCTAAGTAGAGAAAGCGGGCTTCACATTTTGCGTGCTACTGGTGGGATTCAGCCTAGGACGTATGCGGTTACTTAAGAATCATTCGTGAGAGCCCTGATTGCTAGATTGATTGCGGTAACTTCCTAAACTCCATTGATTTCAGTTAGCTTTAGGAGTAGAAAAGACGTCGCTGTCAGACACTGCGTTGCCGACAGGGCGAATGGGTTGGTAAGTTTCAGGAACTCGTCGCGCGATCATACCATGCGAAGGAATAAGATCAGGTCATGGAGTCAGGCGAAAATAGCAACGGATCGTTAGCCGAAAGCGGCAATCCAAAGCAATTCCGGGTATTCCTTGCATCCCCAGGCGACGTACCCCTTGAGCGCAAGTTGGCGCGCGAGGCCATTACTCACATCAGTAGCGAGCGCCGCTTTCGCGGCCGTATCGACATTGAAATCATCGCCTGGGATCAACCCGGCGTGGCGGTGGCGATGGAGGCGGGTCTGACGCCGCAGGAGGCGATCGCGCAAGGACTGCCCAAACCAGAGGACTGCGATCTGGCGGTTATTGTCTTTTGGTCGCGCATCGGCACCCAGCTACCCGCTGGCTTCGAGCTGAAGGAGGACGGCACGCCTTACCTCTCCGGCACCGAGTGGGAATATCTCAACGCACTCAAGGGTTTCAGGAGCAACGGCAAACCGGCTGTGTGGGTGTATCGCCGTAAAGGCGCGCCCAGTCCTGATCTTGATGTTCCCAACTATGCATCCATTGTTGATCAATGGAACAAGCTCCAAAAATTTTTCTCCACTTTCACCAACCCTGATAGCTCGCTGGCCGGCGGCATCAACTATTATCAAGCACCGGATGACTTCCGCCAGCAGTTCGAGCACCACCTCCGCGACCGGTTGGATAAGCTGCTGGAAACACTGCCCGCAGCTGATTCAAGACAGCCGGACGACAAAGCCGCAACTATCCCCATCTGGCCCGGATCGCCCTATCCTGGTCTGGAAGCGTTTACACCGGAACAAGCGCCGATCTTTTTTGGCCGCGGCCCGGAAATTGACCAGCTGTTGCAGCAATTCGCCAGCCCGCAGGTGCAGTTTGTCGCTGTCGTCGGCATCTCCGGCTCGGGCAAGTCCTCGCTGGTTAAGGCGGGATTGCTGCCGCGCCTGCGCAATGGCATTGTCGGTAACACACCATGGATAGATCTAAGTTTCAAGCCCGGCGTACGAGGCGACAATCCGTTCATGGCGCTGGCTTTCGCACTCAAGTCGGCGCTCGATATCGCTGAGCAGACAGAGCAGTCGCGTCGCCCAAGACCATTTAGCGAAACTGCTCGCGCGGCACGAACCCGCGTCCGAACTGCTGCTGCTCGTCGACCAGTTCGAGGAGTTGTTCACGCAGAGCAGTGCGGACGACCGCCAGGATTTTCTCAAATTGCTGGAACAGATCGTCACGCAGCCACATTTCCGTGTCATCGTTACGCTGCGTGCCGACTTTTATGCCCGCGCGATCGAGGAGCCCGCGCTGGCCCATCTGCTCCGTCGCGATCGCAGTACCTTTCCGCTTGATCCACCCGGCATCGGCGCCCTTCACCAGATGATTATCCGTCCTGCCGAGGCCGCCGGCGTTGAGCTGCAAGACGGCCTCGCGCAGCGCCTACTGGACGACGCCGGCGAAGGTCCCGGCGCAATGGCGCTGATTGCCTTCACGCTGCATCAGCTCTATGAGCAAACAAAAGACGCCGGATATCTCAGCATCAAAGCGTATGAGGCCTTTGGTGGCGTGCAGGGCGCGATACAAAACCGCGCCGAAACCGCCTTGCAGGGGCTGCCTATTGATCTCGATACTGTATTACCCAAACTGTTCGCCAACCTCGTCGAGGTCAACGAGCAGGAGGTCGCGACACGGCGCCGAGCGCTGCAATCAGTGCTCAAGGGTGATGTCATAACCACCGCCAACGCACTGACGGATGCGCGTCTGCTGGTCAGCGGCGAGGGAGAAACAGCGCTACCTCAGCGCGGCCGAGCCACACTCCCCAACGGCGGACGACTATCTAGCCGCCAGTAAACGACATCGAACCGGATTTCGCATAGGTTATGCGGTGCTAGGGCTGCTGGCCATCGTAACACTCGGCATACTGTTCCACGTCAACAAGTCAAACTACCCGCCGACATTCGCGGCCAAGGCGCTGTTTGTACAGCTAGGCATCCGGCCTGTACCAAGACCGGCAATGGTGACCATCCCGGCAGGGGCATTCGAGAGGGGCGACCGTTCCGGGGAAGGGCAATCCGACGAGCGCCCCGTTCGTATCGTTCGGTTCGCAAACGCCTTTGAAATGGGCAAATACGAAGCCACCTTTGATGAATACGACCTGTTTGCCGCGGCGACAGGCCGCGGGAAGCCCGACGATGAAGGTTGGGGGCGCGGTCGTCGTCCTGTGATCAATGTCAGTTGGGACGATGCGGTGGCTTATACTCAGTGGCTCTCGGATCGTCTCGGTTCGGACTACCGCCTGCCGTCAGAGGCGGAGTGGGAATACGCCGCGCGCGCCATGACCAGGACAGCCCGCTA
>CAMYII010000047.1 GCA_947258385.1 Acidiferrobacterales bacterium
CCAAGACTCGCTACAAGGCGTTTGGCTAGAACTTACCTCGATGGAACTCCCACCCATTAGAGAACATGAGCTTTCCTGACGCACCAATAATGCAAGCCTGACCCTCTGATCGCTGATCGTGCTGATCGTGTGTGACCCGCTGATCGTGTGCAAGCCTGACCCGCTGATCGTGACCCGCTGATCGCGCATCGCAACAAGCGGCGCCGGCTGCCGCTCCTTCTGCTGCGTCTCAGGGGCGCAGCGTGCAGACCGACGATCCGGCCGCAGGTATCTGTAAGCCGGAATAAAATCCATAAAAAAGGGGGATACGAGATCCCCCCCAAGTCGCTTAGTGGACTGTAACTGTTGTTATATTACGGTCACCTTGGTTCGTACCGTCCCCAACACTGCACCACTGATCCAGTGAATCACATCGGCTTCGATAATGTATTCTCCCGGTGTTGTAGGTTCGAACATGATGTCATAGCGTTCACCGGAATGGGCACGCAGTTCGGTGACCTGGACCGGGTTGGGCAAGAGGCGACCGTCAGAAACGTACGCAGTCCCGGTAAGTCCACCGAAACGGATGCGTTGCGGGTGGTAACCGGCACAGATGTAGCGGGCCAGCAGTTTTTGGCCTACCTGGACTGTTGCAGAGATGGGGGGCGTATTCATGGCTGAAGTACCGGTGCCGTCTACACCCGTGATAATGAAATAGTCCGGGTTGAGGATATTCAGACCAACATCCTCACCGCAGGTCCCGGCATTCCAACTCAAGGTATGCCAGCGCGAGTCGATCTCATCCACCACCCAGAAGGCTTCCACGTCATAGGTCGGCCCGCCTGACAATAAAGTGCCCGGACCTTCCGGCGGATCCACAATGAGCGCGCCGTACATGCCCATTTCGGCATGCAACACGGTGTTGGTATGGCAGTGATAGAAATAAGTACCGGGATACATGGGCCGCCATTGATACGTATAGCTACCACCCTGCACGTCCCAGGAGATGTGCCCGACACCGTCACTTTCCCAGCCCGGCTCAATGCCATGATGGTGAATGGTATGGGCCCACATCATGTTGACGGTTAATTTGGTGTGCACAATCTGGCCCTGCGTGACGCGTATGGGCGCGGACGGGAAGGTGCCACGGTTCATACCACGGTTTCTGTCGGTGAAGCCCCACATGGTGATGGTGTTGCCGTCATCCATGGTCAAGGGGATATTCATATCGATGCCGCGCTGGTATGTAACGTCAGGCGTGACCAGGTTCGGGTTGGCTTGCTGGTTTTCGTCATAGACGTAGCAGGCGCGGCCCATGCCGCCGCCTCCACCACCGCCGCCGCCCATACCCATCATCGGACGCTGTCTGTTATTGAAGTTAAACATGGCTTACCCCCCTTATTCAAAAACGATTTCAGTAATGGCGCCGAACATGTAATACCCACCGGCGGCGGTTTGTGACATTTCCGAATGTAAGTGCATCGGATACATGCCAATCGTAGCCGGCGGCCAGGCATCCGGGGGAGTTTCATAGGGATAAATCACATCAAGTGCGCCCATATCGCCATCCAGGTACAGGCAGTCTTTTTTCCAGACCTCAGGGCGGATAACGCCGTTTTCGGTTAACCATTCCACGTGGTTGCCGTGGGCGTGAACAGATTGGGCAGCGAGACCGGCGTTCATGATGCGCACCAGGGCGCGATCGCCGATATGACCGTGCAGTACCGAACGTTTGTCAGCCAGGCTGTCGAGGGTTGGATCGCCATTACCCGGCGCACCGGGCGGACGGCCGCTCAGACCGTTCAGGGTGAAATAGCGCGGAATGTATTCCGTATTCGGCGTGTGGCCACGGCGAATGCGATCATGCCAGACCGGGTCGATGTCATGGAAGAGCCAGAAGTATTGTTGCAAGAAGGTCGGACTACCGGGATAAAGCTCGTTGCTGCTTCCCTGTGGCATTACCGCAAAACCGCCATGCAGCCCCAGCAGGCGGTTATAGGGGGCATTGAGCTTGTCGTAGTACATGAAGGAGCCGTAGCTGCCGGCGACAAACTCGATGGTTCTGGTTTGGCCGCCGCCGATGGCGCCGCTGTCTACCACGCCATCGATGACAAAACTGTGACTGGTGCCGAGCGTGTTAACGATCGTGATTTGAACGGTATCACCTTCCTGTACGATCATGGATTCACCGGGCACGTTGAGGCTGTCGGCATTGCTGCTAAAGCCTTTGAAATACACACTGGTGCCGTCAATCTGATCGATAAAACCATCCGTAATATAGAAGGTTTTGCTAATCCTGGCCGCATGTGCGCGCGGCGTCCAGGCCAGTAGGCCTGCCCCACCCAATACTGATCCCGCGATTCCTGCGGAACCGGCCTTAAGGAAGTCTCGTCTTTTCATATAAGTGATCTCCTGTTCCAATCGGCAAGACGTCAGACATTGTCTGAAACATCGGTCTTTATCCATCGATTGATTATTGAGCTTTCTGAAATACGGATTACCTCACAATGCTGTGCAAGGTGGTGTAATAACAAGCTGTAGAAAAAAAGTTATGCGTTTAGGGATAGGAAAAGGGATTGGAATTTCGGGCCTCTTCCACGACATAAAATAGTCCACAAGCGGATTGTGGTCAAGGCTCTCACTTGGTGATCGATGGATGGAATCAGCCGATGGCACGTTGTAACTACGACTCATGGGGTGTTTTGTGGCGGATCGGCCTGTTTCGGGATCATCTGCACAGCGGAGTCCTACCGGCGTAAAACGGGGTCGGTGACAAATAATAATCATTATCACCTGTCACCGACCCTATCTTGATCCGACCCCACGGGGTCGATGGCTCACCGATTTAGGATACGGACTTACTCAACGCACTTGGACCATGACCTCCACTAGATCCGTCGCGGTTGCACCGTCGTTATCGGTGACCATCAGCTCGAAGAATATCCGCTCATAGACGGTGTTGGGCGCGGTAAAGGTCGCCACCGCGGTGTCGGCACCCTGCAAGCGGACCTTCTTTCCAGTTAGCTGAGTCCATTGATACGCCACAATGGTCCCGTCGATATCGCGTGAACCGGTCCCATCGAGCGTTACGGTCCCACGCTCTGTGATATCTAGGCGCGGCCCAGCATCGGCGATCGGTACGCTATTGAGCACCGTCACCGTGGCCGTCGCCGGCGCCGAGGCAGCGAAGCCGTCCGATACCGTCAGGGTGATGGTGAAGGTACCGAGTTGGGTATACGTGTGAAGGATACGATCGGTGTCCGTCGTGGCCGTGGTCCCATCGCCCATATCCCAGCGGTAGGTCAGGCGATCCCCGTCCGGGTCCGACGAGTCCCAACCGTAGACATAGCGCTCCTCGGCGCGATAGGCCGTTAACGGATCACCCGCGATCCGCGCGGTCGGGGTCTGGTTGGTCACTTCAACCGTGACCGTCGCGGGCTCCGACGCGGTGAAGGCGTCGGATACCACTAGCGTCACGGTATAGGTGCCGGGCGCGGTGTACGTGTGATAAGGCCCGCGACCGGTCCCGGTCGTGCCGTCGCCGAAGTCCCATTGATACGACACGATCGGGTCCCCGTCGGGATCGCTCGACAACGATCCATCGAAATACAAGTTCTTATTCCAGGTCACCGTATACGGACCACCGGGGTGGGCGATCGGCGCGGTGTTGGTGACATTGACCGTGCCCGTTGCCGTTGCACTGTCATAACTGTCCGCGACGGTGAGCGTCACCGTGTACACCCCGAGCGCAGCGTATGTGTGCGTCGGTGACACACCGGAACCGGTACTGCCATCACCGAAGTCCCAACTGTAGGACAAGCTGTGCCCATCGGGGTCGTAGGACCCACTGGCGTCCAAGGTGATGGGCTCGCCCCAATGAACACTGTACGGCCCGCCGGCATCGGCCACCGGCGCGGTGTTCCCGATCGTCGCGGTCGTCGATACCGTCCCCGAGGACATATCACCGTCCGTTACGCTCAGCGTCACCGTATAGACACCCGGTGATGCATAACTGTGTGTCGGCATGGCACCCCAGCCGGTCCAACCATCACCGTAATCCCAATCGTATTCGAGCGAGTCGCCATCGGGATCCACCGAGCCGGTGCCGTCAAACGCGACAGGCCGCTGCCAGACACCGGTGTACGGTCCGCCAATGCTGGCCGCAGGCGCGGCATTGGTCAGGGTGACCTGAACCATCTCGGTCGATGTCGCCGAACCGTCACCGACTTCGAGCCGAAGCGAGGCCGTGCCACTGTAACCAAAGGTGTGCGTAACAATTGACCCCTCTCGCCAACTGCCATCACTGAAGTACCACATAAATCGATTCAGCGGATCGCCGTCGGGATCGGTCGAACCACTGGCATCCATCGTCACCGGCGCGTTCCAATGGGCGGTGTAGGGCCCGCCGGAGTCGATCACCGGCGCCGTGTTAGTCAAGGTGATGGTGGCATAGCTGATCTCCGACCACAGATAGCCGTCGTGCACCTCCAGGCCAACGCTGGTTATACCCTCCCACCAGGGGGTCCAGGCCAAGGATGGTCCATACCCAATGACGTACCCGTCGATCGACCAGCGGTAGCCGAGGAAAGCATCGCCGTCCGGATCACTGGAACCGGACCCATCGAACCAAAGGGTATCGCGCCAATGGCCGCCGTAGGCCCCCCCGGGATCGGCGACCGGTGCGGTATTGGGGTGCACCACAACGGACGCAGTGGCTGCCACCGAATCGTTGGCACCATCGCTCACCACCAGGCTTGCGACGTAATTGCCCGCCGCGCCATAAGTATGAGCCGGGGTAACCCCACTGCCGGTGGTGCCGTCGCCAAAGTCCCAGGTATATGACTGAAGCGCATCGCCATCCGGGTCATAGGATGCGCTACCATCGAACACGATGGTGCCACCGTAACGGGTCTCGTAGCCGGCGCCGGCATGGGCCACCGGCGGGGTTTCGCCGACGACGGTCACCTCCATCACGCCGGGCGCCGAGTCGACTACGCCATCGCTCACCACCAGCGACACTGTATACGTGCCCAACGCCGTATAGGTGTGCTCGGCGGTCATTCCCGTACCGACGGTTCCGTCGCCGAAGTCCCAGCGATAGTCGCTCAACGTATCGCCGTCGCGATCCCACGATGCACTGCCATCAAAACTCGCCGGCCGGTTGCGTGCCGCGAATCCCGGGCCTGTGGGAACGGCGAACGGCCGATAGTTACCGTCGTATACCACGGGCGTTACGCGATAGGCGGTACCGTCGACGATGGCCCCAGCGTTGTATGAGATCTGCAGGCCGTTCGTGCCATTGGCGTTCTCTACGCCGACGGTCGCCGATAGGCCCGAGTCATAACTGGAAATGCCGAAGACGGTGTCAAGATATTGCATCATGATCTCACCGCTGCCTTCGTACAACGTGACCTCAAAGGTCGCCGCCCCGCCGATGCCGAAGTGCGGCACATCCACCCATGCCACGGTGAACCGGCGATTCGGGGCGACACCTTCTAGAAGGGTATAGATTTGGCCTCCGGCACCAGGATTGAGATCGTCCCAGAACGGCGCAATGAAATTGTTCGGCGGCGTCGTGTTCGAAATCGCCATATTGGAGTACCTGTTATACCCGGAGGTGGACCCGAACAACACGAAGCCGTTGGCGCTGATCGTCAGCTCCTGGTGGAGCCGCCCGTAGAAATCGAACGCAAAACCGATTGGGACACTCACTCCGCTGTCGTCACCGAGGCTATATGCGGTACCGACCGTGGCATCGATCCAATCGAAGGTCACCGCCTGGTAGGCATAATCCGCGTCATCGATAATGTCCCCGGCGACGGTCACGGTCTGATCGGGATGGCTCGGGTGCACACTGGTCACGGTGATCACGGCCGGGCCGATGGTATAGGGCAGCCACTGCCCGGCATAAACGCCATCGTTGGCGGCACCGTCACCGTGAGCGCCATCGTCATAGAGCGTTACCGGGGTGTCGTTATTGTCGAAGGTCGCGGTAATGGTGGCACCGGTTACCGTCGCGCCGCAGCTCCGCGCCGACGCGCGAACCGATACCGGTACGCTCGGGAACACACTGAAACCCGGCTGCGGTGCAAGCACCGACAGGACATAGGTATTGCTTTCGCAACGCAGGGCGTTGTTCAGATTGAGCCGCCCCCCGGTTACGGTGAGGCCAGCGAGGCCCGACACCGGGTCCACGGTGTCCATCAACAGCGCCTTGATACCCTCGGCGGTCAGCTGGGGCCGGTGCGCCAACACCACCGCGGCGGCGCCGGCGACGTGGGGTGTGGCCATCGAAGTACCGCTTTTGTAGTCGTAAGATTGAGCGGGAACGGTACTATAGATGTCAACGCCGGGAGCACCCAGGTCGACCGTGGTCGCGCCATAGCTAGAGAACCAGGCGCGACTGTCGTTGTGGTCAGTCGCCGCCACCGCCAGCACATTAGGCAAGTCGTAGCTCGATGGATAATGCGGATAGAGATCGTTATTGGAGTTGCTGTTGCCGGCGGCGGCGACAAACAGCGAGTTGGCCTCGTGGGCAGTGCGAATGGCGTCTTCCAGGGCTTGCGAAAAACCGCCACCGCCCCAGCTGTTATTGCTGATGCGGGCACCCATGGCCGCGGCGTAGAGTACGGCGTCGACCGCATCGGCGGTGGTGCCGGATCCGGACCCACTGAGGAACTTGACCGCCATGATCTTGGCACCCCAGCTGACCCCAGCGATGCCAACGCCATCATTCCCGCTGGCGGCGATCGTGCCGGCGACGTGGGTACCGTGACTGTGGTCGTCGTACGGATCACCGTCGTTGTTGGAGAAATCGTAGCCGTAGACATCGTCGATGTAGCCGTTGGCGTCGTCATCGATGCCGTTGCCGGCGATCTCGCCGGGGTTGGTCCACATATTGGCCTTGAGGTCGTTGTGGTTGTAGTCGACTCCGGTGTCGATCACCGCGACCAACACCGGTGCAGTGGCCCCGGTCTCAATGTCCCAGGCCTCCGGGGCATCGATATCGGCGTCAGCGGTACCACCGGACTGGCCAGTATTACTCAGGCCCCACAGCAAGGACAGATCGGGATCGTTTGGTAGCACATTGGCCGAGACGATGTAGTTCGGCTCGACCAACTCGACCAAGGGGTTGCGCCGCAGTCGTTCGGCCATTGCTTTCGCGTCGACCGCCTCGGGCAGGATGACGTGGCGCCACCGATCCATGCGCCCGCGCGCGCGGCCCGGCGGTTGCCGGAAGGCGCGCATCCGTCCGCCGCCAAACGCGCGTTCCAGCCCGCGTTCCCGGGCGGCATCGACGCCAGGCCGGAGCTTGATCAACAACTCATGAGGCTTGACGGGCGATTCGAAGACACGCGGTTTGGGTGCTGCGCTAAAAGACGATGTGCTCAGAGACAGCAGTGCAAGACACGACACAATCAGGACCGTAAGGGTCCGGCCATGGCGAATGGACATATCCCCCTCCCTCCTCTTGTTGAAGTTCCCGCGGCTTACCGGCCGGAAACGGCCGGAAACGTCTTGTTATTCGACCTCGCAAACCGCAGGCGGACCGTCACAACGGCAAGATACTATAATACAGACGGACACATCTAGTCAGATCGTATGCTTATATATTATAGCAGCGATGTCGGATGCAAAACCTAACGGTCCTTCATTCCTTCATTTCCAGGACCCAAAAGGTCCAGGGCGCCATTGGGCGGGCGCAGGAGCTCGGAGACGGTGAGGCCGAGGGCGTGGGCGGGTTTTTTGCTGTGAACGAAGTGAGGCGACGGCTTGGAAATCCTAGTGCCTGTGGTGAAGCGCTGAAACGACTAATGCGCTGGACAGGAAGCGCTAGCGTCGCGGAAGTTGACGTACAAGGACGCCCTACAGGGACGTAGTAGTGTCGCGAAAGGGTGCCGCACAGGGGTGAGGTGGATCGAGACAGCCATCCAGTGAATGGCTGTCCCGCCAAACGGGCTTGCCACGGATGGCAAGCCCCGGGGTTTCAAGCGGAACAGGACGACGCGCATGGATGCGCGAGTGCCATGGGCGCAGGACGCGCAGGAATAGCCAGTGAAGCGCTGAAACTGCCAATGTCGCGCGAGCTGACGTGCAAGGACGCACTAAGGTCGCGGGCGCAGGATGTGCAGGAGCGACCAAGATGCGCGGCAGCGACCAGGAGCCCGAAACGACCGCCCGAATGTCGCGAGCGCAGGATGAGCAGGAGCGACCAGGACGGCGAGAGCGGCGCCGTAATAGCCGCAGGTTCTGGGCCAGAAATCAATGGGGCCAGACTCACTGCTGTCCCACTTACAGCGTATTTTCGCTTAGGATCGCTTAGTCCATAGAAGCAGAGACGCCTGAGGGTCGATGCCGACATGAAATCGGATAAATGTAGCTTGGGCCAAGGCGCGAGCGCGAGGGACCCAACAGACCCGGCCAATTTTGGCAATGTTGGGTTATCGCCTGGACTAGGACTTCCAGTCCGTCGCGCTGCGCTAACCCAACCTACGAATTGATCTGCCAATAATCGGCGTTTCAACGGAGTCTGGCCCCATTGATTCTTACCCCATTGTTTCTATTATTACTCGATTATTCATAACTCCCAGTATTCATGGGCACCCTAATGTTATATTGTATTAGCCACCTATTTTGATATTTAACCCGCGAGTAATTTAATTATGATACATCGCACTAATATTCTAGCAATACTGCTTGTCTGTTTTTCATTCGGCCTGCTCAATGCAGCCGTAATAAATTCAGCCTTTGCCGAACAGAAGAATACTATAGACGAACGGAAAACCAACCCGAACAAAATACACGGCAAGGTAACGGATATGATTAAGGCTTCCGGTTACACCTATGTCGAGGTTGACACCGGTAAAAAGAAAGTCTGGGCCGCTGGGCCCATCACCCCACTTAAGATCGGCGACATGATCGCATTTTCGACAGAGATGCCTATGGAAAACTTTCACAGCAAATCCATGAACCGTGACTTTCCCATTCTCTATTTTGTAAGCGGTTTTATTACCGATAAAGCAACACCAAAAACCAAAGCCGCAGCAATTGCCTCACCACATAGTCAAATCAACCAGGGACCGATGGCCAAACCTGTCAAAGGAATTAATAAAGTGAAAGGCGGCAATACTATCGCCGAAATCTATGCCCGTAAGCGAAACCTTAAGGGGAAAACAATACGTGTACGTGGCCAGGTGACCAAGTTCACTGCCAAAGTCATGGGCAAAAACTGGCTTCATATCAGGGACAGCAGTACCCTTGATGATCTGACCGTCACCACCGATAGCACGGTTGCAATTGATGATGTTGTTATCATCGAAGGCAAACTTGAACTGGATAAGGATTATAGTTACGGCTATGTTTATCCGGTTATATTGATAGATGCCAAGATAACGAAGGAATGAACTTTTTAACCGCGAAGAAACCCAGAAAACCCGGGGCAGAGTGATCTTGCCCCTATAAAACGGATACCGCGTTAGGGGCCGGGCCACGGTTAAACACCAACGTTTTCACTGTTTAGGTATAACGCATCACATTATATAACGCAGGGTGTTATGGCGCTGGTGGTGACAGAGTCTTGATGTGAGTGGTGCTCAGGGTTTCGCGGGTTCTCCGTCCTTGGAGCGGCGCAGGGTCGCAAGCACGTCCTGATCCAGCGCGCCATTGGGCGGGCGCAGGAGGTTGGAGACGGTCAGGCCGAAGGCGCGGGCGAGTCTCTCGATGTTGTCGATGGAAATGTCATGTCCAAGGGTGAGGCGGTCAGCAGAAAGCACCCCAATGAACTGATCCGCGACCAGGCACGAAGGATACTCGAACGAATGGCCAGTACGGGTATATCGTCATGAAATCGTGCAGATT
>CAMYII010000048.1 GCA_947258385.1 Acidiferrobacterales bacterium
ATACCCACGGGAAATCAATTCAAAGTTTCAACGTCATAACTCCCTGTTATTCCATATCCCCTTCGACTAGGCTTTCCCTAGCGCACCAAGACCTGACCCTACCGTTCGCACTTGACCCTACCGTTCGCACTTTCGGCCAGAAGCGGACGTTACAGTAGATCATAAAAAAACGTGGTCTATCCACGACTAAGCGCCCTCGAATACTAGATACTCAAAGGCTTCACATCGTCGGGGCCGTAGTAGGTGTATTCGATCAAATTCCAAGCTGGCCCGACCGTGCTGTGAAACACGCCCGACGGGACGCTCTCCAGAGTGACATCCAAAGACCCTAAACGCTCGAATGCCGGAGACATCACCACAGGCATATCATCTGCGGGAAAATGAAACGTAACTACTGTTCCGGCGGGTGGTGGTATGACCCCGTTAAGCCAGGAGATGGCGAACTGTCCCGTCTTGACGGACCATATCCTTTTCTCCGGTGGCGTATAGCTGGTCGTAAACTCTTCCCAGAGCTGGTGACTTTCGGGAGTCGGCCAATTATCATCTTGGCCAAGCGTCTTTACTTCGTCCGAGTTGAGCCAGGCAAGAAGCCCCGGCGCATTCGTGAAAGCAGCATTCGTGTCCTCTACCGCTTTTATCGCGGCCAGGCGAGAAGTAAAACCGGCTTGCATCAAGATAGCCGCGCACCTGTTCAGTGTACCTGTCTCAACAGCAGGAACCGCCAGTCCGACCTCGAAATCGTCGATGGTCATCTCACCAAGATCGCCACCGACATCATCGGCATTAGCCTGAGCGCGAACTCGGATCGCTTCCATCCCCCATGGCAGCTTGTAAATTATTCCGTTTTCAACAAAACGAAGGATATCCGGATTGTCTTCTGCTCCCGCGCCTGCTATTGGCTCTCCCCTGAGCCAGGTATCGAGCACGTCCCGCCAGTTCACCGGGAGGGGATGGGGTATAAACGGCGAAATACCGAAAATAATCTCGGCGAGATTCTGAATGGCTTCTATTGCCTGCTCGTTCTCGTCCGTAAGAATTGCACTGTTCGCCTGGATAAGTAGCTGATTCGCTTGCGCAGAGGCTGCATCAAGTAGCTGACCAGTTGACAATCCCACACCGGCAAGGAAGTATCCACGCCGCTGCGGTGCGGTGCTGTTTGCCCAAATCGACTTCGCGCGGGACTCCAGACTGGACTTGAATAAATTCCTGACGCTCTCTTTATGATGCGAAAGCCGTCTCTGCCAGAGCGATGAAGCGAGGATGTTATCGAGCTGGATAGCGATTTCATCAGCCTCAAGCTCCCGCTCGCCAAGCAAACTCAAAATCGCAGTATCCAGCAACGCAAGATATTGCTCCCAGTCGCTCTCCGCCTGTTGACGATCTTCCTCACTTTCGCTCTGCTTCATCGGGAATTGCCAGGCAGCGGCGTTGTTGACGACATATTCCTGAAGGTCCGCGATATCAGGATTGCCCAAGGCCTGCTTTAGGCGGGACAGAAACGTTAGCACCAGCTTAACAAGACCGCTCTCCATATCCTGACCGCCGACGGAGTCGACTAGGGCGTGCCACTGATCACGGCGGCGATTATGGTGGTTGAAGATCGGGAACAGCACAAGTCCTTCTACATCGATGAAGGCACGCCCGGCCCTACCAATCACATTCTTAAACTCTGATGCAGGAATGATTTTTTGTGATCGGTGTAAAGAGTGCATTATGATAGCCGTTGCGGTGAGGTTTAGCCCCTGGGCCAGAGTGGGTGATGATACTGTAATTTTAAGAATGCCGTCTCGCAGGAGGCGTTCCATCTCTTTGCGAAAGGGTGTCGGTAGAGCGCCATGATGAATTGCCACACCAAGCTCTAGGCAGGTCAATACCGGGTGGTTTTCACCAAGCCACTCGCGTCCTATCGCTAATGCGGCGGAAAGTCTTGAACTGTCAGCCTCAAGAACAGAGTCCAAAAAGCCCTTCGAAGATAGATCGACTATGGCTTTTGCAAACGGTTCAACCGATGCTCGAATTGGACAATAGATAAGGACCGACTGCCGGTCCTCTACCAAACGCCACGCCGTCGCCAGAACAAGCTCTCTCTGGTCACGCGGGAATAAGGCTGTCCTTTGGCCGTGAAGCGGTGCCTTCTGACCAAAGAATGATGGAACGAACGGCGTTTCTTCCCCGACACGCAAGTCCAGGCGCGCATGATTTTTACGCCACATGACTTCACCGAAACGGATACGCGTGGGCCTCCAGTCAGCGGTAACGGCGCCGCCCTCCTTGTCACGCCTTATCCATTCGACGAAATCATCAAATTGCTCTCCTTTAGGCAAGATGGCCGACAAGCAGACAATGCGACGCTGATCCGCATCCTGTCTTCTCAGGAGACGCTGGATCTGAACCTCGTAGCGGACTTCCCGTTCACCAAGGCCAATCATATGGCCCTCATCCAATACGATAAGACCGACATCATCGATGATTGTCGGGTCATTTCGCAGGGCAAAGTCGAGCTTCTCCGGCGTGGCGACAACAATGTCCCGCGCTTTGAACGCATCTTCCTCGAAATCACTCGTGCCGATACTGCCGTAAAGCGCTGAAATCTTTTTGCCCAAAGGCCCGAATGTGCGCTGCAAGCTTACTTCGGTTTGTGCTGATAAAGCCCGCAGCGGGGTAACAAATACGGCCCGCTTGCCCTCGGAGAGACAACGCAATATGCACAGCTCTGCAACACGTGTCTTGCCCGCGCTTGTCGGAAGGGAAATGACAAGATCATCACCTGTATCGACCGATCGGTGAGCCGCATTGATTTGAGAAGGCCAGAGTTCAATTTCTGCCCGTCCACGCTTGTATAGCGAAGCAATGAAGAGGCTGCGAGTCGACCGCCACGCTGCAACATCACCATCAGGCGGATTGAGTGGCAACAAGGCATGAAAACTCGATTCCCACAAATCCCCGATAAGGTGGATGGCAAGCCGAAAACACCACCACTGAGGGACTAGGTTCACCTCACTGGCCACTTCTAGGCCTTTACGAAGTTCGCCACGGGCAGCTTCCATCAGAATCTGCTCACCGGTCTGAAGGGCAACAAGGTACATCCCTATACCAGCGAAAAAGGTATCGGTTAGAGCAGTGTCCAAGGCATCAAGAACCGGTTCTGTCTCTTCCGCTTCATGAGCCGCCTCGTCAATGCCTTCAAGCTCTGCATCAAGTTCTGCGATAAGTCGCTCATCACTGGCCATACCGCCCAGCCGCCAGTCGGTTATCTCCGCCTCAAGCTCATTGAGAGATCGCAGAATCAGCAAGGCGAGCGCCCTTTCGGTAGCGGAGAGATTGCCATTATGAATTGATGAAACGAGTATCGAGAATGCCCGCGCTGAAAGATGAGCGAGGTGGAACGCCGACGCGGCAAGAAGCCGAAGAAAACCTCGTTGTGGACTATCCGGATCGCCTTTAGAAACTACTGCTTCAATGGCTTCACCGGAATATTCGAATGCAGAACGAGACAGACTCTCATCACCATGTTCTTCACGAATACGCATGGCTAGGGACAATAAGGCGTCGCCATACGAGAGCAGATCATAAGTAAGTGTTGGACTGAATCCAGGTGCACCGTCCGGTAAGATCCCGTTGCGCCAGATCATGGAACGCGCCTGCCCCCTTGCAAGAAGCCTTCCACGAAAGCCGGGTTCCGTTGCTGCTACTACTGCATCATGGAGTTCCTCAAGATTCATCGCTCTCTATTACTCCGTCAAAAACACTTGCGATAAAATCTTGATGCTCATTGATCCGGAGCCCTACGGATTGCTGCGCCATCGATCCCTTATAGTTCTCCAGATCCGTTTTCAGAAAGCCTGCAGGATCATTACCGGAGAAGGAAAAGATCATGTGATGAACCTGCTGTGTAACAATCCCATCTATTAACTGCGCACTGTCAATTGCATCGGCGAGATTTTCTTGCCCCATTTCAAGCAACCGCTGGGAGATGAAGGACAACGCGTGGTTCGATGGCAAGCCGTCATCTCCGTCAAGTGCGCCACGCGCCTTTTCTATTGTGCGCGTCTTAAGAGACGCTTCGCTCTTTGCCTCGACCTTGAGAAAGCGGATACGCTCTCCGTCCTCCGGCAGGCAGACGCCAATGACATCGTCACCACGCATCGCCATTTCACGATGATCTTTCCAGCGCAAGCGCTTAACCGGTGCGGAAAATTCTGTTCGTTCGTCTATATATTCAGTCGCAAATATTTCGCCCAAATCACCCGATCTGAGTGACGTCTTTGTCGGGAGCTTCGTTCGCAGGAAGTCCGCAACGGCCTCTTTACCTAGCCTCTGAAAAAGTCGTGCAAGATGTTCCGGTGATGCGTAGTGCTCTGGTACAACACTGACAACGAGATTGCGTACTGTATCGTGATGGCCTTCCGCAACAGTGAACACGCGAAGCATATACGCGCCCACTTCTTCATGTTGTTCCTGACTCCAATCAGAAAAAGAAAGCATTTAAATACGTCCCTTTTATAAGTTCAGCCAATACTTCACCCAAAATATGAGCGCTTTCTTTTGGGCTTTTGACTATCTCTTCTGTTAACTCGTCTAAACGAAAAACCCCTGAAGTCAAGTCTTGCAATGCAGCTCTATGAAAAACGGATATGGCAGTGCAAGATCTAGTCCTGATCACCATTTAACATTCAAATATTTATTCACGAACGCACCCATAAATTTGCTTTAGAATTTTGCTTGTTTAAAAAGGAATATCATCGTCGAAGTCTACATCAGCATTTTTCTCCGGTATTGCTCCTGAAGGCAGAGGCAAATTGTTTACCGTATATAAATTCAAAATATCATCCTTGTCCATAAACAAAATCTGACTTCTTTTTGATGCATCTAACTTCTCACCAAGCCAGTTTTTTGCCTGTTTTGTAATTTCACCACCAGCGACGATAAAAGCATGATCAACTAGCGCCTTTTTACTCGTCTCTGGATCAAATATTTCATGCCCTAACATCATCAAAACTTGATTATAAATTTCCGCAACATTGGTGTTTGCCCCACGACTAACACCAGAAGCATCTAGCTTGCCTTTCTTTACTTGAATACCAAAATACAAAACATGCTGAGTTGGCAAAACAAAACGCATCCAAACATCTTTACCATATTCAAGAGATTTGTCTTTATGACCAACGGCAGTAATACGGTGATATCCTAACTGTCGAAACAATGGCAGCAATATCTCTTCTATTAATTCATCCTCAGAGCATTTACCCAGATAGTCTGTAAGTAGCTCTCTCCGCTCAATTTCTTTTGGAGTAAGTGGCCGATGTGGGTTTGCCACATTCGAAATAGTTTTTGTCCCAATATGACGTATATATAGGAGGTTATCTTCCCCATAAAAAGCTTCGTAACCTTCTCTTCCAAGGGGCTTATTTAATGCAGAAAGTGCTAGTGAACGATCCGGATCTCCATCTTGTGCGTCTGCCCTGTACATTAATACTCTCAATAAATTTACGAAACGATCCGGGAGAACATGAGCGATTGGAGTTGGTTGATCTAATAGTTCGGCAAGGCGATCCGCTGCCCATCTCCATCGAGTAGAACCATCGTGAGCATAATCCAGGTCACACTCCTCAAAAAATTCTGTAATATAGCTGCTTGAACGGTAGGGAAAATATTCCACATCTCCGACTACTATTTCAGCTATAGCACGTAAATTTCTAGGTTTAAATTTCATTTAAGGTGTTCTCAACAACAATTCCTTCCAAAGTCCGCTTTGGGTCGAAAACAGACATGTCGGTAATCAGTATTACCAGAGGCAAAGAAAGGTACCTGACGCCTTGTCGTTTTCTCCCTTGGGTGGCCGTAACAGAAGGTTAACATGACTCAGAATATCATATTCTATAAGCCGCTCCAGCGTCTGTGTACGCGATGTGGCTCCGGCATACCGACAGTCATCAGACGAAATTTACTTGTTTAGCAAAAAGCCTTTCTCTAGGATTCCGACCAAACGGCGCTGAAAGATCGCTGAACATCGGAATAGCGAGGTTTTAACCCCGTCAGCCCTCGCTGAGTACCGGAGAAAAACCAGGATCAGTGCGAGCTCTTGGCCGAGGCAGCCCAAACACTCAATTGTCTTATAATTGAGTGTTTGGGTCCGAGTTAGCGAGCGCCCTGGTTTTTCGAGGACACGGAAGGGACCGCGCGCAGCGCGGCGAGGGCTCGGGCGCGCTTTCTTTTCGTCCCTTTTCTTTGCGCGAACAAAGAAAAGGGACCCGTCGTACGGGGGCGGAACCCCGTTAATACGGAAGTTAGCATCGCCGCAGGCGATCACCTGCTAGATCCTGGTGCGCGTAGCCCACCCCAAAACTATTACCCCCTCCCAGCGGGAGGGGGAACCCCCCCCAACGCACCATTTCCGCGCACGCCCCCCCCCACCAAGCCACAAAACAGTGCAACCCCCTCCCCACCCTCCCCGCCAAATCCCCAAAAACCCCCCGGATTTCCCCAAAAAACCCCCTTGGCACGGCGATTGCTCTAGGGGAGGGAAGTTTGACGATAACTGGAGCAATTTTGATGTCTGCACCAAAAATAAACCTGTTTTCATTCAGCGGAAACACCCGCATCCTGCACCTCACCTGGTTCGCCTTTTTCATCAGCTTCTACGTGTGGTTCAACCACGCCCCGCTGCTGGTCTCGATCCGGGAGACCTTCGGCCTCTCCGACCAGGAGGTCAAGGCGCTGTTGATTCTCAATGTCGCGCTCACCATCCCCGCGCGCATCATCATCGGCATGCTGGTCGACGCCTTCGGCCCGCGCCGCATGTATTCCTCGCTGTTGTTTGTCTCCAGCTTCCTGTGCTTCGGATTCGCCTTCGCCGACAGCTATGAGCGCCTGGCGCTGATGCGCTTCCTGCTCGGTTTCGTCGGCGCCGGCTTCGTCATCGGCATCCGCATGATCAGCGAATGGTTCCCGGCCAAACAGGTCGGCCTGGCCGAGGGCATCTACGGCGGCTGGGGCAACTTCGGCTCCGCGGCCGCGGCCTTGAGCCTGCCGACCGTGGCGCTGCTGTTCGGCGGCGAGATGGGCTGGCGCTACTCGATCGCCGCCACCGGCGTGCTGGCCCTGGTCTACTCGGTGATCTTCTTCTTCTCGGTCAGCGACACGCCCAAGGGCTCGACCTACTTCAAGCCGAAGAAAAACGGCGCCATGGAGGTCACCAGCCCCGGGGACTTCTTCCTGTATCTGATCATGAATATCCCGCTCTACGCCGCGCTCGCGGTGCTGGCCTGGAAGCTCGGTCCCAGCAACCTGAAGATGCTGAGCGCTAACCTCACCAACGGCATTTATCTATTGCTGATCGGGATCTACGTCTTCCAGACCATCCGCATCTACCAGGTCAACAAGCACGTGTTCACCAAGACCGTGCCCGAGATCGACCGCTACAAGTTCAAGCAGGTGGCGGTGCTGGACCTGGCCTATCTCGTGACCTTCGGCTCGGAACTGGCCGTGGTCTCGATGCTGCCGCTGTTCTTCAAAGACACGTTTGCACTCTCGCAGGTGGCCGCGGGCATGCTGGCCTCGGGCTATGCCTTCATGAACCTGGTGGCCCGCCCCAGCGGTGGGCTCATGAGCGATAAGTTCGGCCGCAGGCGGTCATTGATCTTTCTGCTGATCGGCCTGTCCGCGGGGTATCTGCTGATGAGCCAGATCGACGGCGCCTGGCCGATCCTGCTGGCGGTGGCCGTGACCATGGCCTGCTCCTTCTTCGTGCAGTCCGGCGAAGGCGCGGTGTTCGCCATGGTGCCGCTCGTCAAGCGCCGCCTGACCGGCCAGGTGGCCGGCATGGCCGGTGCCTACGGCAACGTCGGCGCCGTGAGTTTCCTGACCGTGCTGTCCTTCGTCTCGCCGCAGATCTTCTTCCTGGTCATCGGCCTGGCCGCGATCGTGGCCCTGGCCGCCGTGTTCCTGTTCCTGGAGGAACCCGCCGGGCAGATGGCCGAGGTCCTGCCGGACGGCACCGTGCAGATGATTGATGTGACATAAGACTACCCTCCTGTCACAACTGTCCCGGTGGCGCCGTTATACTGGCGTCACCGGGTTTTTTTTAGGAATGGTGGTTGATATGAGTTTTTCGAAGGGGATCGCCTCCGGCGATAGTTTAAATACTATTAACGGGCTTCCGCGCCCGTGCGACGGGTCCCTTTTCTTTGCTTGTCCAAAGAAAAGGGACGAAAAGAAAGGACCCCCGGAGACTTGCCCCACACCAATTGAACTGCAATTGGTGCGGGGTGCCCTGCGCTGCTCGCAAGAAGCGGCGCTCGCTAACTCGGAATGCGCCTATCGGCGCATTTGCCTCGGCCAAGAGCTCGCGTGGTCTCCGCTTCTTGCTCCGCTGCTCGGCGGC
>CAMYII010000049.1:0-18031 GCA_947258385.1 Acidiferrobacterales bacterium
CCGCGTGGTCAAGGGCGAGCCCATCGCCCGGATCGGCTCCTCGGGCCGCTCCACCGGCCCGCACCTGCACTTCGAAGTGCGCCGAGACGGGCGCGCGGTAAATCCAATCGAGTATCTGAACTTCGCGCAACGCTGAGTACACCGCGGGGAGACGGGGTTATCCTTCAAGTCTCCCCGGTTTTACTCCATAATCCCTCCCTTTGCGTACCCGCGGTGCGGGCATGGTTGGCGTTTTATGATTACGACATTACTGACTAAGGTCTTCGGCAGCCGTAACACGCGCCTGATTAAGCAGCTCGGCCAGAAGGTCATCCGTATCAACGAGCTCGAGCCCGCGCTCGCGGCGCTGTCGGATACCGAGTTAAGCGGCAAAACCGCCGAGTTCAGGCGGCGTTTGGATGAGGGCGAAGACCTGGAGGCGCTGCTGCCAGAGGCCTTTGCCGTGGTGCGGGAGGCGTCCAAGCGGGCGCTCAGCATGCGTCATTTCGACGTTCAGCTGATCGGCGGCATGGTGCTGCACCAGGGCAAGATCGCCGAGATGCGCACCGGCGAGGGCAAGACCCTGGTCGCCACGCTGGCGGCCTATCTCAATGCCTTGTCCGGTCAAGGCGTGCACGTGGTCACGGTCAACGACTACCTTGCCCAGCGTGATGCCGAGTGGATGGGCAAGATCTACAAATTTCTCGGCCTTACCGTCGGCGTGGTGGTCTCCGGGCAGGAGAGCGCGGCCAAGCGGGCGGCCTACACCGCGGACATCACCTACGGGACCAACAACGAATACGGTTTCGACTACCTGCGCGACAATATGGCCTTTCGTGCCGAGGACCGTTTTCAGCGGGGCACGCATTTCGCGATTGTCGATGAGGTGGATTCGATTCTGGTCGACGAGGCGCGCACACCACTGATCATTTCCGGACCGGCCGAGGAGAGTGCCGATCTTTACCGGAAGATTAACGCCATCATCCCGAAGCTGAAGAAACAGGAAACGGAAGACGGCCCCGGCGATTTCTCGGTGGATGAGAAGACCAAGCAGGCGTTCCTGACCGAGGCGGGACACGAACGCGTGGAGGGCCTGCTGGCCCAGGCCGGCATGCTGGCTGCGAACAGCAACCTCTATGACGCGGGTAACATCGCCCTGTTGCACCACATCAACGCTGCGCTGCGGGCGCACGCGCTGTACCAGCGCGAGGTGGACTACATCGTCAAGGACAACGAAGTGGTTATCATTGACGAATTCACCGGCCGCATGATGTCGGGCCGGCGCTGGTCGGACGGGCTGCATCAGGCCGTGGAGGCCAAGGAGGGCGTGCGCGTGCAAAGCGAGAACCAGACGCTCGCCTCCATCACCTTCCAGAATTATTTCAGGCTGTATGGGAAGCTCGCGGGAATGACGGGCACCGCGGACACCGAGGCGGCGGAGTTCCAGCAGATCTACGGGCTCGAGGTGGTGATCATACCGACCCATATGCCGATGGTGCGCGAGGATCGCGGCGATCAGATCTACCGCACGGCGAAGGAGAAGCACGGCGCGATCGCCGCCGATATCAAAGACTGCCACGAGCGCGGGCAACCGGCGCTGGTGGGCACGATCTCTATCGAGAACTCGGAGAATTTGTCGAAGCTGCTCAAGAAGGACAAGATCCCGCACCAGGTATTGAACGCCAAGCATCACGAACGCGAGGCGCAGATCATCCAGCACGCCGGGCGTCCGGGGGCCGTGACCATTGCCACCAACATGGCGGGTCGAGGCACGGACATCGTGCTCGGCGGCAACCTGGAGGTGGAGCTGGCCGCCGTTGGCGACGATGCCAAGAAGGGCGAGAAGATCCGCGAGGAGTGGCAGCAGCGCCACGATCAGGTGGTGGCCGCCGGTGGGCTGCACGTGATCGGCACCGAGCGGCACGACTCGCGGCGCATCGACAATCAGCTGCGCGGGCGTTCGGGGCGTCAGGGCGATCCGGGCTCATCGCGCTTTTATCTGTCTTTGGAAGACAGCCTGATGCGCATCTTCGGCTCGGAGCGGGTGTCCAACCTGATGCTGCGGCTCGGCATGCAGGAGGGCGAGGCGATCGAACATACATTGGTGACCCGCGCGATCGAAAACGCGCAGCGCAAAGTCGAGGGCCGGAACTTCGATATCCGCAAGCAGCTGCTGGAATACGACGATGTCGCCAATGATCAGCGCAAGGTGATCTACGAGCAGCGCAACCGCCTGATGGAAGTCGATGATATTTTCGAGAACATCGCCTCGATTCGCAGCGAAGTGGTGAACGGGGTTATTGACTTCAGTATCTCGCCGGGAAGCGTGGAAGAGCAATGGGACATCCATGGATTGGAGCAGACGCTCGAGCGCGAATTCGGCCTGCCGTTGCCCGTCGGCCGGTGGCTGAAGGAGGACGAGCGCCTGCACGAAGAGACGCTGCGGCAACGTATCCTCGGCGAATTCGAGGCGCACTATGACAAGAAGATCACCGCCTACGGCAAGGAGCTGATGCGCGAGGCCGAGAAGGTCATCATGTTGCAGGTGCTGGACCGGGAATGGAAGGACCATCTGGCGGCCATGGACTATCTGCGCCAGGGCATCCATTTGCGCGGCTATGCGCAGAAGAATCCGAAACAGGAATACAAGCGCGAGGCCTTTGAGCTGTTCTCCGACATGCTGCTGCGCATCAAGCACGAGGTTATCGTCATTCTCGCGCATCTGCAGATCCAGACCGAGACCGATATGGCCGCATTGTCGAAAAGCGGGGCGGACGACAGCGCCATGCAGTTTTCGCATCCCGACGTGCACGAGGAAGCCGCGGGCGAGGCGGGCGACGATGTGGCGGTTGCGGCGCGCAAACCGATTGTCAGGCAGGGCCCCAAGATCGGCCGCAACGAACCCTGTCATTGCGGCTCGGGCAAGAAGTACAAGCACTGCCATGGCCGGCTGACTTGATCCAAGCGCATCGACGCGGTAGTGTGCAACGAAGGGGCGTCGGCCCCTTTTTTTATTCAGTTGGAGGCGTGTCATGGCAGTGGGCTTATCCGGGTTGCCGGCGTTGTATCCGGTGGCGGGCGTGCGTCTGGCCGCCGCGGCCGCGGGCATCAAGACACCCGGCCGGCGCGATCTCGTTGTGATCGAATGCGCCCCCGGTTCCTCGGTGGCCGGGGTGTTCACGCGCAACCGCTTCTGCGCCGCGCCGGTCATCGTCGCCCGGCGGCATCTCGCGCAGGGTGAACCGCGGGCCTGCCTGATCAACGCCGGCAACGCCAACGCCGGCACCGGTGAGGCGGGCATCGCCGATGCCCTGTCGTGCTGCGGCGCGCTCGCCGCCGAGCTGGACATCACGCCCGAGCAGGTGCTGCCGTTTTCCACCGGCGTGATCGGCGCGCGTTTGCCGGTCGAGCGCATGACCGCGGCCCTGCCGCAGTGCGTCGCCGGCCTGTCGCCGACCGGCTGGGACGCGGCCGCCCACGGCATCATGACCACCGACACGGTGGCCAAGGGCGCGTCGCGCCGGTTCGAGATCGGTGACGCGCCGGTCACGGTGACCGGCATCGCCAAGGGCGCGGGCATGATCCGCCCGGACATGGCCACCCTGCTGGCGTTCATCGCGACCGACGCCGTCATCGATGACAGCGTACTGGCGGCGCTGTTAGCGGGCGCGGTCGAGCGCAGCTTCAATCGCATCAGCATCGATGGAGATACCTCGACCAACGATGCCTGCCTGCTGATGGCGACCGGCCAGGCCGGCATACCCCGTATTACCGAGACCAAGGGGGAGGCCTTTGCAAAACTTGCGGCTGCGGTCGGTGAGGTGTGCGAGGAACTGGCGCAGGCCATCGTGCGTGATGCCGAGGGGGCGACCAAGTTCATCACCCTTGAGGTTATCAACGGGCGCAGCGAGGCCGATTGCCTGGAGGTGGCCTACACCATCGCCCACTCGCCGCTGGTCAAGACCGCGTTTTTTGCCAGCGATCCGAATTGGGGGCGGGTGCTGGCGGCGGTTGGCCGCGCCCGGGTCGACGAGCTCGATGTCGACGGGGTTTCGATTTATTTCGACGAGGTCTGCGTACTCGACCGCGGCGCGGTGGCGGCCACGTATACGGAGAGCCAGGGCCAGACCGTCATGCGGCGCGAGGAGCTCACCTTGCGCGTCGATCTGGGCGCGGGTGCGAGCTCGGCGCGCATCTGGACCAGCGACCTGTCCTATGACTATGTGCGTATCAATGCCGAATACCGTACCTGAGGCGGCGGTACACGTGGCCGTGGGCGTGATTCAGGACCGCGCCGGTCGCGTGCTGATCACGCGCCGGCCGACCACGGCGCATCAGGGCGGCTTATGGGAGTTTCCCGGCGGCAAGGTCGATCCCGGTGAAAGTGTTCACGAGGCGCTTGTTCGCGAGCTGCGCGAGGAACTCGGCATCGAAGTCGGCGCCGCCAGCCCCCTGATGCGCATCTTTCCGGGGGCATCTCCGGGGCCATCGCCGGGCAGGCCAGAGGGTGTGAAGGACAGCCCGTGCGATGGGTCGCGGTCAAGGATCTGGGGTCATTTGCATTTCCCGAGGCCAACCGCCCGATTGTCCGCGCCCTGCAGTTACCGCGCCTGTACTTGATCACGGATTCCCGGCGTGGCGGCCGGGAGCCGTTTTTGAAGCGGCTTGAGATCGCGCTTGTCGCCGGGGCCAGCCTGATCCAGCTGCGCGAGCCGCACCTCGGCGAAAATGATTATCAGGTCTTCGCACGGCAGGTCTGCGAGCTCGCGCACCGTTACGATGCCAGGGTGTTGCTGAACGCGGATCCAAGCGTGGTGCGTACCTGCGGGGCCGACGGGGTACACTTAAACGGCCGGCGGCTGCGTGAGTTGAGTTACAGGCCCTTGCCGCAGGCGCTGCTGGTGGCGGCGTCCTGCCACGATGCGCAGGAGCTCGCGCGGGCCGCCGCCATCCACGCGGATTTTGCCGTGCTCTCACCGGTGCTGAAAACGGCGAGCCACCCGGATGCGGTCCCGCTGGGTTGGGAACGCTTCCGGCGGCTCTGTGAAAAGGCGCCGCTGCCGCTGTATGCGCTCGGCGGGCTGGGTCCCGATGAAATCACCGACGCGCTGGCCGCGGGGGCACAGGGCATCGCCGCGATTAGCACGATCTGGGAGGCGCGCTCGATCGCCGAGGCCGTTGCCGGATGCCTGCGATAGGCTTGCCGCTTGATTCACGTGTCCCGCCGGCTGGCGAGCGCGAGGTAGTGCCGGTGCAGCCGTTTCACCTCTAGTGCGAGATGGGTGAGGTCTTGCGTGTTGCTTATCACATCGTCGGCGTGCCCCAGCCGTTCGGTCCGGCCCATCTGGGCGGCGATGATTTTTTTTACCTCATCAGCATTGAGACCGCTGCGCGCGGCGACGCGCGCGGTCTGCAGCGCCTCGTCGGTATCGATGACCAGAATCCGGTCCACGAGCTCGTATTGCCCCGATTCGATCAACAGCGGCACCACGATGACGCAGTACGGCGCTTCCAGGGTGTCGAGTTGCCGCTGGATCTCCCGGCGCACCAGCGGGTGCAGCAGCCGCTCTAGCGCCCGGCGTTCCCGCGGGTTGTCGAACACCCGTTGGCGCAGGCGGGCGCGGTCCAGATGTCCGTCGGCGCCGAGAATGTCATCACCAAAAAGATCGATAAGCTGCTGGTGGGCCGGCTGGGCGGGTTCGACCAGGGCCCTGGCAATCTCATCGGCGTCGATGACCGGTACCCCGTGCCGGCCGAACAATTCTGCCACGGTGGATTTTCCGCTGCCGATGCCGCCTGTCAGGCCGATGCGCAGCATTGCGGTTCGACAGGTCCTCAGTAGCCGATACGGGCGAGACGCAGATAGCTGCGGGTAATATCATCGCCCCACAGTAGCGCAATCCAGCCTGCCGCGCATAAGAACGGCCCGAATGGGATGGGTAGGTGCCGCTCCCGGCCGCGGAGGACGATTGCTCCAAGGCCCACGATGGCGCCGACCAGTGAGGCCAGCAATATGAGCAGGGGTAATTGCTGCCATCCCAGCCAGGCACCGAACAGGGCGTAGAGCTTGAAGTCGCCATAGCCCATGCCTTCCTTGCCGGTCAGTAGTCTGAACGATTGAAACAGGATCCAGAGAAAAAGATAGCCTGCCACCGCGCCGATAACGGCCGATTGCAGGGAGGTGAATGTGGCGAAGAGATTCAGTATCAGACCGGCCCAGAGCAGCGGTAGGGTGAGGGGGTCCGGCAGCAGCTGATGCTCGATGTCGATCGACGCCAGGGCAATCAGGCCCCAGGTCAGGCCCACGGCGGCGATGCCCGGCAGCGTGAGGCCTAAGCGCCAGATGACGGTAGCGGCGAGCAGTGCGCTTAACAGCTCCACTACCGGGTAGCGCCAAGGGATGGCCACGCCGCATTCGGTGCAACGCCCCTTCTGCCAGAGAAAACTCAGCAGCGGGATGTTCTCCCACGCGGTGATGCGGTGCCCGCAGTGGGGACAGCCGGACCGGGGGACAATAAGATTAAAGGGTGTTCGGCCCTCGTCGCCAGGCGCCTGATCCGCGCTGAATAGCGTCCGGCACTGCTCGCGCCAGTCACGCTCCAGCATGATTGGCAAACGGTAGATGACGACGTTGAGAAAGCTGCCGAAAACGAGGCCGAGTAGGACGACGGCGATTGCCAACAACAGAAAGTTGTTGTCAGCAAACGTTTGTAAGGCGGTTAGCAAAGCTTGTCAATGTTCTCGGGTAAGTCTGTCCAGTCTACCGATGAGTCATCAGACGGTCGCCGCCATCTTGAAGATGGGCAGGTACATGGCGATGACCAGGCCGCCGATCAATACACCCAGGACTGCCATGATAATGGGTTCCATCAGGCTGCTCAATCCCGCCACGGCGTCGTCGACTTCCTCTTCGTAGAAGTCAGCCACTTTCCCCAGCATGGTATCGAGCTCGCCGGATTCCTCGCCGATGGCCACCATCTGCACCACCATGTTGGGAAACAGGGCCGTGGCGCCCATGGCGGCCTGCAGCTGCATGCCGGTGCTGACATCACTTCTGATGGCCATGGTCCCTTCATAGTAGACCCGGTTGCCGGCGGCGCCGGCGACGGAATCCAGGGCCTCGACCAGGGGCACGCCTGCGCCGAACATGGTCGCGAGCGTACGGGAAAACCGGGCGATGGTGGCCTTCTTGACGATGGGCCCGATAACGGGCGCGCGCAGCAAAATCCGGTCCATGGTCTCTTGCATCGGGGTCGAACGCTTATAGGTATAAGTAAGAGCGCTTACGGCACCGATAATGCTGCCGAAAATGAGATACCACCACTGCTGAAAAAACTGGGATAGGTTCACGACCATCTTGGTCATTGCCGGCAAGTCCGCGCCGAAGCCCTTGAAGAGGGCTTCAAACTGGGGTATCACATAGACCAGCAGGATGGTTGTGATAACGAACGCAACGACGACCACGGCGGTGGGATAGAATAGGGCGGATTTGATCTTGCTCTTGATGGCCTCGATCTTTTCCTTGTAGGTGGCGATCTTGTCGAGGATGTTGTCGAGTATACCCGCCTGTTCACCGGCGGCCACCAGGTTGCAGTACAGCGCATCGAAATACAGCGGATGCCTGGCCAGCGCCTGTGTCAGGTTGGTGCCGCTCTCGATATCGTTTTTCACCGCGAGGATCAGGTCGCGCATACTGGGGTTTTCATGGCCGTTGCCGACGATGTCGAATGCTTGGGCGATCGGAATACCCGCCGTGAGCATGGTCGCGAGCTGGCGGGTGAATATGGCCACGTCCTTCGCTTTGATCTTCTTCTTCATAGCGAATAGCGGCTTGGGGGTCTTCCTGACCTTGGTGGGTTTGACGCCCTGGCGGCGCAAGGCGGCATTGATGAAGGCGGTGCTGGCGCCGTCCATCTGGCCCTTGATCTTTTTGCCCTTGCGGTCGACGCCTTCCCACTGGAAGGTATCGATCTTTTTCTTTGCAGTCGCTGCTTGTGCCATGGTAACCACCGCTATTGATTGGTGAGGCGTTCGATTTCGTCGAGACTGGTGACGCCGTCGCGCACCTTTTTCAGGCCCGCGGTGCGCAGATCATAGCAGCCGTCTTTTTTCATTTGCGCCTCGATATCGAGCTCGTTGCCGCCGCGCATGATGATATCGCCGATGGCCTCTGAGACCGGCATGACCTCGTAGACACCGACGCGACCCTTGTAGCCTTCGCTGCAGGCGCTGCAGCCCGCCGGGCCGTAGACCGTGAGATCCTTGAGCTGGTTTTCCTTGAATCCGGCTTTAACCAAGGCCTCTTTAGGCAGCTTTAACGGTTTTCTGCAGGCCTGACACAGGCGGCGCGCCAGACGTTGGGCGACGATCAGATTGACCGCTGAGGCGATGTTGAACGGCGGCACGCCCATGTTGACCAGGCGACTCAAGGTAGACGGGGCGTTGTTGGTGTGCAGGGTCGACAGAACCATGTGGCCGGTCTGCGCCGCCTTGATGGCGATTTCGGCGGTTTCGAGGTCGCGGATCTCACCGACGAGAATGACGTCCGGGTCCTGACGCAGGAAGGCGCGCAGCGCCGAGGCGAATGTCAGCCCGGCCTTTTCGTTGATCTGCACCTGGTTAATGCCCGACAGGTTGATTTCAACCGGGTCCTCGGCGGTGGAAATGTTGCGGTCGATGGTGTTTAGTATGTGGACGGCCGTGTACAGCGAAACCGTTTTACCGCTGCCGGTCGGCCCTGTCACCAGCACCATGCCGTAAGGGCGGTGGACGGCGTGGAGAAAGAGCTCTTTCTGGTCTTCTTCGAACCCCAGCGATTCCACGCCGAGTGACGCCTGCGCGGGATCGAGCAGGCGCATGACGATCTTTTCACCGAACATGGTCGGCAGCGTACTGACACGAAAGTCAATCGCACGGTTGCGGGACAGACGTATCTTGACGCGCCCGTCCTGCGGGACGCGGCGCTCGGCGATATCTAGCCTGGACAGGATCTTCACGCGCGCGGCGATACGGTTGGACAACGCCAGCGGCGGCGAGGCGACCTCATGCAGCACGCCGTCCTGGCGATAGCGCACGCGGTAGGATTTCTCGTAGGGTTCGATATGGATGTCCGAGGCCCCGCGGTTGATGGCATCCATCAGCACCTTGTTGACGAATTTCACGATCGGCGTGTCGTTGACGTTTTCTTCGTCGGTTTTCGACGGTTTGTCGTCGTCCTCCCCGGCGGCGAATTCGAGGTTGTCGAGGCCGTCATCACCGGCGAGGTCCGCAAGCGAGGTGTCGTTGGCGGAAAGCGCCCGCTCGATGGCGTTATTGAGCTTGTCTTCCTCGACCAGGATAGGCTCGGTCCCGAGCCCGGTGTTGAATTTGATCTCATCCAGCGCTTGCAGGTTTGTGGGGTCGGAGATGGCGACGAAAACACGGGAGCCACGCTTGAAGATTGGCAGCACCCGGTGGCGCTCGATGATCTTTTCGGACACCAGTTTCATCGGTAGCACTTCCGAGTCGAGCGCATCGACCTCGAGCAGCGGGACGCCAAATTCCTCGGAGGCAGCGCGGGCGACGGTGGCGCTGTCGATCTTCTTGCTCGCCACCAGGTGGGTGACGAAGGGTATTTTGCGGGTGAGCGACTCCATGTGCAGCCGCTCGGCGTCGGAGGCGCTCAACAGTTTATCGCGGACCAGCCGCAGGGCCAGGCCGCTCAGGGTCGATGCCGTGTTTGGAGTCGCCATATGTTATTGATTGATAGGGTAAACCTAACCGAGCTCAAATTTCCGCGTCCAACTCAGATCTTAGTTGAGATATTAAGGTACGCAAACAGTGCAGCCGCTCCGTTCGTCTGTTACAGCAACATTCAGACAGCTTAGACAAACTCCTTCGGCCTGCTGACCGCATAAATCAGGCCAAATCGACCTATTGTCGGTCCTGGATGCCCGTCGCGGCCCTGCCCCCTGACAGTGCGGATTGATGCAGGTCAATGTGCCTCGCGGGGTGATCGGTATACAATAACGACCAATAAAAAAACGGTTACCGACGTTAGTACCCGTTCCTTGTCAGACGCTGCCCGATGCAATGCTGCCTTAATTATAAGTATATACGCTTATCCGCGGTGGGCCATGCCGAGAGCGGTTATAATCCGCCGGCTTGCGCAGGGGCCGCGGCTTTGGTAAGAACAACGCCTCCCGCGCCGCCGTCAACACCGGGTTTAAGGGCAGGGACGGGGCGGCGCTGGGGGGTGAATCCCCCGAAGAGCCCGAGGTCAAGCGAGGAGTGCATCTATTGACAAGCGTCGGAAGAACAATTTAGAATAATTCTAAATATTAAGCAAAGACGTTGTATTTGATTCACTTTTTCAACAACTTGATGATGTAACTGGAGAAAACGATGGAACTGAAAGGCAGCAAGACCGAACAGAATCTGAAAGACGCGTTTGCCGGTGAATCCCAGGCGAACCGCCGCTACCTGTACTTCGCCGCCAAGGCCGATGTCGAGGGCTATAACGATGTCTCCGCCGTGTTCCGTTCCACTGCGGAAGGCGAAACCGGGCATGCGCACGGGCACCTGGAGTACCTGGAAGCCGTGGGCGATCCGGCCACCGGCCTGCCGATCGGCAGCACCGGCAACAATCTGAAGGCCGCGATTGCCGGTGAGACCCACGAGTACACCGACATGTATCCGGGCATGGCCAAGGCGGCGCGGGGTGAGGGCTTTGACGAGATCGCCGACTGGTTCGAGACGCTCGCCAAGGCCGAACGCTCCCACGCCAACCGCTTCCAGAAGGCCCTGGACAATCTGGAAGGCTAAATCCGAGAGCGTTGCGCGACACGCCAGCGGGGCCGGTTTCGCCGACCCCGTTGTGTGTGTATTGCGCCCGGCGAAGGCGGCCAAGAATTGAAGTGTTTTAGCGATAATCAATCAAGCAGGATACCCCATGTCCGCACCGACCGAAGAACGCCGCGAAGGTAGCCTGGAGGCGCCCACCCGCCACCCCCTGTACTGGCAGGATCCGGGGTTCTATGACGAGGAGGACCTGTTCGACGAGCTGGAGCGGGTCTACGACATCTGCCACGGCTGCCGCCGCTGCGTGAGTTTGTGCAACGCCTTTCCCACTCTGTTCGATCTGGTCGATGAATCCGAGACCATGGAAGTCGACGGCGTGGCCAGGCAGGACTACTGGAAAGTGGTCGATCACTGTTATCTCTGCGACCTGTGTTACATGACCAAGTGCCCCTATGTGCCGCCGCACGAGTGGAACGTGGATTTTCCGCATTTGATGCTGCGGGCCAAGGCGGTCAAGTTCAAACAGGGGCGAACCCGGGCGCGCGAGCGGATACTCACCAGCACCGATGCCGTGGGCAAACTCGTGGGCATCCCGGTCATCGTGCAGGCGGTCAACGCCGCCAACCGGAACAAGGCGGCGCGCAAGCTGCTCGACAAGGCCCTGGGCGTGCACCCGGACGCCCTGGTGCCGCAATATCACAGCCGTACCCTGCGCAAGCGGTTGGCGCGGCGCGACGGGCTCGAGGTCACGGCCGAGCCCACCGCCGCCACGCGCGGGCGCGTGGCCCTGTTCGCCACCTGCTACGGCAATTACAACGAGCCGCACCTGGGCGAGGACCTGGTGGCGGTGTTCGAGCACAACGGCATTCCCGTGCGGCTCGCGGAGAAAGAGCGCTGCTGCGGCATGCCCAAGCTCGAGAACGGCGATCTGGAGGCGGTGCGCCGGGCCAAGGAGGCCAACATCCCGGTGCTGGCGCGGCTGGTCGATGAGGGTTGGGATATCGTCGCGCCGGTGCCCTCCTGTGTGTTGATGTTCAAGCAGGAGCTGCCGCTGATGTTCCCGGAAGATGCGGAGGTCATCAAGGTGCGTGACGCCATGTTCGATCCCTTCGAATACCTGATGCTGCGCCACAAGGAAGGCAAACTTAGTACCGATTTCAAGCAGCCGCTGGGCAAGATCGCCTATCATGTCGCCTGCCACCTGCGGGTGCAGAACATCGGCATGAAGACCCGCGACGTGCTGGCCCTGGTGCCGGAGACCGAAATCGAGGCCATCGAGCGTTGCTCCGGGCACGACGGCAGCTATGCCGTGAAACGCGAGTACCATGAGATCTCCATGAAGATCGCGCGGCCGGTGGTGAACCGGGTCAAAAAGGCGGCCGCCGACCATTACAGCAGCGACTGCCCGATGGCCGGTCACCAGATTGAAAACGGGCTCGGCAACGGCGCCGCCCCCGAGCATCCCTTGACGCTGCTACGCAAGGCCTACGGCCTGTGACCGTCGGCAAGCCACAACGAGAGACATCGCCATGCAGAAACTCACCCGCCAGGATCTCTACAGTCTGGAGCAGTACGCCCAGGAGCGCCCTGCCTTTCGCGCGAGGGTGATGGAGCACAAGAAGACCCGCCAGGTCCAGGTCGGTGCCAACGCGACGCTGTACTTCGAGGACCGCCTGACCATGCAGTACCAGATCCAGGAGATGTTGCGTATCGAACGCCTGTTCGAACCCGAGGCCATCCAGGAGGAGCTCGATGCCTATAATCCCTTGATCTCGGACGGCACGAACTGGAAGGCCACTTTCATGATGGAATACACCGAGGTTGACGAGCGCAGACAGGCGCTGGCGGCGCTCGTGGGCGTTGAGGACAAGGTATGGGTCAAGGTCGAGGGCTTCGATAAGGTCTACGCCGTCGCCGATGAGGACCTCGAGCGTGAGACCGAGGACAAGACCTCCTCGGTGCATTTTCTGCGCTTCGAGCTGAGCCCGGAGATGGTCAAGGCGGTCAAGGCCGGGGCCGCCGCGGCCGTGGGCATCGAGCACGATCATTATCACCACGAGGTCGATCCGCTGCCGCCGGCGGTGCGCGATTCGCTGGCCGCCGATCTCGAAGGCTAGCCTCCGCGATCCGGTGCCCCCGGGCCTTTGCGCGCCGGCCCGGCGCGCGTTTCCCAGTCGTACAATCGCGCGCGGTACGCTATACTGTGGCGTCATATGAAGAATAATTCTTGTGTGAGTGGGTCCGCCGTCCGACTCCTGTCAATCATCCTGCTGAGTTTTTCCAACCTTGCCGCCGTCGCCGAGGTGGACGAGTTCGACCCCCGTCCGGGCTACGTCGAGGGCGAGCTGGAGATCGAATGGGAGGAAGCGCCGACCACGATCCCCGCCTATCCCAAGGCGCGTGATCTGCTGCCGGTGCCCTTGTCTGGCAGCCATAAGGTCACCCTTTGGATCGACAAACGGCACATTACGCTCGGCAAGGACGATGTGGTGCGCTTTTCCTATGTGATACAGTCGGCCGCGGGCGTGGCCAACGCCTTTCATGAAGGCATCCGTTGCGAGACCCGCGAATACAAGACCTATGCCCTCGGGGCGGAGCGCGGGCGCTTCATGGCCCTGGACGACCCGCGCTGGGAGGAGCTGCCCTATTTCGAGGACAACACCTTGCGGCATACCCTGGCGAAGTTCTTTATCTGCGGCGGAGGCTATGTCGCGCGCACGCCGGATGAAATCCTGCGCCAGGTGCGATCGCGGGAAGAACAAGAACTATACCAATGAATCATTCTGAGCATCGCACCGCGAGTGAATCATGACTGCTGACTACGACGCCTCTGCGATTGAGGTCTTGACCGGTCTGGAGCCGGTGCGCCGCCGGCCGGGCATGTACACCCAGACCGAGCGCCCCAACCACCTGGTGCAGGAGGTGGTCGATAACAGCGTGGACGAGGCCATCGCCGGCCACGCCTCCAAGGTCGAGGTGATCCTGCACAAGGACGGCTCGGCGACCGTGATCGACGACGGCCGCGGCATGCCCGTGGACAAACACAAAGAGGAAAAGGTCTCCGGGGTCGAGGTGATCCTGACGCGGCTGCACGCCGGCGGCAAGTTCTCGCACAAGAACTATACCTTCTCCGGCGGCCTGCACGGGGTCGGCGTGTCCGTGGTCAACGCGCTGTCGAAGAAGCTCGAGGTGTGGGTGCGGCGCGACGCCAAGGAGTACAAGATGGCCTTCGCCGACGGTCAGAAGACCTCGCAACTGAAAGTCGTCGGCAAGGTGGGTAAACGCACCACCGGCACCACGCTGCGCTTCTGGCCCGATCCTACGTTTTTCGATTCCATCAATTTCAGCGTCCCGCGGCTGAAGCACGTGCTGCGCGCCAAGGCGGTGCTGTGTCCCGGGCTCTATGTCTCGTTCAAGAACGAGGCCAATAGGAAGGACAACGAAGAATGGCAGTACGAGGCGGGGCTCGCCGATTATCTCATCGACGAGCTCGCCGGCGAGGAGATGCTACCCGAGGAACCCTTCGTGGCTCATCAGGAGGTGGCCGACGAGCAGGTGGACTGGGCCATTGTGTGGCTGCCCGAAGGCGGGGAGCCGGTGACCGAGAGCTACGTCAATCTCATTCCCACCACCCAGGACGGCACCCATGTCAACGGCTTTCGCGCCGGGCTGACGGAGGCCATGCGAGAGTTCTGCGAATACCGCAATCTGCTGCCGCGCGGGGTACGCATCACGCCGGAGGACATCTGGGGGCAGTGCAGCTATGTGCTGTCGCTCAAAATGAAAGACCCGCAGTTCTCCGGCCAGACCAAGGACCGGCTGTCCTCGCGCGAGGCGGCGAGCTTCGTCAGCGCCGCGGCCAAGGACAGCTTCGGTGTGTGGCTCAACCAGCACTTGAGCGACGCCGAGGCCATCGCCCAGCTCGCCATCGACAGCGCGCAGGCGCGGCTGCGCGCCGGCAAGAAGGTCGAGCGCAAGAAGATCAGCGCCGGGCCGGCGCTGCCGGGCAAGCTCGCCGACTGTACCAGCGAGGACCTGAAGCACACCGAGCTGTTCCTGGTCGAGGGCGATTCGGCCGGCGGTTCGGCCAAGCAGGCGCGCGACCGCGAGTTCCAGGCGGTGATGCCGCTGCGCGGCAAGATCCTGAACACCTGGGAGGTGGACCCGACGCAGGTGCTGGGCTCGCAGGAGGTGCACGACATCGCCGTGGCCCTGGGCGTGGACCCGGGCTCGAAGCGGCTCGACGGCCTGCGCTACGGCAAGCTCTGCATCCTGGCCGACGCCGATTCCGACGGGCTGCACATCGCGACCTTATTATGCGCGCTGTTCGTGCGCCACTTCCGGCCGCTGGTGCAGGCCGGGCATGTGTACGTGGCGATGCCGCCGCTGTACCGCGTCGACGTCGGCAAGCATGTGTTCTATGCGCTCGATGACAAGGAGAAGAAAGCGGTGCTGGATCGCATCAAGGCGGACAAGCTGCGCGGCAAGGTCAATGTGCAGCGCTTCAAGGGCCTGGGCGAGATGAACCCGATGCAGCTGCGCGAGACCACCATGCAGCCGACGACCAGGCGCCTGGTGCAGCTCACGGTCTCATCGGGCGATAGCACCTTGAAGATCATGGACATGCTGCTGGCGAAGAAACGCTCCGCCGACCGCAAGAAGTGGCTGGAGAAGAAGGGTGACAGGGCCGAGGTGTTATAGGCATGGCGGTTAAGAAGAAAAAGGCCAAGAAGACGGCGAAGAAGACTACGGCGCGCAAGAAGACGGCCCGTAAGAAGCGCGGCCGCGCGGCGTCGGCACGCAAGCCCGCCCGGGTACGACTGGCGGCGATCGAGAAGCTGCCGCTCGCGACCTTCACCGAGAAGGCCTATCTCGATTATTCGATGTACGTCATTCTCGACCGCGCGCTGCCGCACATCGGCGACGGCTTGAAGCCGGTGCAGCGGCGCATCGTCTACGCCATGTCCGAGCTGGGGTTGAACGCCGCGGCCAAGTTCAAGAAATCGGCGCGCACCGTCGGCGATGTGCTCGGCAAGTTCCATCCCCACGGCGACAGCGCCTGTTACGAGGCCATGGTGTTGATGGCCCAGCCCTTCAGCTACCGCTATCCGCTGATCGACGGCCAGGGCAACTGGGGCTCGCCGGACGATCCCAAGTCCTTCGCCGCCATGCGCTACACCGAGTCGCGGCTAACGCGCTTTGCGCAGACCCTGCTCTCGGAGCTGGGGCAGGGCACGGCCGACTGGCTGCCCAACTTCGACGGTACGCTGCAGGAGCCCAAGGTACTGCCCTCGCGCCTGCCGCATGCGTTGTTGAACGGCACGACGGGCATCGCTGTCGGCATGGCCACCGACATCCCGCCGCACAATGTGCGCGAAGTCGTGGAGGCCTGCGTGCTGCTGCTCGATAAACCGAGCGCCACGGTGGCCGAGCTGTGCAAGAAGATCCCGGGCCCGGACTACGCCACCGAGGCCGAGATCGTCACCCCGAGTGAGGAGATCCGCCAGATCTACGAGACCGGTACCGGCGGCATCCGCATGCGCGCCACCTGGTCCAAGGAGGCCGGCGAGGTCGTGATCCACGCGCTGCCGCACCAGGTCTCGGGCGCCAAGGTGCTGGAGCAGATCGCCAACCAGATGCAGGCCAAGAAGCTGCCCATGGTCGAGGACCTGCGCGATGAGTCGGACCACGAGAACCCCATGCGCCTGGTGATTACGCCGCGCTCCAACCGCGTGGATGTGAACGACCTGATGTCGCACCTGTTCGCCACCACCGACCTGGAACGCAGCTATCGGGTGAATCTCAATATGATCGGGCTCAAGGGCCGGCCGCATGTCTACAACCTGCGCGATCTATTAAAGGAATGGTTGGAGTTCCGCCTGGCCACCGTGCGCCGGCGCTTGCAGTACCGTTTGGACCGGGTCGAGGCGCGGCTGCATATCCTAAAGGGCCTGATGATCGCCTACCTCAATCTCGACGAGGTGATCCGCATTATCCGCACTGAGGACCAGCCCAAACAGAAGCTGATCAAGCGCTTCAAGCTGAGCGACATCCAGGCCGAGGCCATCCTCGAGACCAAGCTGCGCCATCTGGCCAAGCTCGAGGAGATGAAGATCCGCGGCGAGGAAGAAGAGCTCAAGGTCGAGCGCGATCAGCTGCAGAAGCTCCTTAAGTCCACGCAGCGGCTGAAGAAGCTGGTGCGCCAGGAGCTGATCGACGACGCGCACGAGTACGGCGACGAGCGCCGCTCGCCCATTGTCGCGCGTGAGCAAGCCAAGGCCATCGACCAGGCGGCGCTGCTGCCGACCGAACCGATCACCGTGTTGCTCTCGGAAAAGGGTTGGGTGCGTGCGGCCAAGGGCCACGAGGTCGATGCGCGCTCCTTGTCCTACAAGGGCAACGACGCCTTCCAGGATTCCGCCCGCGGGCGCAGTAATCAGCTGGCGGTGTTCCTCGATTCGACCGGGCGCAGCTATTCCATGCCGGCGCACAAGCTGCCCTCGGCGCGCGGCCAGGGCGAGCCGTTGACCGGCAGCTTCAATCCGCCGGCGGGCGCGAGCTTCGTCGGGGTCATGATCGGCCAGCCGGAGGATGAGTTTTTATTGGCGAGCGATGCGGGTTATGGCTTCGTCGCCAAGCTGGAAGACCTCTACGCCAAGGCCAAGGCCGGCAAGGCGGTGCTCAAGGTGCCGAAGGGTTGCAAGGCCCTGGCGCCGCAGCGGGTGACCAATTATAAAGCTGAATGGATGGCGGCCGTGACCACCCAGGGGCGGCTGCTGACCTTCATGTTGGGCGAGCTGCCGCGGATGGGCAAGGGCAAGGGCAACAAGATCATTAATATTCCCTCGGCCAAGGCGGCCAAGCGCGAGGAGTTCGTGGTGGCGATGGCGGTGTTCCCGGAGGAGGCGGGGTTGAAGGTCTATACCGGCAAGGGGGAGTTGACGTTGTCGGTGGCGGATCTGAACCGTTATATCGGGGAGCGGGCCTTGCGGGGGGCGAGGTTGCCGAAGGGGTATCAGGAGGTTAGCGGAATGGAGCCGGTCGTTTCTTCGTAATTATTGTCTCCCTGCGGGAGACGTTTAAATGTGCCGCCTTCGGCGAGCTTAGTTTTGTAGGGTGCGCTACGCGCACCGCGTTCAATGTGATCGCCTTCGGCGAGATTAACAGCTACTAGCGGGGTTCCGCCCCCGTGCGACGGGCTACTTTCTCTTGCTTGTCCAAGAGAAAGTAGCCAAAGAGAAGGACCCCCGAGCCCTCGCCGCGCTACCGCGCG
>CAMYII010000049.1:18061-137429 GCA_947258385.1 Acidiferrobacterales bacterium
TCCTCGAAAAACCAGGGCGCTCGCTAACTCGGACCCAAACACTCAATTAAAAAGCAATTGAGTGTTTGGGCTGCCTCGGCCAAGAGCTCGCGCTGATCCTGGTTTTTCTCCGGTACTCAGCGAGGGCTGACGGGATCTAAAACCTTGCCATGCCGACGTTTAGCGACCCGTCAGCGCCATTCGGTCAAAATATTTGAGATACGTATTCTAGCCGTGCCAGTAAATTTCGTCTGGGACTATCGGTATGCCGATGGCACATCTGATACCCAGAAGCTGGAGCGGCTTGTGGAGCACGCCATTCCAAGCCATGTAGACCTTCCCGTATAGCCGCGCAAGACAAAAATAATAAGATAAGAATAAGGGGTCAGGTGTTGAATTGCTAGTTATATAGGTGTGTGGTAGTTTTCTCGCATGGACAAATCCAGGGAGGAGAGTCATGCCGCGAGCTGAAAGGATAGAATACGAAGATGCGTATTACCATGTGATGAATCGTGGACGGCAGCGGCAGCGGATATTCCATGATGATAGTTATTACAAGGCTTTCCTGGTCGGTTTAGAAGAAGCACACAACCGTTTTGGCCTGGAAACTCATGCTTACTGCCTCCTCGGCAATCATTACCACCTGCTAGTCAAAACACCACGCGGCAACCTGAGCCGTTGTATACGACATATCAATGGCCTTTATACCCAGCGGCATAATCGACTCAAGCGTACCGATGGACCATTATTTCGCGGCCGGTATAAAGCAATTTTAGTTGAAAGCGATGCTTATCTAGCCCAACTGACACGCTATATACACCGCAACCCGATAGATATGAAACTGCCGTTGGTCAACCGACTGGAAACTTATCCATGGTCCAGTTATCCATCCTATGTTAATAAGGTGCCTAGTCCCCCTTGGTTGTATCGAGATGAAACCTACGCCTTGCTTGGGTACAGGAACCGCTATTCAGGATATCGGTCGTTTGTTGAGTTGGGCGTTGATGAGGAGATACGGCAATTCTTTGGACAGCCTCGACAGGCGTTATTATTGGGCAGCGATGATTTCAAGGCACGGGTATATGCAGAGGAGGACAACCGCGAACTGGTGCTGAGAATAAAGAAATGTGAGACGTCATTGCCGGAGGTTAGCGACATTGTTCAGGCAGTCGCCTCCCTTACCGGCGAGGAAGAAAGAGCGATCTACCAGGGTCAACGTGGTGGAGAAGGACAAGTGGCGCGTTGGTTGGCGATGTACTTATGTCAGAACGTGGGACGTTATCCACTGAAAGAGATAGCAGAGCAATTCGGAATTCGTCATATTAGCGGGGTGACTCACCAGATACGTAAATTGAAGCAGGCGCTGGAAGGTGATGTAGAATTGAGTAAATGCTTAAAACTAGCAATTCAACACCTGACCCCTTAGACGTTATTGAAAGATGCAGGCGCCGGTCTTTTTATAACGGGCGTTGTGATTGAAATCATTGGCTATGCTTTCGATGAAAGCAATAATAATTAGATTGCAGGCGTATATGCACATTTTTGAAATAGCCATGTGGCGAATATTGGTGCTCTTGTCTATTTTGGTAGCGAGCGAAGTGGCCGCGACCGACAATAGACTTATTGGCACCTGGAAGTCTGATCACGCAAGATCGATGAAATTCATCAGGACTCACACGAAGCTCGAAGATCGGCAGCTGAATTTCCTTGAACAGACCTTAGGACATATGGTTATCACGTTTTCAGAAACCAGCGTCAGCGCAACTATGCCTGACATAGAAGTCGAGACAAGCGGGAAGCGTCAGTTGCTACCTGGAATGACGGAGAGCAGTCCGTATCGCGTTATTGGAACTGACCACAATACGGTAGCAATATTAACCGAAAATGATCAAGGCGAGGACTGGCTCATTGTCTATCATTTCGTAGGCAAAGATGTGTTCTGGGTGTATTTCGATGGTGCTGGAGACGGTCTCGTTGATCTCAATATCAGGGAGTACTTCTCAAGGGTTCAGTGAGTTTAGAAAAATTAAGTTGGTATCGAATTACCATCCTTCAGTATTAAAAGAACGTAGCAAGACGCGAAAAACTAGGATCTCAAAATTTGTCCAAGAAACCAAAAAAAGACGAACTGATTTCATTGTCTGAAGCTGCGGAGATTTACGGCTTTACGGCGGATTATTTTCAGAAGTTGGCGAAGCGGGAGCGGTTGAAGGCGAGGAAGATCGGCAAGCAGTGGGTGACGACACCGGCGGATGTGGAGGCGTTTATTAAAAGCCGTGTGGTGCGGGGGGTGTATCGGGACGACATTAACTGAAGTTTTTTCTTGACAATATCCGGATATCCAGATAATGTAACAGTGTCGTTTTACGTTCATAAAAAAGCATCGCCCCGGAGATGGTTGCACATCCCCGAGGCGACTCACCCCAAGCATGGCGTAACATGACTTGGGGCTGTGTAGAGTATACATCACATCGAGAGTAGAGTAGGGCGGTTTGGGTTGTGGTTGGTGTGGCCGGCTGCGCCTTGCTCTGCGTTCGGTGTGTGGGTGTCTCAAAGCGGCCCTGGGTCTTCCCGGGCGTTCGGTGGGTGGGTGTCTCAAAGCGGCCCTGGGGCTTCCCGGGGCCGCTTTTTTGTGGGCCGGAAGAAAAAAACCTTTTCAAACAAAAAGGAGGTCCCCATGTCACCCGAGAACATCCCCACCCGCATCCGCACGACCCTCGCCCAGAAGCTCCGCTTCCTGCGCTTCACCCGCGGCTGGTCGCAAGAGGTCTTGGCCGAGCTGGCCGGGCTTCATAGGACATATATTAGCCAAATTGAAAGAGGGCAGGTCAATGTCAGCATCGACAACCTGGAGAAGCTAGCCGACGCCTTCGAGCTCCCCGTCCCGGAGTTATTGACACCCCCCAGCCCCGCGGACCTTGCCGAGCATTTCAAGGACCTGGGCATCGAAGAGCCGCGGGCATACTATGGCCCGGTTGCGGTAGGGATGGTGCATTAGTCTTATAGAAATCTACTGCTAGCGTGGCGGTTGGCAGGGGCCGACTGTATTAGCGTCGGGTCCCCCGCCAACTTCGCCAATCGCGCGGTTGACATATACATATAATATACATATAATCCGTATTATGGACGTCCATTGGGACCCTGCCAAGGCTAAGGCAAACTATAAAAAACACGGAGTGCGTTTTTCGGACGCTGAAATGGTGCTCTACGATCCAATGGCGTTGTCGTTTGAGGACAGCAATGCGGTGGGGGAACAACGGTTTGTGGCAATAGGGCGCGATGCCATGGAAAATGTGACGGTTGTCGTTTATGCGTATCGCAATGAACATATACGACTGATATCCGCACGGCGCGCCACCCGAAAAGAGATCCGAAGCTATGAAGAAGGAATATGATTTCAAAGGTGCGAAGCGGGGCGCAGTCATTCCGCAGAAGGGAAAATCGCGGATCACAATCTATCTTGATAATGACATTCTGGATGCGTTTCGTGATAAAGCAGATGCAGCGGGCCGGGGTTATCAGACCATGATCAATGACGCCCTGCGGGAATATTTGTTTAAATCAAGCAAAGCCATAGATGCGGAGACCCTGCGCCGCATCATCCGCGAAGAGCTGCGTAAAGCTTCCTAGAGTGGGATAACCTGCACCTTGGCTCAATACCGTCCAGCGGCGGTGGGCATGGTGCATTAGGTGTCTCGACCATTCCTGCAAGATAGACACCAATCGACTGGCGGGGACTGGTCCCTGCCAGTCGCCGTTATTCTCGCATCCGCGACACGAACAAATCGGCTTGAAAACTTGGCGAAACAACGGTTTACTATGGCAATATACTGACAAGTTTGTATCGATAAAGTAAAGGTGAAACAGCAATGGCCACTCCAAAAGACATCCTGAAAGACGCATTGTCCCTGACACCAACGGAGAAAGCGGAGTTGGTTGACGAGTTGCTTTCCAGTCTTGACGAGCCGGATAAAGAAATTGACGAATTATGGGTCAAGGAGGCAGAGAGTCGAATCGATGCCTATGATCAAGGAAAGCTCAAGGCGGTATCGTTGGAGAAAGTCCTGGAAAAATACAAGTAAAACCGCGATGCGCATCCGCTTTCTAGAGATCGCCGAGATCGAACTGGACGAGGCTATTGGATATTACAATTACGAAGCGCCGGGGCTGGGTGACGCATTTCTCACTGAAGTACTCGACACACTGGACAGAATAGGAAAGTTTCCCGAGGCCTGGCACCCGTGTTCCAAACGGACGCGATGATGTCAGGTACGACGTTTTCCTTACGGTATCATTTATCAAATCCGGGAAAAGGAAATCCTGGTCATCGCCGTTTCGCATTTGCACAGGCGGCCGGATTACTGTAAAGACCGAATATAGAAAGTATAAGTTCTTATGTATGGATATTTCAAAGCGGCCCTGGGTTTTCCCGGGGCCGCTTTTTTGTGGGCCGGAAGTAAATCCTTTAACAACAAAAAGGAGGTCCCGATGTCACCCGAGAAAATTCCCACCCGTATCCGCACGACCCTCGCCCAAAAAATGCGCTTTCTGCGCTTCACCCGCGGCTGGTCACAGGAGGTCCTGGCCGAGCTGGCCGGCTTGCATCGCACCTACATCAGCCAGATCGAACGGGGCCAGGTCAGCGCCGCTCCTGTGCATCCTGCACCCGCGGCATTAGTCCTTCCTTGGACGTCATGTCAGCGTGGACAATTTGGAAAAACTCGCCGACGCCTTCGAGCTGCCGGTGCCCGAGCTCCTCACGCCCCCCAGCCCGGCAGACCTCGCCGAGCATTTCAAGGATCTGGGCATCGAAGAGCCGCGGGCCTACTACGGTCCGGTGGTGGTAGGTATGGTGCATTAGCCGTATAAACCGCGAGGATCGGGCTACCGCCGGCGGCTCTAATAGCTGCTGGCGGGGCCTAATCCTTGCAAATTGCCCCAGTTTTCAAGATGGCGATACAACGCTAAGGCATTGTCGGGATATGAAAAATACGCTTGAAAAATAAGTAAATCAGAGGTTTACTCCAAGGTATTGGTAGATAGAATATTATCGTGCGCAATGTTATTGCACTGCGCTAGCGGTATAATTAAACAAATAGTCAGTCGAAACCAACAACAAGGGACTTTTGACTAATGCCGACTGTGTTGCGAGTTGGCCCTTATCGGTTCTTTTTTTATGCGAGCGACCGTGATGAGCCACAGCACGTACATGTAGAGCATGACGAAAAGATTGCAAAGTTTTGGTTTGATCCGGTTCGGTTGCAGAGAAGTGGTGGATTCAGCCGCGTAGAAATCGGCCGGATTCATCGAATTATCGAAGATCACCAAGCAGAATTAGTGGAGGCGTGGAATGACTACTTCGGCGGTAGAGTTGGAAATTCCAGATGCCATTGACGTGTCGGTCACCGAAGACACCCTCAATGTGGAGCTAAGTGACGGGCGAAGCATTTCGGTGCCGCTTGAGTGGTACCCGAGGCTCGTTCACGCCACGTCGGATGAACGCGCAAAATGGAGGCTCATTGGCCGAGGCCAAGGAATTCATTGGGAAGACCTCGACGAAGATATCAGTGTAGAAGGGATCTTGGCCGGTAGACCATCCGGGGAGAGTCAGACGTCTTTTAAGAAATGGCTTGCTGAACGCAAATCCCACTGAAAACTAACTGTAGTTTTAAAGAATTAGATTTGTTGTATGTGGGTGTCTCAAAGCGGCCCTGGGTCTTCCCGGGGTCGCTTTTTTGTGGCCCGGAAGAAAAACCTTTCAACAACAAAAAGTAGATCCCCATGTCACCCGAGGAAAACCCCACCCGCATTCGTATGATCCTCGCCCAGAAACTGCGGCGTCGCTCCCGCCTTCCTGCCTCCCGCGACACTAGTCCGTCCCTGGACGTCGTCCTGCGTTTCACCCGCGGCTGGAGCAGGCGCTGCGTAGCGAGCGCCCTTGGGGTGAGGTCCTGGCTGGCCGAGCAGGGGTAACGGCTGCTAGCGGGTTAAGAATCCCGCTAGTGGTCTAAGCGCGTACTAGCGAGACAAGATTCAATTACCTTGAAAACACGGTAAATCGGCGCTTTACTACCTTAAATATGCCTGTGCACCCGTATATTCAAATGTCATGTTTTTGGTAAAGCGATATGAAGAAACTGATAACGATTCTATCATTACTCATGATTTCTGCTTGTAGGCCAGTTGAATTAACGACAGCAGAAAAAGAGAACCTTCCGTCAGTTGCTGAGATCCAAAACAGTTTATGTGCAGGTATCTCAGAAAAAGATTTAGTCTATAGCGCCGAAGAATTACCGTTTATTGAAAAAGAGTATGGGTTCAAATTTGCTGGGCTGGACGGTTGTAATTTTTACCTGGATTTAAGAATTGTAGAATCCAAATTAGCAGTCTTGTCTGGTGGGAATGTGTCAAGCAATTTGCTAGGCGCGGCCATAGGATTAAAAGCTGCTGGATCAGATACCCGAAAGCCAGAAAAAAAGAAAGAAGGTGTGTTAGGGGCTTATCTTGAAGTATATTCAGATGATGAATACTTTGGTCTAGTCTATTCTTCAGAAATTGGACCTAAATCCTTAATGCTGTTTGTTATGGGTATTGACAGGGAGGATGAAGATCATGTATTTGGTCTTATAAAACGTATTGAAAAAAAGAATTATTATAAAACATAATAAACATCAATAAACTCGCCGACGCCTTTGAACTTCAGGTCCCCGGTCCCCGCGCCCCTGACCCCGCCGAGCCTGGCGGACCTCGCCGAGCACTTCAAAGACCTCGGCATCGAACAACCCCGCGCCCACTACGGACCGGTGGCAGTAGGCATGATCCATTAGCCCGTTGAATCCACGAGGGCCTGGCTGCCGTGGCGGGTGTTAAAACCCACTGCCGATAGCCGGTCCTCAATCGGCCTATCACACCGAGACAGTTTTTTAGCAGTCACTGAAGTAGTTGTTTATGGGGAGAAAGGAGGTAAACTTTGAGATTAGATCCGTATTATGACCCGTAACTTAGTCAGTCTATATCTTAGTTAGAGTAATTTAGGGTGGAGCAGTAATGAAATGAAAAGAATATTATTGATTCTTGTATTGGTTATATTGGCACCGCTTATTGCACTTGCTGAAGGCGTGGAAGAAAAGACGGCTAAATCATATCGTTTAGAGATATCGGATTTGCCCAATGGCTACCGTTTTGTGGATAAAGTTATGTGTCGGTCAATTCAGCCGAGCATATATTACGAAGACCCCGAATTATATAACTTTATTTTCTCGTCGCCAGTTGAAAAATCGCATCAATCGATTGAAGGCCCTGGCGAAAAAGGGAGTATCTTATACTTTCAATATAAAAATAATGTACCAAAAAACTTTGTTACATTCCTAAGAGGGCTATTTTACGGTGAAGAAAATAAACCAACGAAATTGCATCCAGAGGAATTCAAAGTCAAAGATAATCTTGTAGTTGTTTGGTGTCTTTACGGTTCAAAGAATGAAGTTAAATCTATATCTAAAAATAAGGTAAAGAATCTTTGAAAAGAAATTCTTTAACATTGGGTTGCATAGGCCGTCGCAAGCGTTGCCGCTGGACCCTCGTGTTATGAGCGTGAAAGATAAACTAAATCGTTTTAGTCTTCTGTTTTTTTCTCTGGCTATTCTTAGTAATGGCTGTGTTGCCAACAATTTTTGCCATAGCAGTGATCAACTAAAATATGTTACTTGGGTTAGTGCTCTTGAGATTGTTGACACTAATAAAATTCGTGTAACCAAAGAGGCTGGCGCTCCAGTCTATTTCATTGACGCAGAAGGAAATGCGATTGAATCGAATATTCTGGGATTATCAGACAGCATCATATTACGCGATGAGCACTACGGAGCGGAGTTCAAAGTAATCGACATTACCCAAGAAACCGTTTCTTTTGCGGTACATGAAGCTTGGAGCTACCCAGTGTCTGGCTGGTGCAACCCAGGACAAAGCAGCGGCACAATTAAACTAGAATCCTACTATACTCATAACAAGCCCTTTGAGTAGACCTCGAGTCCCGCTGGCGCAGACCCCTCGGCCGCTGAAGAACAATACCGGGTTAGAGAGCATTAAATGCTTACATTAGTGGAAATTCCTCTCTGACCCAGATTTGCATATATGTGATGAATGCGGAACATGTTGGACTTCGCCACAAGAAATGGGCACTGCCCGGTGTACAAAACTTACGTTCTTGGTACGGCAGTATAAACCGGATACGAAATTCGTGGACTGGCAACAGCTGCAGGTGATTGCAGACAAAGCGGATGCTAAACAAGCGCGTGCAGGCGACGCGTTTCGGCGCGCCTAATGCTTGTCGTTAGGCGAACTAATTCAATACGAAGGAGTTTCTGTGAAAAAACTGATTATCAACCTACTTCCAATCGCGGACATGCTACTGTTACCCTTTGTGTACCCTTCTGCGTGGTTACTAAAGAATATCCGTCGTGCAGGAGTCCACATGTTGCCGAATTGCAGGAATGCCCTGATGACTATTGGAGTTTTTCCCATTCGCGCTCATTATTACGAGCCGCAGTTTGACAATCGAACGGTAAGACAGCCATTCTCGCAGGACAGAAATCTCCCCGGAATAGACTGGAATGTTGATGAGCAACTCAAAATGCTTGCTAAGTTCTCGTTCTCAGAGGAGCTTGTGAACATACCGCGAGAGAAGCCTGATACTCTCGACTTTTACATGAATAATGGCGCATTTGAATCAGGTGATGCTGAATACTGGTACCAGCTAATTCGATCAATTAGGCCTAGAAGAATATTTGAAGTTGGCGGCGGGAACTCCAGTCTAATGGCGATCAAAGCCACCCGCAGGAATCACGAAGAAGACTCGAATTACAGCTGTCAACATATTTGTATAGAACCGTATGAGATGTCTTGGCTTGAGAAGACGGGTATAACAGTTGTCAGACAAAAGGTTGAAGACTGTGATGTCCAATTCTTCTCACAGCTTGAAGAAAATGACATTCTGTTTATTGATTCATCCCACATCATCAAACCCCAAGGAGACGTGCTTTTTGTGTATCTTGAACTGCTCCCAGCTCTCAATAAAGGAGTAATTGTACACGTGCACGACATATTTTCTCCGAAGAATTATTTGAAGCAGTGGTTGGAATATCAAGTGAGATTCTGGAATGAGCAGTATTTACTTGAAGCTTTTCTGTCGCACAATAGTAGATGGAAGATCATAGGAGCTCTTAATTACTTGCATCACAACCATTACAAAAGCTTGAAATCAGTTGCTCCGTTCTTGACAAACGACAGAGAGCCGGGATCTTTTTATATACAGAAAATCGCCTAACAAGCGATTCCATAGCGGCAGGTGAACTTAAATCCTTGAGGCTGTAGAAAACCCCCGAGCAGAGAAATCAAAAGGGTCAGGGATCGAAAGCAGAGCGAATCGAAATGCTCAGAGTCGATCGAAAATACCCGATCACCGCGTCTGTGCCGAGATCTTCTCTGGTTTCTTTTGTTCGAATGGAAGATTGTCAATGCAACAATGGATCTTTCACTCTTTGTGTTTATTGTGGCGGCAGCGTTTTTTGGGCTATTCCTTGTTGATGTCTGCGTCGCCGGGTGTTACACGCTACAATAATTAATTTTTTGTCTATGGATGCTAAACCGTATCTCCGGGAAATATCCCTTAAGCGGGATGAGGTGCCGAATTTTGAGGAGTACCCGTTTAATATTCCAGCGATTCGGGAGTTGGATTTTCTTGAGTTTCATCCGGACGTCACTTTCTTTGTGGGAGAGAATGGCACCGGCAAGTCGACTTTAATCGAAGCGATTGCCATGGCGATGGGGTTCGGGCCGGAGGGTGGAACGAAAAATGTTCGGTTCCAGACGGTGGATACGCTTTCTAGCTTAAGTGACTACCTTATGTTGGAGAAAAGTTTTAAACGACCCCGGGACCATTACTTTTTGCGGGCGGAGAGTTTCTACAATGTAGCGACCTATATGGATGAGACGGGCTATTTGGGAGGCTACGGAGGCAAATCGCTTCATCATCGCTCTCATGGTGAAGCCTTTATGGTCACACTAACAACGAAGCTCCGTGGAAAGGGGGTTTACATCTTCGATGAGCCGGAGGCGGCATTGTCGCGCACACGGCAGATGGCGGCCATTTCGGCGATTCATCAGCTTGTGCAAGACGAATCCCAGCTTATTATTGCCACCCATTCACCAATTTTGCTCGCTTATCCGAGATCCAAGATAATGCTGTTGGATGGAAGCGGCTTGAGCGAAATACAGTATAAAGACACCGAGCATTATGCCATCACACGTGATTTTTTGAATAATTATGAAAGAACACTAGAAATATTGCTCTCTGATGAATAGAGGGGTCCCAAGGGGTCAAGCCTAAGTAAAACAGCCGCTTGCCAGACCACCGACGATTAATGGCCTTGCACCGGCCCTTCATGGGCATGCATGGCGGCGTTGATGGTCTCCCGTGTGAGCCGCGGGGCGAACAGCTCTATGAAATCGTACACATAGCTGCGCCGATAATCGCCTTGGCGCAGCCCCAGCCACGTGGTGCTGGGCTCGAATAAGTGGCTGACATCGATGGCACGGAGGCCCGGGTCGCGTTTGCCATCAAAGGCCATCTTGGCCATGAGACCCACCCCCAGACCAAGCTCCACATAGGTTTTGATCACATCGGAATCGATGGCGGTCAATACTACGTTGGGACTGAGCTGTTCCTTCTCGAAGGCCTTATTGATCAATGAACGGCCAGAGAAGGCAAAATCGTAGGTAATCAGGGGGTGAGCGGCGATATCGGCCAGGCTCAGTGGCGCTGATTTATCCAACAGGGGATGCCCCGGCGGTACGACCACACAACGGTTCCATTGAAAACACGGCAAGGACACCAAGGCTTTGGATCTGGCCACGGCCTCGGTGGCAATGGCCAGATCGGCGGCACCGCGCGCGGTCATCTCGGTAATTTGTGCGGGGTTACCCTGCCGAATGCGCAGCCGCACCCGCGGGTAACGTTGGCGAAAGCGCTTAATGGTCTCGGGCAAGGCATACCGGGCCTGGGTATGGGTCGTGGCGATCAATAATGTACCGCTGTCGGCCTGGGTAAATTCCTCGCCCACGCGCTGGATATTCTCGGCGTCGCGCAGCATGCGCTCGGTGATCGCCAGTACCTGGTACCCTGCTTCGGTAACGCCGGTCAGGCGCTTGCCATGGCGCTGAAAGATGGGTGCGCCCAGTTCCTGTTCCAAGAGAAGGATTTGCCTGCTGACACCGGGTTGGGAGGTGTGCAACTGCGTGGCCGCCGCGGAAATGTTCAAGGCCTGCTTAAAGACTTCCTGAATAAAACGTAGTTGCAGTAAGGTCATGGGCTTTCATATATCCAGATGTAATAAGCTAATTAGTATTTATTCTTTCTAAATATAACAAAGCTGCACTAGATTGTAAGGAAGCACTCCAGCTTTGGTAGGTGTCAAATGGATGCTGCATATCCCCTGGCGGGTCTGGTTGTAGGCTTTTTGGTGGGACTGACGGGTGTGGGCGGTGGCGCCCTGATGACGCCGTTACTGATTCTTGTCTTTGGTGTGACCCCGTCCACCGCCGTAGGCACCGACCTGCTTTATGCCGGCATTACCAAAAGCGGCGGTGTGGCGGTTCATCGCTCCCAGGGAACCGTGGATTGGCCTATTGCCCTGCGGCTGATGTGCGGCAGTCTGCCCGCCGCGGGCCTGACCCTGGTCTGTCTGCGTACAGGGCTCATCACCACTTCTCACTTGGACACACTTATTAGCGGGCTTCTCGGTGCGGCCTTGATGCTAACGGCCTTGGTATTGCTGCTCAAGAAATACCTGCGTAGCCTGGCTGGCAGAAGACAGAGTTCAAACCACCAATCCGTGCCGGTCACAGTGGCCGTAGGTGCGTTCCTGGGAATGCTGGTCACTCTCACTTCAGTGGGTGCCGGCGCATTGGGTGCGGCGGCCCTGTTTCTGCTCTATCCGCGCCTGTCCAGCGCGCGTGTGGTGGGTACGGATTTGGCCCATGCGGTGCCCCTTACCCTGGTCGCCGGCCTGGGGCATTTACAGCTGGGTAACGTGGATCCGGGCCTGCTGTTCGGCTTGTTAATGGGCTCGCTACCGGGGATTTACCTGGGCAGTCGCCTCAGTGCCGGTCTGCCCGAGGCCGTGTTGCGGCCCATCCTGGCAAGCCTGTTAGCGGTCATTGGTACCGTGATGGTGTGGTAGACAAGAGTATTTGCCTGTGGCTCGGCTATAGAGTCCGATAGAGGGGTACAAGTCTGTACATGTATCATTTTAGAAACTGATAAGAAAATAGGGAACCGAGTTTTCCCGATGTAAGCAAAAATCCGCTTGTAAAATCGAAAGGGTCAGAGTCATTGCTGTCCCACTTCATTAGCGTGTTTTCGCCTAGGATAGCGTAGTCCATAGAGGCAGAGACACATGAGGGTCGATGTCGATATGAAATCGGATAAATGTAGATTGGGTCAAGGAGCGAGAGCGACGGACCAGACAAACCCGGCCTATTTTGGCCATGTCGGGTTACGCTACGCTAACCCGACCTACGTTGGAAAAGTAAGTGGGACAGCAATGACTCTGACCCCATTGGTTTCTGGCGGCGAGGTCGCGGTTGGTCAACGCAATCACTCTCTGCCAACACGGATACTGTTTTCTGGCTGTGGCCGTCATCGTAACAGTGCGGCTTTATTGGATTCAAAAATCACCTCGGTGTGCCCCGGGGGAGACGCGTTATTCTGCAGTAGCAGGAAAGATAGTCAAGAGGCAAGATCTCATCTGAGACGTCAGGTGGGTAAATGCGATGCTTAGCTATTTGATCGCTCTTCTCATCCTTGTAACTGTCTTCGGTTTTATATTGTACATCGACTACCGAGTCTTACAATAAGCAACGTTGAAAAGACGGCGACATTCTCTTGCGGCTGGTCGCAGGAGGTTGGGGGTTAAAATGTAGCGACCCCGAGTCCGCTTGAATTTTTTCTTGCCAGTCCGAAGGGGCGGTCGTAGAATCGCGCCCAGGGAATATAGAATAAAAGGAAGGGAGGAGCTATGTTCCGGAACATTCCCTGTCTGCAGCTGCCGGTTTCCAGCAAGGCTTTAGGGTCATTATTCTTCCAGGACCATGGAGTCGTTCCCTTTGCCGCGGCTAAGACGCGTGCTTTTAGCACACCTAATCCCTTATTCTTATACTCGGAACTTATCTTAAAGCGGCCGAGATCCGTCGTGCACACGCACGCAGCGGTAGGCGGACCTGCAAGCCCACTTAAATCATCCGGTTTATTACATATGGTTTGGCATGCTCTCAAGAGTATTGAACCAGGCCCCGGCCAGCGGTGCCCGGTTCAGACAAAGAAAGAAAATGGAGTTTTACAAGTTCAAGGAAATCAAGAAATCATGACTCATTAAGGGAGGATAAGAAATGACAGCTAAGCGAGTAAGTGTATTGTTACTGGGCGCGGCCCTGGTCGTGTCTGCCACATTGCCGTTTACGAGCTGGTATATCGCCAGTGCCGGTGTCGTTGACGATACAGATCAAGCCTTGCTGGTATCGGACCTGAAAACCCAGGGCGCGCGTATTACCTACCACCGGCAAACCCAGAAGGTAAATTTCATCAGTGTTACGCCCCAGTCGCCAATTATTGTGTCGGGTACCAGTGTGGCCGCGGCACCTGCAAACAATGCCATGGCCGCGCTGCAGACCTACGGCGCCCTATTCGGTCTCCAGGACCCCGCCAGCGAGCTGAGGGTCAAAAAGCAGCGCACCTCCGCAGCCGGCCGCCGTTCCATGGTCCGTTACCAGCAGGTGCACAAGGGCATCCCGGTGATCGGCGGCGAACTTAATGTTAATATGGACCGTAATGGTGGTCTGCTATCCATGAATGGAGAGATCTCACCGCAACTCTCGCTAGGCGTCAGACCTGTGTTTGCCGCCAAGGACGCCCGCCACAAGGCTCTGGCCGCGGTGGCCAAGTGGCATCAAGTCAGCGTTAACCAGCTGAGCACGAGCGCGCGCGAGTTGTCCGTCTACGATCCGCGACTACTCTCCCCGAGCGACTTTCCGGCGAGCCTTGTTTGGCGCCTGGAGGTCAGCGCCACCGACCGGACCCTGCCCATCCGCGAGTTTGTGCTGGTCGATGCCGCCCTCGGCCACATCGTCTTGCACTTCAACCAGGTCCACAGGGCCAAGAACCGCAACACCTATGACGCCGGCGGCACCGCCAACCTGCCCGGCACCCTGGTGTGCAATGAAGCGAGCGGCGATGCCTGCTCCAGCGGCGCCAACGCGACCGGTTTAGAAATCGATACCTCGTCAACAGGCATGGTAAAGATCGCCATCAAATCATACAGTCATGGTAAATTAATGAAGAATCGACAGCGCGAGACAGAGAAAAGAGTAATCAAACAGTTATTAACACTCAAAGATCGAGTGAATAACGCACTTCAGCCAGAAGCCAAAGGCGGCGGCGGAGTCTAACCGTTTAGCCTGCTGTTTCCATAATCATGAGTATGAAGCGCTACACAATAGAGGAGATACGGGAATTCATCGCGGATTTAGCGTCCCCCGCTGGCCCTGAAGTATTCGCTGGCTACGGAGGAGAGATACCTTCGCTGATCCATAAGTGGCGTCGAGAAAAAGAAGACCCAGCAGAGGGCTTCTGGTATTCTGAGAAGAAGTTAATAGAATTGAAGGACGAATGGGCACTAGAAGTCGATGTTGCAAGTACGTTAGAGATCCTGTTTGATCTTGCAAAGAACCGCCCGGGTAGAGAATTTCTGAATAATTTCTGTGATCGTAGAAAACGCGAATGGGAGCATGAATTACTGGATATGATATACAGGGTGGGAAAGCGGGATGAAGGATTGTTGCGGCAAAAAAGTCAATGAGCTTTCGAAGAACTCCAGTACAAAAACATTGGCAGACGAATTACAAAGATGGATTGATGAAGGTTAGAAATCATCAGCGATGAGGGTAAGCCAGGACCATAAAAAGAGCTTACCCGGGCACAGTAGACAGCTGACTAATCACGCGATCTTAGTCAACATTGGTTATAACGGCTGTACAGAAGGACCATATTAAATCGGGCCGTCTGGAGTAGACATTGCACCGGAAGTGAGAAAATAGAAGGTGTCAGATACCTTTTCGAGATGCCGTCGGTGCATGAAATAGAGGAGTGAAAAGGCATAAGGTATGGCGATGAAAACAAACATTAGCGAGTTAGAAACCGATGAAGAGGGTTTTTTGCTCAATCCAGACGATTGGAACATGGAAATCGCGAACGCGATTGCGCGACAGGAAAAAATTGAGATGACCTCCGAACATTGGGTGACGGTGGAATTCATAAGGGCGTACTTTGATGAACGCCAGGTCGTTCCGGAGAATCGGACGTTATTAAAATTTCTCAAGGAAAAATTGGGGCCTGAAAAGGGCACGAGAAAGTATATACATACCCTGTTTCCCTACGGCTACGGGCAACAGGCGTGCAAGATTGCCGGTATGAGAAAACCACGGAAGCTTATGTTAGATGTCTAGTATTCTTGCATGGTTACGTAAAAGATGTCAGTTATCCTGTTCAAGCTTAAGAACGTGCCCGACGATGAGGCCGATGAGGTTCGTGAATTATTGGCGAAAAATAATATTGATTATTATGAAACATCCGCTGGTAAATGGGGGATATCGATGCCGGCAATCTGGTTGAATGACGAGACACAATTCGAAAATGCGAGGCACTTAATTGAAGCGTACCAAAGCGAGCGGGTGCACCGGGTAAAAGAAGAATACAAGAGATTGGAGAGAGAAGGAAAAATTGAAACTATCGTGGATAGAATAAAACAAAAACCAATGCAATCTATACTTTATCTGGCACTAATTTTATTCGTAGCCTATGTTTCCATCAAACCGTTCTTAGATATTGGGAAGTAGCAGCAATCGACCTGGCGAAAGGCACCCGATGCCTTTTCTTGTTCGAGCCCATCGAGGCGAAGTGGGTTTGCGTCGAAAAAGGGGGTACCTGTACGGATAGTCTAGAACGGCCGGGATTATGCCCGGGCCGCTTTTCACATGCATGTATTAAGAAAAAGGGTTACGGCGAGCTCAGGATACCAATAATCATCTCATTATCGCTTTCCCTGGCGTAATCTATAGCGTTATATCCTTGGTTGTCCTTCGTATTGGGATCGGCGCCCGCGGCGATTAACAGCTCGACCAATTTTGAGTCACCGTACTGGACGGCATAATGCAGCGCCGTGGATCCGGCAGTATTGCTGTAATCTATCTTGGCGCCATTATCGATCAATGCCTTGGCCAGGTCGAAGTCGTTACTGGAGGTTGCATGTAAGAGTAAGGTATCACCGTCCTGGTCAGCGTAATCGACGTCAGCGCCGTTTTTGACATAGGTCTGAACGTGTGTTGCCTCAAGCTCGCCGTTTTCGTATTGATGCATTAGGCTCCCGGGGCCAAAGCTCTCACTCAAGCGATCGTGCAGCACAATCATGACAGCCGCCCAAAACAGAATCGCAAAGCCCTTCCCGAGGAGATTGCGGAATTTTCGCAGATATTTGCCTTTTATGACCCAGCGTGTCACAACCGGAGGGTTTGAAAGCCGTTTGATCAATATTGAGACGGCAACCAGCAGGCATAGACCGCCCACAACCAATGATGTCTTGGCGAAGAGCGGATAGAAGAGATACGCTAACCAGCCGATCACCACGATAGCTAGCGAAGGATAGAAACCTGCGCTTACGACATTTTGTTTGGTGATGGATTTCTGTAAGTTTTCCGGCAGGTAGCGCTCTATAGCAGCCAGGGCATCGGCCTTGGTCTTGGGGCTATCAAAAAACAGCGATTCCTCCTCGCTATTTTTACCTGCCCGGTAGGCGATCTCAATATCATCGTCCGTATCCCGGCTAGTGACGCCATTAATGCTGGTATAAGGAATCGTAGTGGCCTTGTTGCCCAGTACTTCCGCCAATGGCTTTTCAGAAGAGAGTTGATTCTTCACACTGAGCAGCGCTTCTTCATCGATAGAAGCGATGTAGATGGCGGTATCGGATAGTGCGATAACATTATTGCTTGACCGATCTTCATCTAACCAGAATTCATACCTCATTATAATCCCTTTGCCAATTTTCTATTAGCGGAAAAAGACCGATAAAACCTATTATTTAGGCTAGCACCAATATAACAAGAAGCTAAGAATTCAGCGGGCTGGGACTTGACGTTGTGGCTTGCTGGTTTACCGCCCACCCCAGGTGGCAGTCGTATAGATGGGTCATGCGTGCAGTCTAATGCATTGCCGATGACATCGGTCCTGCCGTCACGATAAGTCAGCAGTCAGTACAAAGCAGCGGCCCTAGGGCTTCCCCGTGGGGCCGATTGTTCTAAGTCGGAAAAAAATTTGATTAACAGAAAAAAGGAGCTATCCTGACCGATACCCTTGAGAAAAGCGTCGCCAAGCTCCTCCGTGCCGCCAGCCTGACGGGCGGTCGGCATAGTACCGCCTCGAGACAAAATAGACCAATTCATGGTTTTGGACAATACTTATAGGATGCAAATGCAGAAGAATCCGCAAAGGAATCCTTGTGGAGGGTTCAATGAATTCAGGCTACCAAGATCTACCTTGTTGTGATAACGGACGCCGGTGTCATGTCGGCGGGTATTTGAGGCTAATGTCGGTGCTCTCGCTTGTGTATCTGGGCGGAATGCTGTCCGGTTGCGCAACGATTGAGCCACTGCCGACGCCGATGTCACCTGAGGGTGCAATGATCATGCTGGAGGCAAAACTTGTCGGCAATTCCTGGCGCAACAAAGCGCCACGTCCTCCGACCCATGTTTATCTGAAACGAGTAAGCGCGGGTGGTGGCGTCAGGAAGATAAAGGAAACGACGCGTAACAAGTTCTTTTTTTTCTACACCAACGTGCCGCCTGGGCGCTATCAGATTGACTCTGCAGAACTGATAATAGAAGCTGGGACCGTGCAGGTCACCGGGATTGTCCGGGGTTCGATTGAAACACCCGAGGTGAGGACGAAGTTCCGTTTCAGTCCAGAGACGGCCCAACAAACCGCGCTGACGCTAAAAGCCGGCCATGTGGTTTATATGGGCGAATTCACTGGCAAATATGCGCACAACCCCGTGCTGTTTCAGCACGATACACTTTATAAGTGGGACGCGCTGGGGACGGACGGCGCACGAACCCAGGATGGTGAACACCGGGCGTTTGCCTTTATAAAAAATCACCATCCGGATTCAGAGTGGGTGCAGATGCTCAAATGAACCACACCGTCGTGCCACACCAGTATTGGCGTCAGAACGATACTGGGCAAAAACCGGCGCACATGCCGGATTGCCGTTTTTCAAACACCCTGAAAATGAGCAATTCAGCGACCCGTTACGGCTTATAATCGAATTTCGGGTGGTTTATCGCTTTGGGAGCAACATCTCAGATGTGAGTTATAATAGTCGGTACACTTGGGTTTTGATAGCTTACTGTGCGACCTGCCAGGGGTTCGACAGGGGCCGTTTCTAGCAGCAAGATGTGCTACTTAAGGAGGATAATGATTCTTGCTGTCTCGTAATATTCGACCGCCGTCATATAAATTGACAATAACCACGATGGTAATAATCGGTTCATAAAAATGATTTATCGTGCGATCGCCGTGCTTGCGTTATGCGCTATTGTCATACCGGCACAGGCAGGTTCGTCGTTTATCGATTCCTTGTCAGAGGAGGAGCGGGCCTGGTTAAAAGACAACCCGGAGATCCGTCTGGCGCCGGATCCCGATTTTCCGCCGTTTGAGTATTTTGACGAGCAAGGCGAGTATCGGGGCATGGCGGCGGATTATATCAAGCTTCTGGAGTCGAGGCTTGGTGTTCGGTTCGAGATCATTCAACTCAAGAGCTGGGATGAGGTGCTCGCCCAGGCCAGGGCCCACAAAATCGATATGTTCGGCGCCGCTGCGGAAACGCCACAGCGCTTGGAATACATGCGATTTACCCCGCCGCATATGGTCATGCCTGGTGTGATCGTTACGGCCCGCGACTTCGCTGAACGGTTGACCCTGGATAATCTGCGCACAATGAAGGTGGCCGTCGTGTCGGGCTACGTCTGGCATGATCTGATCGTCCACCGCTATCCAGAAATACGATTGGTGATCGTTCCCGACATTACAACGGGGCTGCAAATGACATCTTTCGGGCTGGCGGATGCCATGGTCGGGGACATGGCGACGACTTCGCACTTTATACATCAGGAAGGCATCACCAATCTGCGTGTGGGAACACGGCTAAAGCAGCAACTGGAGCTCGCGCTTGCCACACGCCGTGACTGGCCGGAGCTCAATACGATATTGGAAAAAGCGCTGACGACGATTACACCGGCAGAACATGAGCGGATTCGGTCACGCTGGATACGGCTGGAATCGCCGTCGCTTTTCCAGAGCAAGACGTTCTGGACGGCGATTCTGGCGGTCAGCGGTGGTCTCGGGTTGATAATTCTCGTGATTGCACTGTGGAACAGGACCTTGAAGCGCCAGGTCGACCGCCGGACCCGGGATCTGCGAGCGGCGCAGATGCAATTGATACAAGCCGCCAAGCTCGAATCCGTGGGCCGCCTGGCCGCCGGTGTTGCTCATGAGGTCAAAAATCCGCTGGCGATTATCCAGATGGGCATCGATTATTTGAGGGGTGTAGTCAATATTACCGGGGAGGATGCGCAAGCCATGACAGACATGGAAGACGCGGTCACTCGGGCAGATACGGTGATCAAGGGGTTGCTGGACTTCTCGCGGGAAAAGAAGTTGTTAAAACAAAAAAAGGATATCAACGAGGTAATTCGGGAATCATTACGTTTTGTCAGTCATGAGCTCAAACAGCGTAATATCGAATTAAAAGAATACCTGGAACCTACGATGCCTGAGTTTGAGATGGATCCTAATAAACTGCAGCAGGTATTTATAAATTTGTTCACGAATGCCGCCCAGGCAATGGGCAAGGACGGCCATTTGATTGTGCGTAGCAATATTAAGGCGTTGAATACGGATGACCTCAATGCTGACGCCGCGGGGATATTCAGGCAAGGCGAAAGAGCTATTGTCATACAGGTAGAGGACACGGGTCCTGGCATTGATGAAGCCAAGGTCGCCAAGGTATTTGATCCCTTCTTTACCACTAAGCCAGTAGGGCAGGGAACTGGTCTCGGTTTATCGGTTTCGCGTAACATAATAGAGCTGCATGGGGGCACAATCGTGCTACGCAATCGTGCATCCGATGGCGCCTCGGCAGTGCTAATGTTCAAGATCTCAGACGGAGCGTAAAACGATGAAAAAGAAGATATTGGTCGTTGACGATGAAGCCAGTCTTACCCGCATGGTCAAGGCAAACCTCGAACGCACGGGGAAATACGAAGTGCGCACCGAGAATATGGGGTCCAAGGCCATTGAAGCGGCGCGGGAATTCAAGCCGGATCTGATGTTTCTGGATGTGATGATGCCCGATATGAGCGGTGATGAAGTCGCAGCCGTTCTGCGGGAGGACAGCGAGCTGAACGATGTGAAATATGTGTTCTTGACCGCCATCGTCACCAAAGACGAGACCGAGACCATGGGCAGCGAGATCGGCGGCCATCAATTTCTGGCCAAGCCTGTGAAGACGGACGAGCTGATCGCCACTATTGAGCGGATGCTAGGAGATTGAGATCGTTATGTAACGTATTTACGAGAATATCGCTGCGTTTCATTGAATAACAAAATTTAGTAATACTGTTAATCAATTAATTAAGCATACAATTAACTTCTAACTAAAGAAGAATAAACTGTGACAGTTGGAAGAAAAAAATATGACAAGTGGATGTTTCCTGTTGACAATCGGCGGGATAATTATTTAACGTCGCGTGGATTAGGATCGGTCTCGTATTGTACAATGAGCCATCTGGGAGGCGGGTGTCCGCGCCTCCTGATCATTTCTTATCCGTTGTTCGCTTTACGACGTTCTCGGCGCCGGGGTGTTTCCTCTAACTCTTCCCCGGCGAAGTGCTGAAAAAAGTACGTAACAACTGTAACGAGGAGTCATGCACCAACCACCACTGTGTCGTATCTATCTGCTCGCCTTGCCGGTGCTCGCTTCGTGGTTACCCGTAGCGAGTGCCTTTGAGCAGTATTCCCTTAGCCGCGATGCAGGAAACTGTGCGGACTCCCACGGCAATTTCCGGGTCAGTCCCTATATGTCACCTGCCGGTGGGCAAGACTGGGGCGATGACCTGCACGATGTTCAGAGCAATACCATGCTCAGCGGAGACTGTAATACCTATCACCGGCCCTCGGGCCGGTTCCCGGTGTTGTTGGATTCTTCCGCCGGTGGAACGGGGTTTGATCCGAATTCCTGTATCGGTTGGCACGGCCGCACTGAGGTCCAGGAGGGGAGCTCACGTCCGGCTTGGTCCCTTGGTAATAGATTCCAAATATCAACGTGATAGACAGCTCAGCGGGTGTAACTAAACAAATGGGAGGGTATTTCGAGTAAAACTATTACGAAAAATAAATATATAAAAAATGTCGTATTCAGTCTCACGCGGATTTTATGAATTAACTGCACGTCAATAGTGAGGAGGGCATAATGATTCGTATACCACCATTAAGAACCATTGTAATGAGTTTTAGCGTCGTATTACTGGCGGCGCTATGGGCGCCGCCGGCGTCGGCGTGGCAGACCTATTCTGCTGACCCGGTGAGTAACACTGGTAACTGCGCCAACTGTCACGGCGACTTCAACGGCGGCAATTATACCTCGTTGAAAGACGGTACGCCCTGGCCCGCGAACCTGATGAATGGGCACAACCGCTTCATTGACGGAGGTTTTGCGGTCCAGTGCCAGACCTGCCACATATCTCCCGGGGATGCACCGGTCAATACCAATATGTCCGGTGGTCCGACGCGAGTGCAGGGCTGTGTCGGCTGTCACGGACGCGACGAGGACATCACTCCCAATGATGGCGCTTTCGGCGGCCCGACGCCGGGTCGCGGCGACGGTCTGCGGGCGCACCATGCCTCGGCCGGTGTCACAACATGCGCGGGTTGCCACGCTGCGGATGCGGTCCAGGTGGGTGAGGAGGTCCAACCGTTCAATTACCTTGCCAGCGGGGGCAATGTGCTGGCCCTGTTGAATGCCTCCTGCATGGACGCTCAGTTCGGGCCGGACGGCCTGGATAACGACGGCGACGGGTTGACCGACGGCAACGATCCGGACTGTGCGGTCAACCAGGCGCCGGTGGCGAACGCCGGGCCCGACCAGAACGCCAACGTCGGCGACACGGTCACCCTAGATGGCAGTGGCTCGAGCGATGCCGATGGCGACGCGCTGATCTACAGCTGGACGTTAACCACCCCGGCGGGTAGCGGGGCGGGGCTCTCTGATCCGACCGCAGTCAGTCCGACCTTCGTGCCCGATGTGGAAGGCACGTACACGGCCACCCTGATCGTCAACGACGGCACGGTGGACAGCGCCCCGGACAGTGCGACCATCACCGCCCAGCTGGTGGTGGTGAACACCCCGCCGGTGGCGAACGCCGGAGTGGACCAGACGGTCACCGTGGGCGACACGGTCACCCTCGATGGCAGCGGCTCCACCGATGCCGACGGCGATCCACTGACCTACAGCTGGATGTTGGCCGCCCCCGCGGGTAGCACGGCGGTGCTCTCCGATGCGACGGCGGTCGCTCCGACCTTCGTGGCGGATGTGGAAGGCATGTATACGGCCACCCTGATCGTCAACGACGGCATGGATGACAGCGCGCCGGACAGTGCGACCATCACCGCCCAGATCGTGGTGGTGAACACCCCGCCGGTGGCGAACGCCGGAGCGGACCAGACGGTCAACGTGGGCGATACGGTCACCCTCGATGGCAGTGGCTCCACCGATGCCGACGGCGATCCACTGACCTACAGCTGGACGTTAACCACCCCGGCGGGTAGCGGGGCGGTGCTCTCCGATGCGACGGCGGTCGCTCCGACCTTCGTGGCGGATGCGGAAGGCACGTACACGGCGGAGCTCATCGTCAACGACGGCATGGATAGCAGCACTCCGGACAGTGCGACCATCACCGCCCAGCTGGTGGTGGTGAACACCCCGCCAGTGGCCAACGCCGGAGCGGACCAGACGGTCAACGTGGGCGACACGGTCACCCTCGATGGCAGTGGCTCCACCGATGCCGACGGCGATCCGCTGACCTACATCTGGACGTTAACCACCGTCCCGGCTGGCAGTGGGGCAACGTTGACCGGGAACGCGACCGTCAATCCGACCTTCGTGGCCGATGTGGCCGGCGACTACGTCGCGCAGCTCATCGTCAACGACGGGATGGATGATAGCGCTCCGGATACGGTGATGATCACGGCGAGCGTGGTGCCGCCGGTGAACACCCCGCCGGTGGCCAACGCCGGGCTCGACCAGACGGTCACCGTGGGTGACACGGTGGCGCTCGATGGCAGTGGCTCGAGCGATGCCGACGGCGATCCGCTGACCTACATCTGGACGTTAACCACCGTCCCGGCGGGCAGTGGGGCAACGCTGGTGGGTGCCAATACGATGAACCCGACCTTTGTGGCCGATGTGGCCGGCGATTACGTCGCGCAGCTCATTGTCAACGACGGGATGGATGATAGCGCTCCAGATACGGTGATGATCACGGCGAGCGCAGTTCCACCCATGGGCGGCGAGGCGCTGTATAACGCGAATTGCGTCTTCTGCCACGGTGACCCGTTCATGGGCCCGGCGGTGGATCCGACGCTGGTCGGTCAGCGGCGGGTCACGGGGGCGAGGGAATGTTCGATCGAGGCCTCGATCTACGGCAACCCCAGGGCAGAGTACGACGAAACGCCATTCCCGAACGGCGTCGCCGAGATGCAGTTCCTGCGAGGACTCCCCGAGGCGGATATTCTGGCGATCTCGGAGTACCTGAACTCGCAGTCGTTCGATTTCCCGGGTGAGCGGCGCTACGTCACGGCCTGTGCCGGGTGCCACGGGAACGATGCCAGTGGCGGTTTCGTGGACGAGGATGTTCGTGGCGAGGACGCCGGCGACACCAAGGAGGCCATCTACGATGAAGATGCGATGAACTTCCTGATGTGTCTGCCCACATCCGACATCTATGATATGGGTAATTATCTACGGTCTTTAGACGATGACGACGAAGATGAGGAGGAGGATGACGAGGAGCACGACGAACATGACGATGACTAGTGCTCGATTGCTCGCAGCCGCTGCGCTGTAGCGGCCGGGAGCACACTGGACAGGGGGAGGAGACTGGCGTCTCCTCCCCCATTTTTTTGCGTATCATGGAGAATGGAAAAACAAAACAGTCGGCTGCCCGGGCCCGTGTGGGGGCATGACCTAAGCCACGTCCTGCAGTGACTCAGACCGCACGTTACGCGCATGGCAAAAGATGCAGATCTTGGAATACGTGGTTGGGACGCCTCCCAATGTCTTGTCATTTTCCAGCGCCTGGCCCACGTAGTGTATTGTTCCTTGCGCGCCGGGATAAGCCAAGGCCGATACAAATCGGGAGGATGGATTTTTCCCGACCCTGCATGCTGAATCCACTTGAAAGCCCGGAGAATCAGGACTTTACTAACCGTATATAACCGTCGGATTTTGCGCCTTGGTCATGTAGGAGCAATACATGCACATAATCATCGGGGTCATTACGGCAATCGCGGGCCTGATCTGGGCATTCGTCGCCTTACAGCGGGCCGGTGTCGATCTGAACTCCCTGAATCCCTTTTTGTGGCACAGGCGAGCGCAGTGGAAGAAAAAGTATGCGGACAAACCTATCTACAGTCTGCGCAACCCGATGGACGTGGCAGGCCTGCTGTTACTTGGCGTCGCCAAATGCGAAGGCGAGATAAGTTCCGAGCAAAAGAACGAAGTGCTCAAGATCTTCGAGGATGAATTCCACATGACCCGCGATGGGGCCTCGGACCTGTTGCTGGCGAGCTCTTATCTTATGCGCGATGAAGTCTATCTGGTGGATCACCTGGACAAGATTCTGGAAAGAAGCGGGCCGGCTTTTACGGCAGATCAAATCGAGTCATTGGTCTCGCTTATGCAGCGAGTGGCCCGCATCGAGAGCCCGATCAATGAAGAACAAAACAAGCTTATCCAGGCAACTCAGGATTACTTTGAACGGCTCAAAGCAAACCCGGGTACATGGGGCTGAGAAACCCGATGGCGCCCCAACCTTGGTTGGGGGTCTCGGCGGTCGTGTGCCCTTGGGATGGCCGGAGAGCGACGGACCACCGTTGCGATTGTCTGATCGGGTTTGGTCATTCGCCGGCATGCGACTATATGTTCGGTAAGAAACAAATGACGGCATTGCCGGTTTGTTGGCTAGATGGAGTTACTGGCGAGGATGGATAGCATGAAAAAACCAACAATACTGTCGTTGTTTGTGATAGGTATATTGGTCTTAGGTCATGAGGCCTCGGCGGCCAAATATGTCGGTGCCGAGGCCTGTGCGCGATGTCATGCAGAGCAATATAACGACTTCAGGGTATCCGGTCATCCGTATAAGCTCAGTAAGGCCGAGGACGCGAAAAAGCGCCCCATTCCTCTGCCGCAGGGCTATTCATGGGCTGATATCTCCTACGTGATCGGCGGCGCCCATAAGAAGGTGCGCTATATGGATAAGCAGGGGTATATCATTACCGCGACGAAAGACGGCAGCGAGTTGAAGACGCAATACAATCTGGAAACCGGGACCTGGTCGTTCTACCACAAGGGTGAGAAAAAGCCTTATGGCTGTGGATCATGTCACACGACCGGGTATAAGAAAGACGGACATCAGGATGGTTTGCCTGGCATTAGGGGAACCTGGGCGGAACCGGGCATCCAGTGCGAGGCCTGCCACGGCCCGGGAGGCGAGCATGTCCGCAAGGGTGACAAGAAAAAGATCACGGTCGACAGATCGGCTGCACTTTGCGGGCGATGCCATATCAGGGGCGCGCAAGACAAGATACCGGCAAAGGGTGGATTCATCCGGCATCACGAGCAATATAATGAACTGCTCGCCAGTGCGCATAAAGCCTTGGATTGTGTCGCGTGTCATGATCCACACAAAAGGTCCGCGTTCAGCATCAAATCAGAGTGCTCGGCCTGCCATACCACGCAGGCATCGGCATACAAAGGCAGCACGATGGAGCAGGTGGGCGTCCGGTGCATGGACTGTCATATGCCAATGGCGGCAAAGTCCGCGGTCGCAAGGGGAAAGCACGAGGGAGACATCAGAACACATCTGTTTGCAATAAGCACCGACGCGAAGGCGGACATGTTCTATGTTGAAAAGGAAAATGGCAAAGAGCGCACATACGCCAAAGGCTTCGTCACCCTGGATTTTGCCTGCCTGAGCTGCCACGCGAATAAAGACCGCAAATGGGCGGCGGCAACAGTCAAGAATATTCATTCCTACGGCAAGTAATCGGTGCTCTGCACGCCGGTTGCGAGCTGTGGCAGCTTGTGCCCCAGGGTCAATGCGTGTTTGAATAAAGTCACATCGACCGTGATTGGGAGGACGCCCCATGGGTTTGCTCGTTGTTGGTGTTGTCATCCTGGTTGGCATTCATCTGGTACCAAGCGTCACCGCGCTTCGTCAGCGGCTTGTGCAGAGTCTGGGCGAAAACACGTATAAGGGCGTCTTCTCGGTCATCGCCCTTCTGGGGCTTGGCCTTATGGTTGTGGGGAAGGGTATGGCGGAGTTTGTGCCGGTATGGCAGCCGCCGGTGTGGGGCAAAGATGTCGCGCCGCTGATCATGCCCGCGGCGTTCGTGCTGTTGGCCGCGGCATACCTGCCCACGAATATTAAACGAGTCACACGCCATCCCATGCTCTGGGGCATTACCCTGTGGGCGGCGGCCCATATCCTGGCAAACGGTGATCTGGCATCTTTGGTGCTTTTTGGCGGTTTGGGTGCGTTTTCCTTGTTTGCCATGTGGTCGGCGAATCTGCGCGGGGCTGCCAGATCACAAACGCGCCATCCACTGAAAAAAGATATCATTGATGTCGCTGCCGGGATTCTGGTTTATGGTATTTTTTTGTTTCTGCACCCTTACCTGTTTGGCGTTCCAGCCGTTTCCTAGCCCAGGGTCAGGCGTGCGGCTATTTTTGTACTGCATGGAAGCAGGAGATCCGGTCAAAGGCGGACAAACCGATCGATAGGGGGCACCCGTCCCGGACGAAAGGGGTCCTTTGCTGCGGTTTGACTTTATTATCATGTAATAACGACATCCAAGCCCGTGAACAGACCTCGGACAACGGCGCCAGGTTCGCGGCATTTTTCATCTTCACGGTTGCCGCGGCACCCGTTTGCCGGAGAAAACACGGCAAAACAAGGGCTTGCCCAGTTAGTCAGCGCAGATACCAGGGTCTACCTGTTTTTTCTCAATGCAGTATGTCTATACTCTCATTAATACCGGTCGGGTCCAGAATTGCGGTTGCCGGGCGCGGTTTACGCGCCAGTACAGTTGGTTCAGGAGTTATTTCAGAAAGCCCTGACTAGGTCAGAGCTTCCTGCGGTCGAGGGATAGACCGTTATTTTTCAAACACGTTAAGTGTTTGAAAAATGGAGCGAGGCGCGGCCGCTCTCGGCCATCCCTGGCCTTCGCGGCATTCGTGCGTCCTGCACAGCAGACCTGCGCCGCGCCAAAGCGATTCTAGAGTAGCGGTACATGGATGTACCGCCTGCGGCGCTGAGGATGCAATAAGTTCATGGATGAACGTATTCAGAGGTTCATTAAGTTACTACAGAGGATCCAGAATTGAAGCTGTCGCTGATTGCAGGCGCGTCAATATTGATGTTTACCTTAATTGCGTTGGGGCCGCAGGCGGTGCATGCCGGCACCGCCGAAGGACCGCACGCGCTGGAGCAAACAGTTCAATTCCTTTTGGATTATGTGGCGCGCTCGGAATTGACGTTCATAAGAAACTCGAAGAGATATACGTCTTCCGAGGCCGCGGAGCATATGCGAGCGAAATATCAGCACTTCAAAGACAAAATAAAGACAGCCGATGACTTTATCGAGCTGGCGGCGAGCAAGAGCCTGTTGAGCGGTAAGCTTTACTTGGTTGTTACCGAACAGGGAGAGGAACTACCCAGCGGCGAGTGGTTACGGGACGTGCTGGCCGATTATCGCACACAACACGAAGCGGACCGCCTCCGTGTCCGTCGCTGATTTACGTCAGTCATCTACGCAGGGATAGCGATCGATGCCAGCTAGGAACATTCCTTGGCGAATCCCGGGCCTTTGCGGCAAGTACGTGTCTGTGGGTGCATTAACAGCAGGCGCGCTCTTGCTGGCAGCCTGTGCAACGTCCGATCTGCGGGCGATTCCCACTATCTTCTCCTCTAGAATATCACCGGTTTTCGCCCCGGTGGCCGTTGCCACAACGCCGGCGTCACTGAAAGTCATGACGCTGAATATGGGCCACTCACGCGGCGCCGGGTTTCATCAGATGTTCCAGCGTTCCAGCACCGCGGTCAACAACCTCAATGCCGTCCTTGGCGTCATCGGCCAGCAGATTCCGGATATCGTTGCCCTGCAGGAAGCGGACGGACCGTCATTCTGGAGCGGCAGCTTTAATCATGTGGAATATCTGGCCCGGCACAGATCCTTCGCGCGACATGTACGGGGCGAACACGCGAGGGGAATCAAGCTGTCGTATGGAACCGCGTTATTGTCCAACCTGGAACTGTGGGACCCCCTTGCAGTCACATTCGATCCCAACCTGTCGCTGACGGCAAAGGGTTTCCTGGTCTCCGCCCTGACATGGCCGGCCCCCCCTTTTGCCGCGGTCGATGTGGTGTCCGTTCATCTTGATCCCTTCAGCCGATCGGCAAGAAAACAGCAGGCCGAAGAGTTGATCGCAACGCTGCAAAACAGGAAGCGCCCTGTGATCGTGATGGGTGATTTCAACACCGATTGGCGGCGCACCGATTCAACGCTAAAGCTGATTGCCCGGGAACTGGGGCTGAAGGCATACCAGCCGCAAAACGGGAGTTTGCACACATTTCCAAAATCTAAAAAAAGGCTGGATTGGATATTGATCTCGCCGGAGTTTGAATTTCTCTCATACCGCGTATTAGCCGACCGGGTATCGGATCATCTAGGCATCGTTGCCGAGCTTGGGCTCGTCACTGACCAACAGCGCGATGCGCTGCCACGGATGGCAAGTCAGGATCCGCAACCAAGATACATCTCAACCCCCTGACGAGGAGGCGCGCCGCGCCCTTGCCGGCTGGGCCTTTCACGCGCTGCTTGCAACGGCAAGTACTATCGTCAGCGGCCGCTCGGCGGCGTGTTCCGTTTATTCATGCCATCCGGGGCCTGATAAGATATTGCGCCCGATGCGGGTATAATTGCACGGCAGAAGGACGACTTGTCAAAGAAGGGATTTCGCATGGTTGCTTTCGAAAAGTTTTTTGAGGCGCTGCAAGCACGGGTGGAGGGATTGGCTAGGAGCAATTGGAAGGACTTTGTCGATGCGGCCGAGCAGGACGGCAAGGATTATCTGGAGGAAATCAAGGAAGACCTGAGACGCTGGACCAAGTTGCTTGCCGGTGGCCGGTTGAAAAAAGATGAGTTTCGAATTCTCGTTGGCAGCACGGAGGACCTTATTAAGCTGACGGCTTTGAGGCGGGCAGGGCTGTCACAAGTAAGACTGCAATTTTTCAGGACCACCATAATTGGCCTTGTTGCGGATACGGCGTGTGACTTATTTCTGTGAGAAATCTTTGATAGCGATGATCGACACGGTACCCTACCGGAGGATAGCATGAAAAGTTTTCTATTGTTATTTGCTATTTCGTAGTTGTTGATCCTCCCCGCTCAGGTTCAGGCGGAAATGCGGCGCAATGGCCCATTAATTTAGCTCGGGGAGTATAAGGCGGATGTCCTGATAAAATACGGTGAACCTTTTTTCCAAGACAAGGTGTATGCCGACAATGACGCGGCAGGCATATCGAAGACGGCAGCAACGTAATACCCTGTCGGCTGATAGACCAGTGGACGTACAAACCGGGACGGGGACAAATTTTTCAGATACTGACCTTCAAGGCGGGACGGCTGGGGAGTATCAACACGGGCGGCAGAATGCCGGAGTAGTGCAAGTTACGTTTTTGCGAGATTACTGCTGTGAGAACGCCTGGTTCAATTCAGCGCAGGCCATCTACAGCAAGCATCGTCATTTTTATCAGTTTTACGCTGGAACTGCACCAGATACCGGTGCCATTACTGCCTTTTGTATCAAACTCTGCTATCGCACACGCCGGTCAACAGTCTATCGATATTATCAAATATGAAAACGTCGATGCTTGCGAGGCAAACGACATTTACAGCAAGTCTTATCGTGCTTGCTGGCTTGATGCTTGGGGGCGCCTCCACAGGCCCAGCGCGGTTCGCGGAAGCTGCCGATAGTCGCTCTGAGCGCGATGTTGTGAAAAAGACCGTGGTGATCGCCGAACTGCTCGCCGGCGGCGGGGCGGAGGTCGGCGACGTACTGCGTATCCTCGATGCCAGTGCGAAGGCGCCGGCCGGTGGACGCATCCATCGGATCGATCGCGGGACATATGTTAGTATCGTAGAGCCTCACAAAGGCGACAGGTCACACCTCGTCAATCAGGCGCAGATCTACCCACAGCCCGGGCTGGCGTTGAAGTTCTCGGCCTTGGCCTCGGTGCTCGGGCAGTGGTCTGAGATCCACCGGGGTCAAACGTCATCGGTGCGGTTTGATTTCAAGGGCCAAAAGCCAAAAGGCGATGCCGCAATTTTTGTTCAGATATCGTCTTTTCCGGAGCGGCCGGAGGCGACTGTTTTGCGCATCTCGATACGCGCCCCCGCCATACAATAACAACGCCGCCCTAATCAGTGATGCCGTGAATCAGGGGCGGATGCCTGGTAAAATGGCGGGGTAATGGTTGCATAGCGCACCGAGGCGATCCAGGATGAATTATTTGGCGCATTGCTTGTTATCGCATGAGACACCGGCGGCCGTGCTCGGCGGAATGCTTGGGGATTTTGTGAAAGGCGCCCTTGATGGCCGGTTTGACAGCCCGATCAAAGAAGGTATTGTCCTGCATCGCAAAATCGACAGCTATACCGATGCGCATAGTGTCGTATTGGCCAGCAAAAGACTTGTGAGCAAGCAGCGGCGGCGCTATGCCGGAATCATGGTGGATCTTTTCTACGATCATTTCCTGGCCCGGCATTGGGCTGAGTTCTCAGTCACACCACTGTCCGATTTCACCCGGCGTATCTATGGCATCCTCGATCAGCACCGTGAATTCCTACCGGGGCGGCTGCAACACATACTCCCATATATGGCCGGCGATGACTGGCTGGGTTCCTACGCGGAGCTCAGGGCCGTTGATGCGGCCTTGAACGGGATGTCGAAAAGGATAAAAAGGGAAAACGGACTTGTGAATTCGGTGGAGGAACTGAGGGCCAATTACGCCCAATTGGAAGATCATTTTTTGCGCTTTTTTCCGGATCTCGTGCAGTACGTAAGCGCATGCAAGCGTTGTTGATTCAGCTTATCCGGGTATAGTCACGGTGTTTGGGTGAGAGCTGGGTCTCGATGCGGGCCAACACGGCGGGAAGATCGAAAGGTTTGGTCACATAGTCATTGGCGCCGTTTTGCAGGGCCTCGACCATCTTTGCGGTCTCGGCCATGCCTGAGAGCATGATGATGGGCGTATCGAGTATCGAGCGCGCCCGCCGGAGTATTTTGAGTAACTTAAGCCCGCTCATGTCGGGCAATTTGATATCAAGCAGGATCAAGTCGAAGTTACGGCGGCTAATCATCTCCAAGGCCTGATGGGCGCTTTGTGCCGTGGCCGTGGCATAGCCCTTGCGCTTGAGACCGATCTCCAGCACATCGCGCATTCCGTCGTTGTCGTCGACAACGAGAAGGTGGTACTGGGCCTCGGTTGTGCTGCGTTCTCGATCCGCCATTACGCCTGGGAATTCCTTTTCGGGTTTACTGCGTACCGATCACGAATAATGCTATCCTACCATCCGTGACGGCGTCATTGATCAACGTTGCCCTGTAATGTCTCGCGCCCATTGTGTGTCGTGCCAGCGCTGTTCTTGATTATGTGAGGGCTGCCAGGCATCCGAGATTGAGGCGTGGGCCTCTGACACGAGCGCATGCCCGACGTTTTCCACACACCACAAACCTGATGTCCCTTATTTTAAAGTATAGTCAATGAACCATGCGCATCGCGGCCATCGTAGAATATGACGGCAGCGGTTTCAGCGGCTGGCAGCTGCAAGCCGATAGCCGCACTGTCCAGGGTGTCGTCGAGCAGGCCCTGGCCAGAGTCGCCGACGAGCCCATCCGGGTGATTACCGCCGGGCGGACCGATACCGGCGTGCATGCCTGCGAGCAGGTGATCCATTTCGATACCAACCGTGAGCGCTCCAGTTATTCCTGGGTACGGGGCGCGAACAGCAACCTTCCCAAGGACGTAGCCCTGCTCTGGGCGCATGAGGTTGATCCCTCCTTTCATGCGCGCTTCTCCGCCACCGGCCGCCATTACCGATATATCATTCTGAATCGACCGGTGCGCCCGACGTATCTCGCCGGGCGCGTGACCTGGGAGTACCGGGCGCTGGATGCCGAACGCATGCAGCGGGCGGCAGCATTTCTGGTCGGCACCCACGACTTCAGCGCCTACCGCGCGATGCAATGTCAGGCCAAAAGTCCGGTGCGGGAACTGCGGCGGTTGAGCGTCGTTCGGCAGGGGGAGTTCGTCATTATCGATGCCAGCGCCAATGCGTTTTTGCATCATATGATCCGCAATATTGCCGGGGTATTGACGGACATCGGCGCGGGCGAGCGGGCCGTGGAGTGGGCGCGCGAGGTGTTGGCGCGCCGTGATCGTACCCAGGGCGGGATCACGGCGGCGCCCCATGGGCTGTATCTGGCCGCGGTGGAGTATCCTGAGCGCTATGAAATTCCCCGACTTTCAAGGAATTGCGGGCTCTGGTAAGCTTGCGCGCTCGTAACCACGTGGACGGCTATGCGCACCCGGGTCAAGATTTGCGGCATCACCCGGACCGAGGACGCCCTGGCGGCGGCCCGGCTCGGTGCGGATGCGATAGGATTCGTTTTCTGCGGGTCGAGCTCGCGCCATATCGGCATCGACCAGGCAGGCGCGATCGCCAATGCGTTGCCTCCGTTCGTGACCAAGGTGGGACTGTTCGTCGATGCGGCGGCCGAGCAGGTGAGGGAGGCCTTAAAGCGCGCGGGTCTCGATCTGTTGCAGTTCCACGGCGAGGAGAGCGCCGAGTTTTGCGGGTCGTTTGCTTGGCCTTATGTGAAGGCGGTGCGCATGCGGCCGGGCGTGGATGTGCGTGCGGCGGCGAAAACCCACGCCCGGGCGTCAGGCCTGTTGCTGGACAGTTATGTGCCGGAGCAATCCGGCGGCAGCGGTCAGACCTTTGACTGGGCGCAGGTACCCCAGGATTTGGGCAAGCCGGTGATTCTCGCCGGGGGGCTGACGGCGGCCAATGTAACGGCGGCGATTGCGGCGATCCACCCCTATGCGGTGGACGTTAGCAGCGGTGTCGAGCAAGACAAAGGTATAAAGGATGCGGCCAAGGTCGCCGCATTCATCGATGAGGTAAACAAGAGATCATGAGTCCCTACGCGTTGCCCGACGAACGCGGGCATTTTGGCCGCTACGGTGGCATCTTTGTCGCGGAGACGCTGATGCAGCCGCTCGCGGAGCTGCGTCAGGCCTACGAACGCTACCGCAACGATCCGGACTTCGAGGCGGAGCTGCAGCTGGATCTGCGCGATTACGTCGGCCGGCCCTCGCCACTTTATTTTGCCCGTCGCTGGAGTGAACGCCTCGGTGGCGCGCGTGTATATCTCAAGCGCGAAGATCTGAACCACACCGGGGCGCATAAGATCAACAACACGGTTGGTCAGGCCTTGCTCGCCCGGCGAATGGGCAAGACCCGGATCATCGCCGAGACCGGTGCCGGTCAGCACGGGGTCGCCACGGCCACGGTTGCGGCCCGGTTGGGGCTTGAATGCGTGGTCTACATGGGCGCGGAAGACATACAGCGTCAGGCGATCAACGTTTACCGGATGAAACTGCTGGGTGCCGAAGTGGTGCCGGTCGAGTCCGGCTCGCGTACGCTCAAAGACGCGCTCAACGAGGCGATGCGCGATTGGGTCACGAACGTGGACAACACCTTTTATATTATAGGTACTGTCGCCGGGCCCCATCCCTATCCTGCCATGGTGCGGGACTTCCAGGCCGTGATCGGCCGCGAGACGCGCGAGCAGATCCTTGCGCGGGAGGGCAGGTTGCCGGATGCGCTGGTTGCCTGCGTGGGCGGCGGCTCTAATGCCATTGGCCTGTTTTACCCGTTTATCGATGACGCCGAGGTGGCGCTCTACGGTGTGGAAGCGGCTGGCGACGGCCTGGCCAGCGGCCACCATGCGGCGCCGTTGTGCGCGGGCCAACCCGGTGTGCTGCACGGCAACCGCACCTATTTGATGGAATCCAGCGATGGTCAGATCATCGAAACCCATTCGGTGTCGGCCGGTCTCGATTATCCCGGCGTGGGTCCCGAGCACGCCTGGCTAAAGGACAGCGGCCGCGCCAGCTACGTGGCGGTTGATGACGGACAGGCGTTGGCGGCGTTCCACGAACTGACGCGCGTCGAAGGAATCATGCCGGCGCTTGAGTCCAGTCATGCCCTGGCTTACGTCAGGGAGCTCGCTCCCGGCCTGGGTCATGACGGCATTATCGTGGTTAACCTGTCGGGCCGCGGCGATAAGGACATTCATACCGTGGCTGCCCGGGAAGGAATCGTCGTCTGATGTCCCGTATCGCCGATCGTTTCGAGAACTTGAGAAAGCGGCACCGTACTGCCTTGATCCCCTTCATCACCGCAGGTGATCCCCAGCCCGCGGTGACCGTCCCGCTGATGCATGCCCTGGTCGAGGCCGGCGCGGATCTCATTGAGCTCGGGGTGCCATTTTCCGATCCCATGGCCGATGGACCGGTGATCCAGCAGGCCAGCGAGCGCGCGCTGCGTCACCGGATCAGCCTCGCGCGCGTGCTGCAGATGGTCAAGGAATTCCGTGAAACCGATGCCGATACGCCGGTCATTTTGATGGGCTATCTAAATCCCATCGAAGTGATAGGCTATGAGCCGTTCGCGGCAGCGGCGAGCGCGGCCGGCGTGGACGGGGCCTTGGTGGTCGATCTGCCGCCGGAGGAGGCCTCGGCGTTAATCGAGGTCTTGCGAGCCAGGGGCCTGGATCCGATCTTTCTGTTGGCGCCGACCAGCACTGCTGCGCGCATTGAGATGATCGCTGAAGCGGCCAGCGGTTTTATTTATTATGTCTCGCTGCGCGGTGTCACCGGTGCCAGTCGCATGGATATGCAGGAAGTAGCTGATAAACTTAAAGAGATTCGGGGCAAGACCGATTTACCTGTCGGCGTCGGTTTTGGTATCAGCAGTCCGGAAGTGGCCGCTAAGGTGGCGGCGTTTGCCGATGCGGTGGTCGTCGGCAGCGCGCTGGTAAAACGGATTGCCGAGCTTGCCACCCAGCCGGAAAAAATCAATGCCGACGCTGGCAGTTTTATCGCGAGCTTGCGGGCGTCTATAGACAAAGTTGGGGCCGCAGCATGAGCTGGTTCGATAAAATTCTACCACCCAAGATCAAGAGCAAAGGGTCAAAGAAGTCGATTCCGGAAGGGTTATGGAAGAAGTGTCCGGCCTGCGGCGGGGTATTGTATTGCGCCGAGATCGAGACCAACCTGAATGTGTGTCCGAAGTGTGATCACCACATGCGCATCGGCGCGCGTCGGCGCCTGGATCTGTTCCTGGATCCTGAGCCGCGCGAGGAGATTGGCGCGAATCTGAGTCCTGTCGATTCCTTGAAATTCAAGGACAGCAAGAAGTACAAGGACAGACTGACCGATGCGCAGAAACACACCAAAGAAAAGGATGCCTTGGTTGTATTGCAGGGTAAGCTTGAGGGCATGCCTTTGGTCGCCTGCGCCTTCGAGTTTGGTTTCATGGGAGGATCGATGGGCTCAGTCGTCGGTGAACGTTTCGTCCGTGCGGTCAATACCTGCCTGAACCAGGAGATTCCGCTGGTGTGTTTTTCTGCCAGCGGCGGTGCGCGCATGCAGGAAGCGTTGATGTCCCTGATGCAGATGGCCAAGACCAGTACGGCCCTTACCAGGATGGGGGACCGAAGGATACCGTATATCTCGGTGTTGACCGACCCCACCATGGGCGGTGTATCGGCCAGTTTCGCGATGTTGGGCGACATTATCGCCGCCGAACCCAAGGCACTGGTCGGATTCGCCGGGCCGCGCGTCATCGAGCAGACCGTCAGGGAGACCCTGCCGGAAGGATTCCAGCGTTCCGAATTTCTATTGGAACACGGTGCTGTTGACATGATTATTCACCGCCGCGACATGCGCACCCACATCGCCTCTTTGTTGTCCATGTTATCTGTTACCAGGCCTGCCGGCGTTGAGTTAGAGAATGAATCAGACGAAGGCGAACCGCAGCCCGGTCTGTCATCAGACATCTGAACACGCGCTCCCTCAACGACTGGCTCGTCAAGATCGAATCACTGCATCCGCGGGAGATCGAGCTCGGGCTGGCGCGTATCCAATCTGTACAGGCGCGCATGAATCTCACGCATCCCGATTTTGCAGCGGTGACGGTAGCAGGCACCAACGGCAAGGGCTCCACCGTGGCGATGTTGGAGGCGATGCTGCATGCCGCCGGGTACCGCGTCGGCGCCTATTCCTCGCCCCACCTGCTGCGATACAACGAGCGTGTGCGCGTAGCCGCCGCCGAAGTGGCGGATGATGAGCTGTGCGATGCCTTCGAGTGTATCGAATCCAGCCTGAGCTCCACGAGCCTGACCTATTTCGAGTTCGGCACCTTGGCCGCGCTTCATATATTCAAATCGCGGGCGGTTGATATCGCTTTGTTGGAAATCGGGCTTGGGGGGCGACTGGATGCCGTCAATATCATTGATGCGGATGTGGCGATCGTGACTTCCGTGGGCGTCGATCACACCGACTGGTTGGGTCCGGACAGGGAGAACATTGGCCGTGAGAAAGCCGGGATCTTCCGCCAAGGGCGGCCGGCTGTGTGTGCTGATCCAACGCCGCCGGTGAGCATCGAGCAGACCGCGCGGGCGATCGGTGCGCCGCTGTATCAATACGGGCGGGAGTTTTCTCTTCAACGTGACGAGGCCGCCTGGTCGTGGCGTTATCGAGAGCGAAGTCGCGGCGGCCTGCCGTACCCGGCCATGCGCGGCCGCCATCAGTTATTCAATGGTGCCGCGGCGCTGATGGCGCTGGAATTGCTCTCGGACCGGTTCCCGGTGGTGCAGCAGCATATTCGCCAGGGTCTGTTGCAAGCGGTGCTGCCGGGACGCTTCCAGACCTTGCCGGGCCGGCCGGTTCAGGTGCTGGATGTCGCCCACAATGCGCAGGCTGCGGAGGTCCTGGCCGAGAGCTTGCGCCAGCAACCCGTCAATGGCCGCACGCTGGCGGTATTTGCCATGCTGAAGGATAAGGCGATCGGTGACGTCGCAGCGCAGATGCGTCCGCTGGTCGATGAATGGTATGTTGCCGGGCTGCCTGAGCCCAGAGGCGCCACCAGCGACGAGCTGGTGTCGGCCTTGACAGGTGCCGGGGTGGTCGCCCGGGTGCGGGCCTGCACGACGGTTGTCGACGCCTATACGATGGCCTGCCATGACGCGCGCGAAAACGACCGGATTGTGATCTTTGGCTCCTTTTATACGGTCAGTGATATACTAAGAGTCAAGCGTTAGAGACATGATGTGATGACGAAAAGAGACGACAACGGACCCGCCTTTGGTCCCAAGCACCGCATCATCGGTGCTATTATACTGATCTCGTTGGCGGTGATTTTTGTTCCCATGATTCTCGATGAGCAACAGATGCCGGACAAGGCTGGCTCGGTGCCGGACGATATTTCCGGGCGGGACACAAAGATCATTGTCACGCCAGTCGAGGAATTGGGTAGAAAAAAACCTGACGCAACACCACCCAGCGCGCGCCCATCTGGGGTTGGGGGTGCAGCCGATACACAGGCCTCGCCCACGGACGCTGCAAAAGAACGTGTAACCACTACCAGGCCGCCGGCGGACGCCGACAAAGGCGGTGCTGCGCCGGCGACGACAGATGCCATTAAACGCGGATGGGTCGTACAGTTGGGAACGTATTACAACCTGGACAATGCCCACCGCGTGCGCGACAAACTGATGACACACGGTTATGCGGTTGATATGCAGAGCGTTGTACTCAAGCGCGGCAAGGCGACACGGGTGCGCATCGGCCCCTTTGCGAGTAAAACCGAGGCCATCTCCATGCAGGCGCGCATCCACAAGGATCTGGGTATGGAGGGGATGGTGCTCGCCTACCCCTGAGCGCTACGTGACCGCATCCGGCCTGGCGCACTCATGCCCGGATGTCGATCATCGCTTGCCCTGATGTTCCGGCGCGGACCGTTACAGTACTTATTGGCGCGTTATGAGTGGTCTCGATATCTTAATTCTTTTGATTCTTTCGTTATCGGTCGCGATCGGCATTTTCCGAGGGTTTTTGCGTGAATCGGTGTCCTTGGCTAAATGGGTGTTGTCGAGCGTATTTGCCTGGCTCTTCGCCTGGCAAGCCACAGGGTTGCTGGAGAAGACCATCGAGGACGAGACGGTCCGGCTGGTCGCGGCCTTTATAGGGATTTTTGTCGTGGTTTATGCGGCCAGTTCGGTCGCGGCAGTGATGCTGCAACGATTTATTGGTTCGAGCGGGGTCCTCAGATTCTCCGACACCATCCTCGGTGCGGTGGTCGGGGCGCTCAGGGGCGGTCTCATTATCGTCCTGGTGTTCTTATTAATAGGGTTGAGCCCGCCGATCCAGGAAAACAGATGGTGGCGCAAATCGCTGCTCGCCCCTTACTTCCAGCCTGCGGCCGCGTTCACCAGCGAAAAATTGTTACCCAGGGATATTGCCCGGCATATCCACTACGACTAGACTTGCGACTTTAATGATCGGGGATTCGCATGTGCGGCATCATCGGCATCCAGGCTAGGGGCCCGGTTAATCAGGCGATTTACGACGGGCTTACCGTTGTGCAGCACCGTGGACAGGACGCCGCCGGTATTCTCACCAGTGACGGAAACCGGGTTTATCTGCGCAAGGACAACGGACTGGTGCGCGATGTGTTCCACACCCGCCATATGATCGCGCTCAAGGGAAATCTGGGTATCGGTCATGCGCGCTACCCGACGGCCGGTTGCGATTCGCCGGCCGAGGCACAGCCGTTCTACGTGAATTCACCCCACGGCCTGGCACTGGCCCACAACGGCAATCTCACCAATGCCGAGGATCTGCAGCAGGAGCTGTTCCGCGAGGATCTGCGCCACATCAACACCGACTCGGATTCCGAGATCCTGTTGAATGTGCTGGCGCACGAGCTGCACGCGGCGGGCGGCCTGCGGCTTTCGCCCGATGACATTTTCCGGGCCGTGGCTGCCGTGCATCGCCGCTGCCGTGGCGCCTATGCGGTCGTGGCCATGATCGTTGGTTTCGGGATTCTCGCCTTCCGTGACCCCTTTGGAATCCGCCCGGTGGTTTACGGCAAACGCGAGACGGACAAGGGTCCGGAGCATATGGTCGCCTCGGAGAGTGTCGCGTTGGATGTCGTGGGCTTTGACCTGGTCAGGGACATCGCCCCCGGTGAGGCGCTGTTCATTGACCTGGCCGGCAATGTCCATTCGAAGCAGTGCGCCGAGAACCCGCGGCACTCCCCGTGCATTTTTGAATTCGTTTACATGGCACGACCGGATTCGATCATCGATGGCATCGCCGTGCACAAAACGCGCCTTCGCATGGGCGAGAAGCTGGCGCGCAAGCTGCAGCGGGAATGGCCGGATCACGATATCGATGTGGTGATTCCGGTTCCGGATACCAGCCGCACCTCTGCGCTGCAGATGGCCTATGAGCTGCGCTTGAAGTACCGCGAGGGCTTTATCAAAAACCGCTATATCGGTCGTACCTTTATCATGCCCGGGCAGGAACAGCGCCGCAAATCGGTGCGTCAAAAACTCAATGCCATTGAGCTCGAGTTCAAGGGCAAGAATGTGTTGCTGGTCGACGATTCCATCGTTCGCGGCACGACCTCAATGCAGATTATTCAGATGGCGCGGGATGCGGGTGCGCGCAAAGTCTATTTTGCTTCCGCCGCACCGCCGGTGCGCTATCCAAATGTCTACGGCATCGACATGCCGTCGGTGCACGAACTGGTCGCCACCGGCAGGAACGATGAGCAGATCGCCCGCGAGATCGGTGCGGACCGTTTGATCTACCAGGACCTCCCGGACCTGCTGGCGGCGGCCCGCGAGGGGAATCGCGCGATTACCGAGTTTGACGCCTCGTGCTTCAATGGCGAATACATTACCGGGGATGTCAATCAGGCCTACCTCGACCGGGTCGAACAGATCCGGGCCGATGGGGTCAGAAAGGTGCGCGCCTCCAATGAGCTATCGGGCACCGAACTGCACACCTATTCGCAATAACGACTGAATGGCACCGGACGAGAAAAAGAAGAATTGGCTGGAGTATGCACCGCGCACGCGCGCGGTGCGGGCGGGGCAGGTGCGCACGGCCGAGGGGGAGCAGAGCGAGCCGATTTTCACCACCTCGAGCTATGTCTTCGACAGCGCGGCGCAGGCGGCCGCCCGTTTCAGCGGCGAGGAGCCTGGCAACATCTATTCCCGGTTTACCAATCCCACGGTGCGCACCTTCGAGCAGCGGCTGGCGGCGCTGGAAGGCGGTGAGCGCTGTGTTGGCACCGCCTCCGGTATGGTCGCGATTCTGTCGACCTGTATGGCGTTGCTGAAAAGCGGTGACCATATCGTCTCCTCGCGCGCCATTTTTGGCAGCACCGTGCTGCTGTTCAGCAACTACCTCGCCCGTTTCGGCGTGGAGACGACGTTTGTGCCGCTCACCGAGCTCGGTGCCTGGGAGCAGGCGATCCGGCCCAATACGCGGTTGTTGTTCCTCGAGACGCCCTCCAATCCCTTGACCGAGGTGATGGACATCCGGGCGCTGGCGCAGCTCGCGCATCAAAACAATTGCTGGCTCGTGGTCGACAACTGTTTCTGTACCCCGGCCCTGCAGCAACCGTTGGCCCTGGGGGCGGATATCGTGATCCATTCCGCGACCAAGTATCTCGACGGCCAGGGTCGCTGTGTCGGCGGCGCCGTCGTGGGCAACCAGTCCCTTGTCGGTGAGCAGGTCTACGGTTTTCTGCGCACCGCCGGGCCCAGTATGAGCCCGTTCAACGCCTGGGTGTTTTTGAAGGGACTGGAGACGCTCGAGCTGCGTATGCAGGCCCACAGCCAGAATGCGCAGGCCTTGGCGGCGTGGCTGGAACAGCGGCCGAAGGTCAGGCGGGTGCATTATCCGGGATTGGTCTCGCATCCGCAGCATGAGCTGGCCGCGCGCCAGCAAAAGGCGCCGGGAGGGTTGCTGTCATTCGAGCTGGAGGGCGGACGTGAGCAGGCCTGGGGCTTTATCGACGCCACCGAGCTCGTGTCCATCACGGCCAATCTCGGCGATACCAAGACCACGATCACGCACCCGGCGACCACCACCCACGGGCGCATCAGTGCGGAGGCGCGGGCCGCCGCCGGCATCGGCGAGGGTTTGATCCGTATCGCCGCCGGTTTGGAGGATGTGGACGATCTCAAGCGGGACCTGCAGCGCGGATTTGACACTCTCGACTGACCGGCACCGCCAGGCCTTGTTGCAGACCTATGCCGCCGCCTTGCGGGCGGTCAACGGCCGTTCCCGTGTACGCGAATACCTGCAATCCCACGTCCTGTCCGGGCCGGTCACGCTGCTGGCGGTGGGCAAGGCGGCAACGGCCATGACCCAGGGTGCGATTGATGTCTTGGGTGAGCGCATCCGCGCGGCCTGGATCGTGACCAAGCACGGTTATGCCGAGCCCTTGCCCTGGCCGGTGCGAACGGCCGGGCATCCATTACCCGATGCCGACAGCCTCGCGGCCGGCCAGGCGCTGCGCGAGTTCATCCAAGGTCTCCCCGGTGACGCGCAGATCCTCTGCCTATTGTCCGGCGGCGCCTCCGCGCTGGTGGAATCCCTGCCCGCCGGCGTGGGGCTCGCGCAGCTACAGGTGCTGAACCGCTGGCTGCTGGCATCGGGCCTGGATATCGCTGCCTGCAACCGCCTGCGCCAGCGCCTGTCCTTGCTAAAGGGCGGGCGCCTGGCCGCCCTGCTGGCCCCACGACCGGTCTTGTGCCTGTGTCTCTCGGATGTGCCGGGGGATGATCCGGCCGTGATCGGCTCCGGCCCGCTGGTGCCGGCGCCCGACGCGGGAGAACAACTGCCTGCCGGGCTGCCGCCGGATGTTGCCGCCGCGATGGCCCATACGCCACCCGCCCCTGTGCCGGAGGCGCCCTGTGTCGACTCGGTTGAGCTGCGCGTGATCGCGAATCTGCAGAGGGCCAAAGAGGCGGCCGCGGCGGCGGCCGCCGCCTTGGGTTACGGCGCCTCGGTGCACGATGAGTTCTTGCGGGGTGATGCGGTGGTTGCAGGTGGGCGTCTGGCCGAGGCCCTGCTGCGCGCCGATACCGATACCGTCCATATCTGGGGTGGGGAGACGACCGTGGTGCTGCCACCGTCCGCGGGTCGCGGGGGGCGGTGCCAGAGTCTGGCGCTCGCCGCGGCGGCAAGATTGCGTGGGCACGCCTCGTGTTTTGTACTTGCGGCCGGCACCGACGGGAGTGACGGCCCGGGCGCCGATGCCGGGGCGCTCGTTGACGGCGATACGCTCGCCCGTGGCGAGGGAGCGGGCTTCGATGCACAGAAGACCCTGACAGCCGCCGATGCGGGGTCGTTTCTCGCTGCCAGCGGAGACCTGCTGCAGACAGGGCCCACGGGTACCAATGTAATGGACCTGGTCCTGGGCCTCAAGGGCAAGCGTAGTTAGGGGACGGTATCGGTGAATCCGTCAGTGAATCGTTGCCGGCTATCCCTGTTGTTAGGGGTAATGCTCGTACCCATGATCGGGTCGTGTACTGAGAAAGCAGACACGGTCCTCGCCAGTGTCGTGTGGTTCACGGAGCAGGAGCCCGATCTGGACCCCTACCGTACCCGTATGATCGTCACGCAACGTTACTTGCGTATCGACGAGGGAGACGACGGTGGTGATTTTTTGCTGTTCGACCGCAAGAAGAAGACCATCTACAGCACCAATACCCAGGATCGAAGGGTGCTCGTGATCCATCCACGGCCGCTAGCGAAACCATCACCGCTTGCGCTGGAACATCAGGCGCTTAAGGACGACACGCACTATCCGCCGGTCGACGGCCGGCCCGTGGTGCACTACCGCTATTTCACCAATCGCGAGCTGTGCCTTGACGTATTTTCCGCCGAAGGTCTGTTGCCCCCCGTCACCCAGGCCTTGCGCGAATACCACAATGTGCTTGCCGGCGAGCAGGCGGCGCTGCTGGCGGTTCCCGAATTCATGACGCCATCGGGTTGCGACCTCGCCAACAATATCTATGTCCCTGGCCGCCACCTGCAGCACGGATTTCCGATCCGGCAACAGGATATGACCGGACGCACGCGCGAATTGCAGGACTTCACGCGCGCCATTGCCGTCAAGTCAGAGCTGTTTCATTTGCCCGGGTCCTATACCTTTTTTTCGGTTGAGGATTTGCGCCGCGGCGAAGCGAGCTGAGCAGCGGTACACGGATGTACCGCCTGTGGAGCTAAGGACGCAAAAAGTCCCTGAACGAACTTTTTCAGCATCCGACCAGGTTTCGCAGGCGCCACACCCGCGTACCCTGCCGCAGATTGCTACACACGGTGCGCGTGCTTGCCCCCTCCCTGTGGCTCTTTCCGGGAGCGTGTGCGCGAAATCCGCTTCGGGCGGAGTGTCTGGAGCTTGCGTGGTTTAGCAAGCGCTCATGTGTCCCAGATTTGGCGGTCCTGACCTGTCGTGTTGGATGCTTCGCGTGAATCAAGACTGCTTGGCTTTGGCGCCTGAGGCGGCATGGGCCGCATCCGGATTTTCCAGGTCCAGCGTCTCCAGCGCACAGCCCGTGCGGTCACAGCGCAGCACGCTGCCCTGTTCGTACCAGTCGCCGAGCACGGTGCGGCGCGCGCTCATCCCGTCAAGCTGGAACTGGTGCTGGCCCGGGCGGTGGGTGTGGCCGTGGATGATGTGATAGATGCCGTGCCGGCGCATCTCGGCCTCCACCGCCTGCTGATTGATGTCCATGATGTCGGGTCTCTTGTCGGCGATCGCGCTCTTGCTGTGTTCGCGCACCTCGCGTGAGATCTGCTCGCGTTCCGCCATGCTTTTCGCCAGAAACCCCTGTTGCCACTGCGGGTCGCGGACCATCTTGCGAAAGCCCTGGTACTCGACGTCATCGGTGCAGAGCAGGTCTCCGTGCATCAGCACCACCGGTGTGCCGTAGAGCTCGATCACGGTGGGGTCTTCGAGCAGGCGGCAGCCGGTGGCCTGCGCGAAGCCCTCGCCGATTAGAAAATCCCGGTTGCCGTGCATGAGATAAAGCGGCGTCCCCCCGTCGGTAACGGCGCGCAGACCGGCGACAATGGGCTGAAACTCCGCTTGCGCCACGGCCTCATCACCGATCCAGTATTCAAGCAGATCCCCGAGGATGTAGATGGCGTCGGCGGCGCCGGCCTCCCGCTTGAGAAACGCCAGGAACAGCCCGGTGATGGCCGGACGCTCGGCGCAGAGATGAAGATCGGAGATAAACAGGGTCGCCATGTGCTCAAGCTCGGGGCTTATGGCATGGTCCCTGTAGGGCTAGCCGGCATTGATGACTTCGATATTTTGAATAATGACATCGGTGATCGGCGTGTCCTTGAATCCAAGTTTGGTCGTGGTCGGTACGCCCTTGATTTTGTCGACCACGTCCAGACCCTCCAGCACATGGCCGAACACGCAATAACCCCAACCGGACGCCGTCTTGCCGGAATGATTCAGAAAATCATTGTCCTTCACATTAATGAAAAACTGGCTGGTCGCGGAATGCGGGTCGCCGGTCCGCGCCATGGCGAGGGTCCCCCGGACATTGCGCACGCTGTTGGTCGCCTCGTTCTCGATCGGCGGGCGCGTGGGTTTTTGTACCATCATGGGCATAAACCCGCCGCCCTGGATCATGAAATTGTCGATCACGCGGTGAAAAATGGTCCCATCATAGAACCCTTCCTTGACGTAGCCGAGGAAATTCGCCACCGTGGACGGGGCCTTGTTATTGTCCAGTGCGACGGTGATCTCGCCCATTGACGTGCCTATGCGGACCTGGGGCAGATTGTCTTCGAGTATTTCCATCGTGGCTGCAGGCCTCGGTTATACGGGTAAATTTGTTCTCACTCCGCGAATTGTCCTAAAGTTCATGCCATTGCGCAACAAGGCGTCGCGCTTGGGCATGGCGGCGGGTTTCCGTTACTATTCGCCGGCATGACTGACCCAGCCTTTAAGACCCGTTTCGCGCCCAGCCCGACCGGCCTGCTACACCTCGGCAATGTTCGCACGGCGCTGTTCAATTATCTGCTGGCCGCCGGGCGCGGCGGGGTCTTTCTCTTGCGCCTGGAGGACACCGATGCCGCGCGCGGCGAAGAGAAATACGAGCAGGCCCTGCAGCACGACTTGCGCTGGCTGAGCCTGGACTGGCAGGAAGGTCCGGGATGCGAGCGCGGCCACGGCCCCTATGCGCAGACCGAACGCGGTGAGATCTACCGGGATTACTTTTCCCTCCTTCAGGAGCAGGGGCTGGCATACCCCTGTTTCTGTAGCGAACATGAGCTGAAGCTCGAACGCAAGGCGCAGCGCGCGGCGCGGCGGGCGCCGCGCTATTCGGGCCGTTGCCGCGCCCTGAGCCACGAGCAGGTCCAGGAGCGATTTGCCGCGGGCACGCCCGCCACCTTGCGGTTTCATGTGCCCGATAATGTCGCGATCGAGTTCGAGGACAGGGTGCGCGGCCCCCAGCGCTTCGCCAGCGATGACATCGGTGATTTCGTGATCCGGCGCTCGGATGGCACGCCGGCGTTTTTTTTCAGCAATGCGGTCGATGACGCGCTGATGGGGGTCACGCTCGTGGTTCGCGGCGAGGACCATCTGACCAACACGCCGCGGCAGATCCTGCTGCTGCGGGCGCTGGGGCTGCCGGTGTCGGAGTACGCCCATATCGCGCTGGTGGTCGGCGCCGACGGCGCGCCGCTGTCCAAGCGCCATGGCAGTCGCACCGTGCAGGAGCTGCGCGAAGAGGGATTCCTGCCCATTGCGATCGTGAACTATCTGGCGCGTCTGGGCCACACCTATGTAGACAATACCCTGATGGCGCTTGGGCGTCTGGCCGCCGAGTTCGATATGGCAAGGCTGCATCGCGCGCCCGCGCGCTTCGATCGCGCGCAGTTGCTGCATTGGCAGAAAGAGGCGGTGGCTCGGGCCACGGACGAGGAGCTGTGGGCCTGGCTGTGCCGCCACCATTACCCCGACGGGCAGGCGACCGCGGCGCTGGTGCCGCCGGACCGGGCGCTGGGGTTCGTGCAAGCGGTGCGCGATAACATCATTATGCCGGGCGATGCCCGGCAGTGGGCGGCCGTGCTGTTTAGCGACAACCCGCCGGTTGAGAACGAGGCCGCGGCCCTGGTACGCGCGACTGGCGCGGTGTTTTTTGAAACGGCGCTGGCCTGCCTGGAGCGTGGCGGCGATGACTTCAAGGCCTATGCCGGTGCGGTGGGGGCGGCCACGGGCGCCAAGGGCAAATCCTTATTCATGCCGTTGCGGGCGGTGCTGACCGGGGCGACCCACGGTCCCGAGATGGGCCGGCTGTGGACGCTGCTCGGACCGGCGCGGGTGCGTCGACGCCTGGAACAGGCCGTGCAGCATCTGGCGAGCTGAATACGCGGGGAGATCATGCTGGAAATCTATAACAACTTGCACAAGCGCAAAGAGCCGTTCCAACCGATCGACCCAGGCGATGTGCGCATGTATGTCTGCGGCATGACCGTCTATGATTACTGCCACCTGGGGCATGCGCGGGTGCTCACGGTATTCGACGTCGTTTATCGCTATCTGCGCGAGCTGTATGGCGCCGAACACGTCACCTACATCCGCAACATCACCGATATCGATGATAAGATCCTCAAGCGCGCCACCGAGAACAATGAATCCTTTACCGCGCTCACCGAGCGCTTCATCGCGGCCATGCACGAAGACGTGGACGCGCTGGGATTGTTGCCGCCGAATGGGGAACCCCGCGCGACTCGGCACATCGATGAAATCCTGACCATGATCCAGGCGCTCGTGGACAAGGGCTATGCCTACGCGGCCGCCAACGGCGATGTCTATTACGCAGTCAGCCGCTTCGAATCTTACGGCGCCTTGTCCGGCAAGCAGCTCGACGAGCTGCGCGCCGGCGCGCGGGTCGAAGTGGAGGAGGCCAAGGACGATCCGCTGGACTTCGTGTTGTGGAAGGCGGCCAAGCCCGGTGAGCCCAGCTGGGAGTCACCCTGGGGTCCGGGTCGGCCCGGCTGGCATATCGAATGCTCGGCCATGTCGACCCACTGCCTGGGCAATCATTTTGATATCCATGGTGGCGGACTCGATTTGCAGTTCCCGCATCACGAAAACGAGATCGCCCAGAGTGTAGGCGCCACCGGCGAGAAGTTCGTCAATGTCTGGATGCACAACGGATTCGTGCGCGTCGACGAGGAGAAGATGTCAAAGTCGCTGGGCAATTTCTTCACCATCCGCGAGGTGCTGGCTTACCTCGGCGGGGAGCGGGACCGGCGCCGCTCCGGTGAGATCGTGCGCTTTTTTCTAGTGCTCAGCCACTACCGCCGCCCGCTGAATTACTCGGACGGCTCGCTCGACAATGCCAAGGCCGGTCTGACCCGGCTGTATATCGCGCTCAACACGCTCGATGAGGCGCTGGCGGGCCGTGCGCCCGAGCCGGTGGGGGGTGGGGAGGGTGAGGCCTACCGCCGGCGGTTCGCGCAGGCGATGGACGATGACTTCAACACCGCTGTCGCCGTGAGCGTGCTGCAACAGGCGGCCGGTGAGATCAACCGGGCACTCGATGCGCAGGACACGCACCGCGCCGCGGCCCTGGGCGGCGTATTGCGGGAGCTGGGGGGCATCCTGGGGCTGCTGGGGCTTCCGCCGAAGGCGTTTCTTCAGGGGGGGCATAAGGCTATTGCGCCGGACGCAGCCGAGCTCAAGCCAACTGGTCATCCGCCGGCGGTGCCGGCGGGCCTGAGCGAGGCGCAGATCGAGACACTGATCGCCCAGCGCGTTGAAGCGCGGCGCAACAGGGACTATGCGGAGGCCGACCGCATCCGCGACGCGCTCGAGGCCCAAGGCATCATCCTGGAGGACGGCGCGCAGGGCACGAGCTGGCGGCGGGCCTAGCCTGCACGGCCAGCGACCGGCCGATAAATTCCCGTGTTTTTTGGACTTCGCTATTGACCGTTTGTAGCGTTATACCGGAAAATTCACCAAGCGATTTATTTCGCCATTTATTTTGCTGGGAAGCGCTATTATTTTTTGGAGATGCCCGCTGGCGGGCTTTTTTTATCCCTAGGTTAAGAGGTAGTTGTGGCAGAACTGACCGGTGCCGAGATCTTTGTCCGCAGCCTGGCTGACGAGGGCGTGGAATACGTCTTCGGTTATCCGGGCGGCGCGACCCTGCACATCTACGACGCCCTCTACAAGCAAGAGAAGATCAAGCACATCCTGGCGCGCCACGAGCAGGGCGCGACCCATGCCGCCGACGGCTATGCGCGTTCCACGGGCAAGACCGGGGTGGTGCTGGTGACCTCCGGCCCGGGCGCCACCAATGCGGTCACAGGCATCGCCACGGCCTACATGGATTCGAGCCCGCTGGTGGTGTTCACCGGGCAGGTGGCGACCAGCCTCATCGGCGATGACGCCTTTCAGGAAGTCGATTCCGTGGGCATCAGCCGTCCCTGCGTGAAGCACAATTTCCTGGTCAAGGATGTGAGGGATCTCGCGATCACGATCAAGAAGGCCTTCCACATCGCCAACTCCGGCCGTCCGGGGCCGGTGGTGGTGGATATCCCCAAGGACGTGACCGCCCACAAGGCGGAGTATTTCTATCCGAAGACGGTGTCCATGCGTTCCTACCAGCCGAAGGTCGAAGGGCATCCGGGCCAGATCCGCAAGGCGGCGAATCTGTTGTTGTCCGCCAAGCGGCCGATGATCTACACCGGCGGGGGCGTGATCCTGGGCGAGGGCTCCGCGGAACTCTCCGAGCTCGTGCGGCTGCTGGGTTGCCCCTGCACCAACACCCTGATGGGGCTGGGCGGATACCCCGGCACCGACCCCTTGTTCGTGGGCATGCTGGGCATGCACGGCACCTACGAGGCGAACATGGCGATGCACGACTGCGACGTGCTGCTGGCGGTCGGTGCGCGTTTTGATGACCGCGTCACCGGCGAGGTCGACAAGTTCTGCCCGCATGCGCGCATTATTCATATCGACATCGACCCTTCGTCCATCGCCAAGAACGTGCCGGTGACCATCCCCATTGTGGGCAGCGTGCCCGATGTCTTGCGCGAGCTGATACGACAGGTCAAGGAGAGTAATAAGGAAGCCGACAAGGCGGCGCTCGAGGCCTGGTGGGACCAGATCAACGAATGGCGCAAGCTCAGCTGCCTGAACTACGACCGGCAGAGCGAGCTCATCAAGCCGCAGTTCGTGGTCGAGAAGCTGTACGAATTGACCGGCGGCGATGCCTTTGTGACGTCCGATGTCGGCCAGCACCAGATGTGGACGGCGCAGTTCTACAAGTTCGACAAGCCCCGGCGCTGGATCAATTCCGGGGGGCTGGGCACGATGGGTTTTGGTCTGCCGGCGGCGATGGGCGTGCAGCTGGCGCATCCGGATGCGCTCGTGGCGTGCGTGACCGGCGAGGCCAGCATCCAGATGTGCATCCAGGAGCTGTCGACCTGCAAGCAGTATGACCTGCCGATCAAGGTCGTGAACCTGAACAACCGCTATATGGGCATGGTGCGCCAGTGGCAGGAGTTCTTCTACGATCGGCGCTATTCGCATTCCTATATGGACGCGCTGCCTGATTTCATGAAGCTCGCCGAGAGCTACGGTCACGTCGGCATGCGCATCGAGCAGCCCGCTGATGTCGAGGGGGCGCTAAAAGAGGCGCTCGCGCAGAAGGACCGCCTGGTGTTTATGGATTTTATTACCGATCAGACGGAGAACGTCTATCCCATGATCGCCGCGGGCAAACCGCATAACGAGATGGAGCTCGGCCCCTGCGCCAGTCCGCCGGTGGATACGGATCGGGAACTGGCCTAAGACATGCGGCATATCATCTCTATCCTTCTGGAGAACGAGTCCGGGGCGCTGTCACGGGTGGCCGGACTGTTTTCCGCGCGCGGGTATAACATCGAATCGCTGACGGTGGCACCGACAGATGACGTGTCCTTATCGCGCATGACGCTGGTCACGCGCGGTTCGGAGGAGGTCATTGAGCAGATTACCAAACAGCTTAACAAGCTGATCGATGTCGTGAAACTGGTGGACCTGACCGAAGGCCCCCATATCGAACGCGAAATGCTGTTGACCAAGGTGAACGCCACCGGTGAGATGCGTGAAGAGGTCAAGCGACTGGTCGAGATCTTCCGGGGGCGCATTATCGATGTCACCGATACCACTTATACCGTAGAGATGACCGGTGACAGTCAGAAGCTGGATGCCTTTATCCAGGCGGTCAAGGGCGCGGGCATCCTAGAGGTGGTGCGTTCCGGCGTCTCCGGCATCGGCCGTGGCCCCAAGGCCTTAAGCCTGCAGTAGGGCGAATCGCGTTTCGTCCACCGCGGATAGAGAAAGCTCAGATGGCGAGCAGTGGGTGAGGTATCGCGGGCGGCCGCTGGCGGCGGATGCCGCGAGGCCGGGCAGGGCTCGCACACAGTGAATTCACGCACATCTTAAAAGTAGAGGATTGACATGAAAGTTTACTACGACAAAGACGCCGATTTATCGATCATAAAAGGCAAGAAGGTCGCCATTATCGGCTACGGGTCGCAGGGGCATGCCCACGCCAACAATCTCAAGGACAGCGGTGTGGATGTGGTCGTGGGATTGCGCCAGGATTCGGCGTCCTGGGAGAAGGCCGAGCAGGCCGGCCTCACGGTCAAGACCGTCGCGGATGCGGTGAAAGACGCCGATGTGATCATGATCGTCGCGCCCGATGAGCGGCAGGCCGCGATCTATAAGGAGCATATCGAGCCCAATGTGAAACAGGGCGCCGCGCTGGCGTTCGCCCATGGCTTCAATATCCATTTCGGGTTCATCGAACCGCGCGCCGATATGGATGTCTTTATGGTCGCGCCCAAGGGTCCGGGCCATCTGGTGCGTTCCACGTTCACCGAAGGCGGCGGGGTCCCGTGTCTGATCGCGGTGCATCAGGATGCCTCCGGAAAGGCCCGCGATATTGCTCTTTCGTATGCCGCGACCAACGGCGCCGGACGCTCGGGGATCATCGAGACCAGTTTTCGCGAAGAAACCGAGACTGACCTCTTCGGTGAGCAGGCGGTGCTCTGTGGCGGACTGACGTCACTGGTACAGACGGGCTTCGAGACCCTTACGGAGGCCGGTTACGCCCCCGAGATGGCCTATTTCGAATGCCTGCACGAGATGAAGCTGATCGTCGATCTCATGTACGAGGGCGGCATCAGCAATATGCGTTATTCCATATCCAACACCGCCGAATACGGTGACTTGACGCGAGGGCCCCGGATCGTCAACGAGCAGACCAAGGCCGAGATGAAAAAGATCCTCGCCGAAATCCAGTCGGGCCAGTTTGCCCGTGAGTGGATGGATGAGAACGCCTCGGGGGGACAACGCTTTCCCGAACTGCGCGCCAAGGCCGCCAAGCATCCGATCGAAGAGGTGGGCTCCCGTCTGCGCGACATGATGCCGTGGATCAAGGCGAGCAAAATCGTGGACAAGGCCAAGAATTAAGCGCAATCAGCCAGCCCATTTGAGTCAGGGATATGGCGGTCGGGAGGCATCCGCTGGTGGCACACGAAGGCCGATGGCACATCGCCGTGGCCGTGGCCGCGGCCGGTGCCGAACATTATTACTTTGACTGGATGTGGGCCCTGCCGCTGTGGGGGGTCGCGATGCTGGTCACGCTGTTGTTCCGCGATCCCCCGCGCACGATTCCCGCCGACCCGCTCGGTATCGTTTGCCCCGCGGACGGTCGCGTCGTTGCGGTTGAGGAGACCCGGGATCCCTACCTGGACCGCCCGGCAAAGTGTGTCACTGTGGTGACAAGCGTGCTCAGTGTGTATACCCACCGCAGTCCGGTAGAGGGCAAGATCATGGAGGCGTGGTACAAGCGCGGTGGGCTTCTGCCTCGCTGGGGCAGGGCGGAGTCGGAGGCCGATTGCAACGCCTTGTGGATACAGACCGACGAAGGCGACGATGTGGTGACGGTGCAGCTTGCCGGTCCCCTTGCCCGGCGTATACTGTGTTATAAGCAGCCCGGTGAGCGCATTGGCCAGGGAGAGCGTTACGGGTACCTCCGCTTCGGGTCACGGGTTGACGTTTATATGCCAATCACAAGCCGGGTGACGGTGACCTTGGGTGAAAAGGTCAACGGCGGCGGTGATCTCATCGCGTTTTTGGTGAGCTCGAGCCAAGCCGCCGGCGGCGGATAGATTGTGGGGATGTGAGTGAACAATGGTCGGCACACCAAAGACGGAAACACAGGATCCGAAAAAACAGGAACAGCGAGACGCTGACAAAGAAACGGTCGTCGTCCGTTACGAGCGCAAGGGCATTTATCTCCTGCCCAACCTGCTGACGACGGGCAATCTGTTCGCCGGTTTCTACGCCATTGTGCAGTCGATGAACGGCAATTTCGAATACGCGCCGCTGGCCATCTTTATTGCCATGTTCTTGGACGGCCTCGACGGGCGGGTGGCGCGCTGGACCCACACGGAAAGCGATTTTGGTGCCGAGTACGACAGTCTGGTCGATATGGTCTCGTTCGGACTGGCGCCGGCCTTGATTATGTATGAATGGGCGCTGTCGGGTCTCGGCAAGCTGGGCTGGCTGGCGGCCTTTATCTTCGCCGCCGGCGCGGCGCTGCGCCTGGCCCGCTTCAACACCCAGATTTCAACCGGCGAGAAACAGTATTTTTACGGCATGCCGAGCCCGACGGCGGCGGCCGTGATCACGGGCTTCGTGTGGGTGATGCACAGCTACGGGGTGCCCGGCAAGCAGACCAGCTTGCTCGCGCTGGCGATGACCGTCGCGGCGGGGGTATTGATGGTCAGCAATGTCCGTTACCACAGCTTCAAGGGACTGAATCTCCGGGGTCGGGTGTCATTCATGGCCATCCTGCTGGTGCCCTTGATCTTTGTGCTGATTTTCCTGCACCCACCCCAGGTGCTGTTCGGCACTTTTCTGATTTACGCGCTGTCGGGCCCGGCGATGGCGGGCTACAAGCTGGTTCGAAAGGGGATTCATTAGGAACCGATAGTGCGCCACGGTCTGTGAAATTGATTGACGGTCAGGTTAATAGTCTGTTTAATATATCTATATTGATATATCGTCAGATCGAATTATGCGTTTTCAAGATCATTTTGATTGTATTGCCAGCGATACCATGCCGGGGTGTTGTGCGCCCGCCATGCCCTCCCGCCATGCGCTTTGCTCCTGCCTGATTTTACCTCTGCGACTGCTGCGCGTGCTGCGCGCATAAGACACCCATCACATCCTGGCGAGGATCCATTACGCAAACCATTTCGATAGCTTACACATCCGCATGATGCCGCGGCGGCGCATGCGGGTTAAGATTACAGCAAGAGGCATGTCATGACAGATCGGCTAATTATCTTTGATACCACCCTGCGCGACGGGGAGCAGAGTCCGGGCGCATCGATGAACCGCGATGAAAAGGTGCGCATCGCCAAGGTGCTGGAACGCATGCGCGTCGATGTCATTGAGGCGGGGTTTCCGATTGCCAGTGCCGGTGATTTCGAGGCGGTAAAAGCGGTAGCGGAGGCCGTTACCGAGAGCACCGTGTGCGCCCTGGCGCGGGCCACGGAAAAGGATATCGATCGCGCCGCCGAGGCCATCCGCCCGGCGAGCTCCGGACGCATCCATACCTTTATCGCCACTTCTCCGATCCACATGCAGGAAAAACTGCGCATGCAGCCCGATGAGGTAGTGGAGCGCGCGGTGTGGGCGGTCAAACGCGCGCGTCAGTACACCGATGATGTGGAGTTCTCACCAGAGGATGCGGGACGCTCGGAGCCGGACTTTCTCTGCCGGGTGCTCGAGGCGGTCATCGATGCCGGCGCCAAAACGGTGAATATCCCCGACACGGTGGGTTATAACGTGCCGCAGCAGTTCGGCGATTTGATCGCGAGCCTGATCGAACGGGTGCCCAATTCAGACAAGGCCGTTTTTTCGGTGCACTGCCATAACGATCTCGGTCTGGCGGTGGCAAATTCCCTGTCGGCGGTCGCCAACGGCGCCCGCCAGGTGGAATGCACCATCAACGGGCTCGGCGAGCGCGCGGGCAATGCCTCGCTGGAGGAAATCGTGATGGCCGTGCGCACCCGCCAGGATATCTTTGCCTGCGATACTGGAATCGATACCACGCAGATCGTGCCCGCCAGCCGCCTGGTCTCCAACATCACCGGTTTTCCCGTGCAGCCGAATAAGGCGATCGTCGGCGCCAACGCCTTTGCCCATGAATCGGGCATCCACCAGGACGGCGTGATCAAAAAACGCGAGACTTATGAGATCATGCGTGCCGAGGATGTCGGATGGAGCGCCAACCGCATGGTGCTCGGCAAGCATTCCGGCCGCCACGCCTTTCGCGCCCGTCTGGCGGAATTGGGTATCGAGTTCGAGTCGGAGGAGGGCCTCAATTCCGCCTTCGCCCGTTTCAAGGACCTGGCCGACAAGAAACATGAGATCTTCGATGAGGACCTTCAGGCGCTGGTGACCGAAGAGGGATTGGAGCAGGCCAATGAGAGTCTCAAACTGGTGGCCCTCAAGGTGTGCTCGCAGACCGGCGAAATCCCGCTTGCCGACGTCACGGTCTCGGTCGATGGGCAGGAGCGCCACTCCAGCGCCGAGGGCGGCGGCCCGGTCGATGCGGCGTTCCGGGCCATCGAGGCGGTGGTCCAAAGCGGCAGTCAGCTGCAATTGTACTCGGTGAGCAACATCACCAGCGGCACCGATTCCCAGGGCGAGGTGACGGTGAGGCTGGAGAAGGGCGGGCGCATCGTCAACGGCCACGGCGCGGACACGGATATCGTCGTGGCCTCCGCCAAGGCCTACATTCACGCCTTGAGCAAACTGGTCGCGCCGGCCCAGAAGGCCCACCCGCAGCGCGGACAGGCGATCTGAGTGTCATAAGTAAGGATTACCCCCGGGGGCCCCGGGCGCTTCGCGCGTGAACGAAGGGCCCGGGGGGCGGGGGGTGTATCCGCCCGTCGACGTCGGGCGATGGGGCGTCTACTCGCGCGGCGGTTTGGTCGCCTCGTGGAGGCGTTCCTTCGCCCCTTCCACCACGTCCTCGGTTTTTTGCTTGACGCTTTCCTTGACCCGTTTAGTCAGGTCGCGCTTGGCAAAGGGGTTGCTCAACAGCGGGTCGTCGCGGCCGAAATTGATACCCAGGGGGAAGGCGATAATCGCGCCGAGGATCAAACCGATGATGAAGGGTTTAGCCGCTCTTTTCATGCCTAATGACTCTGCCTGTTGTGTTGCGTCAATCATATCCGCGCGCTCTGTGATTTGGCAAACAATCCGGTGCTGTCGGCGGTTGAGGGTTCTGTAGTACACTAAAAATTGACAGTCAGGCCATGCATCGAACCGAGCGCCCCGCTGCGGCCGGCACCTTAAGGAAGGGGTTGAGGGTTTTCGATCTAATGGGCCATGCTGTGAACGGCGGACATGCGAGGGTGGGCAACCAAGGAACAGGGTCCAGCACAGTGAACACAGTCATCACATTGAATTTTGCTTCTGCACCATGAATCCCCAGGAGATCCGACGAAGGCAGTATCTGGCGGCCATGGGAATTCCGGTGTGGGAATCACGGACGCCGTCGGTGGCAACGCAAGTCTCATCCCCCCAGACCGCGAATGCTGGCGGACCGACGGAGTCCCCGATGCCGCCTGCGCCATCGCCTGGTACGCCCGGGCCGGTGAGCGCCATGGGCTGGGAGGACTTGGAGCAGGTGGTCAGGACCTGCCGCCGCTGCGGGCTGCACAGCACCCGTACGCAGACGGTTTTCGGAACCGGCAGCCGCCGCGCGCGCTGGCTGTTCGTGGGGGAGGCGCCCGGGGCGGAGGAGGACCGCCAGGGTGAGCCGTTCGTGGGCCGGGCGGGGCAGTTGTTAAATGCTATGCTCTTGGCGATGGGGTTCAAACGTGAAGACGTCTATATCGCCAACGTGCTCAAATGCCGACCACCCAACAACCGTGACCCACAAGCCGAAGAAGTGCTGCAGTGTGAACCCTATTTGTTGCGCCAGATCGAATTGATCGATCCGGGCGTCATCGTCGCGCTTGGGCGGCACGCGGCCCACAGCCTGCTGAAGACCGAGATGGCGCTGGGCAAGCTGCGCGGCCAGCGCCTGAGCTATCACGGCACGCCCATGGTCGTGACCTATCATCCCGCCTACTTGTTGCGCAATCCCGTGGATAAGCGCAAGGTCTGGGATGATCTCTGCCTCGCACGAGACGTTCTGGAGTCGCAATGAGCGCCGTCGTCTTTGAGCCCTTACCGGTGCTGCGGCCGATGCGGCAGCAGGATTTGCCGGCCGTGCTGGAAGTCGAGCGGGCGGCCTACGACCAGCCATGGTCGGAGAACATTTTCCAAGACTGTCTGCGGGTCGGATATTACTGCGTGGTGTCTGACTTCGACGGCCGCATCGTCGGCCACGGCATCATGTCGCTCGGGGTGGGTGAGTGCCATTTATTGAATATCTGTATCCACCCCGACTATCAGCGCCGCAGACTGGGCAATCAACTGGTCAATTATTTATTGGATCTGGCGCGTTGGAAGAAGATCCGCATGGCCTTCCTCGAGGTCCGGGTCTCCAACCAGGCGGCGTATAAGCTTTATACCAGGCTCGGTTTTGATGAAATCGGCGTGCGTAAGAACTATTACCCGTCGCCCGGCGGCCGGGAGGATGCGCTGATCCTGGCGCTGGACTTAGAACCCTCCTCGGGCAGGGTTCCGGGTTGACCGGCGTCTAATCCGGCAGGGCCTCGATCTTCGCCAGTTGCGCGTCCAGATTGGCGAGCGACGCCTGGGCTTCCTCAATCTGCTTGCGTTTCTTCGCCACCACCGATGGCGGGGCATTGCTGACAAAGTTTGCATTGGCCAGCTCGGCCTCGGCCTTTTGCAGGTTTTGCTGTAGCTTTTCGATGTCTTTGCCCAGGCGTTTGCGTTCCGCCTCCTTGTCGATAAGATCCGCCAGCGGTACCAGCACCTTCATCGAGCCGACCAGCGCGGTCGCGGCCTGCGGCGCCTCTTCATCCTCGCCGATGCAGCCGATGGACTTCATTCTGGCCAGAGTCACAAGGTGGTCGCGGTGTCGTTCGAGATACGCCCGATCCTGTTGCGAGGCGCCCTGCAGCATCACCGGGATCCGTTTTCCGGGCTCGATATTCATCTCGCCGCGGATGTTGCGCACGCCGTTAACGACCGCCATTACCCACTGCATCTCTTCGGTGGCCGCCGGGTCGATGTGCTCGCTCCAGCTCACGGGATAAGGCTGCAGCATGAGGGTGTCACCTTGCTTGCCGGCCAGTGCGGCGACCCGCTGCCAGATCTCTTCGGTGACAAAGGGCATCAGCGGATGCAGCAGGCGCAGCATCGCCTCGAGCACGCCGATGAGGGTGTGGCGCGTGCCACGCAACAGCTCAGGCGTACTCCCGGCGTCGTTCAGCACCACTTTCGAGAGTTCGAGGTACCAGCTGCAGTATTCATCCCAGACGAAGCCGTACAGGGCCTGTGCCATGTGATCCAGGCGGTAGGCGTTGAGCGCGGTCTGCGCCTGCGCGCTGACTTCCTGCAAGCGCGAGACAATCCAGCGGTCGGCGACCGTTAATTGCAGCTTGCCGCCGTGCTGGCCGCAGTCCTCGCCGTCGGTGTTCATCAGCACGTAGCGCGCGGCGTTCCACAGTTTGTTGCAGAAATTGCGGTAGCCCGTGATGCGGCCGAGATCGAAATTGATATGCCGGCCGGTCGAGGCGAGCGCGGCGAAGGTGAAGCGCAGCGCGTCGGTCCCGAAGGCCGGTATGCCATCGGGGAAATCCTTGCGCGTGGCCTTTTCAATCTTCGGCGCCATTTCCGGCTGCATCAGCCCGGCGGTGCGCTTTGCTATCAGCGCGTCCAGGCCGATGCCGTCGATCAGATCGATCGGGTCCAGCACGTTGCCCTTGGATTTGGACATCTTCTGGCCGTGGGCGTCGCGGATCAGTCCGTGGATGTAGACCTCGCGGAAGGGGACCTGGCCGGTGAACTTGAGCCCCATCATGATCATGCGGGCGACCCAGAAGAAGATGATATCGAAACCGGTGACCAGCACGGAGGTCGGATAGAAGGTTTGAAGCGCCGGGGTCTGCTCGGGCCAGCCGAGGGTGGAGAACGGCCACAGCGCCGAGGAGAACCAGGTATCGAGCACGTCTTCGTCCTGGGTCAGCGTGACCTCGCTGCCGAGCGCGTGTTTGGCGCGCACCTCCTGCTCGGAACGCCCGACGTAGACCGTGCCTTCGGCGTCGTACCAGGCGGGGATGCGGTGCCCCCACCAGATCTGGCGCGAGATACACCAGTCCTGGATATTGCGCATCCATTCGTAGTAGGTGTTCTTCCAGTTCTCCGGCACGAATTTGATGGCGCCGGTCTCCACGGCCTCGATCGCGGGTGCCGCCAGGGGGCCGGTCTTGACGTACCACTGATCGGTGAGAAAGGGTTCAACGATGGCACCGGAGCGGTCACAGCGCGGCACCATGAGTTTGTGGTCCTCGATGCCCTCCAGCAGCCCCTGATCCTGCAGGTCCTGGACGATCCTTTTGCGTGCCTCGAAACGGTCGAGGCCGCGGTAGGCCGGCGGGGCCTGCTCGTTGAGGCTGGCGTCGACCGTGAAGATATTGATCATGGGCAGGTCGTGGCGCCTGCCCACCTCGTAGTCGTTGAAGTCGTGGGCCGGGGTGATCTTGACACAGCCGGTGCCGAACTCCGGATCGACATATTCATCGGCGATGATGGGAATGTTGCGGCCGGCGAGCGGCAGCACCACCGACTTGCCGATCAGATGCCGGTAGCGCTCATCATCCGGATGCACCGCCACGGCGGTATCGCCCAACATGGTCTCCGGGCGGGTCGTGGCCACGACGAGGTGGCCGTCGCCCGACGCTAGGGGGTAACGCATGTGCCAGAGGCTACCGCTTTCTTCCCGCGAGACGACCTCCAGGTCGGAGACGGCGGTGTGCAGCACCGGGTCCCAGTTGACCAGACGCTTGCCGCGGTAGATCAGGCCCTCGTCGTAGAGCCGGATGAAGACCTCGTTGACCGCCTCGGAGAGCCCCGCGTCCATGGTGAAGCGCTCCCGGGACCAGTCGAGCGAGGCGCCCATGCGCCGTAACTGGCGGCTGATGGTGCCGCCGGATTCCGCCTTCCACTGCCAGACGCGCTCGACGAAGGCCTCGCGGCCGAGGTCGTGGCGGGTCTTGCCTTCGGCGTTGAGCTGGCGCTCCACGACCATTTGGGTGGCGATGCCGGCATGATCCGACCCTGCCTGCCACAGCGTGTTATCGCCCTTCATGCGGTGGTAGCGGGTCAGGGCGTCCATGATCATGTCCTGGAAGGCGTGACCCATGTGCAGGCTGCCGGTCACATTGGGCGGCGGGATCATGATGCAGTAGGCCGTCCCGGCGCCTTGCGGCGCAAAATAGCCGGCGGATTCCCAGCGCTGGTAGATCCGCTGTTCGATGGCGTGGGGGTCGTAGGTCTTTTCCAGGGTCTTGCTTTTCATTGGGGGGAGACGCTCACACAACAGCGGGAAAGGCGCGCGGCCTTTCCCGCTGGAAATCATAACTGTCCGCAATGGTTACCGTTGCTCCGAATCGTGCGTATTGTCCATGTTTGCACCCTGTTGTTCCAGCTCTTCCTGCAATAACTGCTGCAGCCGGTTGATGGTGATCGGATCCAGGCCGCGCTCACCGCGTTTTCGCAACTCGATATTCAGCTTGGCGATGGTGCGCACGGCGATATCGTGGGCGCGATCGGCCGAGGGCAGCGGTGTCGCGGGCATGCCCGGTGCGCCCGCGGGCGGCGGGGCGGCGACGTCATTGAGGATGGGGATGTCGTCCCAGTCCATCTCGACCTGTCGGACTTTGCGGCGATGACGCTTCTTCGGCCCGGCGTCGCGCTTCGGCGCCTCCTCGCGCCTTTGTTCGCCCCCTGCCGCCGGGGTGGGTGCGGCGCTGCCCATGTCTTCGGTACCCGGGATCATGAGTTGTTCGCTTGTCACCTCCGCCATCGGATGGGAGGCCGCAGGCGCGGGCTCGCCGGCATCCTGTGGGCGGGAGGCATCGTCCTGCGCGGTTTCGGGCGCTACCGGGGTGAGGGTGATCTCTTCGATGTCCGCGACCCCGGCGCCATCGTCATTGATCAGCGCCTTCAGCGACTGGACGACCTGGCGCGGGTCGCCGCGGGCTGCCGGCGGGCCGTGCGTTTGGACCGTATTATCGTCCGCCAATTCGTTATGCACCAAATCTTGCAGCGAATGCAGCACGTCATCCAGCGCATGTTTGGCCGAAGGTTTGTGTTTGCGCTTGTTGCGGGCTCTCGTCATGGTCAGCGGATCGATATTCTCAGCCTTTACAGTTCATGGGTCTCCAGTTCGTAGCCGCGCTCCCGATAGAAGCGGTAGCGCTCGCGCGCCTGTGTGCGGCCGTCTTCGGTACTGTCCACGACGTCTATGACACGGTCAAAACGGCTGAAAAACTGGGGAACGTCGGTTACGAGAGAAATCAAAATATCATGACACGTATCCGGTGGCTCCCCGTGACCGATAATGACGGGCAGCGTCGTATCCATCTTATTAGAGTATACATCGTGGGGAATGAAACTGCCGGCGTCGAAGGTCCAGAGAAACCGGTCAAGTTCCCGGGACTGCTCCGCGCTCGCTGTCAGCACGTAGATCTGATGGCCGAGGCGGAATGCCTTGTTGGTGAGCTTGCACGCGAAGGACTCTTTGGACGCGGGGCCCGGCCGGGTGAGCAGATAGAAATCAACGCGTGTCATGGTTGCCAGGGTGTGGGGGCAAGGCCGCCATTGACAGGGTTTCGAAGGGCCGGTTGTCCAAGGTCACTCTGGGGTCGGGCCAGGCTAATCCGTTGGACCCGCTTGCTGGCGTTTCTTGGGTCTTTGTGCCCGGTTTATCAGGTATCGCGTCAACAGCGCGACCGGGCGCCCGGTCGCGCCTTTCTCTTTTCCTCGTTTCCACGCCGTGCCGGCGATGTCCAGGTGCGCCCATTTGAATTTCTTGGCGTAGCGTGAGAGGAAACAGGCTGCGGTGATTGTGCCGGCTTCACGTCCGCCGACATTGGCCATATCCGCGAAATTGGTGTCGAGCTGCTCCTGATAATCGCTCCACAAGGGTAGCTGCCAGGCGCGGTCATGGGCCTCCCTGCCCGCCTTCAGCAGCTCGCTGACCACCGTCTCGTCGTTGCCCAGTAAGCCGCTTGCGTGCGCGCCCAGGGCGACGACGCAAGCGCCGGTAAGCGTGGCAACGTCAATCACCGCCTCAGGATTGAAACGCTCGGTATAGGTCAGGGCGTCGCAGAGGATCAAGCGGCCTTCGGCGTCGGTGTTAAGAATCTCGATCGTCTGGCCCGACATGCTGGTGACGACATCACCCGGCTTGTTGGCGTTGCCGTCGGGCAGGTTCTCTGAGCTCGGGATGACACCGATCACGTGCAGTGGAAGTTTCAGCTCGGCGATCGCTTTTAGGGCACCCAACACGCTCGCGCCGCCGCACATATCGTACTTCATTTCATCCATAGCCTCGGCGGGTTTCAGGGAAATGCCGCCGGCATCGAACGTCAGGCCTTTGCCAACCAGCACCGTCGGCGCTTCGTCCTTTCGGCCCCCGGCGTACTCCATGATGATGAATTTGGCCGGCTGGCGGCTGCCGCGGGCGACGGACAGCAGTGCGCCCATGCCGAGCGCCTGCATGTCCGCTGCTTCCAGCACCGTGGTTTTGATCGGGGCTTGATCCTGAAGCGCAAGCGCCTGCTCGGCCAGGTAGCTTGGGGTGCAGATATTTCCGGGGAGGTTTCCGAGGTCCTTGGCCAGCGCCACGCCGGCACTGACGGCCCTGCCTTCTTCAACGGCGGTCTGCCCGGCGGCAACATCGTTGCGCCCGGGAACCATCAGGATCACCTTGCCCAGCGGGTTCCGCTCATCGGAGGCCTGGCTCTTCAACTGCTCGAAACGGTACAGGGTCTCGGCGGTCGTCTCCACCGCCAGTCGCACTTTCCACGCGACGTCCCGCCCCTTGACCTCCAGCTCGGGGAGGTAGCTGGTCATGTCCGTGGCACCTGTGTCATTGAGCAACCGAGTGGCCGCGGCCGTCGCTTTGCGATAGTTGTTCTCATCGAACTCGGTTTCCTTGCCGCAGCCGACGAGCAGCACGCGTTCGCAGGGCATATCGGGAACACTATGCAGCAGCAGCGTCTGGCCGAGCTTGCCCTGCATATCACCGCGGCGCAGGATCTTGTCCAATGCGCCTTCGGAGATCTGATCAATGCGCTCGGCTGCGGGTGACAGCTTGCCTGATTCGAACACGCCGGCCACCACGCAGGCGCTGCGCTGTGTCTCGGGTGCTCCGCTTCCTACCAGGAATTCCATAAGTTTTGGCTGTTGGTCGCGCCGTTGCGGACGCGGGCTGTGATATAGTTTAATTCAAGCATTGGGAACGGGTTTAATGTTAAATCAAATGGTTATTAACGCCTTGCCGCGAAAATCAAAATACGATATCTCGCCCGGTCTTAAGGATTGTCCATTGTTTTCTCACCCTGTGTCAAAATTCTCTCTGTTCATCCCGGTATGATCACCAACCGTGCGCTATTTCGCGAGTCGGCCCAGACCAGCCTCGCCATCATCGCCGTGCTCACGGTGTTGATGTTGTTTTTCGGTTTGACCCAGACACTGGGATTGGCCGCCACGGGCAAGCGCGCGGCGCAAACGGTATTTCAGCTCGTTGGGCTGGAAACCATTCGCGCGCTTGATACCCTTGCGCCGCTGGCGTTTTTTTTGGGAATTCTGTTGACGGTCAGTCGCTGGTACCGGGACAGCGAAATTGCCGTGCTGTCGGCCTGTGGCATCAGTCTGGTACAGCTGTTGCGACCGGTCGTGTTGCTGGCAACATGTTTTGTTGTGCTGGGCGCCTTGAATTCCTTGTATCTGTCGCCGTTGGCGGTCCGGCACATGGACGCGATTAAACAGCAAGCGCGGCAACGTGTGACGGTTGATACAATAGAACCAGGCATTTTCCGCGGTTCAAAAACGGGTGGGCGGGTGTTCTACGTTGAGGGTATCGATGCGCAACGCGTAACCTTCAAAGGTGTTTTTGTCAGCTCTCCTGTCACGGTGCAAGACGGTATACCTAAAGCCGGTGTGGTGGTCGCGGCCACCGGCCGGCATATTGCCGATGAGAAAACAGGCGAGAATCTCATCGTTCTGGAAAACGGGACTTCCTATGAAGGCGCGCCGGGCGAAGCGGATTACCGTATCATCACATTTGAAAAATACACCTTACGGCTTGAACCCCAAGAGGCCGTTGATGCGCCGCCGCCGATCGAGGGGATACCGACATCGGATCTGCTCGGCACCGGCAAGGGACCGCACAACGCAGAATTGCAATGGCGCGTGGCGCGACCGGCAGCAATATTTGTGCTGGCGGTATTTGCCCTGGTCCTGGCGCACACCGACACGCGCAAAGGCCGTTCCGGCAACGTGCTCGTCGCCGTACTGGTATTTTTCATCTACGCCAATCTCCTTGGCGTGGGCGCCGGCCTGCTCAAACGCGGCGAGCTGCCGGCCGTTGTGAGCCTATGGGGTGTGCATGCCGGGTTTGCCTTGCTGGCGGCTTACCTGTTGATGCGCCGCAATCAAAACCGGCCCATTTTCGCGATTCCCCGACCATGAAGCAGACGCTGCTGGACCGTTATATCGGACGGAGCGTTCTTTCCAGCACTATGCTGGTATTGACGATCATCTTCCTGCTCTTTCTGTTCATTTCCTTCATTAACGAATTACGCAATCTCGGCAGGGCCAACTTCGGCGTACTCGAGCTTATGACATATGTGCTGCTGAGCCAGCCGAGAAAAATTTATGAACTTTTTCCTATGGCCGCGCTGCTCGGCGCGACGGTGGGGCTTTCTTACCTGGCGGCCAGCTCCGAGCTGGTCGCGATGCGCGCGGCCGGCGTGTCGCTGCTGCGCATTGTCGGCTCGGTGATGAAGGTGGGCATGTTGTTCGTGGTGGCCGGCCTGCTGATAGGTGAATTTGTAGTGCCGGTGAGCGAGGATGCGGCGGAGCGCGGGCGGGCCGAGGCGTTACAGACCGGTTTCCGAGTCAAAGGGACCGGACTGTGGTTTCGTAATGCCCAGGAATTCATCAACGTGGGCGAGGTCCTGCCCGATCACAGTATGCTGCGGGTGCACATCTACCGTTTTGATGATCGCATGAATCTGCAGACCCACGGCTTCGCACAGCGGGCGGAGTACGCCCACGATGCATGGCAATTGCGCCAGGTCCGGGAGAGCCGGCTTTCCTCCACTGGCGTGACCACGCGCGTGCTTGCGAGCATGCCCTGGACATCGCCGCTGACCCCGGAAGACATGGCGGTATTCACGGTCAGGCCCGAAGGCCTTTCTGCCCTGCATCTTTACCGCTATATCCAACACCTGCATGCCAACAGGCAAGAGACCGGACGTTATGAACTCGCCCTGTGGCAAAAACTTCTGTTACCGTTTTCCACCGCCGTGATGCTGATGCTCGCCATTCCCTTCGTGTTCACCCAGCAGCGCAGCGGAGGCATGGGCCAGAAAGTGTTTCTCGGCATCATGCTGGGTCTGGTCTTTAATATGCTTTACCTGAGTTTCGGCTATGTCGCTCTGCTTTACGACATGTCGCCGCTGTTGGGGGCAATACTGCCGCCGTTGCTGTTTTTGCTGTTGACCTTAGTGTTGTTGCGTCGTGCGGCCTGATTGCCGGTCGCCGTTTTTTGCACCAGGATCAGCCGCGTGCCGGAGAGTCTGTCGTGCCACGCGAGACGCTGTTCGTCGAAGAGTATCGACAGGTAACCGACACCGAGACATGCCCAGGACAGCGCCGCGGCAAAGAACCGGCCTGAGGCCTGACGCCAGGTGAGGGGCCGGTGATCGGCGCCTACGACGCGCAGTCGCCAGGCACGCATTCCCAGCGTCTGGCCGCCGTGCATCCAGAACCATGTAAAAAACGCGAGAGCGACACCGAGCAGGTAAGCTCGGAACAGTATCAACGCCCAGGCCGTGCGCGGGGGACCGTTGTTGATCAGCACCACCGGCAGCGCCGCCAGCATCAGTACGGCGGTCAATAGCAGCATGTCGTAGGCGATGGCCGCGAGCCGTCTAAGGAGGCCTGGAAGCGGTCTGGCGGGCAGGGTCACTGGGTCGCTGGGGGTCCGTTGAGGGTCCTCGATCTGGAGGGCCGCGTGTTTTGCACAAGCCTCGAAAATACTTTGAAAACATTGACTTTGCAAAAGGTTATTATATTAGTGAATACTTAAGTATATGATAGGTAAAGATTATTTTGTTGTTCAAAAAATGTTCAATTTAATACAGGCAGCCTGCACGAGCCAAGATTTTCCCCGCACCGTCAAGTTGCGCACAGTTTTGTCCACAGGCTCTGTGTATAATCTGGTGGCGGCAACGATGTTAATCTGTAGGGTTATTAGCCAACGAATATGGGTCAGGCCATTCCCATTGGCGGGCGTTTTCATTATGCTCGCACTGCTTCGCCTCCCGGCCTTAACGTGGGTGACGGCTGCCGGCTTGAGCCGCTGATCGCCAGAGGTTCGCGGGGCAGCGGGAGCGAAGCCTGATATCTTGACCGACGAAGACCCGGCTGCCTGAAGAACGAGAAAGGTACTGAGAGCATGTTCAGCGATAATTTTTCATTGAATCTGGTCGAGCTTGGCCATTTCAGCGCCCATCTGGCGATGGTGGTGGTGCTGGTCCAGGGCCTTGCGCCGATGCTGGCCAAACCCTTGCAGCAGCCCCGTCTGGCGGCGATCAGCGTCAACGCGGCCATCGCCGCCTTTGTACTCACCTCCATCGGGGGCTTGAGCCTGATCCACGCCTTCGTCACCAGCAACTTCTCGGTGATGTTAGTGGCGCAGCATTCCAACACCGCCTTGCCTATGTTCTATAAAGTCGCCGCGCTGTGGGGCAATCACGAGGGCTCGCTCTATCTCTGGGTCTGGATCCTGACGCTGTTCACCGCCATGGTCGCCTGGCACGGTCGTCGCCGTTATCCCGAGCGCCTGCCGGTGATCCTGGGCGTGCAGGGGTGGCTGGCCTTAGGATTTTTCGGCTTGATCCTGTTTCTGTCCAATCCGTTTGAGCGCCTGCTGCCGGTCCCCGTTGACGGCCACGATCTCAATCCCCTGCTGCAGGACCCGGGCATGGTGATCCATCCGCCCATGCTATACCTGGGCTACGTGGGGTTTTCCGTGCCGTTCGCGTTCGCCATAGCGGCGCTGGTGACGCAATGGAAAAGCGAGGTATGGATCGGCTGGATTCGCCATTGGGCACTGGTCGCCTGGGCGTTTTTGACCACTGGCATCATGCTCGGCGGCTGGTGGGCCTACTACGAGCTGGGTTGGGGCGGCTACTGGGCCTGGGACCCGGTGGAGAACGCCTCGTTCATGCCGTGGCTGCTCGGCACGGCCCTGATTCATTCGATCACCGTGCAGGACCGGCGCCGGATGCTGCACTCGTGGAATATCTTTCTGGTCATCACGACCTTTTCGCTATCGTTATTGGGGACCTTCCTGGTGCGTTCCGGTGTGCTGTCCTCGGTGCACGCCTTCGCCGTGGATCCGGGGCGCGGCGCCTATATCCTGATGTTCATGACGCTGGTATTGAGCGTGTCCTTCGGCATCTTTCTGACTAAGGGCCGTTATCAGCAGGCGCAGGAGGCCATCACCTCGTTCCTGTCCCGCGAATCCCTGTTCGTCTGGAACAACGTGATCTTTACCGTCGCCTGCGCCTGCGTGTTGCTCGGGACCTTGTATCCGCTGGCGCTGGAGGCGCTCACGGCCGCCAAGATCACCGTGGGCGCGCCTTACTTCAACGCCGTCATGATCCCCATTTTCCTCGTGGCGATACTCTTGATGGCCATTGGTCCGCTGGTGCCGTGGCGCAAGGCCAGTGTCGAGCGTTTGCGCCAGCGCCTGCTGGTGCCGGGTGTGCTGGCGCTCGTGGCGGCGTCGGTGATGTGGATCTTTTTCCGGCCCATCCACTGGACGGGCCCGGTGGCCACGGGCCTCGTGGTCTTGGGCCTGGGGACATTGTTTACCGATCTGTGGCGCTCCGTGCAGGTGCGCCGCAGCCAGCACCAGGGTGAAGGCCTGGGTCGCGCCACGGCCCGGACTGTCGCGGCCAACCGCCGGCATTACGGCGGCATGCTGGTGCACTTCGGCATACTCGTGATCGTGATGGGACTGGTGGGTTCGGGTCTGTTCCGGTCCGAGAAATCGGTGGCCATGGTCCCCGGCGACGTGCTGGAGATCGGCGGTGAACGCCTGCGGTTTGACGGTGTGCGAACGGTGCAGGGCGCGAACTATCAGGCCGTCCAGGCCCGTGTCACGGTACTGGACGGCGGTTATGTGGTGCTGCCGGAGCGCCGTCAGTACATGCGCCAGGAGGCGCCGACCACGGAGAGCGGGATCCATTCCAACCTGTTGCGCGATGTCTATGTCGTGATCGCCGAGCCCGTGGGCGAGAAGTGGGCGATGCGTGCCTTTGTGAATCCGCTGGTACAGTTCATCTGGCTGGGCGGCCTGATACTTATCGCCGGTGTGGTGGTGTCTTTGAGTGATAAGCTAAGCCCGTCGCGCCGGCGGACGTTGTCGCGCGCCGAGGGTGCCCGTGCCTAAGTTCTCCGCGATGGTGCTGTCGGCGGTGCTGCTCTGCGGCTTATCGGCGTGGGCGGGGGATGTGACCGAGGACCCCGTGGAGCGGCAGATGCTCGATATCGCCAAGGACCTGCGCTGTGCCGTGTGTCAGAACGAGCCGGTGTCGGACTCCAAGTCCGATCTGGCGACCGACATGCGCGCCATTATCCGTGAGAAGCTCGAGGCCGGCGAGTCGCGTGAGCAGATCGTCGCCTATTTTGTCGAGCGTTACGGCAACTACGTGTTGCTCAAGCCGCCCTATCAGGGCACGGGTACCGTGCTATGGGTTATGCCGTTGTTAATGCTGGTGGCCGTCGGTGGCTTTGCCTTCGTTTATTTGCGCAGCCGTTCCCGGCGGACGCTTCCTGCCACCCCGGAGCTTTCCGAAGAAGACAAGGCACGTATCCGTGCCGCCCGTGAGGAAGTAGATTCATGATTGTGCTCGTTGTGCTTGGCATCGCTCTCATTGCCGGAGCGGTGTGGTTCCTGGCTCGTCCTTTGAGTAAGCAGACCCCGGTTGCCGGTGAAGAGGAGTCGCATCAATTGGGACAGGTGCGTGAGCGCCTCCTGGCGCAGCTCGCCGAGCTCGATGCGGAGTCCACGGATAAAACCATGGATGAGACCGTCGCCGGCGATGAGCGCCTGCGGTTGGAGGGCGAGTTGGCCGAGGTGCTGCGGCGCCGGGAAACCCTCCGGGCCCCCAAAGAACCGGCCTCAGACGCCGTCTCGCGGCCGCTGTGGGCGATGACCGTGCTGATCCTGGCTCTGGTCCTGCCGACCCTGACCGGCAGCCTGTATCTGCTCCACGGGCAGGCGGTTACCACGGAGCAGCTGGCGCAGGCACGGCCGGGGCAGGGCGGGCAGGGGCAGGGCGGGCAGGGGCAGGACGGGCAGCCGCCGCAGGTGATGGAAATGATCGCCCGGCTGGAGCAGCGCCTGGCCGAGCACCCCGAGGATCCTGCGGGCTGGGCCCAGCTGGGGCGCTCCTATCAGGTGCTCGGCCGGCCTGCGGAGGCCATGCAGGCCTATGACAAAGCCCACGAGCTGGCGCCCGAGAATGCCGAAATCCTGCGCGCGTATGCGACCTTCATGTTCCAACTGCACCAGGGCGTGACCGAGGGTAAGGTGCTTGTGCTGTTCACCCGGTTGCATGAGCTGGAGCCGACCTACCCCGGCGCCCTCTGGTTCCTGGGCCTGGCCGCCTACAACAAGCAGGAGTTCAAGCAAGCCATCAGTTACTGGGAGGCGACGCTGAAATATTTGCCGCCGGACAGTCAGGGTGTGCCGCAGGTCAAGGCCGCCATCGAGGAGGCCAGGGCCAGGTTATAGGGCGACGCCTTTAACGCTCTGAACGCGATCGGCACAGGCGTCGACATCAAACGGCATCGACCCACCGGCAAGCAGTGCGCTGGTCGCCGTAATGGCAGCTCTGAATGGCGATGTCCGCGTCATAAAACAAAGCCACAAGAACCGCGGGTCGACTGACAGGACCGCCAGCGGCACGATGCAATGGCACAGGCTGTTTCCCGTGTCCTCCTACTTCGAGCGTGCGATTCCCACTCTGTTCATTGCATTGGCCTGACACGGGCGATCGTCAATCCAGCAGCCGCAAGCCGGCATATGTCGGACACGCACAAAGGGATAGGCGATCACCGGCAGTTCATGCGGCTGCTTTATAGCGGTGAAGCGGCTAAGATTGTTGTTATCGGGCCGGAAAACAACAAGACGCAATGATATTTATCACCGGAGAGCAGACCTGGGCGTTGTGGACCGTGTTACTTGCTGCCGCCGCGTTCGGCCTGTGGGCGGAGCGCACGGCCTGGGGCGCGCGCCTGTCGGGTGCCGTGGTCACGATCCTGGCGGCGTTCGGGCTGTCCAATGCGGGGGTGATCCCGGCCACGGCGGAGGTCTACCAGACGGTTTGGACGTATCTCGTGCCGTTCGCCATCCCGCTGCTGCTGTTCAAGGCCGACCTGCGCCGCATCCTGCGCGAGACGAGCCTGACGTTCGTTGCCTTTGTGCTCGGCACCATGGGGACCGTGGCGGGCGCGGTGGCTGCCTACTATTTAATTTCTGTCGACGGGGAGCCGTGGCGCCTGGCGGCGGTGTTCAGCGCCACCTATATCGGCGGTCCCTTGAATTTTACAGCCGCCGCCCGGGCGGTCGGCCTGACGTCAAATGATGTCATTGCCGCCGGGGTGGCGGCCGGCAATCTCGTCCTGGCAACGTATCTTCTTGTCCTATTTACCCTGACCCCCTGGCGTGGGATCAGGCAGAAATTCAACGAGCCTTTGAAGGACCGCTGGGGGCGCACCGACATGATCGTGCTGCGGGAACACGTGAAGGGCAACAGCATCCACCTCCCGGGTATTACCACCGCGCTGGCCGTAAGCGCCGGTATTTGTGCCACCGGCGTCATCGTGGCCCCCTGGCTCGGTTTCGACGGTGGGGCGATACTGCTGATCACCGTCATTTCCGTGCTGCTGGCCACACTGATGCCAGGTCGTATCGGCAGTCTCTCGGCGGCCGAAGACGTCGGCATGCTGTTGATGCAGATCTTGTTCGCCGCCATCGGCGCCAGCGCCAACGTCGCCCTTGTGCTCAAGGTGGGACCGGGGCTGTTTGCCTTCGCAGCGCTGACCCTGGCGATCCATTTTGTCTTCATTCTCGTTGGCGGCAAGCTACTGCGCCTGAGCCTGCCGCAGATTGTCATCGCGTCCAATGCCAATATCGGTGGACCCGGTACGGCGGCGGCCATGGCGGCCTCCCGCCGCTGGCGTGACATGATCATACCGGCCGTGCTCTGCGGCGCGCTCGGCTATGTGGTCGCGACATTCATCGGCGTGTCATTGGGTAGCTGGTTGCGGTAGCGGTGGGTTTGCTCAGGCTTATCGCATCGACTAGGCAACGTTGGATTGAATCCCAGCTCTGCCGATGGCATGACGGTTGGACCGTTCGGTCTTTATGCTGGTTCACAGCGGCTGTTTCCGCTCCATGGTCTGGCACTGCGACAGGAACAGCAGCCATCGGTAGGAGACCAAACACGTATGACCTTGATCCGGACATTTGCGATGACTGGTTAAGATATGTATGAGAGCGAGAATTAGGCGTTGAATGGGGATTTTGATATGTTGCGAAAAATCGACTTGGAAAAAATAAGTGGAGGAATCAATTTCATTGATTTGGGTTCAAGCGGCCAACTCGATTCATATTGGTCTGCATTGGAGAGATTTTTGAATTTATATGCATTTGATCCTAATGAAGAAGAATGTGAGCGTCTGAGCGCAGCTGACAACAATTTTGCCTCTGCCACTTATATCCCAGAAGCCATTGCAGGCCAAGAAGGGATATACACGCTATACAAAACAAAGAGCATTTATTGTTGGTCACTTCTTGAACCGGATATGAACTGGTTATCACGGTTCGACTATTATGATTTATTTACCATCGAAGAAACCTCCCAAATACGGGCCAAAACACTGGGGGATGTTGAAGAGCTTAAAGGCGTTAATATTGATGCTATTAAATGTGATACCCAAGGACTTGAATTACCAATTTTTCTGAGTGCGCCTGATATAATTGATAATGCCTTTTTAGTGGAAACTGAGACCGGATTCGTGGAAAACTATAAAGGGGAGACCACTTTTACGCAAATTAGTGAATTCATGCAAAAAAATGATTTCTTGCTTTTTGGAATAAATACGAGTCACCGTGTTTCGCGAAATAATCAATTCTCTAATAAGAGTTCGAACCAGCAAATATTGTGGTGTGAGGCAATGTGGATCAAAGATTATGTAGCCATTGAACAGAAAGTCGGCTTAAATATTGATCGGGCTAAAGCATTAAAGGCGCTCATGCTTTGTGCAAACCATGGCTGCATTGACTATGGGTTTGAATTATCAACCCTGTTCTTCGAGAAAAAATTAATCACTGAGAGTGAATATAAATCATTAAAAGATATTAAGGGCTGGTATTTGCAGAAGCCTAAGTCATCAAATAAAATTTATGCGGGCCTAATTAAAAGCATAATTTATCTTTTGCCTAGGAGAATAATTAGAAAGCTAGGCGATGTATTTCTTGAAGTATCTTCAAAACCCCATCCCGTTGAAATATGGTTTAGACGTCAAAGGAAATAGATAATAGTGCATGTTCGGATGGGAATTCAGCGTTGATACTGGCATTCTTCCCCGTCTGAGGCATATTGCAGCGACTCAATGTGGGCAGAGGCGTTACTTGCGAATGGAGTAGCTCAAGTATTTCGACACCCCCGAGACAAGGGTGGTATGAACCTGAAGCGAAATCAGCGCTGATATAAAGTGCGAAACATTCTGTATGCTACTTGCCGGTTTATTGCCTGGCGCTAACAGGCATGCGATTTCTTGGTTAACTTTGCGAGTAAAGGTCTTTCTTTTCGTTGGCATTGGACTGAATTTACCCCGGGTATTGCCTCCGTCTGCGGTGTCCTTGACAATGGGAATGGTTCAGATGCGTGCCTCCGTTGCAGCGAGATTCTGGCAAGCGCGGCCATCGGTTAATGCATCTCTGCATGGGAAAGAAGTAACAAAAAAAGCAGCCAAGGCTCAGGCCTCATGCCAACTTGTTCCCGGTAACTCGACCATAAATGTCTTGCTTTACTGGTTTCTCCGACGACAGTATTGCCAAGCATGCCGGTGGCTGGCAAATAGTCTGCGTAGTCGAGCTTAAATCAGGGCGCTGACTCAAAAGGCTTGATACCGTTCCCGCCATAGCCTCAGCATTCCTGGACAGAAAGACCGTCCCGATATCCGGAGGCTCGCGGGCGCACGCATCCGCGATCAGGCGTTCACTGGTAACTGCAGCCTCTGCGCCATGGGGGTCCAGGTTCGATTGCCTGGGTTAAAACTTGTAACGACTGAGAGTGTTTAGGAGTGCTCTCTGATGAGTGGCAGGATTGTCTTCTGCAACGCCTGTTCGCTAATTGGGCCTATATGCTTGTAGCGAATGACGCCTTGTTTATCGATGAGAAAGGTCTCCGGCACGCCATAGACGCCAAGCTCAATGCCTAAGCGGCCGTCCGGATCCATCAGGCTCATGTCATAGGGATTACCCATGCCGCTGAGGAACCCGACGGCATCGTCGCGTTGATCCTTGTAGTTCAGCCCGATGATCGGTACGACCTTCTCGCGTGACATGTCCATCAACAATGGGTGCTCTTGGCGGCAGGCGACGCACCAGGACGCCCAGACATTCAGCAGGTAGACCTGCCCCTGCAGATCGGAGTTTTTGATTCGTTTATCCGGCTCGGCCACGGTCGCCAACTCAAAGCTCGCCAGCGGCTTGCCGATCAGCGGTGATGGGATCTTGCGCGGATCCAGGGACAGCCCGCGCCACAGCAGCAGGCCCAGCAGCACGAAGATGCCAATCGGGATGAGGAATTTTTTCATTAGTTGTTCGCGGTGGCCGGTGAGTCTTGGGCCCGCTCCAGGGCATCGGCCACTTCCGGCGGCATGTAGTTTTCATCGTGCTTCGCCAGCACCTCGGCGGCGATGAAGGTCTTGTCGGCCTGGATCTTGCCTTGCGCGATCACCCCCTGCTCCTCGCGGAATAGGTCCGGCAGGATACCTTCATAATACACCGGGATGCTTTGCTTGAAATCGGTGACAATGAAATCCACCTTGAGACCGTCGCCGTATTTCTTGACGCTGCCTTTCTCGACCACGCCGCCGAGGCGAAACGTGCGATCGAGCGGGGCCTCGCCGGCAAACACGTCCGAGGGGGAATAAAAGAACACCAGGTTGCTGCGGAAGGCGTTCAGCGTAAACAGGGAGGCGACCGACAGGCCGATGACACCAGCGATGATAATGGCGAATTTCTTGCGTCTTGGTTTCATTCGACTTGCCCTCTAGTGATTTGCGAGAGTTCACGTAACATTTTCATCACCGCTTTTCGCCTGCGTAACGGGGCGATGACATTCAGCACCAGCACCACGGTGGCAAACGCATAGGTGCCCCAGACATAAAAGCCATAACCGCCCATGGCGAAGAATTCCGCCCAATTCATCGATTTGACCTCATAAGTAGCAACCGGTTCACGATTTCGTTTCCAGCAATTCGTTGACCCAGCGCGTATGTTTCTCCCGTAGAAGGATAGTCGAGCGCATGCGCATCAGCACGATGGTCACGAAATACACTTTGAATCCGATGGCCATTAACAGCAGGGGTGCCAGCATGCTGGGGTGGATGGACGGCGCGCCGACCTTGGTGACCGAGGCGGGCTGGTGCAGGGTGTTCCACCATTCGACGGAGAAGTGGATGATGGGGATATTGACCACGCCGACCAGGGCCAGCACCGCCGCCGCCCGCGCCGCCCGCCGCGGGTCATCGATGCTGGCCTCCAGGGCCATGAAGCCGATATACAGAAACAGCAGGATCAGCTCCGAGGTCAGTCGCGCGTCCCACACCCAGTAGGCCCCCCACATGGGTTTGCCCCAGAGCGCGCCGGTGACCAGCGCGATCAGGGTGAACGAGGCGCCGACCGGCGCGCAGGCGCTGGCCAGGATCTCCGAGAGCTTGGTTTTCCAGACCAGGCCGATGGCCCCTGCGACCGCCATCACGACATAGATAAACATGGACATCCAGGCGCTCGGCACATGAATGAACATGATGCGGTAGCTCTCACCCTGCTGGTAATCCGCCGGCGCCACAAACAGGCCCAGATACAGGCCGACGCCGAGCAGCAGGGCGGTAAGGGCCCCGAGCCACGGGATCAATTTACCGGAAAATCCATAGAAGATGACCGGTGAGGCGTATTTCGTGATTTTCATACGGGAATGTCAATCCAGTGAAATTCTAATGGCCGCCGCGGTTGCAATGGGGGCAAACGTCAATGCCAGGGCCAACATGGCGCCCATCAGGGACAATAGCGCGCCCGCCTCTATCCCCGTGGCACTGGACGCGACCGCTCCGGCGCCAAAAATCAGAATAGGAGTATACAACGGCAATACCAACAGAGAAACCAGCACGCCGCCGCCGCGCAGACCCAGGGTCAGGGCGGCGCCGACGCTGCCGAGCAGGCTCAGTACCGGTGTCCCCACCAGCAAGGACAGGAGCAGCGTGCCCATGGCCTCCCCCGGGAGGTAGAGCTGCACGGCGAGCACAGGCGAGATCAGCATCAGCGGGATGCCCGTCAGCACCCAGTGCGCCGCCACCTTGGCCAGCACCATGACCGTGAGCGGGTGCGGCGCGAGCACCAGCAGCTCCAGGCTGCCGTCGGCGTAGTCGTGGGAGAACATCCGCCGCAACGACAACATGGTGGCGAGCAGGGCGGCCACCCAGAGCACCCCGGGCGCCATGGTGCGCAGCATGTTCGGCTCCGGGCCCACGCCCAGGGGGAAAAGGCTGACGACAATGGCGAAAAACACCAGCGGTGTCAGCACATCGGCGCTGCGGCGCCAGGCGACCGCCAGGTCGCGCCAGAACACACAGCCGGCGGCCCTGAGCAGGCTAGGGGCGGGCGCTTTCGATATCGATCTCGCGGGATTGTCCGGCATGCAGCGATAGCTTGTGGTGAGAGGTGATAATCGCGAGACCTTCGGCGGCCAGATGGTCTTGCAGCAGCCGTTCCATCAGGTCCCTGGACTGTACGTCCAGCCCGGTGAAGGGCTCGTCCAGGATCCAGAAGGGGTTTCGCAGCAAGATCAGGCGTGCCAAGGCCAGGCGCCGTTTCTGCCCCTGGGACAGCAGCTTGGTTGGGAGATGGCCGTAGGGTGACAGCCCGAGCGTGTCCAGGGTCGAGGCGATGGCGCCGGTGGACGCGGCGCCCGCCATGCAGGCGGCGTGCCGCAGATTCTCTTCGGCGGTCAATTCGCCCTGAATGCCGTTGCTGTGACCGACAAAGCCGATCTGCCGGTGGTACTCATCACCCAGGCGGCGGGTATCGATGCGGTCCCACTGTATGCGCCCTTCGGCGGGGCGTGACAGCCCGCTCAAGGTCCGTAACAGCGTGGTCTTGCCGCTGCCATTGCGTCCCGTGATATGGAGCAATTCCCCCCGTTTGAGGGCAAAGGACAGCCCCTTGAACAGCGGGCGATCGCCGCGGGTGCAGCCGACATTGACGACGTCTAGCAAATCCGGTCTCCGAGACAGGTTCGAACATGCGCCACCCGGCCGTTGATGGCGGGGTGGCGCAAAGCGCTGGATTATATAGGCAAGTGGGTGGTCCAGGCCAACATCCCGCACCCGCTGCGGTCATCCGCGGGACAAGAGTGGTGCCCCGGAGACGATTCGAACGTCCGACCTGCCGCTTAGGAGGCGGCTGCTCTATCCGACTGAGCTACCGGGGCCACGGAAAACTGTTATTCTAACGAAAATGGCTTGCGCCGGGCGAAAAAGGCATGGGCCGGGGGCGCTAGCAAAAACGGCCGGAAGATCCGGCCGTCCGGGACATGGTGGAGCGGAGGAGGATCGAACTCCCGACCTTCGCATTGCGAACGCGACGCTCTCCCAGCTGAGCTACCGCCCCTGATGTTCTGTATTTTGATGCAGCGTCGCCATGAATCAGCGACCCACAAGCTGGCCGATTGTAATGATTTTGTCTTCCTCTGGGAAGGAAATGACAGATCTGAATCTCCAATTATACCTTTATCGGGGCTAGGCGCCGACGGTCGTATTCTGGATGTTTGTAACCCTGTGGCACCTAGCGACCCCATCGGGACCCTTGCCGCGCGGGCGCTCGGAGTGCGCGGTGCAGCCCTTTATCATTAGTAATGTATGCTACATTTTTGAATAGGCAGGCATATATCTTGCTGATGGTTTACTGAGGGTCACTGCTGGAACGAACCTTAAGTCGTATTTACACGTAAAACCCGCCCAAAACCCATATCTTTATACAGGTTATTTGAATGGTGCACCGCAATCACAATTCCCACGAGCCGCTCCTGGAACCCGGGCCGGTGACGGTCATCGAACCGCGGACCCGCTGGCGCCTGCTCGACTTCAAGGAGCTATGGGCATATCGCGAGTTATTTATTGTCTTGGCGTTACGGGATATCAAGGTAAGGTACAAGCAAACCGCATTGGGCGCGTTGTGGGCGATTTTGCAGCCTTTAACCGCCATGGTCGTGTTCACCGTTATATTCGGTCGTTTGGCCAAGATTCCCTCGGACGGTTATCCGTATGCCGTCTTTGTCTATGCCGGGTTATTGCCATGGACGTTCTTTGCCAGCGCCATCAGCAGCAGCGGCAACTCCCTGGTAGGCTCCGCCAACCTGATTAGTAAGGTCTACTTCCCGCGTCTGATCATCCCGTTCTCATCCCTCGGCGCCCATTTATTGGACTTCGCCATCTCATTCACGATTCTGCTGGGGTTGATGGTTTATTTTGGCGTCGGGTGGACCGTGAATCTACTCGCTATCCCGTTTCTGTTGGTTATGGTAATGGCTGTGGCTCTTGGTCTGGGCACCATTTTGTCGACCCTGACCGTAAGTTACCGTGATTTCCGTTATGTCGTACCATTTCTGGTGCAAACGGGGCTATTTGTTACACCGGTTATCTATCCTGTCAGTTTATTCCCCAATAAATGGCAATGGGTGCTATATCTTAATCCCATGGCCGGTCTGGTGGAAGGCTTTCGTGCGGCGGTGTTCGCAGCGCCATTCAACACGATGGCGATAGGTCTGTCGTGTCTCATAGCGATGTTGTTACTTATCATAGGCGTGGCTTACTTCGAGCAAGTCGAACGCAGGTTCGCCGATATCATTTGATGATTCCAGACATCATCTGTGGTTAGTCTGGTCGTTTAGCTGACACACAGCAGGGGATGCAGAACAACTGTTAACTATGCCACGTGCACAAAACATTCCAGCGATTCGCATTGAAGGATTGTCCAAGAAGTACTTTATCGGCAAGACCGGTAGACGTAGAGACACATTCCGCGAAATGCTCATGAGCGCGTTATCGGCCACCATTCGTAAGTTCAATGGCTACCGAAGCGGTCCAGGCGAGGAGCGTGAGTTCTGGGCACTGAAAGGCATAAATCTTGAGGTACAGCCCGGTGAGGTAATAGGCGTTATCGGCAGAAATGGGGCGGGTAAATCCACTTTATTAAAAATAGTTAGTCGCATCACAGCACCAACAACGGGACGCATAGAAATCAGGGGGCGCGTGTCCAGCCTGCTGGAAGTGGGAACCGGGTTCCATCCGGAATTGACGGGGCGAGAGAATATTTTCCTCAATGGGGCGATTCTAGGTATGTCGCGCCAGGAAGTCAGGAGCAAGTTTGACCAGATCGTAGCCTTCGCAGAAGTCGAAGAGTTTCTTGATACTCCAGTTAAACGCTATTCCTCAGGTATGTACGTGCGTCTCGCGTTCGCCGTAGCGGCACACCTTGAATCGGAAATTCTCCTCGTTGATGAGGTACTCGCAGTCGGTGACTTCGAATTTCAGAAAAGATGCCTTGGAAAAATGAGTGAAGTCGCAAAGCGTGGGAGAACTGTACTCTTTGTTAGTCACAATATGGTTGCTGTCAGAAATCTATGTTCCAGAGCCATATTGCTACAAAGTGGAAAGATAATTGAAGCCGGTTCGGCGGACTCGATAATATCGCGTTATATAAGCGAGCAAGCAGCGAAGCAGGGCGCAGTTGTCGATCTTCCTCCAAGTCACGATAAAGCCGTTATCGGACAGGCAATCTGCTTGTGTTTCTATGACCAGGCACACCGGCCTACTTCTTATGTACGAATCAGAGACTCATGGTTCATATCTCTGAAATTTGAAATTCTTAAACCACTATCAAATGTTGTTGCTGCAGTAGGGATATCGACTATTGAATCTGTTCCGGTCATTACCTACTGGTCACGTGAGAAAGACCTGGAGCCCGGTACTTATCGTGTCGAATTCGAGTGCAATGTTCCTCTTCGAAGCAATGATCTCACATTTGCAGTTGGATTATCGAGAAATGGAGCAACATTTTATTATGAAAACAACATTGGCCGTATCTCCATTAGTGAGGTCGCTACCAGCGATCAGCCATTTCGATCGAGTGGATCGACGCTGTTATGGAGTACGCAAAGTAGTGAAATTCAGCGAGTCTGATCCTGTGTTCTAGGAGTAGAAATAAATGCTAAGCCTGAAAAATTTTCTTATGGAGCTAGGATTAAGGAGGCCTGGGCTTGCATATATTCATATTCCGAAAACGGGAGGAACGTACCTGGCACAACTTGAGTCTGATAAGAATCCGGTCATTTCTCCTATAAGACATCTAGGACATGTATGCATAGTAGAGGATAAAACAGCCCCATCTGTATATCCACCTGAAGGGTTCACAAACCCACATATAATGGAAAAGAAGGAACTCAGGGATTATTTTATTGTATCGACTGTGCGCAATCCATTCGCGTTCCTGGTTAGTTATGCCAGCCATGCCGGTGGATGGAATCCCAACTACAGGGATACATGCCACTACGATTATTCGAATGCTAACAAAAGTTTTGATTATTTGCTTAAGACAATAGCAGACAGAGAGCATCCCTGGCCAAGCAGGAAATTCATCCATTTTCAGTTATTTTGTGACAGCGGAGATTTCTTGGCCGACTGGCTAAATAGAACAGAAACACTTGATAACGATTTGCGTGACCTCGCTCGTTATCTGAATATAAATTATCGAAAAAGGCCGAAGCAAAGAATAGGCAGCAATAAGGACTATAGGGTTTATTATAACGATGAATTAATTGATTTAGTGCGCCAGACCTGGAGAGATGAACTGGAGCTCTTTGGTTATGATTTTGATGGCATAAAAGGGGGGTCACTATCCTTTAAGAGAAGGATATCTAGAAGGGAAAAAGAGTCAGTCAAGTATTTTTGGAAAGATGATTGTTTAGCGATTCATGAGGACTTTCGAAACCGATATTTAGCCGATAAGCCGCAAGGTTGACTATTTTTCATCGATGATTGTTTTAATGTCAAATTCCTAAACTGTGATGTGAAATGTTTTTATTCGGAGATAAATATAAAAGCTATTCCCAGTCTGGTGAAGATCGAATAGTAGATTTTGTGCTGCGTTCGCTTGGTATAATCAACCCGTCTTATTTGGATATTGGAGCACATCATCCAGTCAAATTTAATAACACCTATCTATTTTATAAGCAAGGCGGAAGCGGCGTCTGTGTTGAGCCCAATCCTATTATCTTTAGTGAATTGAAGCGGCGAAGAAGACGGGATATCTGTTTGAATATTGGGGTCGGCGAGGTAGAAGAGACGCACGCCGATTTCTACCGTATGAATGTCGATACGTTGAGTACGTTTTCACTGGTTGAGGCGGAAAGATTAGTAAAAGAATGTCGTGTCAGGATCGAAGAAGTAATCAATATCGATCTGGCGACATGTAACGCAATACTTGAAAAGTATTTTGAGACCTATCCAAACTTTATATCAATCGATATCGAGGGAGATGAGCTGAAAATACTAAGAAGTTTTGATTTTGTAAAATACCGGCCAGAGATATTTTGCGTGGAGACGTTGTGCTATTCAACAGATGGTAGTGGGAGGAAAGCGGATGACACGATTAGTTTTATGTGTTCAAAAGGTTATATAGCGTATGCCGATACCTATATCAATACGATATTTGTTGATGCAGAACGTTGGAAAAGCCGGTAATGGTTTTGCATTGGACTATGAAAATGCTTTGTAGAAACGCATTATGCAGAAAATTGCTAGAAAAGGTGCGGATCCTTCAACTGAAAACACAATTCAGAAAGGAATTTCTCGTTTTCAAGAAATTGTCAGAGAAGACGGACAGGCGTTTTGAGCTGTCTTGGGGGCAACGTTACCCCTGTCTACATGAAAAAACAGGAGAAACCCGCTTTGACCGCCATTACATCTTTCATCCCGCTTGGGCTGCCAGGGTCCTGAGAGCGACCAACCCGGCATATCACGTTGATCTATCTTCCACGCTGCATTTTTGTACTCTTGTATCGGCTTTCATACCTGTTAAATTCTTTGATATCAGACCGGCCAATCTCGGTCTAAATGGCCTAACGGTTGAATATGCGGACCTGACATCACTCCCATTTCAGACCAATAGCCTATCTTCCGTTTCATGTATGCACGTAATCGAACACATTGGGTTGGGTCGCTATGGTGATCGTCTTGACCCTGAAGGCGACCTCAAAGCAGTCGCGGAACTCCGACGCGTGATAGCACACAAGGGAAACCTGTTGTTCGTTGTTCCAATCGGCAAACCCAAGATCGTCTTTAATGCACATAGAATCTATTCTTATGATCAAGTTATGGATCTTTTCCCGCAATTTCGCCTTATAGAACTTGCCTTAGTGCCAGATAAGCCTAGCGATGGAGGATTGATTATAAATGCAACGAAGGAATTAGCCGATAGGCAACTCTACGGTTGCGGATGTTTCTGGTTGAGGAAAGAGTGAGATCAATATGACGGGAACACGTAATGAGGCTGTACGCAATGCCTGGTTAGAAAGAGCCATTAAGGCTATTCCAGCAGGATGCCGAATTCTCGATGCGGGTGCAGGTGAGCAAAGACACAAGGTTTTGTGTGACCATCTGGTATACGTGGCGCAGGACTTTGGTCAATATGATGGTGATGGGGACCACACGGGATTGCAGACAGGGAGCTGGGATCAGTCAGCGCTCGATATCGTTGGCGATATTACTGATATTGCCGAGCCTGATGCATCTTTTGATGCGATACTTTGCACCGAAGTTCTGGAGCATTTGCCGGACCCAATCTCTGCAATCCGCGAGTTTTCTCGTTTGCTCCGTAAGGACGGAATCTTGATTCTTACCGCCCCGTTTAGCAGCCTATCCCATTTTTCTCCCTATCATTATTACACGGGGTTCAATAAGAGTTTCTATGAAGTCCATCTTGCAGCGAATAATTTTAGGATCCTGGAACTTAACGCCAATGGAAATTTTTTCGAGTACCTGGCTCAGGAACTTAGGCGTATAACGAGTATTTCCGGCAAATACAGTAATGATTCACCTACACGCATAGAGCGGTATTTTTTGCGCGTAATTCTAAAAATGCTCGGGCGTTTCAGTAGCAAAGATCATGGCTCAAGTGAGCTTCTTTGCTATGGATATCATGTCCTTGGGAAAAAACAATAGCAATGGTTATCACTCGTCTTATGGGGGGTTTAGGGAATCAAATGTTCCAGTATGCAGCTGGACGAAGATTGGCGTTTATGCTCGACACGGAATTAAAGTTGGACAACTCATGGTTTGATGGCAGTAATGAGCGCGTATATTCACTAGAGTATTTTAATATACAGGAATGTATGGCAACTCAAGAAGAGGTATCTACGCTCAATCCGCGTAACAGTGGGATTCTGGAAAAACTTGTTAAAAAGCTAAGGGGAGCGAAGTCGACCTATTTTCATGAAAAACATTTCCATTTTGATCCTGAATTATTAACTCTGCCAGATGGTATATACTTGGACGGTTATTGGCAGAGTGAAAAGTATTTCATTGATATAGAAAATATCATTCGTCAAGAACTCACAATCAAATTTCCTCAGTCGGGTGTCAATAGACTATTGGCTGATCAGATTGCAGATTGCGAATCAGTCAGTCTTCATATTCGTCGTGGCGACTACGTGTCTAGGCCAGCGACCAGGCAAGTCCATGGGGTATGTCGTCTGGACTACTACGATCGTTGCGTGAAGCAGTTGGCGCGAAACGTTGATAAACCACATTTCATTATATTTAGCGACGAGCCAGAATGGGCCCGTAAGAATATCAACACTACTTACCCTACGGTTATCGTTGATCATAATAAATCTCATAGCTATGAAGATCTTCGATTAATGAGCCAATGTAAATATCATATCATCGCCAACAGCAGCTTCTCTTGGTGGGCAGCGTGGTTAAATAATAAAAAGAACAAAATTGTCCTCTGCCCTAAACAGTGGTTCAAGAATGCGGAGATTAGTACAAAAGATCTGATTCCTGGTTCGTGGATGCAGTTATAGGATGTTTAAAAGAGTTTATATGCTGGCGAATTGAGATAATATGTGCGGAATCGTTGGAATTTCAGGTGAGCATGTAGAAAGGTACAAAGACAATTTGTCTTTTATGGTTTCCTCATTGATTCATCGTGGCCCGGATGAAAATGGAACTACTTACTTCTCAAACTGCATTCTAGGACATACAAGACTAAGTATTATAGATCTTAAGACAGGCCGTCAGCCGATGTTGAGTCAAGATAAAAAATTGGCTGTAACGTTTAATGGTGAAATATACGGTTATAAGGAACTACGCAGATCTCTCGATTACCATTTTCAAACAACATCCGACACTGAAGTACTGATCGCGCTATATAGGAAGTATGGTCCCGAAATGGTAGAGCGCCTACCGGGTATGTTCGCATTTGCTATTTGGGATAATGAAAACCAAAGTTTATTTTGTGCGCGCGATCGTTTTGGGGAGAAACCATTTTATTATGCATTTGGAAAGAATGGTGAGTTGATTTTTGGCTCTGAGATAAAGACAATTCTTGCATCAAAGTTAATAGAGCCAAAACTTAATCAAGAAGCGCTTTCCCATTATCTGCAGACACTTTATGTGCATCCTATGCAGTCCATCTATACTAATGTATATACGCTTCCCCCCGGGCATTGTATAACTTATCGAAAACAGAGCGTTGCAATACGTAAATATTGGCAGCTTCCCGTAACAAATAATACACTCTCATTGTACGACGCGACAGAACAATTTCGCTCGCTATTGGAGCGATCCGTAAAAAAGCAACTTGTCGCGGATGTGCCCGTTGGGGCTTTTCTCAGCGGTGGGCTTGATTCGAGCACTATCGTTTCGATAGCAAGCGATTATTCTGCTGATTTGAAGACATTCTCATTCGGTTTTGAGGGCAACGAAACCGATATTCTTTATGCAAGGGACGTCGCCAGAAAGTACAAGACAGAACACATCGAGTTGACTGACAAGAGTCTAAGAATCGATGATCTCTTAATACAAATGCAGTCGGTGTATGATGAGCCATTTGCAGATTCATCCAATATACCCACCTATCTCGTCGCAAAACTAGCGAGTGAACATGTGAAGGTCGTTCTTAGTGGTGATGGCGCAGATGAGCTTCTTGCTGGATATTCGTTCTGGTACAGACCACTATTGAGCATGGAAGAACAAATGTGTCGCAAAGGGAAGTTGCAAGAACTGTTTTATTTCTTATTGCTTGCCATAAAGAAATTTGAACTCTTTGGGCGCAATAAATCCCACAATAATCTGATGGGCGTTGATTTATTCAGGAAAACGGATTCTATAAGTCACGCACATTGTTTACAGAAGCAGTATTTCACTGATACTGAGTTGCAGCAGCTTGGTATAAAAGCCTGGCGCCCACCGGTCGACATTTGTGCTACAAATACCGTTGACGATGCATTAAGAACTGATTTGTTGGATTATATGCCCGGAGACATTTTAGTAAAAATCGATCGCGCATCTATGGCTAATGGCGTGGAATTAAGGGCACCTTTTCTGGATGTTGATTTTGCGTCATTGTGTATTTCGCTACCTTATTGCATGAAAATTAATAGATCTCGCGATAAAGAGATTTTGAGACAGGCGTACTCCATGAAGTGGCCGGAGCCCGTTCGTAGACGATCAAAACTGGGATTTGGTGCACCGGTGCCCGAGTGGCTGGCTCGCGAAGAAGTAAAAATGATCAAAAGAGACTATCTTTCAGACCCTAATAAAAAGATACATTCGATACTTGACCTCAACAATAACGCTATGTACGCATCTAAGGATACGTATAAGACGTGGATTTTGCTCGTTCTCTCTATTTGGCTTGAACAACACAGATTCTAGCATCGAACTGTGAAAGACAACTCGCCAGCAGTTACAGTCTTAATGCCTGTATATAACGGCAGACGATATTTGGATGATGCTATAGAGAGCATTTTGAAACAGACCTATAAGGATTTTGAATTCCTAATTATCGATGATGGATCAACCGATGAAAGCGAAGAAATCATTAGATCCTATAGCGATAACAGAATACGCCTTGTCCGTAATGAAAAAAATATCGGGCTAACTGCTACCTTAAATAAAGGTATTGAAATTTCACATGGAAAATATGTTGTGCGAATGGATTGTGATGATATCAGCCTGCCAGAACGTCTGGAGACACAGTTCTATTTTATGGAGAAAAATCCAAGGATTGCAGTATGTGGCACTTGGGTGGATACGTTCGGTTCTATTAATTCAACTTGGAAATATCCATTAGAGCATGATGAGGTGCGCAGTCAATTATTGTTTGCTTCGTGCCTTGTACACCCTACTGTAATAATAAAAAAAGCATCTATCATCAGAGATCATTTGTATTATGATGAAAGTTTTATAAGGTCACAGGATTATGAATTGTGGGTCAGAATCTCCAAAAAACATGTGTTAGCAAACATTGGAAAGGTACTTCTCAAACTTCGTATTCATGAAAATAAAGTTGGTGAAAAATTTAAAGTGGAACAGATAGAATTCGCCGATGTTGTCAGACATAGACAGATTTCAGAGCTAGGGATAAGCGCTACGAAAGATGAATTGGCGATGCACTCCAATATATCAAGATGGCGATACGAATTATCGGAACAATTTCTTAATGGTGCAGAAGAGTGGTTGATGAAACTCTCACATTCAAATAAAACTAAACAGATCTTTGAAGAGGTCGCGTTTCACAAGGAATTAGGGCGTAAATGGTGGTATATGTGTAATTCAGCTACGGGACTTGGCTTGCGGACATGGAGATTATACTGGCATTCCACGTTAAGTAAATATATGGACTTGACGTGGAAACAAAAAATGATGTTTCTCAAGAGATGTATAACGAAAAATGGGAATAGATAGACCAAAACTCTCTATTGTTATCTGTACCTATAACAGAGCTAACCTTCTTGAAGCTGCTATTGACTCTATCGTAAAGCAAACCCTTAATGACCGCGACTATGAGGTGATCGTCGTTAACAATAGCTCGACTGATAATACCGAAGCGATTGTGAAACAGTTCTCTAATCAATATCGTAATGTTAGTTTGATAGATGAACAGCAACAAGGCTTAAGTTATGCTAGAAACAAGGGGTGGCGGGAGTCAAGAGGCGAGTACATTGCCTACGTTGATGATGATGCCAGGTGTCGTGAAGGTTGGCTATTGAATGCTATGAAAGTCATAAAAGAAGTAAAACCGGAGATATTTGGTGGCCCAATCTATCCCATGTATCTAGAGGGTAGACCCAAATGGTTTAAAGACGAATATGAAACTCGCATTGTTTCAAAGGAGGCCAGGATGCTCAATAAAGATGAGTATATTTCAGGTTCAAATATGTTCTTTAAGCGTGAATTACTAGAAACCTTGGGTGGATTCAATACCGCTTTGGGCATGAAAGGTAGTTCACTGGGATATGGAGAAGAAACAGAGTTGATGATAAGGGCGAGGAGAAGGTTCACAGGCTGTGCTATCTATTATCAGCCAGATGTATGTGTGTCACATCTTGTCCCCAGAGAGAAGATGTGCATTTCTTATTTTGTTAAAACACGATATGCACGTGGCCATTCAATGGCGAAATATGACTGCAAGTCTAGCATGAAGAAACAAGTAGCCTTTACCCAGTTGATGCTATCAGTCTTGGTAATTGTAAAAAAGATGGCGCTCGGATTAGTTTATAAAAAAAGAGAAAAACATAGATACTGGCAAAACTATTTTATCGAAGAAGTGGCATATATATTTTCTGATATTGGCGGTTACTTCGCCGTGTTATTAAGATAGCAAATCCCATAATTTTGATATTAGCAGAGTAAAGAACTTGCGCCTTATTCGCTTAACTACTAACCATCCAACTTATTTAAGGGATTTCTATACTCATCGACCTGGGTTAGAAAACAAGTCTTATGCTGTGCAATACAGGGAATTAATGGATGGCTGTTTTGGTTGGGCAGATTTCTGGACACATGCTATGGGTCGATTAGGACATGAGGTATGGGAGCCTGTTGCCAATGCCGAACCTATGCAAAAAGTCTGGGCAAAGGAGCATGACATCACCTATGATGAGTCAAAATGGTTACATGATATAACATTACAGCAAGTTAAACACTTTGCTCCAGATGTTATATTTGTAAATGATTACAATACCTTTTCGCCTGACTTTTTGAATACGCTACGCAAAGGGTGTCGATCCATTGGAATGATAATAGGCTGGTGTGGCGCACCATTTCGATATATTAAGACGTTTAAGGCTTATGATTTAGTATTGACGAATATACCTTCACTCCTTGAACATTTCCACCACATGGGTATTAGTGCGGAGTATATGTCCCATGCCTTTTCCCCGGGTATATTAAAAAAAATCGATATAAAAATCACGCCAGATATACCGTGTTCCTTTATAGGATCTTTTCTTCCAGGCAGAGAATTCCATCATACGCGTATTAAACTTGTTGAATATATTATTAATAGAAATGTAGACCTTAATATATGGTCAGATACTGCTAATAAGTCAGTCGATGAATCTTTCATTGATCGGGCAGCTAGCCGTATTCGTGCTATGCTATCAGCAAGCTATCGGTGCATTAATGACTGGGATAAAGCTATCAATTACAAAGAGCATATAGATGCCTGGAAGCTGCACTATGCGTTGCGACCCGATGTCATTGATCAACGGCTCGCGAGAATCGCGAAACCAGCTGTCTATGGATTGGGCATGTATCAACAGCTGCATAATTCATTAATGACTTTGAATACACATATTGGTGTATCCCGGGAGTATGCCTCTAATATGCGTCTATTCGAGGCAACAGGGGTCGGCACTTGTCTATTAACGGAAAAACAAAAAAATTTGGCTGAACTCTTTGAGCCTGATACCGAAGTTGTCACCTATTCAAGTCGTGAAGAGGCGGTGGAGAAAATTCGCTATATCCTTACCCATGATGCTGAGCGCCAAAGTATTGCGAAGGCAGGGCAGAAACGTACGCTACGTGAACATACATTTGATATTAGAGCACAGCAACTCGATGAATTAATCAGGTCAAGGTTACGCTGATGATACATTTACTGTTAGGGCAAAAAATCTGAAAGAGTATATTAGGAAGTAACTCCCGTAGTGGATATATAAATATGGTTATTTGCCCTATTACAAATTCAACTGACGTCCAGCTTGAGAAGAGTATCAGTTGTAGATCTATCATAGATGCTTATGAAAAGATACTAGGTATTGATGTAAGGATATACTTCAAACAGATTGACTATATCTATATCTATAGATGCCTGAGCACAGGATTTCGCTTTTATTATCCGTTTAATGTCGCTGGTGATGCAAAATTTTACAATAGTCTATTGAAACTTCCATGGTATTCGTCGAGCTGGAAATGGGAACATCAAATCGCGAGCGAAATTATAGATCCAGGCAGCAGGATTCTTGAAATTGGGTGCTCTGATGGCACGTTTATAGAAAGGATGTCGTCAAAAGATTGTGATATTGTAGGGTTAGAATTGAATGATACACATATTAATAATTGTGTAGCTAAGGGGCTAAATGTTCTAAATGAAACTATAGAAAAGCACGCAGAGAACAACAATAAAGTCTACGATATTGTTTGTTCATTCCAGGTTTTGGAACACATTCCAAATGTAAACAATGTTATAATAAATTCTTTGAGAGTGTTAAAAAATGATGGGCGAATGATTATCAGTGTGCCAAATAATTCCTCCTTTATCCGTCTAGACGAAAAGAACGTTATTAACATGCCTCCTCATCATATGGGGCTTTGGGATGAAAAATCCTTGAAAAAACTAGAGCAGGTCTTTCCAATAAAACTTGTGCGCCTAAGGTTTGAGCCATTACAGAAATACCATCATATCTGGTTTTTTACGACATGGACTGAACACATAAGAACCAGACGTGGAGCAGCAGGGAAAATATTTGCATGGGTCCTAAGGTTAAAGCTTGTCAGATTCTGTGCTATGGTAGGTATAGCATTGTTTTCGAATCTAATCAAAGGACATTCAGTATTAGTTGAATACACCAAAGTTTCCCCTAATTAACCGATTTGCTTACGTAATTAATTGATCCATCGATTAATTCATAGGGTGGTTGGTTGTTTCTAGCATAGGTGCATATATGCATTATACTTTCATGTAAGTAATTTGTAATTATTTTCTACTTAGATATCTGGGTAACAATTGTAGCTACAGTACGCAGTAAACTATCTAGATAACACCATCGTGAAGATTGATGAAAGTACTTCATATCAATCAGTCAGATATTATAGGGGGCGCTGGAATAGCCGGTTATAGGCTGCATCAGGGTCTACTTGATCATGGAGTGGAGTCAAGAATATTGGCCCCAAGACTCGCGATGGAGGATTATCGGCTAGCGAAAATTAAGCGCAGGCGCTATATCGATGGCGCATTATTGCTCGCCGGCAGTGTTCTAGGGTTGAATTATCTATTTTTGTATCATGGTTTCGGAATCCACAGACATCCATTTTATCGGGATGCGGACATTGTTAATCTGCATAACTTGCATTCGGGTTATTTCAATTATCTAGCCATTCCTGGTCTTGCCAGAAGAAAACCGGTCGTTTTTACATTACATGATATGTGGAGCTTTACTGGTCATTGTGCCTACAGCTATGACTGTGAGAAGTGGGTCACGGGTTGTGGGAGTTGCCCCTATCCAGATACTTATCCTCGTATACGTTTAGATAATACTCGTATTGAGTGGAAGCTGAAGCGTAGAGTGTATAGCAAGTGCAATTTAAATATAGTAACGCCAAGCCGGTGGTTAGCACGGCTCGCAGCTAAAAGCATGCTTAAAAAGTTCCCTATTCATCATATCCCTAATGGCTTGAATATAGATGTATTTAAACCATACGAAAAAAAGTTATCTCGTGATCGTTTAGGTATAAAGGCGTCAAGTAATGTGCTGATGTTTGCTGCAGATAATTTGACTGATCCGCGTAAAGGCTCAGAATTACTTCATGAGGCAATCACAGGATTTCCGGACGAACTGAAACGGGACACCATAATACTAACATTCGGTAAATCTGTAGGAGAATTATCTGAGATAGGAATGCAAACAATAGAATTAGGATATATTGAAGATGACGCCACAAAGGTATTAGCTTTTTCTGCTGCAGATATCTTTGTCTTTCCTTCGCTTGCTGACAATCTTCCTTTGGTTTTACAGGAGAGTATGGCCTGTGGTACGCCTATGGTCGCTTTTGATGTGGGAGGAATACCAGAACTAGTGAGGCCAGGTATAACAGGATACCTTGCTAAAGAGATTAGTATATATGACTTTAGGAATATGATTATTTCTTTGCTCAGAGATAAAACAAAACGCGATTATATGGCAACTATGTGCCGGAAGATTGCAGTCGATGAATACAGTATTGAAAAACAAGTCAATTCCTATCTTAGACTTTATAATGAATTGATAAATGAACATGAAAAAATAATGTGATCAATGTATCTTAATAAACCATTATGAGCAATCTACCAAAGATAAGCGTTGTAACGCCATCATACAATCAGGGTAAGTATCTGGAGTCAACAGTACGCAGTGTGCTAGATCAGTCTTACCCTGCATTGGAATATATTATTATAGACGGAAAAAGCCAAGATAAGAGTATAGAGATAATTAAAAAGTATGAACCTTATTTATATTATTGGGAAAGTATAGTTGATAATGGTCAATCTCATGCAATCAATAAAGGTTTTGCCAAATCAACAGGTGATATCTTATGTTGGATTAATTCTGATGACATGCTCGAACCAGGGGCGTTACACATTATTGCAGAAATGTTTTCTGATGTATCGAAACCTCAGTGGTTAATTGGCGCAGCAAGCATCATTAATAAAAGAGGTAAAAATCTGAGAATTCGCACTCCTGGACATATTGCGCATACAACTTTTATGCATTGGGGTATTGACTGGTTCCCGCAACAATCAACAGCCTGGACACGTGCGATGTGGACACTAGCTGGTCCTCTTGATGAGGATTTGCATTACGCGATGGATCTTGCTTTATGGGAAAGGATGTATCGAATTTCTCCTCCTTTGATAACAGAAAAAATATTGGCTTCATACCGAGTTCACGATAATGCTAAATGTCTGGTGCACACCAAAGACGCAATAGCAGAACGGGCAAAATGCATAAAAGGCATCGTGCAGCGGAAGTGGAGCGATAAGCTACATGATACAAATATTGGAGCATTAGAAGAACTGGCGGAAGATTACGCAGAAATTCAAGAGTTATTAGCTTGCAGTCATGCCTATCTGCGCAGATTGCAAAAACATCCTATCATTGGTTGTATAATGAAATGGTGGAGAATTAATATTGATGACAATACTAAATCGTAGTGGCCATAATTTATGTATGGCATCCTTGATCTTGAGGAATAAACGTTTATTACTATGGCAACTATAGAAGAGAATAAGTATGCCTGGAATACTTGGTATACCTGGGAGCAACAGGGCGATGAGTGGTCTGAGTCTTGGGGCGGCGTTGATATGCAGTGGTATGGCAGTCTCCTTCCAAGGCTGCATAATTTTTTGCCAGCCTCAACGATACTAGAGATAGCTCCAGGCTTTGGTCGTTGGAGTCAATTCCTTATGAATTACAGTAAAAAATTGATCCTTGTCGATATTTCTGAAAAGTGCATTGAGGCCTGTAAGGAGCGTTTCGCTGACGCCCAACATATTGAGTATTATGTCAATAGTGGGACTGACCTTGATATGGTAGAAGATAATTCAGTCGATTTCGTATTTAGTTTTGATTCCTTGGTGCACGCAGAGGAAGCTGTCATAAAATCATATTTATATGAATTGAGCAAAAAGTTAACACCTAATGGTGTTGGATTCATTCATCACTCAAATCTTGGAAACTACAAATTACTAACTTTTATCAATCGTCTCCCAAACGCAATAAAGAGTCTCAGTAAATACATTGGCTTGAACGAGAAGTCCCTACATTGGCGCGCTGCGAGCATGACAGCAGAAAAGTTCTATGACTATGCCGATGCTGCATGCTTGCACTGCCTAAGCCAGGAGATTGTGAATTGGCATACACGGCGCATGATCGATTGTATGTCGATATTCACAAAAAAAGAATCAATATGGGCGAGTGATTATCATATGATCCTGAATGCTAAATTCAGAAACGAGGCCGCGTATTTGAAGTCATTAGCAGAACTATACAGTTCGATGGCATATAAAAAATAAATAAATCTTTTAGAATTAGCCCATTTTACAATTATTTACTAGAAAAAATTCCAATCGTTCTATGCCATAAAAAAATACTAAAATATCTAACTAGGTTTAAAGCAGCACCTATCCAATAAAGCTGCCTAATAGGATAATGACGTTTGAATAATGCGGTGATATCATGAAAATTCCTATGCGACCGCCTATTTGTTAAAGATAATTTGAAATCATGCAGAGTCATCGATTGCAAATCTGATGCCGAACTGCTATGGCTATTGTCCACCTCTATCTTGCTATCTAGTGCGATATAAAGCGGAATATGTAAATAGCGGCATCGTAAATAAAAATCATGATCTGCGCCGTAATGGGGTAGGGCATCTTCAGCCATAAGCCCGACTTTCTTGATAATCGATGTCGGGATCACTACGCCACGCCCCCCTATAATTAGAGAGGTTTCGATTAAATTATTATCGCTGTTCTTAGGTATCAAGAATGGTGGATAGATGATTGTAGGAAAACCGAGTAAAAAACATGTTGTGACTCTAATCACGCTCTTGTTGCTGCCTAGCTGGACTTGAACCGGCGCAATAACAGAATTCGGATTTGTTTTACTATGTGCCAATAATACGGCAATCGTTTCCGGATGAACATAACAATCATTATTCAATAGAATTATTCTTTCTGCGTTATTTTCAATCGCGGTCTTTATCCCTAGATTTGCTGCGCCGGCCCACCATAACTCGGGATCGGCAATGATATGGCGAACATTAGGAAAGTCCTTGGAAAGTGATTCCGCTGTTGCATCGGTCGAACCATGATCAATGACAATAATTTCTGGAATAACGATATTAACGCTATTGTGTATCGCTTCAAGACAGCGTCTGGTTTGCTCCCACCGGTTGAGTACTGGAATGACTATAGAGGCCTTGGCCATTTCTTTATTCAATTTGAGTTGTTAGCTAAAATCGAATTATATAAATCTATGTACTGTGGAATTATTTTCTCCTCGGTGAATAGCAATTCCATGCGCTTTCTTCCTGCCTTTCCGAATTGAGTAACAATATTCTGGTTACTGGCTAGATGCTGACAGGCATAAACAAAAGCGTCTATATCATCAGTGTTGCATAGAATTCCAGTTTCATTATCTATTACTATCTCAGGTAGCGAAGAATTATTTGTTGAAATAACGGGTTTACCGCATGCCATGGCTTCTATTGCGACCAAACCAAATCCTTCTTGTCGGGTAGGAAATAATAAGGCATCGCACTCCTGGTAGGCTCTAAGCAGAGCCTCACCTTCTAAATATCCGCTATAGTGAATATTGTCCGTCGACGTAAGAGTATTTTCACTCTTCAAGTTGCCTACAATGTTTAATTCAAAGCCATCACCGAGTCTACTCATTATCGGTTTCAGTAATTGAATGCCCTTGCGTCTAGACGTATTACCTACAAACAGAAGTGTGAATCGATTGGACCTTTTTTTACTGCCAATAGCCGGTTTGAAAAAATTGATATCTACCCAATTATAAATGACATTAATAGATGAGAGATTGTAGATGGATTTTATGCTATCTGCTACATAATGGCTAACGGCAGTTATTGCATCAGCAGAGGCGAATGAGCGTTTTTCGTAACGTTTAATCAGTGCATTATGATAAATAGTTTGCCCAAAAGATTTATATTGAGCAAATGTCTTATCAAATATACTTAAATGTTCAGTTACAACTAGTGGCAGACCCTCTCTCTTAAACGCGAAAGCATTCCATGAATTTGCATGAATAATATTGGTGCCTGGTGGCAGATTGACCTTTTGTAGTAAAAAAGGCGCAAACTGGTAGCGCCTATCAAACCATGATATTGCTGTCTCTAAGCCAATACTCTGCAAACAATTTGCTAGTCGCAGGGTATAGACATCTGAACCACTTCCACCCTGAATAACTGGGAACCATATTTTCACGATCTTTTTTCTCAGACTATAAGCATATTTTATGCTTTATTGATCTTGCGAATGTATTATGGATTGTAGCTTATATTTATATTTGTTAAAGCAAGCTTTGCTATGCTCTTATTCAGAACAGCGCAATGCCATGCGCGGCTTCTACGATATTGAACGAGATAATTCTTGAAATAACTGTTTGAAATCCTTGGAAATACTATCCCAACTATAGGTATCAACTAGCCTACGATAGGCCTGCTCGGCAAGTTGTTGACGTAAGCTTTGGTCTGTCAATATTTTTCCGATACTCTGCGCGAGTTCTCCTGGATGTTCTGGGGCAACCAGGATTCCAGTCACGCCATCGTCGATTACCTCGGAGATTCCGCCTACCGAAGTGGATACAACACAAAGTTTTGCTGCCGCAGCCTCTAGGAAAACTACGCCTTGCCCTTCTATGATTGAAGGGGCAACAAATAGATCGGCAGCAGAATAATAATCGGGTAGATCGTAATTAGGGATCATGCCAAGAAAAGTAATTTTATCGCTTAATGCCAACTCCTTGGATAGCGCACGGAGTTGATTGGACTGGTCGCCATCACCTATTATCCATAATCTGGTTTTCTGCTGTATCGCAGAGGGTAGTAGTGAAAATGCGGTGATTAAATCAGTAACACCTTTTTTCTCAACAAGCCGACCTACAAATAAGATTATATACTCACTATCAGATATCTGTGCGCGCAGTTTTTGTCGATCTCCCGATGCAAATCGTTGGATATCAACTCCCATAGGAATAATGTGCGGTTTGGGTGTAGAACTATAAATTAAAACACTATTCGCTGTGGCATGGGTGTTGGATGTCCAGGCGTCACACTTACTTAGCGCGATTCTTTTAATCCATTCTAATAACTTACTCTTTAATGCAAAAGCGTCTGTGCCATGTACAGTTATCACTACTGGTATTTTATAAATGGACTTGGCGAACACCGCTAACAGGCCCTGCGGTATAACCCAATGCGCATGAATCACATCGGGACGAATCCTATTTAGCAGCCATAGAAGCGAGAAAAACATCGATCCAATAAACAACGGCACTTGTAACCATAATAAAGGATTGCGTTTTAGATTCGATAGCACACCTGATCCGTAGGCTAATTTCTGCCAGCGTGCAAAGAAATAGCGAAATCGATGAACGATGATGCCATTTTCAGACTTCTCTCCAGATACTTTATCCGCTGGTGCAAGGACGTGTATAGCTAGATTTTGAGCTTTTAGGCTTTCTGCGAGGTGACGCAGGAATATGGAGGCGCTATCACTGTCATTGCGTGGATAGCTCGAAGCCAACATGAGTATTGTAATTGAAGAATGATTAGGCATTTAGTGAATTAAAATGATTGCTGTGTTTATCCAGATTATGCAATTCGATCTGCGTTCAAGCCTTATATCTAGCATGTTCATGATGCTTAATCATCCTGGATAGAAAGGCTGCTATTTTAATTCTCTCCGTGATAATCTTCACTCGTGTTTTTGTAATGTATGGATGATATCTGTTCTGAAATGATACCGATTAAAAAAGTGAATAGCGAGGAAATGAATAATAATGCGCTCATATTGGTGAAGCGATTATAAAAAATATAAGTATAGAAATAATAGAGCATGCCTATTGCGAATAATGCAAAACTAACAGGAAGGAATAAACGCATCGGTGAAAATAGTGCACCGACTTTTAGGATAATAATAAAAAATCTAAGTCCATCTTGGAATAATTTAATTTTACTCATCCCCTTCCTCTGTTGTACTACAATAGGCTCGTAGGCGATTGAGTAGCCGGAGCGGAAGAAGGCCATAGTAATTGTTGTGGGATAAGAAAAGCCATTAGGCAGTAAATAAAGAAATCTGCGGAATTTTTTGGCTTTGACCGCCCGGAAGCCTGATGTCAAATCAACGATTTTGAAACCAGTCATAAATGACGCAATTCTGTTATACAATTTATTTGTTATGCGTCTTGCGAATGAGGCATGTCCTTTTGCTTGTCTCGCGCCCACTACCATATCAAAACCTTCAGCTAGTTTGTCCAGCAGTTTTGGGATATCACTGGGATTGTGCTGGCCATCCGCATCCAGGAAAACCAGGATATCACCCGTTGCGGTACGCGCCCCTTTTTTGATTGCTGCGCCATTACCCATGCTGTACGGGTGATTTAAGATGCGAACTTGATGTTGTTTGCAGACGGCCTGCGTATCGTCCTCCGATCCATCGTTAACTACGATTATCTCGGCATCTAGAGACAGCTTTTTAAGCTGTGGAAGGAGGTTCGCGAGATTCTCGGCCTCATTCCTGGCAGGGAGGATAATCGAAATAGAAGGTTTTGTATTGCTATGAGTCATAGTCGCAGAATAATCTATGTCTTAATTGCCAGAGGACGCCTTTAATTCTTCACGCAGCCTTTCCAGTCTTTGTAGTTTTTTTGGCTCTAGATTTTTATCCTGCGCAGCTAATTTATCAAGCATGTCCTGAGCCTTGTTATTCTGTTTTAACTCAAAATAGAGTTCAGCTCTATCGAGAAAATACACCCACTTTGGCCTTAGCGCTACGGCCTTGGAGAGATACAACAGGGCCTTGGAAGGATTATTAGTGGCCCTGTAGTTTTTCGCTAATTGAAGATAACCATAATGGGCCCAACTGCCATTATGTATAACCGCTTTATTCTCGATGTAGTTGGAAAATAGTACTGCAAGTTGCAAATTCAATGTAGACTGATTGCGGGTCGCATTCAATAATGGAACATAAGTCGATATCGTGGTCACATGGAAAGGCGAGGACTGCAAACGCCTATCGAGTTCAGTGAGCCATTCACCGGGAATAGTGTTGCCAGCGATATACTGGTTTTGTATCAGGCGTATGATGGGCCTAGGGTTGACGGAGTCCAAAGTTGCCGCTATGGAAAAATAGGTAGCCGCAGTGTCGTATTGTTTATTATCATGCAACAAGATTGCCAGCATTGTATTGGCCCTGACAGAATCTGGATGATTTTTGACATCTTTGGCATATAATGTAAATTCATTCGCCCATTGCCCTGCCCTGGCGTAGGTTCCGTGAGCCAAAAGCACAATATACAAGAACAGCGGTACAAAGCGTAGCGCGGCCCTGTTGAATGAAATGTATCTAAAAGCGAAGTGCACATAATAGAAAATTAACACAAATAAAATACCAAATTGCGCCAGATAATTACGATGTTCATGCAAGGGCTCCAATGGGACAATGGTGGACTCCAGACTGTGGCCGACAAAAAACCAGAAGATGCCGAAACTAAGAATTGGGACCTTGCGGAAGTAGGCTATCGCAACTGCGAGCGAAGCGATAGTCCCAATACAGGCAAACAGCGTGGATGGCGGATGCCACAGGCCGCGGGAAATGGGGAAGTCATCATGATACAGCCCCATTTGCGTGATGTCCGGTAGCACAATCAGCCGCAGATAAAACCACAGTGCGCGCGCCTCGGTCAGCAGGCGCTCCGTGAGGGTAAAGGGATAGTACTGATATTGCTTAAGCCCGAGTACGTTTTCGGCGTTAAATAAAATCACTATCAAGCCAATTATCAGCGGTGCTACAAATAAGACATAGAAGAACCAGCGGAAGGATTGCTGTAACCGTGGTGATGCAGCCAAGCGGAAAAATATGGCTTCGATAACGATGATATAGAGTATAAGCAGCACACCGCTTTCTTTACTGAATACCGCGAGTCCGCCACACAGTAGCAGGCTCAGCACAATCGTGGTAAAGCCCCTGCGCATGCCCTGTATGATTTGTTCTCTGCCTAGGGTATACCCAATTAAACCGAAAAGTGTGAACAGCGTGGCGAGGCTATTCATGCGTTGTACGACATATAATACGGATGTCAGATTGAGGGGATGCAATAGCCACACGGCGCAGGTGGCGAGGCTCAACCAATGGGCTGCTATTGGCATGCTGCTGGGGTCCGGTTGCTGCGCTTGGTAGCGTCTCAGCAATCGCAGGCTGAGCCAGTAAATCCCCAGTCCGTTGAGCAAGTGAATGATCAGATTGGTGAGCTTATAGTAGAAGACATCGAATTTGGCGAAGGCGGCATTCAGCGCGAAGCTCAGCATCGCCACCGGGCGGCGCAGGGTTCCCGAGTCCCTGGATAGCGCCGCATGTTTCAGCGCATCGAAACTGAATTCCGCCTGTTGCAGTGCAGGATTGTCGATGAGGTTGGTCAGGTCATCGAATACGAAGGGCCCGTTGAGGCCGGGACGGTAGGCAAGGGCAGTGATGAAAAGCGCGAGCGCAAGCGCGCCATGGAAGACTTGCCGTTGTCGTTCGCCAATACCCATGATTAAGAGTGTAGTGAAATAATTCGGCAAGCCCAATAAAGAAGCCCCCTTGAGGGGGGCTTCCGGGTTGGTACTGCGGTTGTTATGCGGTACTAGTTTTTCGGTAGATGCTTCCCAAGCAGGGTTGTATTGGGAGTACGGGTATCCGTGACCCAGCGAACCACACCCGAAGTGTCACGATTGACGAAGGTAAGGAAGTAGTCTGTACCCGGGTCATAACCTGCCAGGATGGCTCGGTTAAATTGGCACCTGATGGTGACATCCCAGGCGCTGGCGTTAGGAGGAGTCAGGGCCGAAGGGGTGACAGCATTAACAACAATTTCAGCGATGTTCGTCGTTTGGTAGGATACGGCGGCCTGGACACCGATACTTTGGTCATTATTCAGATTACCGCCGCCCGCCGGCATAGTGCCTTCCTGCAGCGCCAGGGCAACATTGGTCTTAATGGCTGAACCGGCTGCGGCACAGTCGGACACACGCGCCCTGACCGTGTAGTCCTGATACTGCGGGATGGCGATGGCCGCCAGAATGCCGATAATCGCGACCACGATCATCAGCTCGATCAGTGTAAAACCTGCTTGAAACTTTCTCATTTAGGAGCCTCCAATTTTCGGTAATTCTCTGGCAAGGTGATCCCGGGAAATACCAGCCGGTCCTCCCTGGACCGCTTGGTGCACAAGCCCGTTTTCCGTGGCGGGCCGGTGCTTGCCGCGATTCCCTCGCCGATCAGTTGATAAACCAAGGTCTATATGGAAGTAGCAGAAAATCGTCATTAATCAACTTGACGCTCGCTGCGCACTTTCCACCTAATTATATGTGCACGATGCATGCCAGCGGGGCCGCTTATCGCGGCGGCCGGGCGCTGTATCAAAAACCTCCATGGCATTAAGCACTTTCGTGCCCGGCTTGCGAAATCGCAAACCGCCGGCCCGTAGCAAGGTGCCCTTTTGGGGTGACGTATTCCGGCAGGCGGTGCCGATACTTGCTAAGAACGCCGCAAGGGTCATATTAACATTTACTAATAAAGCCCTGGCCGGGCTAGTCAATGCCGAGTTTTTCCAGCTTGTAGCGCAGCGCGCGGAAGGTGATGCCGAGCAGCTTCGCCGCCGCCGTTTTGTTCTGGCTGGTCTTGGCCAGGGCCTCCTCGATGGCGCTGCGTTCCAGGCGCTGAATGTAGTCATCCAGCGATTCGGATTCGGACGGCGCGGACTGGGCCGCATCGGCAAACGTGCCCGCCGCGGGCAACTGCAGGTCATCGGCGGTGATTTCCTTGCCGTCGCACAGGGTCATGGCGCGCTCCAGGACGTTCTCCAGCTCCCGCACATTGCCGGGGAAATCGTAGCGCGACAGGGCGTCGAGCGCCTCTGCGGAGAGCCTGGGCGGGCTCACGCCATGGGTCGCCGCGAGCTTGTCGCACAACTGTTCGGCGAGCGCCCGGATGTCGTCCGGGTGCTCACGCAGACTCGGGATGGGCAGCTCAATCACGTTGATCCGGTAGTAGAGATCCTGGCGGAACTTGTTGTCCTTGACCAGCTCATGCAGGTTCTTGTGGGTGGCGCTCAGAATGCGCACATCGACGGAAATCTCCGCCTGCGTGCCCACCGGGCGCACGGTCTTCTCCTGGATGGCCCGCAGCAGCTTGACCTGCATGTGCAAGGGCAGGTCGCCGACCTCGTCCAGGAACAGGGTGCCGCCGTCGGCGGCCTGGAACAAGCCCTCTTTATCATGGGTGGCGCCGGTGAAGCTGCCCTTCTTGTGCCCAAAGAACTCGCTTTCCATGAGCTGTTCGGGAATGGCGCCGCAATTGACCGGCACGAAGGGTTTGACGGAACGGGGTCCCAGCTCATGGATCAGCCGGGCCGCGAGCTCCTTGCCGGTACCGGAGTCCCCGCTGATATAAACCGGCGCCTGACCGCGTGCCAGTTTTTCGATCTTCGCGCGCACGTCCCGGATGGCGGCCGATTCGCCGAGCATCTTGTTCGCGCCGTGGCGCTTGCCGGTCTGTACGGGGGTTTTACTGACCCGCAGCGCCGAGCGCACGATGTTGCGCAGGTCATTGATGTCGACGGGTTTGGAGACGAAGTCAAAGGCACCTGCCTTGAGGGCGCTGACGGCCGTTTCCATGTTGCCGAAGGCGGTGATGACCGCAACCGGCAGTTGCGGGTATTGTTCCTGCATCTCGCGCACGAGATCAATGCCGTTGCCGTCGGGCAGGCGCATATCGGTCAGACACAGATCGAATTCGAATTGCCCGAGCAAATGGCGCGCGTCCTCCAGATTGGCGGCCGAGCGGGTCTCCAGGTCCATGCGCCCGAGTGTGAGCTCCAGCAGCTCACGAATATCCGGCTCGTCGTCAACAATCAAGACTTGTTTTTTCATCGCTGGTCCTACCCGCCGCATTCCTCGGCCTTGGCAAGGGTGGCGCGGAAACGGGCGCCAACCTCGTTACCGGGCAGGTGTTCCAGGCCGCCGCCGTTGCCCTCGCACAATTCCCTGGCGATATACAGCCCCAGCCCTGTCCCTTGGGGCGTAGTGGTGAAAAACGGATCGAAGATATTCTCCATGATGTCGGGCGGGATACCGGACCCGCGATCGATGACCTCCAGGTACGGTTTACCGTCCTCCGTTGTACCAAAGTGTAGACGAATTAGCGGTTCGCCGCCGGTGAACGGCGGGCAATGGCGCAGGGCGTTCTCGCACAGATTGACGACCACCTGATAAAGCTGGTCGGGATCCACACATACTACGAGATCCTGCGGGCCGCTCCACGAGATCGCCTCTGCCTGCAGCTTGGCGTGTTCCGTGTACTGCTCGATGAATTCCTGAACCCAGACGGCCAGTCTCAGCGGAAGCTGGTTGACGCGGTCCCGCCGGCCGAGCTGGGTGATGTTTTCCACGATAACGTTCATGCGCCGGGCGTGGTCCTGGATGATCTGCACCAGACGCTGGTCGTCGGCATGTCGGTCCGTGGATTCGCCGAGCAGTTGCGCGGCATTGCTGATGGCGCCGAGCGGGTTGCGGATTTCATGGGCGATGCTCGCGGTGAGGCGGGCGAGCGCGGCAATTTTCAACTGTTGCGCCTGTTGTTTCAACAACGCGGTGTTGTCGATGAAAATCAGGATGGCGGAGCGCTGCTTCTTGCCCAACATCACGAACCGGGGCAAGAGCACGTAGCCCGGCTTGCTGCGGAAAGGTTTTTTCAATTGGCCGCCGGGGTTTTCCAGCCACTGCTTGAGCGTATCCAACAATTCCGGCGCAATGCTTGCCAGTTGCGGTTTGTTTTTTTCTGTCTCGGGGATCCCGAGAAACACGCGGGCCCGTTCATTGATCATCCCGATGTGCCCGCGGGTATCGCAAGCGAGGACGCCGGTCTGCATACGTCGGATGATCTGTTCGTTGACATTCGCCAGATTAACCAGGTCGGTCCCACGGCGCTCGGCCAGCGCCTCGGTTACCCGCAGGCGCCGGGCAAGGCCATTGCTCAGGCCGGAGATCGCGAGCAATCCGATGCCCAGCATTCCCGCCTGGGGGAGCCCGCCGGCCACTGTGCTGAGCGGTATATTCGAGGTCAGCACGCCCCAGGTGTGTTGCAGCAGGGTGGCGATCGTGGCCAGCGCCGCGAAGAACACGGTCATGCGCTTGCCCAGTATCAGGCTGACGCCGACAATGGCGACGATCAAAAGCAATCCGAGACCGCTTTTAAGGCCGCCGCTGGCATGTATCAAAAGCGTCAGAAAAGTAATGTCAGCGAAGGCGAAGACCCCGGTCTGGGTGTCGCAGTCGGGCTTGCGGCTGCGCGTGATCTCCACGCCGAAGAGGCTGACAATAAAATAGGTCAGGCTGGCGTATAAAAAGAGCCCCTGGTCGGCGGTGCCAAACGGAGGCATAATGCCGGCAAAAAGCGCGATGCTGAGGGCGGCTGCGCTGATAACCAGGCGGTAGATGTTGAACAATTGAAGCAGTTTCCAGTCTTGCGCCGGCGCTGGGCTGGGTCTTGCCTTGGCCTTCCTGGGGGGCGATTTTATTGTGCTGCCTTGCATATCCATACATTTGAAGTAGCACAGTTTGTTCCCTCTCGCAAAACCTCACGCATTACGCGCCCGGACCGCGTCCGGCCAACAGGTGATCCTTGCAGCAATAGGCCTTGTCGCCGTCAAAAACGGCCTCGGATTGCGGGAGATACACGCCGCAGTGATCGCAGGCGAGCATTTTCTGCGCCGAAGCCCCTGGTGCCCGGCCCCTCGAGTGGCGTGCCAAGGCCTTTTTGATCATCCGGATCACCAGCCAGATGCCGATCAGGATGATCGCGATGCGCAGTAATTGTCCCATGGCGCTAGCCGGCGTTAACGCTGGGTCGTCGGACTGAGGGCGTTGGCATCTGTGCTGTCATGCGGGGCCTGCGGTGTGCGCCTGTCATAGTATTTGTCGTATTTGTCGATTGGTAAATCAGGACTGCGATACCTGAACTTTGCTAAGTGACTGAAAAGTATAAAAAATACTCCGAATGTTGTCCGGTCGGTGTTCGCCGGCCCGTCCCCGGCGGTCGCCATACGCGATCAGGGTGCCGGGTAATCCGATCCGTCGCCGGCGGAGCGCCAATCGATAAAATTGGGCACCTTGGCAGTGCCGATCGGGGCAGATTGTGGAGCGCGTGTCTTCGAACCCATCGCTGTCCCGAGCGAGAAAACCCATATCTTAGCAAACCGGGCCCGGTAAGGTCAGGGTGGCGGCCGTTGGGGATCGGTCCGGGCCGCTTTAATTAAAGTGGCAGTGAAAGCAAAGAAATCACGCTGAGTTTCCCTTTTGCCTCTTTGCTAAGGGGTTGGCCGCGAGTCGGGGCACCGCCTGGCCGGACACCGGCACCCTTGGTCCCTTGTTTGAGGCCGCGGGCTTTGCGGAACACGCTGACATGACCCGGGTCGCGGGGTGCCAGCTCCGGGGCCGGGCAGGGGGGTATGAGTCTATCAATGGGCGTAAACGCTCTCCAGACCGCCATCCCGGTCCGTATGCTGACATTGCCGTATTTAAGGGTCCATACCGCCGCGCTGCGGGTCAGAAACGCCGACGTTGGGGGCGTGCCAAATCGTATGCGCGAGGCATTTCTTGTTGAACGTTGTGTTAGCGGGTCATTGCCTGTTCATGGTGAACACAGCGGTCTTGGCGTTCAAATCGAGAACGTGTCGCCCGGCACAATTGAAGGCACGAAGGCGGCCCCAAACCCGCCCGGCGGGGTCCGGCCCCATGCGGGCTGAAGAGCAGCAAAATTGTGAAAAAATACCATTTACCCCTGACCGGTTATTACTTATAGTACCAACGTTCGGGGGTGTTAATAATAAAAAGGTGACGATCGTACTAACAGTGGTGGAGACCACTGGTGCGTGTTACGTGAGGCGCTGGTTTCATTGGGACGTACGTTGTCCGACAGTGTCTTAAAGATGGCATTACAGGCATTCCCCTACCACGTCTGTTGCGCGCCAGGAACGCAGCGGCCGCATTACGGGCCGCGGCTGGAAGCAGGCACGAACAGGCGGTTAATTCCGTAATGAAATGACGCTAGAGGCCGAGCACCTTTTGCGGGAGCCGTAGCATAGGACGCGACGATAACAACATTATTATAGGGGGCGCGCATGGCCTGGTCGACCGATTTTCTGGTGATCGGCGGTGGGATAATTGGTTTGAACTTGGCGTTACAGGCCAAGAAGCGATATCCCGATAGCCGAGTCACCTTGATCGAGAAAGAGAAAGACTGCGGCATCCACGCCAGCGGCCGCAATAGCGGTGTATTGCACGCTGGGTTCTACTATAGCGCGGATAGCCTAAAGGCCCGATTTGCGCGCGATGGCAACCGACGCCTCACAGAGTATTGCCACCAACGCGGCCTGCACATCAATCCTTGCGGCAAACTGGTGGTGGCAAGGGACGAGGCAGACCTCGCCGGGCTGAAAGAACTTCTGATAAGGGCAAATAATAATCAAGTTGAACTCTACGAGCTCACGGAGAAAGAAGCCAGAGAAATCGAGCCCCGCGCAAAGACCCATCAGCACGCCCTTTATTCACCCACGACTGCATCTGTAAATCCCTCCCAGATCGTGGCGTCCCTGATCAAGGATGCCCGAAACCAAGGGATTGAAATACTCGCCGACACGGCGTATCTGCGGCGCGAGCCAGACGGCGTGCGGACCTCCCGCGGAATCATTTCCGCCGGCTACATCATTAATGCAGCCGGGCTCTATGCCGATAAGATTGCCCGCGACTTTGGGTTTTCGAAGGACTATCGCATCCTGCCTTTCAAGGGGCTGTACCTGTACGCAAATGAAGGCGATGCAACCTTGAAAACCAATGTCTATCCGGTTCCGGATCTCAACAATCCTTTTCTCGGCGTGCACTACACGATCAGTGTCGATGGCAAGGTCAAGATCGGGCCGACGGCGATCCCCGCCTTCTGGCGAGAACACTACAACGGATTTTCCAACTTCAGGCTTAAAGAATGCCTGGAGATTATCGGTCGTGAAATCGCGATGTTTGCCCGCAACGATTTTGGGTTTCGTTCACTTGCCTGGAGCGAGTTGAAAAAGTACCACCGGCCTAAACTGATCAGGCTGGCTTCGGCGCTGGTTCGCGGCGTTGCCGAACAGAATTATCGGAGTTGGGGTCAGCCAGGCATACGAGCACAGCTTGTTAATACGCGTCAACGGCGGCTGGAGATGGATTTCCACTTTGAGGGCGACGAACGATCCTTCCACGTACTCAATGCCGTGTCTCCCGCGTTTACCTGTTCGATCCCGTTCACGGAATATCTTGCCGACCATATGGACCGGCTTGCCGCCTAGCTAGAGAATTAGCTGAGACCAAAATGGAAATTGTGGAATTAGCAATACCTGACGTCAAAATTGTCAAACCTAAAAAGTTTGGGGATCACCGGGGTTTTTTCTCCGAGACATATAACAAGAGTGTATTGGAACAGGCGGGCATAGATCTCGACTTCGTACAAGACAATCACTCGCTATCCGCCGAACGAGGTACGATACGGGGTCTACATTTCCAGATACCGCCCTTTGCACAGGACAAACTGGTGCGCGTGGTGAAGGGCGCCATCTTCGATGTCGCCGTCGATCTGCGCCGGCATTCACCGACCTTTGGCAAACACATCAGCGCAACGCTGAGCGCCGATGACTGGAATCAAATCCTGGTGCCGATTGGATTCGCGCATGGGTTCTGTACCCTTGAACCGGATACGGAGGTGATTTATAAGGTCACCAATTACTATTCGCCGGAAAATGATTATGGCATTTTGTGGAATGATCCGGAGTTGGCCATCGAATGGCCCATCAATATTGAGGAGGCGGTGCTTTCGGACAAAGATAAGCGCCAGCCGACTTTTTCGGAACTCGAATATCCATTTTAAATAATTTTCTCTAGTTTAATAACTTTTTTTGAGGGCAGTAGACAATGGAACGGGTATTAGTGACTGGTGCTGGTGGCTATATCGGGACGACACTCGTTCCGATGTTGCTGAAAGAGGGTTATCAGGTGAGGGCGCTCGACCGGTTCTTCTTCGGACGCGACCTTTTGCCAGAACATGACCGGCTCGAGCTCGTAAAAGAGGACAACCGCAAGATCCAAGACGGGCATCTTTCCGGGGTCGATCATGTGATCGACCTGGCCGCCTTGTCGAACGATCCAAGCGGGGAGCTCTTTCAAAACGCAACCTGGGAGATCAACCACGCGGCGAGAGTCCGTGTCGCACAGCTGGCCAAAGAGAACAAGGTAAAGCGCTATATCATCCCGTCGTCTTGCAGCGTATATGGCTTCCAAGAACCCGGCGTGATTGCCGATGAAACCAGCCCCACCAACCCGCTGACGACCTATGCCAAGGCCAACCTCAAGGCGGAAGAGGACATCCTGCCGCTGGCCGATGAAGGCTTCACGGTAACGGCGCTGCGGCAGGCGACGGTCTACGGCTATTCGCCGCGCATGCGATTCGATCTTGCGATCAATGGCATGACCTACGGTGCCTGGAAGACAGAGAAGCTGCCTTTGATGCGTGACGGCAGCCAGTGGCGTCCGATGGTCCATGTCAAGGACACCGCCGGTGCCATGTGTTATATGCTGAGTGCCTCGCGTGACCGCATCAATGGCGAGGTGTTCAATGTGGGTTCGAACGCGAACAACTACCAATTGAAACCCTTGGCCGATGAGGTCGCGGCCACCGTGCCGAAGAAGGTCGAGCTCGAGTGGTACGGTGATCCGGACCACCGCTCTTACCGCGTGTCATTCCGCAAGCTCGAGAGGGCGGGGTACAGCGCCAGGTACACCGCCTCCGACGGCGTGGTGGAGATCTGCGAGGCGCTGGAGTCAGGAAAATTGGACAAAACCGTGGACACGATCACGCTGCAGTGGTATCAGGAATTGCTGAAGTGGCACAAGATCATCAAAGACGTGGAGATGTACGGAGGGATTATCGACTTATGAGGGTGCTCCTGCTCGGGTCTAACGGACAGCTTGGCACGGATATCCTGAGCGCCAATGTGCGTCGGACGCGACCGTTTGAGCTGGCCGCGCTGCGGCGGCAGGACCTCGACGTCTCGGCGGTCGACCAGATCAAGCCGACGCTGCATTCACATGATTTTGATGTGCTAATCAACTGCACGAGCTATCATAAGACCGACGAAGTTGAGACCAACGCCGGATTGGCGTTTACGATCAACGCTCACGCCGTCAAGGCCATGGCCGAGGCCTGTCGGGCCAAGAACGCGAAGCTGGTCCATATCAGCACGGACTACGTGTTCAGCGGAAATGACCAACGCCCTTATGTCGAGACCGATTGCGCGGGCCCAATTAATGTCTATGGCGCCTCCAAACTGATGGGGGAAACCCTCGCGCGCCGCGCGCACGATGATGTCTATGTCCTGCGCGTCGCCTCGCTGTTCGGCGTCGCCGGCGCCAGCGGCAAAGGGGGGAACTTTGTCGAAACCATGCTGCGCGTGGCCCGGGAAAAGGGCGAGGTGCGTGTCGTGGGCGACATTGTGATGTCGCCCACGGCGACGGCAGATGTGGCGGACATGATTTTCGCGGTTCTCGACAAGAAGGCCGAGCCGGGCGTCTATCATGCCGTGAACACGGGATCGGCGACGTGGTACGAGTTCGCGCGCGAGATCATTCAGCAGGCCGGGATAGACGCCACGGTGACGCCGATTTCCAGCGACGAGTATCCGACGGCGGCAAAACGCCCGCCGCACAGCGCGCTCGATAGCGCTAAAATGGCATCGGTCGTTGGACCGATCCCTTCCTGGCAGGAGGCGTTGAATCGTTATCTCGTCGCCAAGGGGTACGTAACAGCCGAATCGGAGGCGTTGTTATGAAAAGACAACGTAAAAGGAAAGGGATCATACTGGCGGGCGGTACAGGCACCCGTCTGTATCCCATCACCCACGTTGTTAGCAAGCAGCTCCTGCCGGTCTACGACAAACCGATGATCTACTATCCGCTGTCGACCCTGATGCTAGCCGGCATTCGGGATATTCTGGTCATCACCACGCCTCAGGACCAGACACTTTTTCAGGGATTGTTAAAAGACGGCAGTCAGTGGGGAATTAACATACGATACGCAGTACAGCCTTCACCCGATGGCCTGGCGCAAGCGTTTATTATTGGGCGGGAGTTTATTGGAGACGATAATGCCACCCTGGTCCTGGGTGACAACATCTTCTACGGCCAGGGCCTGACCACGGGACTCCAGCGGGCGGCGGCGCAGAATACTGGGGCCACGGTATTTGGATACTGGGTCAAGGACGCGGAACGCTATGGGGTCGTGGATTTTGACGACCGCGGCAAGGCGCTGAGCATTGAAGAGAAGCCAAGGACGCCCAAGTCGAGCTACGCCGTGACGGGCCTGTATTTCTACGATAACCAGGTGGTCGATATTGCCGCCGACATAAAACCGTCAGGAAGAGGTGAGCTGGAAATCACGGATGTGAATAACCGTTATCTCGAACAGGGCCAGCTTCAAGTCGAAAAGCTGGGACGCGGCATGGCCTGGCTGGATACCGGTACGCACGAATCGCTGCTACAAGCGGCGGACTTTATTGAGACGATTGAGCAGCGACAAGGCCTTAAGATCGCCTGTGTGGAGGAGATTGCCTTTCGCATGGGCTTTGTCAGCGCGGAACAGCTCGAAGCGCTGGCCAGGCCATTGCTCAAGAACGGCTACGGTCAATATCTAATGAGCGTGCTGAATGAGAAGCCGGCCGCCCTGGTGTCGCCGAGCCCGAGAAGACTTGTTGCGCAGTAACTCTCCATGCGAATTAAAGGCCAGTCAGTGAGCCCAAGGCTCGTGCTTTCCAGCTTCTGGCAGCATCGAGGTCTGATCTGGCAGATGACCAAGCGTGACGTCATCGGCCGTTATCGTGGCTCGATCATGGGCCTGCTGTGGTCGTTCTTTAATCCTATTCTCATGCTTGCCATATATACGTTTGTGTTTAGTGTCGTGTTCCAGGCGAGATGGGGTGTGGGTGCCGCGAGTAAGACGGAGTTTGCCATCGTGCTTTTCGCAGGATTAATTGTTCACGCGCTGTTTGCCGAGTGCATCAACCGCTCGCCGGGCGTCGTCTTGAGCAATGTCAATTACGTAAAAAAAGTAGTATTTCCTCTCGAGATCCTGCCGTGGGTAACGCTGGGATCGGCACTCTTTCACGCAGTCGTGAGCGTTCTGGTGTTAATCGTATTCTTTGCAATCGTAAATATGTCTCTAAACTGGACGGCGGTACTGGTGCCCTTCGTGTTGCTGCCGCTTGTGATCCTCATTATGGGTTTGTCATGGCTGCTGGCCTCGCTAGGCGTGTACGTGCGCGATGTCGGCCAAGTCACCGGTATTGTCACTACCGCAATGCTTTTTCTGACCCCCATTTTTTATCCGCTGTCGGCATTGCCTGAGGCGTATCGTCCTTTGCTATATCTCAACCCCCTAACGTTCATCGTTGAGCAGGGGCGTGGCGTGCTGATCTGGGGCAACATGCCGGATTGGACGGGGCTAGGTGTTTACTTGATTATCAGCATTCTAGTTGCCTGGTTGGGTTTCGCCTGGTTTCAGCTAACGCGCCGGGGATTCGCCGATGTCATCTGAGATCGCTATAGCAGCCCGCGGCTTAAGTAAATCCTATCCGATTTTCAATAAGCCCGAAGATAGACTAAAGCAGATGCTTTCGTTTGGACGGCGTAAATATTACCGGGAGTTCTGGGCGGTTAAGGATGTCGATTTGGAGGTACATCGCGGCGAAACCGTTGGTATCGTCGGGCACAACGGTTCGGGAAAGTCAACGCTGCTGCAGATGATTTGCGGGACGTTAACACCAACGTCCGGGGAACTCACAGTCAGGGGGCGCGTTGCAGCATTACTTGAACTAGGCGCGGGGTTTAACCCGGAGTTTACCGGGCGTGAAAACGTCTATATGAACGGCGCTGTATTGGGTCTGACTAAAGAACAAATCAACGCCTGCTTCGATGACATCACTGCCTTCGCCGATATCGGCGAATTCATCGAACAGCCGGTAAAGACGTATTCGAGCGGGATGTATGTAAGGCTGGCGTTCGCGGTGGCTGCACACGTGGACGCGGACATTCTGATTGTCGACGAGGCCTTGGCGGTTGGGGACCATATTTTTCAGCAAAAGTGCATGCGGTTTCTTCGAAACTTCATGAAGAAAGGCACTGTGCTGTTTGCAAGCCATGACATGGGAGCGGTGAAGAACTTGTGTAATCGTGCCCTGTGGCTGGAGCACGGCGAGCCACGCTTACTCGGCGAGGTTAAGGAGATTTGCGATAAATATCTTGAAGCGTCTGTCGAGGCGCAGCAGGGAACATCTGACGTAGGCGTGCAATCGGCGAAGATGGCAAATACCGGAAGGCCCAGGCCAGTATTTGATCAGAGGCTAAAGTATATAAATGCCAGTAAATATCGGAACGATATCGAAGTGTTTGCATTTGACCCGCAAGCAAGTGGTTTTGGAAAAGGTGGTGCAACAATAATTGACGTCCAGATGCTGGATGAGGGGGAAAGGCCACTTTCGTGGGTAATAGGAGGGGAATTGGCTATCTTGTCAGTTCGGGTACAGGCGGAGCGGGAAATTGAGAAACCAATAGTCGGTTTTTATATCAAGGATCGGCTTGGCCAGTATCTGTTTGGCGATAATACTTTCCTTAGTCATAGGGACGAGGACAAACATCTAAGTGTTGGTGATATGTTGGAGGCACGCTTTAAATTTCAAATGCCGTTGTTGCCACGCGGGAAATATTCCATATGCGCCGCTATCGCAGAGGGAACCCAGGAAAATCACATCCAACGCCACTGGATCCATGATGCACTATTTTTTGAAAGCCATGTTAATCCATTACATCAATTTGGGCTTGTTGGCCTCCCAATGCTGGATATCAGCCTTAATGTTGTCAACGATCAGGACTTTAGAGAGAGCGCTGTTGCTAACGAAGGAAATGCAGGTTAGTGCGGTGGTATGGTGCACCAACGCAGCAACGATATTGGAATAGAGGTAGTACGAATTGACGCGACAAAAGCGGATCTTGTAATGATTGCGCAATGTATCCTTGGTGAGATCGCACGGGTTGCATCGATATGCATGCAGAAATAAAAGAATCGAACGAGGCAGTCCTCTGCGCTGTCTGTGGTGGACGGACATTCAGTTACATAAGTGCGCTTACAGACGAGTTGACCGCCGAGTGGGATCTTAGTAGAGATGAACGAGAATATATAGACCGGCAGCAAGGTCTGCAATGTACGACGTGTGGCAGTAATCTTCGGTCAGTTGCCTTGGCAGCGAGCATTGTTCAAGCGGTAGAAGTTCCCGGGCCGCTAGCGCAGTGGGCAACTAATGTTAACGCTCAAGGGATGCAGATACTTGAAATTAACGAGGCGGGGGGATTGCACCCGATTTTGGTTCGTATGGCTGGCCACCAGTTCGTCGCGTATCCAGAATTTAATATGCTACAGCTGGAGCTGCCATCGGAATCCTACGATCTTGTGATTCATTCAGATACGTTGGAACACGTTTCAGACCCGGTGCAGGGACTCCGAGAGTGTAGACGCGTGTTAAGGCCTGGCGGAACCTGTTGTTTCACCGTCCCTGTTATCGTTGGGCGACTAAGCCGGAGTAGGGACGGACTGCCGCCAAGTTATCATGGAGCTCCAGGGGAATGTCGTCCTGATATGCTAGTATACACGGAATTTGGTAGCGACGTATGGAGGTTTGCAATTGAAGCGGGATTTAAGTCATGTACCATTGACGTTTATGAATACCCGGCCGCGCTTGCGATACGGGCTAGGCGCTAAAGGAAGAGTTCCTCAGTGCGAGTGCGTAAGAAGCAGCAAGAAAAGAGTCTGTCGCAAATGTTAGTCGGTGGGCACGGCAACCGTTTTTTTCAACGAGCTAGAAAGCGATATGAACGACTGGAAAGTGGCGGCTCAGACGTTTTTACTCCGCGCACGGAGGCTTGTACTCGTCAGACTCGCACGGCGAGTTTTGACGATGGATAAGATGAACGAGGTGCTACCAATTTCGCTTGCACGGACAAAGGAGGAGTTCATAGCAATCGGAGCGTCTGAAATTGTACGGGAGGCGCGAGAGTGTGAGCGGATCACCATCGAGCAACAAGCTACGGTTACGCACTTTAAGCTAGCAGGATATTGTAGCGTCTGTGGGGCCGAACGCGATTTTATTGTTGATCGGCAATGTGGGGCGCAAGAACTAGAGAAGGGATGGATTCCTAACTGGCGGGAGCGGTTGGTATGTCCGGTATGTGGCCTAAACAATCGACAGAGGGCTGCAGCGGTAAGGTTAAGAGATATCGTGACCAAGGACACTACAGAGAATCGACGACACATCTATTTAATGGAGCAAGTCACACCGTTTTTTGCGTGGTGTAATGGAACTTTTGGGCAAGAGCGTTGTTTGGGTAGCGAATACTTAGGGCCTGGTCTAAAGTCGGGAACAACCGTGAACGGAATCCGGCATGAAGACATAGAAGCAATGAGCTTTTCGGATGAATCTTTCGACGTCATAGTGAGTAATGACGTACTGGAACACGTGAACCGCCCTCGTAAGGCACTGAGTGAAATCTGGCGGGTCCTGACGAACAATGGCCATCTTATTATGACGGTACCATTTGGGACAGATTGGGACAAGAATACCACCCGAGCGCAGATCGTGGATGGGGACGTATTGCATTACAGCGAGCCTATATACCACGGCAATCCTGTGGCAGACGAAGGGTCGCTCGTGTTTACGGATTTTGGATGGGAGTTGATGGATTGGATCAAAGAGGCAGGTTTCTCGGATGTAGCAATGGCAGTGTATACGAATACGAGCCTTGGTCATCTCGGAGGTGTGCAATTCTTCATAGAAGCAGCTAAGGAGCACATCTTAATGTAGGCTCAGTCAGCGTGTTTTTTTAATGACATGTGGGGTGACGTAAGTCGGAGTAATAGCTTGTGAGCGATGAGGACATGGATTTTACTGGCGAAAGATATTTGCCATCACTTGGCGGCGAGATGCGATACGAGCATCTTCACCGCTACGCTGTGGCAAGGGAGCTTGTAAGTGGTGCGATAGTTTTAGACATCGCTTGTGGAGAGGGTTATGGAAGTTACATTCTTGCACATAGAGCAAAGAATGTTATCGGCGTGGATGTTGATGCTGAGACAGTTAAGCATGCGGCACAGAAATATATAGGCCCGAAGTTAAAGTTTGTTCGCGGTAGTTGCGATGCCATTCCTCTTAAGAAGAATACCGTTGATGTAGTAGTGTCTTTCGAGACGATTGAGCATCACAACATGCAAGAAGAGATGCTGTCGGAGATACGCCGTGTTCTAAAGCCGGACGGCTTGATGATAATTTCATCGCCGGATCGGGATGTATACTCGGGGCGGCTGGGAAATGATAACGAGTTTCATATCAAAGAACTAGCACTCGCTGAATTTGAAAGGTTGCTAGGACGTTACTTTAAGCATGTCAGATTATTTGGTCAGAGGCTTGCTGGCGGGTCTTTTATTACACCAATTGAGGGTAAGGCGGCAAAGCAGTATATGGCTTATACCCTAGGTGAAAACAACACTCAGCATGTTGTGCCGGGTACCATAACTCTAAAGGACCCCATTTACATAATAGGTGTATGTGGAAACACTGAAAGTCCACGGCTGCGCAAGGCGCTCGACTCAGTATACATTGATTCCCAGGATGATTTCTATTGGACCTGGTTGGAGACAGCAAAATGGGCTCAGCGGGTCGATGTTGAGCGTGAACAGCTGCAGACTACGGTCGCGGACCGAAACCATGAACTGCAGCGAGTTAAGGAAGAATTAGGTCAATCAAAGACACAGATTGAATGCGTCAAAGCAAAAGCAGATGCGCGGTTAGAAGAGATTAACCGGGTGCGGCAGGAGTTTACGCAATTAGTCGAGAACCAGAAGGAAGGGTTGGTTGAACATACCGCAGAGGCGGCGGCGCGGAGCGAGGAGCTTGGTCGTTTAAAGGGCGATCTCAGTACAGCGCATAAAGAAATCGAGCGCCTGAATAAAGATATTGTCAGGTTAGAGGGACATATTCACGAGCAGGATCGTGTCCTGGAGAAGGGCGAGCGACGTGTTGAGGTGAAACAGCGGGTTGCTACTTATACCGAGACTATCCAGGAGCAGAAAGCAGAACTGAGACGATTGGAAGGGTTAATTGAATCGCGGGTCGAGGCCCTTGGCGAGGTGCGACAGCAACTCACGACGCTTGAGAAGAAGAATCAGCAAGATGGCGCGATGCTGGAGCGGCAATTGGCCGAGATCGGGGATCTAAGGACAGCGGTAAGCGAGCGGACCCAGGCCCTTAGCGAAGCGGAGCGCCGGATTGTTGAGTTCGAGCAACAGGCCGCTCAGTACCACGAGACAAGCGAGCGGCAGCACGCGGAAGCAAGACGACTGGAAGGGCTAATTGAGGAGCGGAACCAGGCCCTCGGCGAGGCGCTACAACGGCAGCGCGTGGAGGTCATGGAACTGAAAACCGCCGTGGGGGAACATGAGCAGGCCCTTGCCAATGCAAAGCGGCAGATCGGTGAACTGGAAACTGAGAAGGCCCGGGTTGAAGAGCAAATCGCGGACAGGGACCGAGCTATCGCAGCGCTCTTGAGCTCAACCTCCTGGAGGATGATGGCACCACTGCGTGCGCTAAAGCGGGTGATCTGGTGGGTCGCATCCCTGCCTGGACGGCTTCTCCGCGCTTTCGCACGTGGCACGTATCGTGTGGGGCTCTGGTTTTATCGGCGATTGCCCTTGTCAACAAAAAGCCGCTATCGCTTCAAGGGTTTTATGTTTAGGCGGTTTAGTTGGATCTTCTGGGCAACAGAGGCCTATCGTATCTGGCACAGCCGAAACGAAGTTGCTCACAGTCCGCAGATTCAGCATATCACTAGACAAACAGGGCCAATTTACTCGCTACGGAGCCGTGCACCCGTCGTGTCGGTAATTATACCCGTATATAACAAATATGAATATACAAGGCGCTGTCTCGATTCTATGAGGCGAGTAGGCGCTAGCCACGAATTCGAGGTTATCGTAGTGGATGACGGATCCACCGATGAGACATCGGTCAGCCTATCGCAGGAGAGCGATATTCGCTATTTCAAAAATGAGGAGAACCTCGGCTTCATTCGCAGTTGTAATCGCGGTGCGTCTGAGGCCAAGGGGCAATACCTTTTGTTCCTAAATAACGATACAGAGGTACTCCCAGGTTGGCTTGATGAGTTGGTTGATACTTTCAAGAATGTGCCGGATGCGGGGCTGGTGGGCTCCAAACTGCTTTACCCAGACGGGCGGCTTCAGGAAGCAGGCGGCATTATTTGGCAGGATGGAAGCGGTTGGAACTATGGCCGCGGGGACGACCCGCGGAAGCCTGAATACAATTACTTAAGATCGGTAGACTACTGTTCAGGCGCGTCTATAATGGTTCCTCGGCGCTTGTTTCATAGATTAGGTGGTTTCGACGAACTTTATCTTCCGGCATACGGTGAAGATTCGGATCTAGCGTTTAAGATTCGCTGCGCTGAACAAAAGGTGCTGTATCAGCCAGCGTCTCAGATAGTCCATTACGAAGGTATAACGAGCGGAACCGACGTTAATTCCGGTGTAAAGGCTTATCAAGTCGAGAATGCCACAAAGCTTTTCGAACGTTGGAAGCATCTGCTAGCTACTCATCGGGCGCCAGGTCAAATTCCAGACTTAGAGAAAGACCGTGGTGCTGAGCGGCGGGCCTTGGTTATCGACGCTTGTACTCCAACGCCAGACCAGGATGCGGGGTCACTGACGACAATAGCTATAATGGAAGTTCTTCAGGCGCTGGGCTATCAAGTAACCTTTATACCAGAAGATAATTTTTTGTATCTCGAACCCTATACGCCTGATCTTCAAAGAAAAGGTATTGAGTGTTTATACGCGCCATATGCTACATCCGTCAAAGAACATCTGAAAAAGCGTGGTCAGTATTATGATTTGGTCTTTATATTTCGAGCTCCTGTGGCCGCAAAGCATCTTGCAGATGTTCGTAATCTTTGTCGAAGAGCGCAGATTGTTTTCCACACTACCGATCTTCATTTCTTACGCGAACTGCGCGAAGCGGAATTATATGGAGATGTGAATAGTTATAAAAAGGTAGAAAAAACGAAGAAAACAGAATTAGACGTTATAAATGGCGTTGATTATACGATTGTACATAGTACGGCAGAAAAGGACATCCTGCAAAAGGAAACGCCGAATGCTAAAGTGGTGGTCCTACCTTGGGTTTTGGAGGTTGCTGGCCGAGAGGCACCTTTTTCCACGCGTTCAGGCATCATGTTTTTAGGGGGATTCCAGCATCGGCCCAATGTTGATGCAGTGCACTATTTTGTCAGCGAAGTACTACCCTTAGTAAAGGAAAAGTTGCCCAAGATTAAGTTTTATGTTGTTGGTAGCAAACCTCCAGAAAGCATCGCTAGCCTAGCATCCGATGATATTGTTGTTACTGGCTACGTAAAAGATCTACGTCCATACTTTGAGCAAGTGCGCGTAACAGTGGCGCCGATCCGTTACGGCGCAGGCATTAAGGGAAAGGTCGCTATGGCATTGAGTTATGGAGTTCCAACAGTTGTATCGACTATTGCTGCAGAGGGAATGCTGTTTCAAAATGGTACCGAGGTTCTCGTGGCTGACGAGCCGACACAGATAGCGAAGATGGTTATTAAACTTCATGAAGAAAAAGATACATGGGAAAAGATGTCGGAGGCGGGCCTAAAGTATGTCAATAGAATGTATTCATTCGAAGCAGCACAACGTTTGATCGGAGAAATTTCTAGGGGTGATGTACTAAAAAATGTGCACACTGCACATAGCAAATCTCTATCAGCATGAGTAGAAAGAGTACAGCTAGCATTAGCTATGATTAAAGCATAATACAGTGTGTGTTAAATTGTAGAAGTTCTTCAAGAACGGTGTTTTGCATGAAGGAATGCAGCAAATCAATTTCGCGACGACTCGCAAATGCCAATTTTTTGACTCGATACTTTGTTGGGCATGGGCTGGATATTGGCGGAAAACCAGATCCGTTGGCACTCTATGTAGAGCTATTTCCTCGCGCAAAAGCCATTCGCACGTGGGATTTAGAAGATGGAGACGCGCAGTTCTTAGAGGGTATCGCTGATCAATCATACGATTTTGTACATAGCAGCCACTGTCTCGAACATCTAATTAACCCTACTGAAGGAATGCATAATTGGTTTCGGGTATTAAAACCGGGAGGTCACCTCATTGTTACTGTTCCCGATGAAGACCTTTACGAACAGGGGACATTTCCAAGCACATTTAATAAAGACCACAAGTGGACGTTTACAATTTTTAAACATGATTCATGGAGCGGGTCTTCAATTAACCTGATTGACCTGGTTAATGCTCTTGGCTCAGCGGCGGAGATAGTCAAGGTTGAGTTGCTTGACTCAACATATCGGTATCGATTGCCACGCTTTGATCAGACACTTACGCCGGTGGGAGAATGCGGCATCGAAATTATATTAAGGAAGCGAACTGCGGAAGAGGTTGACTATGGTGGACGTAAGCCTAGTATAGGCTCGGCAACTAGAGAAGTGCGTATTCACCTAAATCAATATCGAGATGACATTTCCGCATTGAAGAGCCTAAATGAACGAAAGCCGCCATTTCAGAATGATAATGATATATAGAGAAGTTCTTAAATTCTAACAGCAATACACGAATAAAATATCATAATTCGTTATGCGACATAGAATCCTCACTATAAGGGCGCGCGCTCCTTTGCGACTGGGATTAGCGGGCGGAGGAACTGACGTTTCACCGTTTTCAGACATATATGGTGGCAATGTCCTCAATGCTACGGTCGATATGTATGCTCATTGTACACTAGAGGCGAATGGATCCGATAAGATCAGGATGGTCGCGACTGACCGCAACGAAAGCTTTGAATGCGAGTTGACGGATCATATCGAGCCCGAAGGAGATTTGTGCCTGCATAAAGGCGTATATAACCGCATCAGGAGCTCTTGAATCTGCCTCTGGGGGAATATGAGATCGCCCATTTGGCTTTCGAGATCGAGCGAATTGATCTTGGTTGTGCGGGCGGAAAGCAAGACCAGTATGCGGCCACGTTTGGTGGCTTTAACTTCATTGAGTTTTATAAGGACGACCGCGTTGTCGTCAATCCCCTCAGGATCAAAAACTGGATTATCTCGGAGTTAGAGTCGTCGCTGGTGCTCTATTATACGGGGGTCTCGAGGTATTCCTCGGAAATTATCGCGGAACAAGCGAAGAACGCTGAAAATAATGTGGTCGATGCCATTGCTGCGATGACAGAGCTTAAAGAGCAATCCGTCAAAATGAAGGAAGCGATACTGAAAGGTGATATGAGGTCGCTGGCTGATTTCATGGAGCGGTCGTGGGAGGCCAAAAAGAAGACCGCTGCGAGTATCTCCAACAACGAGATTGACGCGCTCTACGACCGGGCGCGGGCGGCCGGGGCGCATGCTGGAAAGCTCTCCGGCGCCGGCGGCGGCGGTTTTATGATGTTCCTCGTCGACCCCTCCCGGCGTATGGAGGTCATCCGGGCATTAAATTCCAATGGAGGGCGCGTGATGAGCTGTCACTTTACCAAGTACGGCACGCAGGGTTGGCGATTGCCGTGAGAGCGTACATAGCCGGCGAGCTGGAAAACGCCGCTCAAATTACCGCGGGCTTGTCGAATGACAACGCCTTGATTGCCGCTATCGAACAGATCGCGCAGGTCTGTGTGGATCGCCTGAACCAGGGCGCCAAGATTATCTTTGCTGGCAACGGTGGCAGCGCAGCCGACGCACAGCATTTTGCCGCAGAACTGGTTGGCCGATTTTATTTCGAGCGAAGAGGTTTGCCTGCCATCGCGCTGAATACGGATACCTCGATGATTACGGCCATTG
>CAMYII010000050.1:0-50345 GCA_947258385.1 Acidiferrobacterales bacterium
GATAATCTGGTATCGGAGACCGACGAGGCCAACAATGCGCTCACCGGGCCGGTGATGACCGTGTACGCCGCTTCGGATACCGACCGCGACTGGATGGACGACGCCTGGGAGATAGAGCACTTCGGCACTCTGGACCGCGACGGCACCGGTGATTTCGACGGCGACGGCGTCTCCGATCTGCAGGAATTCCAGAACGGAACCAATCCTGCGGAGAGCATCAGCCTGAACCCGCCGGTGATCGACTCACCACTCGATGGCGCCGAGGCGACCGTCTTGCAACCCGAGTTGCGCGTGGTGAATAGCGTTCACGGTCCGGCGGCCACGGTGAGCTATGACTTCGAGGTCTATCGGGATGCCGCCTTGACCGATCTGGTGGTCAGTGTCCAGAACGTGGCCGAGACCGCGAGCACCACGGCCTGGACCGTTTCCCAGGCCCTCACCGATAACGCCTGGCATTACTGGCGCGTGCGGGCCGATAACGGCGGCGTTCACAGCCTCTGGGTCAACGGGGAGTTCTTTGTCAACACGGCCAACGATGCGCCGGGCGCCTTGCAGATCAGCAGCCCGGCCGACGGCACCAGCGTGGCCAGCCTCACGCCCACGCTGGCAGTGACCAACAGCGTGGATGTCGACGGGGATCTCGTGCGCTATACCTTCGAGGTATTCGCCGACAGCGCCCTCACGACCCTGGTCGCCTCGGCGGCCGACATCGGCACCGGCGGTGGCGGCAGCACGGGCTGGCAGGTCGATACGCCGCTCACTGAAAACGCCACGTATTACTGGCGGGCTAAGGCTGTCGACGAGCACGGAGCGGCGACGGCGAGCGCGGTGGCCAGCTTCCTGGTTAACACGACCAACCAGGCACCGGGCCTGCCGATCATTGTCGCACCGCTGGTGGGCAGTGACGTGAACGTCACCACCGTGGAGCTGACCGTGCGCAATGCCACCGATGCCGATGGCGACAGTCTGTTCTACACCTTCGAGCTGGATACCGTCAGCACCTTCGACAGCGTTGCCAAGCAGAGCTCAGGCGCCATCGCAGGCGGTGTGAGCAACACCGTCTGGAGCGTCACGAGCCTGGTGGAGGACGTGACCTATTACTGGCGCGTCCAGGCCTTCGATGGTGTTGCCGAAAGCGGTTGGGTGCAGGCGAGCTTCACGGTCGATACCACGAACGCGCCGCCGAGTGCGCCGACGGTCGGCAATCCGGGCGATGCGGCCTGGGTGGCGACCTTCACGCCGACCCTGACGGTTACGCCTTCGGTGGACCCGGACGGTGACGCGGTCAGCTATCGCTTTGAGCTGTACGCGGACGCGGGTCTCAGCAACCTGGTCGCAAGCCAGGTCGCCGACACCAACACCTGGACGGTGTCGCCGGCGCTGACTGATAACACCTGGTATTACTGGCGCGTGCGGGCCGAAGACGTCTACGGTGCCGCCAGTGGATGGACGCCGGCGAGCCGGTTCTTTGTCCAGAGCAACGGCGTTGACCTTGCCGTCAGCGCGCTGAGCCCGTCGGCCACCACCGTCAACTTCGGGGCCAGCCTCACGATCAGCAACACGGTTGCCAACCAGGGCACCAGCAGCGCGGGCGGCAGTTACGTCGGCTTGTATCTGTCCTCTGATACGGCCATTACCACTGGCGATCGCCTGCTGGGTACCCGTCTTGTTCCGGGCGATCTCGCCGGCGGGGCAAGTCACAGCGCCGATACCGTCGTGACCGTGCCCGGCGACCTGCCTACCGGTACCTATTATCTGGGTGCTATCGCGGACTACGACGACAGGCAATCGGAGACCGACGAGGCCAACAACGCCTATGCCGGACCGGTGATGACGGTGACGCCATGAGCGCAACGCGGTCTTGATCGATTAGGACGGAAGCGAAGGATCTCGCGGCGTTGGTAAGATGGCTGTGTGCTAGAATCCAAAGGTCTAGGTGGGGTCATCTAGGCGGGGTCTCTAGGTGGGGTCAGTTCTTTACTTTATAGTCTATCTGTTTATAATCCCGCCTATGGCCCGACCTTTACGTGTGGAATTTCCCGGCGCGGTCTATCATCTCACGGCCCGCGGCAATGCGCGGCAGGATATCTATCTCGACGATGAAGACCGTCAGAGATTCTTGATGCTGCTGAGCCGCGAGGTCGAGCAACAGGGCTGGAGGTGTTATGCGTATTGCCTGATGGGCAACCATTATCATCTACTCATCGAAACCCCGGAAGGCAACCTCGTGCAAGGCATGCGACGGTTAAATGGGGTCTACACGCAGTCCTTTAACCGTCGCCACGGTCGTGTCGGCCATGTGTTTCAAGGTCGCTATCAAGGCATTGTCGTGGATCGGGACAGCCATCTGTTAGAACTGTGCCGCTATATTGTCTTGAATCCGGTCCGGGCAGAGATAGTGGAGCAGGCCGCGGCATGGCCGTGGAGCAGCTATCTGGCCACGGTGGGCAAAGTTGCGCACCCCCAGTGGTTGGACACGGCGTGGCTATTAGGCCAATTTGGCTATACCAATAAGCAGGCCAAAGCTGCGTACCGGCGTTTTATCACCCAAGGAACCGGGTCGGCCTCGCCTTGGGACGAGCTGCGCGGGCAGATGTGGCTGGGCGATGATGCGTTTCGGGGGCGGATGGAGAAATTATTGGCGCGGCGATCATTGACCGATGTGCCGGCCGCCCAGCGTCGGCCGACCCGCCCCACGGGCGAGGAAATTCTCCAGGCCGTAGCCCAGGCTTACAAAATTCCCCCCACCGAGGTGCTTGAGCGTTCCCACCCCATTGCGTTTCAGGCCGCCGTGTATCTTCTGCGCCGGGCAGCCAACTTAAGCTTGAAAGCGGTTAGCGGTATGTCGGGTGTGTCTGCACCGCGGATCTCTCAGATTCAAAGCAAGCTAGAGCGGGAAGGCACGGATCGGACGCTGTCTCGATTATTGAAGAAGTATAAAGTAAAGAACTGACCCCAATTGGGTGTTCGTAGGAGGCTAGGGGTACTCCTCCGGGTTGTGGTCTTCGCCGTGGCACAGGAGATAGCACTGGCCACGGCCGGCACCAAGCGAGATGTATTCCAGGCGTCCGCTGCTTGAAGGGCTGACCACCGTCCTTCCTGTGCTGTCGACGAGCATGAAGTTAATGAGGTGTGCGTTCTGCCGCGAGCCGTGGGCGTCGTGGCAGACGGCACACGAGGCGCCCCGCGCACGTGTTTATCGTGCAAAAACGTGTTGGCCTGGTCGTTGATGAGGAAGCTGCGGTTGTGGCATTTGTAACACAGTTCGTAGCTCTGGAACGACTCCGGGCTGGGGTCGTCCATCCGGTATTCCCGTTCCAGGATCGGCGCGTGGCGTGAGCCGTGGGGGCCGCGGGGAGTGGTGCCGGCGGTGGTCCATTCGTCGTTGCTGTGGCAATCGGTGCAATAGATCATGCTCGTGGCCGACAGCCCGGAGCCGGGCTCGAATCCGCCCACGCTCGGGTTGGTGCCGACGGCCGCTACCGGATGAAAGGACGGGTTGCTCGGATCGATCTCCAGACGGATGTTGCGCGTATTGTCCTGGCGTAACATGGTGATCGGTGTGTTTTGGTCGCGGATCCCGTGGCATTTCAGGCAGACCTCGTACTCGTAAGTCGCCTCGCTGATCGCCACCCCGCCGATGTTCACGCCCGATACGCCCCGCAGCCGACCCGAGGCCACGGGGGGGCTTGCGCTGGCGGCGGTCGCCTTGTGCGGGTTGTGACAGTCGGGGCAGGCGACATGGCGTGCCATGGTATTGGGGTCCTCCCGCGGCTCATGCGTCCAGTCGGTGGAGGCGATGGGGTGCACGCTGGCCTTCACGAACTCGGGGTCGAGATTGTGCGAGGCCACGGTCCCGCTATGGCAGACCAGGCAGACGTTGCGTTCCTGGGAATGGCTCAACAGCCGCGGAGGACGCGCCGCCGCATGTGGCCAATGGCAGTTCTCGCAGCCGTTGTCGGCCACGGTGGTGTAGGGCGTGTGCGGCCAAGGGTCGGTGCCGGCCCCCTGCCAGGTGGCGGTTGAGCTCGCGTGCGTCGAGCCGTTCCAGTCGCGAAGCTGGTGGCAGGCGGTGCACAGGGCCCCACCCCGGTCGTCGATATTCAGAAACTTCCGGTAGGGGTCGTCGTGCGGGTCGTGACAGCCCGTGCACTGCAACTGCCCGCTGTCGTCCAGGACAATGGACTGTGGAAGCGTACCGGGATCGGCAAGCTGCCCGTGTCGGACGGCGAGCGCCGCGTCGTAGAGGAAGGACACGGGATGGTCGTCGGAGAGATCGACGCCGAGCGCGGCCTGGCCCGTCAGCGACGGCAGGGTCACCGCGCCGCCCGGCGGCGGCACGCGCAGCCGCCCGAGCGCCAGGGTGCCGTCGTGGCAGGAGAGGCACAGACGCGTGGCGCCCGTAGGTTGATTGAGAACGGCCGCGAGTGTAGTGCTTTCATAAAGCGTGTAAGTGGTCCCGGGAAGCTCCTGGTTCCACAGGGCGCGGGTTGGGCTGGCGTTGTGTGGCGTGTGGCAGAACACGCACAGCCCGGCCTCGCCGGTTGCCTTGATTGTCCCTGGCCCGCTCGCGGTCAAGTTGTGCACCGTGTCGGTCAGGCCGGCCTCGACCGCCGGCGCCGCGGCCAGCAGGCCGCACAGGAAACATCGTCCAGCCCAGGTCCTAACCATCGCCGCCTCCGCTAAGGTACTCGAAGATCTGAATCCGCTGATTATACGCATCGGCCACATAGATCCGGTCCTGCTTGTCGATATAGAGCCCGCCCGGCAGCCAGAACTGCCCCGGCCCCAGGCCGCGCTCACCGAAGCTCAAGAGCAGGCGACCACCGCGGTCGAAAATCTGCACGGCGTCGAAGAGCGCATCGACCACATACACATGCCCTGCGCTGTCGGCGCCGACGCCCTTCGGGGCGGCGAAGTCCCCGGAGGCGTTGCCATGGCGCCCGAAGGTACTCAAGAATCCTCCGTCCGGTCCGAATATCTGGATCCGGAATCCCATGGCATCGGTCACATAGAGCACGCCCTTGCGGTCCACCGTCACGTGGGTCGGGAAGTTGAACCGGCCCTTGGCCGTGCCGCGCCCGCCGAGCGCACCGACCGGTTTGCCCTGACCGTCGAAGATCCAGATGCGGTGCGCGGCGCTGTCCGCCACATAGAGACGGTCTTTGGCCGCATCGTAGGCGAGGCCGGCCGGGCGCTGCAGCTTTTTGTTGCTTATGATCGTTTGCAGCTTTGCGTCGGCGTGATAGACGAACACCTTCGCGAGGTAGGAATCGGCCAGGTACACCCGCGCGTTGCGGCCGGGGGCGACCGCGACCGGCGAGACCAGAGGCTGCCGGCCCGCCTTTTCGATCCGCTGAAAACGGCCGGCCTCGGTATCGAGGACCCACAGGGTCTGGGCGCCGGGATCTGCGACGTAGATCTTATTGTCCTGGGCGGCGACCCCGCCCGGGCGGATGAACCAGTCCGGGTCCGCCCCATGCAGTAGCTTGCCCAGACGCTTCCAGAACGAGGGTTTGACGCCGAGATCGGCGGGCCGCGCCACGGTCCCGATAAAGCGGACCCGGGCCGGCCGCGGCGGTTTGGGCCACACCAGCGGTTCGGCCGAGGCCTTACCGGCGGCAGGGTGCTCGCGGACCGCGGGGCCGCCGCAGGCTGTCGTGAGAACGGCGAGGGTCAGAACAGTGGTAAGGCTTGTCTTTATGCGCATGCTCCAGTGGCCTCAAAAGTTGCGGATCACGCGCAGCGTCGCGCGATAGTCTTTCAAGTCGCTACCGTCCCGCCGCCGGTCGATATATTTCAGGCTGGGGTCGATATGGAGTCTGCCGTAGCGCCAGCGCATCAGCAACCCCGCCTCCCGGATGCGTTCATCCGGCACCAACGTGTCATCGAGGTCGCGCAGGCTGGCGTAGAGCTCCGTGGAGAGGTTGGCTCTGAGGTTATGTATGAGGGTGGCCCGTCCCGCGAGGATATCCGTCTTCCGGTCCTCGGGAAATGTGAAGTCCTTGATGCTCTGTTCGCCGTCAAACGTCACTCGCCAGTCCGGCGCAAAGCGGTACGCCAGAAACTGCCTGGCACGGATGGCGTCGTACTCCGTGTCGCGCGACTCCCAGCGCTCGGCCTCCGCCAGCAGGCTCGCGCGCAGCCGCGGCCCGTCGTATTTCAGCTCCACACCGAGGATGTCGGACTGGCGGTCATTGAGAAAGCTGTCATCCTCGCCCTCGTCCAGGTCCTGGTCCTGCTTGTCGTGAATGAAAAAGGGCCGTATCCAGCCGTAGTCGAGGGCGATATTCAAGCGCCAGGACTTGCTGGTGAAGGCGGGTGCAATAAGCTCATACTCATAGTCCACTTCAATCGTGTCTCCCGGTCCGATGCCTATCGAGGGATCAATAGAACAATCTGCCAGCGGGACGACCCTGGTGAAGTTGTTGACGGTTTCGAGCCGGTAATCCACGTTTTCTACCAGTGGGCGAGCCACGTCGCACTGAGACGAACTACCCAGGGCCGTTCTGGTGATCTCAACCGTGTCTTCAAACACCAATGGGTTATCAAGTTGCTCCGGAAGCGCGAATGGTTCCTGGAAAGTGTGTACTTCCCGGAAAATAGATACCCTGGAAGTAAACGCGTCGAACTCGTTGTCTTCCTCGGCATAATACAGAGCCAACGCCGCCAGCAGGCGCCCGCTGCGCGGCAAACTTTTGTTGTAATCGAAGCTCAGGCGGCCGGCGTAGAGCTCCTTGTCGCCGTTTGGGTTTGTCTGGTCGATGGCATCGAGCCGCAGCTTGGTGACGAGGCTCTCGTAAAGCTGATGGCGCAGATTGAATTCGCCCGTGTGGGTCGTGGTCTCGCCCTCGGGCCGGTCGGTCTCGACGAAGAAATAACGATACTGGCTGCGTAACCGCTTGCTGTGGTCGATGCGCAGCAGCTCATCGATGTCGACGCGCTCCTCTTCCGAAAAGCCGGTGCGGTCGAAGCCGCGGATCCTGGAATCCCAGCGCCAGTTCAGCTCCGGTCCAAAGTCGAGGCTGTAATACACGTTCCCTGTCTGCCTCTTATAGTCGAGCTCCGGGCGCACTTTGTCTGACTTGTCGATGGACTCGTAGCGCAGGTTCATTTCGCTGTTGACCCAGCCGCGCCGCCCGTCGTAAGTCAGGATATCCCGGTGTTCATCTCGGCGGCTGACGATACCTCTGACACGGCTTTCCTCATCGTTCAGCTCCTGGCGAAAGGTCAGCGTCGAAGGGACATACAGCCGCCTCGCGTAGAGCGTCGCACCGCGATTCTCGATGTCGATGTCGGTGCGTCCGGCAAATTCGCGGGTCTGGACGAATTGATTGCGGTTGGCGAATATGCTGAGCGACATGGCGTTGCCCGGAAGCACTCCGAGATAAGCATCGTAGCCGTTCAGATCCCCGTCGCGGCTGTCCTCGAAGGTCCTGCCGCTCTCCTTGGCCGTGGCCTCCTCCTGCGAGAGGCCGAAGGTCCCTCCGAGCGTCATGGTGATGAGGCGCGGGTCAATCACATAGGCCCCGGTGTTGCGCAGGGTGATACGCTCTTCCGTACGCGTGTTCTCGTTGTTGAGCTCGGAGCCGTTGGTCTCGGTATCCGTGCGCACGTAGTCACCGAGCAGTTCCAGCGACCCGTCCCACCGCCCCGGTTGAAACCCCTGCGCCGCCGCGGGGCGCCAGGCGCAGAAAAAAAAAATGACCCCGGCGATGAGGGCGGTCGCGGGTAGTCGTTGCGCGTGTACTTTCATTGCCCTCGGTGACAGCGCGCACAGGTGTCGAAGCTCACGGCCCACGCGGTCTTGCCGTTGTGACACGTGCCGCAGGACTTGCCGGCCATGATGGCTTCCATTGTGACCTTATTGGCGCCGGCCTTCATCTCGAACAGGGCGGAGTGGCAGGCGTAGCACTTGTAGCGAATACGGTGGACCCAGTGCGGAAACACCGCCACTGGCACACTCGCCTCGGCCTCCGCGCCCTTCTTGCGTTTGAAGGGAATGTCCCCCAGGACCGCGTGCGCCGTGCCCGTCACGAGGCCGGCGATCAGAAAAACGGCTACAAGTCTGGAAAGCCGCGCCATCACGACCCCCCCGCCATACTGGCGTGGCAGCGGCCGCAGGCCTCCAGCGGAAAGGCCACTTTGCCGTGACAGGCGCCGCAGTACTGGCCGGCGAAGATCTTATCCATGGTGATGGGAGTGGCCCCCTTGGCCATTTTGAAAATGCCGGTATGGCAGCTGTCGCAGGAGAGCCACTGGGTATGTGCCTCGTGGGAGTAGACCACTTTGAAGCCCGGGTTGTCTTTCGGCACCAGCTCCACATCCAAGGGCATGACCGGTTGATCCTGGGTGGCGGGATCGACGCCCGCGCGCGGCGCGACCACCCCGTCGGCCAGGGCCTTGACCCAGTCGGGGGTTCCCTGTGTGATCGGCAGCAACTTGGCGGCGTCCGCCCAGTTGGCCGCTCGCTCGATCGGCGTGCGCGGTTCCTCCGCCGGGCGCCAGTCGGCCTGGCGGGGCAGGCCCCGATGGCAGCGGCCGCAGGCGCCCTCGGGCGCGAACGCCACCTTGCCGTGGCAGGCGCCGCAGTATTTCCCGGCCTGGATCTTGGCCATGGTGACCACGGGTGGTTTTCTGTCGCGCTTCAAGGAAAAGATCGCCGGGTGGCAGTTGTCGCACCTGAGCCACTGGGTGTGGTCGGCATGGCGGTAGGTGACGGCGAAGACCTTGGGTGAGCCAAGCAGCCTGGATGACGTGCGGGCGAACTCGACATCCAGATCAAACACCGCCGGCTCCGGCGTGTTCGGGTCGGCGGTCGAGCGCGGTACGACAGCCTTGGTTCCGAGTGCGGCGATCCAATCGACCTGCCCGGTCGCGTCCTTGGGAAGGACCTTGGCCGCCTCTTCCCAGGTCTTCGCCTGCTCGGCCGCGGGTGGTGCGGCCACTTCCCCCTTGCCGGCGCGCGCGGTCTTCTTTACCGTCTCCAGTGCCCTGTGCGTCTCGGCCAGCTCTTGTTCGAGCTTGTCGATCTCCTTTAACAGGTCCCGGCGCACGCGGGTGGTGGGCGGCGGCGGCCCCTCGGCGGCGCCGTCGAAAAAGATAGACCGCGTCTTCTGGCTGCAGGCGGCGAGCAGCGTCAACGCGAGGCATCCGCCCACCATCAGCAGCACAACAGAACTACTTTGATCCACCGCAGTGCCTTTCTTTCTTGACTAATGACTTAAGGAACCTCTGAGTTAATTCGTCATTCCAGCCAGGGCCCGCCCCCGCCCCGGAATCAGGGAAAATCATATCACTTCTGGATCCCCCTCTCCGCTCCCCGCTTTTGCGGGGACAAGCTTCGCGGGGACAGGCCTCGCGCGAATGACAGAATTGGAATTAATCAGACCTTCCCTAACTGACTTAAAGGTTACAAACGAGCCGGACGCGGGGTGCCGCCTTAGCGGGCCGCGCGCACACACTCCGATGTTTGTGCGTGGCGGGCGTTTTTACATGCTCGAAGACGAGGTCCAGCATCCGCATCCGGACGATCTCATGCCTACACAGCTCGCCGCTAAACACATCGCGGAATGTTCACCTCCTGGTGGAACAGGCCAGCCAAAAAAGGGCCTGGTTGGTTTGCTCACCGACCAGGCCCCCCCGGGACTAGACCCGTGTTACTCCTTGGTGTGGCACTTGATGCAGATGTAATTGGCGGTGCTTCCCCCTAACTCCCCGAGGAGGAAGTAGGGGCCCTGGACGCCGTTGCCGTTGTGCGGGTCGTGACAGGACGAGCACTCTATCCCGGTCAGCCCCGCTGTCGCCCCGGCCTTGATGTTGCCGGCGCCGTCGTCGGTGAACAGGCGGATGCCCAGGGTCTGCGGATCGGCCTTCCAGTCCGCTAGCGTAATCCCGGTGCCGGTGCCGACGCCGTTATAGGTGCTCGGGGCATTGTTGAACGGAATTGGCATGGCCACCGGGTGATTGCCGGACATGTCGCCGCCGAGTCCGACTTGAAACGCCGGATCCCCAATGGGGTTGTTTGTCAGCGGTAGAGGCGCACCGCCGTTCCACCAGCCGATGTCGCCGATCGCGACGCTGCCGTCATGGCAGCTCAGACACTTGGTCGTGGTGCCCTTGTAGGTGTCACTCGGGATCGTGGGGAATGCCGTGCCTGCCGTGGTCTCGGGTACGTCCCAAGAGAACGAGACGTTTTGCGAAAGCGTGTGATTCCACAGCAGCAGCGTTGACATTGCCTTGTGGGGTGTATGGCAGAACGTGCACAGCCCAGTGGGCTCCTGACCGATGCCTCCGATGCCTGAAAAGTCATGTTTCGTGGCGGTGATGCCGGCGTTCGCCACGGCTGGCGCCAGAAAGACGGCGGGCAATAAGCCAAAAAGTAATGCTTTGAATCTCATAGGTCATCTCCTTATTCCATCTACTATTATTAACAATTTTAACATTAACAATTTTAACAACTTCGCGACTAACAACGGCCTTGGCGGGAGGAACGCTGCCCTGCGTTACGTGCCTCCCTCCGCTCCTCCTTTGGTATCGGCTAAGGGGTCGATGAAGCTGTCCTCAGCCGTTGTGTTCACCAGTTGATAGATATTGACTCGGTGGTTGATATAGTCGGCGACATAGATGCGGTTGTTCGGGTCAATGGTAATGGCCGTGGGATTTTTCATCATGCCGGGAACCGGTCCGCGGCCGCCGAAGAACAGCAGCACCTGGCCCTTGGGATTGAAGATCTGGACGTTCGACCAGCCCGAGTCGACGACGTAGACGTTTCCGAAGCTGTCGAGGGCTACCCCTTTGGGTTTGTCGAACATGCCCCAGGCGTTGCCCCGCTCGCCGATGCTCTTCACGTACTCGCCCTCGGAATCGAATACCTGCACCCGGGCGTTGAGCGTGTCGGCGACATACAGGTTGCCCTGCGTATCAACGTTCAGGTAGGTGGGGAACAGGAACTGGCCCGGTGCCTCGCCCTTGCCCGCGCCGAGCGTTCGGATCAATCCTCCGTCCATGTCGAAGACCTTGACGCTGTGTCCGTGTTCGGTCTTGCTGCCGCCCGTGTCGGCGACATAGATCCGGCCGCGCGTGCGATCGATGGCGATGCCGGTCGGACGTTCGAGGCTGGGGTCGGTGAAGGATCGAAGCTTCTTGCCCTCGCGGTCGAACACGCTAATCGTCTTCTTTGCCTGTTCGACCACGTAGAGGTTTTCCTGCGCATCCAGGGCGAGGCCGAACGGCTGGGCGAGTCCCTCGATCTGAGTGAATTTTTTCCCGGCGAAGTCAAATGCGAACACCGCGAGCCGGTTGAAGTTGGCCACGTACACGCGCTGCCCGTCATCGGATACGGCCAGCCCTACCGGTTCCACGATCCGTTTGGGCGGTGGTTTCACGCCGGAGAGGAAGTTGATCACATTTTGGGAGAACGTCGTATCCCGGCCGATGTCCTGCTCGCCAACGATGCTGCGGACAAACTGGATCCGGGTAGTCATCGGCGGCGCGGGCCAGGTGAGGCGCACCTGCTCCTGCTTTGGTGCGGTGGCGCAGCCGGAAAGCATCAGACCCAACAACACCCCGGCGCCTACGGCGCGTGTCGGACGACATCTTGTCGCTTTCCAGTGCATACTTTCTCTCCTCCCCCTCGCTTACATCGCGCATTGTTCTTGAACTGCCGCTCGCGCTATATCAGAACTTCCTTATGCCCGATGGGAATATATTACCATAGTCTTCTGCCGTTAAATACCCGCTCCAGAACCCCTTAAATGTGCGGGAGCGGAGGCAAGTACGCCCGACATCGCAGTGGAGTGTATGATCGGAGTGCCTGACCATGCATTGATTTATGTCAATAATACCCTACGCAATAAAAGGATCGAGATGACCGTACCGGCCACGGGCCTTGGGGTTTTGGCCGTTAATTCAGTAGCTTGCAACATCATTCGCGAGTTCTAATATATTACATTGCGATATAAAAAATCATCATGTCAGGGTTGCCAAGGAGGGACAATACGGGGCCGTTGGACGATCTGGTTTGCCGGTGACTGTTTTCTATTCATAAGGCGGCGATGGATAATCGAGTTCAGGTTCGCGTTTTTCAGCAACCTGCTAGAGTTGCGCATGCATGGCAACTCTAATATCGAATACCCTAAACAGTGCAGAGCAATTTCAGTTTCAGATGCACGCGGAGGAGCAGGTGAGCAAGCACGCACAGGAAATCTACGTCAGCACGGACATCGAGGCCGACGGCCCCATCCCGGGGCCTCACTCGATGTTGAGCTTTGCTTCCGCTGCCTACCTGGCGGACAAGACCGTCTTGTCGACGTACTCAGCCAACCTTGAGTTGTTGCCCGGGGCGACACCGTATCCAAAGACAGCCGAGTGGTGGGAGAACTTTCCCGACGCCTGGGAGACCTGCCGCAAGGACGCGCGCCCGCCGCACGAGGTCATGGCCGAATACCTTGCCTGGATCCAGCGACTCCCCGGGCGTGCGGTGTTCGTGGGCTGGCCGGCCACCTGGGATTTCATGTGGATCTATTGGTACCTGGTCCGTTTTACCGGCGAGCGCCCGTTTCGCGAAAACGGGCTGGATGTCCGCTCCTACGCGATGGGGATGCGCAAGATCGATTTCCGCATGACATCAAGAACCTATCTGCCTAAGCGCTGGTTCGATGACGATCTGCCGCACACGCACGTCGCCCTGGATGACGCCATGGAGCAGGGCGCGATGTTCTGCAACATGCTGGCGGAGAACCTCAAGGATGAGCGTTGACGGGGGCATGCAGGCCGCCTTGCGTCGGCTTCATACCCTTGCCGCATTCAATCTGGTATGCGTGTGTCGGCATCGCTGAAGTCCGGGCGGGCGTGTCGCTCGGCCGGGTTTATTGGGCGAGACGCAGGCGGTGCGGCAGTCCATTCCAATGGCTTGACGTACGGGAAAGGTACAAGCGTAGCAGTCGATGCGCCCCGGGCTCGCGGCATCAATGCGATTGGCACTATATATATGATGTATGTTAACGATGTGAGCATCGCTTGCGGGCGGGACCGTCACAATCCCTGAACCGGTGTTTCCATGGACCCAAACATTTTGGCAACCGTGCGTGATTTTGCGGCAAGTGAGGCGCCGCTCGTGGTGCTCAGCGGTGCCGGGATCTCGGCGGAGTCGGGCATTCCAACATTCCGCGGCCCCGAGGGTTACTGGACGGTAGGATCGCGTCATTACCGGCCGGAAGAGATGGCCACGCTGGGCATGTTTCGGTCCAACCCGGAAGAGGTCTGGCGCTGGTACCTCCGCCGGCTGGCTGTGTGCCGGGGAGCGGAACCGAACGCCGCGCACCGGGCGGTGGTTGATATGGAGCGGCTGTTCGGTGATCGTTTTCTGCTCATCACCCAGAACGTCGACGGCCTGCATCTGCGCGCCGGTAACACGCCCGGGCGCACCTACCAGATCCACGGCAACATCAACTTTGTGCGCTGCGCGGGGCCTTGTTCTAATGACATATACCCCCTTCCTGCCAGTGTTGAGCTCAAAGAAAAGGATGAACCGCTGAGCGACGCAGACCGTGCGGCGCTTCGCTGTCGCGCATGCGGGGCCTGGGCGCGGCCGCACGTGCTCTGGTTCGATGAGTCTTACGACGAGGAGCTCTACCGTTTCAACAGCTCGATCGAGGCGCCGGCCGGCGCCGGCATGCTGCTCATTGTCGGGACCTCGGGCGCCACCAACCTGCCGATGCAGATCGGGAGTATCGCCGCGGGCCAGGGTGCGCTGCTGGTCGATGTCAATCCGGACCGCAACCCGTTCTCGGCCATGGCCGAGCGCGCGAACGGATTTTTCCTCGCCGGCGCCGCCGGCACGGTCCTGCCGTCCCTGCTCGAAGCGATGCGTCGAGATGGCTAGCGCTGGCGATGGCGAAGCCCTTTAGGCGCGTTGGCGGGCAGCCGCACCCCGGGGTCTGACCGGGAACAGGGACATGAAGTCATGCGCCCAAATCTATTGCCTATCGCATCCGGATCAGAATTGCTCAGCAGCCCTTTACGCACTGGAAGCAACGCAAAGAACGCCAAGGCGCAGAGGACGCAGAGAATACTTCAAAATAAAGCGTTTTTGCTTTCTCCGTGTACTTTGTGTCTCCGCGACCTCTGCGTTTGTTCCCCAGCGCCAGGGGGGCGGATGGTATTTTGAGGTAGTTTCTAAACTAAGAGGAAGCCAGCCGTCGCGCTTGCATCCTATGTACGGGTAAGCTAGCTTCGTTCATGGCCGCAGTGCGGATGATGCCCCGTGATAGCGAGACAAAGGAGGTGCCCGTATGAAACTTGAATTAAATGAGCATGAGCAAAAGATAGTACGGCATGCCCTTGAGGACTACCTGTCGAACCTCAGAGAGGAGATCGTCAAGACCGAGAAGCACGACTGGAAAGCGGGTTTGCACGAAGAGGAAGACGTCCTTAAGAAAGTCATCATGAAGCTTGCGTGATCCGGCGGGCGTTTACGGGTCAAGCGTACGTGGTTTCGTGGTTGGCCGTCCGAGCAAACGCGAACCGCAGTGTCGCCGGGCATCGCTCGCGATTCGGCTGCATTAGCAGGGCCAACTGGTACCCGTTGCGGTCTGGTTGCGTCCTGAAGCCGTAGCGGTTCGTGTCAGTGATATCTCGATCGCTTGTTTCCGTCATGGTGACACCAATTTCACGGTAATACCGGCGGGCAGATGGCAGATACGGGATAACGACATTCACCACGATCTTAGGGAACGTTTGCCTGGTTATCGGCGTCGCGCTGGTTTTATACTCCAGGCAGGTCGGCCGAATGGGTGTTCGGCCCTATAAAAAAATCGGCGTGAAAGTGCCTGAGGGCACCTATGCAAAGCAGGTCAGATGGGTCGGCATCGCGTTTATTATTCTGGGTGCGGCGATTATCTTCAGCGCGCTCACGCCGCGTTAATGACCTGATCTGGACTGTCTTTCAGTCGCCCTGCCAGGTGCGGTTTTGTTCCCGCGAGCGCGTTGCGCAAGTCCGAATCAAGCCCCCGCATTGTTGCTCTAACGCGTCGTGCCGGGACGCTCCAGCTCATCGATCGTCCTGGGCCAATCCGATTTCAGCAGGCGCGACAAGGCGCGGTCGGCCAGGAGCCTGCCGCCGGTCTGACAGTGGAGCCGGCCGGCGATCATCAGGTGCATGACCAGCCACAGCTCGCCCTCCAGACCGATGGCAATGCGCTTGCCGAGGCGCCGCAGTCCGATGACCCGCTTGTTCTTTACTAGTGAGAGCGGCGGTTCCGCCGTGCGCAGCAGAAACGGATGCGCGAGGCGCACACCGTACAGAGACTGACCGACGACGCGTTGCTGCAGCGCCTCGATGTAGACGATGATGTCGGGCAGTTCCGGCATTTGCCTGATTCGGATCGTGGTTAGCGCTCAAGCATACCGCAGTCACGGCCGCCTGACATCCACCGGGCCGGGCGCCGCGCGGGCGCCGGAGCGCAATCAACTGTTGCATCTGACTCTGTTTCATGGCGTCATGGGGTAAGGCCTTGTCGAATCATTCCCGGGAGCCGCTCATGATTACCATTGAAAAGCTTGATGACACCACATTCAATGTCACCGTGAGCGATGGCGCCCGGACCAGCCACCGCGTGACGGTCGACCCGTCTTATTATCAGACACTGACCGCCGGGGCGGTGTCGCCCGAGGCGCTGGTGGAGAAATCGTTCGAATTTTTGCTCGAACGCGAGAGTAACACCAGTATCTTGAGCCGTTTCGATCTGCCCGTGATCGGCCGCTACTTTCCGGAATACGAGAAGGTAATTCGTGACATGATAAAATAGGCATTTGCTTTGGCCCAGGAGCCGAGGGGGCGCGGGCCGTCGGATCGGCACGTGACGGCGGTCAAATAGAACCTATACTATATCTATGCCGCGGATACCATTATTGCGCCCCAAGCGGTTCAACCGGATCAGAGGTACCGGTTCAGCCTTGCGGTGGGCCATGACCGGCCTGCTGGTTCTGTTCTGCGCGAACACGTGGGCGCAGCCGTTCGCGGTGACAACCAGCACGACGATAGAAAATGACAATTGGTATCCGCTGCCCGCGCGCGACATGAAGGCGGCCGCCGCCGACACGGCGCTCGCTGAACTATCGAAGGGTGGTTACTTCAGATTTGTGCAGCAAGGGGCGGCCGCTCCGAGGCATGATGCGGGCCTGTTGAAGTTCGAAATCTCACTAATCGGCCCTGCCGAGACCGCCAAACTGACGATCACCCTGCAAGTGCCGGATAAACCCACCTATGTCTCCAGTGCCTCGATATCGGTTCGCGGCATGGATTATCAGGGCATTTATAATGCCTTTGAGCATATCGGGACGGTGTCGGCCAAACGGCTCAACACCAAACTTGCGGCGCTGCTCGAGACGAAGGAACCGGCGCGGCATACGACGAGAACAGATCCCAATGCCGGGAAATCGGACCGGACGGCGGAGGTCGACGACCCGCGAGTCAAGGCCGAGTATGAACGCGCCCAGCGGCTAAAGCACGAGCAGCGCTTCGAAGAGGCCAAGGTCGCCTTCGAGCGAGTGGCGGCCGCGAGCGGTCCCGGGACGAAGAAGTGGGTCACCCTGGCCCGCGACGAGCTCCGGTACGGCCTGCCTCTGTTTGAGGCCAAGCAATGGCTGATCAAGATGGGATCCCCGGGCAATGATCCGGCCACGCTGCGGCGTACTCAGCGCAAGGCTGAGAATCTGTTTCGGCAGATCCTGGCGGAAAATACCGACAGCCTGCAACGCACGCAGGAGGCGCAACGCTATCTTGATGAGCTGGCGGTCACGCGCGCTGCCATTGACAATGCGCTGCGTGCATCGTCCCTCAGCAGGGCGACGCATCTGCGTATTTACTTGCTGCAATACTATGCCGAGTATGGCGAATGTCCCGGCCGGCAGGCCATGGAGGGTATTGTGAAAGAGGCGCCTGCGGCTTTCGAGATCATGGGTTACCAACGCAGCGCCGATCAGGCCAATCTCAAGGTCCGCGACCCGGAAACACAATATATTCTGAATATCACCTGCAGCGCCCGTGGAATCCAGCTAAGTCTCAATTGAGCACGGGCCTCGAGCCGCGGCGCTGAGCATCCGGTACTAGAACCTTTCTCACAGTACCTTCCGTCCCCTTGGCGTTCTTTGCGTTACTTCCAGGGCGTGAGGGTTGACTAGGGTTCCAGGAAGTTTTGCTACCCGGGAAACGATAGCCATCGACGCCGGCATGAGTCATTATTTGTATTGTCGCATTCGGATCTGAGGGAATACCGGGATGTCACAATGGCTGGTTCCATCTTCCGTCGCCTTTTTGTTGTGGGGGGTCTGGGCCTTCCTGCCGAAGTTGACAATGCAGTACATTAACCCGAAGAGCGCCGTTGTCTACGAGGCCCTCGGGGGCCTGTTGGTCGCGCTGGCGGTACTGGCATTTGTTGGCTTTAGGCCGGAAACCCATGCCCGCGGCATGGCGCTTGCCTTGATCACCGGCGCGCTCGGGCTGCTCGGCGCGTTCGGTTACCTGTATGCCGTTTCCAAGGGACCGGTTGCGCTGATCTCCACAATGACCGCGCTTTACCCTATCATCACTATTATGCTTGCGTATCTGGTCCTGGGCGAGCCCATTACGATCAAGCAGGGAATAGGCCTTATCCTAGCGCTGGTCGCGATCGTATTGATCACTTCCTGATCGGTCCTCTCAAATATAGCGGTGCATTATTATGGCCCAAGAAAAAACCGGTAAACCCAAGCACTCAAGTGTCAAGGAACCGAAGTTCTGCAAATGCCGGGTATGCCACGAATACTTTTACGCCGGCACCATCGCCGAGGCCCGCGAGGCCTGCCTCGAACACGGCAAAAAAGAACATCCGAAGTGGGGACAGACTACTGTATGTTATTGCCCGGATTAGACGGCACCGGCGATGAGACAAGCGAGCGGTGTGTGGATCTTTATCAGTTCCGGCACGACAGGATTCTCCGGCGTCATTTCTTGTTATTTTCTGTCCCCGACTGACGCGATGATCAAAATTCCATGGACAATCTGACCGCGACCAGGTTTCGGCGTTCGAATTCATTACCGTCGATGTCGAAAGCGAAGCCCGGTTTATAGTCAGCACGAAGATATTCTAAAGACACACTGACGGTCTGAAAGGCCAGCCAGTTCGCGGCGATGCCATACTGACGCTCAGGTTGATCAGCGAGCTCATCGCTGCGTTCCATACGGGCGGCCAGTTCCCAGGTATCCCGTGGAAAGTAGGCGATCTCCACGTTCCAGGCACGGGGTTCATCCGCATCGGGCGCGAGATCCCGGAACGAGCGCGCCGCGGCCAGGAATTCGAGCGAGATATCCCATTTGCCAGGGCGCATCACGGCATAGGCGCTCCAGCCATCGACCCTGCGTTGGTAAAGGTTATCGACCTCGTCGAGAAGGAGCTCGTCCGTGTCCGCCAGGTCCGAAAGATAGCTGGCACCGAGCTCCAGCCTGTTGTTGATGAGCTCAGTTTCAATGGCGGCGCCCCAGTCGCTAATACGATCTTCTATACGGCCGTCGGTGGCGATCTCTTCGGCCTCGCCATTAGAAACAAAGACACCAACCTCGACGATATCATGATAGTCATAGCTCAGCATTAAGGCGGTTTCACGTGTTTCGCCGAATTCCAACAGCGGACCGGTGATGAAGTGGCTATAGTAGATGCCGAAGGGAACGTACAGAAGTCCCGTTGCAAGTCCCCAGCCGCCGTTCTCCAGTTCAATGATTGCCTCGTCCAGATTCGACTCGGAGCTATCTTCTTCAAACTCGAGAATGATCTCGGACTTGGCGTTGTCCGATACCTCAACAATAAATCCAATCTGCGCAGTTGGAACCATGTCGTCCGTGCGCGAATCAGATCTATCGTTGCGGAACTGGTAAACTACGGATCCCGCCTCCACCTCGACGAGCCCGGAGAACGTTATCCAGTCCGTGAGCTTCGTCTTAAGACCCGCCTCTCGCCTCTCTCTTGGTGTACGATAAAAACTGGCGCGACGCTCTGCTGCGGCGGATTCCGAAACAGGATCTTCGACAGGATCTTCGCCTTGAGCGATGGCCAGGGACGGGAGCAATAACAGTGAAGCCAGCGTTGCTCTAGGTATTAGGCGCATTATTCTCAATGTCAGCTGTCCACGTCCAGATTTTATCCGCCAACGGCCTGCATGTACCTTACCAAACCGTAATGATCAGGATAGACGGTTCCGGAACGGATATATGCTACTATTTAAATTGTTATATCTATTGAGTATAGACGGTCAATAATGACAGATCAGTTCGCCGTGAGCCGTTTGACAGTTTTTCCTTGATAGGCCGAGCGGCCCGATTGGAGGAGTTTCCCGTAAAGAGGTCAACCGGCTGTGCGCATCTTATTGGTTGAAGATGATCTCAAAATCGCTTCTTTCGTTATTAAGGGCATGAAAGAGGCGGGTTTTGTCGTGGAGCATGTCACCGACGGGAATCACGGCCTTAATCTGGCCCTAGCCGAAACCTTTGACGCGGCAATTATCGATATCATGCTGCCCGGCCGCGATGGCTTGTCCATCATCGACGAGCTGCGGCACCGCAACATCAATCTGCCTGTCATTATCTTAAGCGCCAGACGAAGTGTGGATGACCGGGTCAAGGGATTTCAAACCGGCGGAGATGACTTGGCCTGCCTTCTAGTTTTCGTCCAGATCCAAAGTGAGTATTCATCATGCAGCTTTTGCTACCGGTTGTCGATGTAAAGCTGCAAATGCCCTGGGCGTCATCATATTGATGGCACCATGCGGGCGTATCTCGTTGTATTCGATAAGCCACTGCTCAACCACGCGGCGCGCCTCCGTGACCGAATAAAACGACCAGCGGTCGAGACAGCCATCCCGGAATACACTATTGAAGCTTTCATTGTGACCGTTCTGCCAGGGGCTGCCGGGGTCGATATACCGCACCTTTACATGCCGCTCCTTGAGCCATTGCTGTACACGCGTAGCAACAAACTCAGGACCGTTGTCCGATTTGATACATTCAGGAACCCCATACAGGTCGAACAAATACTCCAGACAGTTGATGACATCCGAGGAGGTCAGTGAACGGTTAAGGTGAATCATCAATCCTTCATGGGTAAATTCATCAACCACCGTCAAATGCTTCAACGTTCGTCCATCCGTTGTCTGGTCAAACACAAAGTCATAACTCCAGACATGGTTCGGATAAAGCGCCCTCTGTAGCACCGTTGTGCTCTGACCCAATAAACGCTTTTTCTTCTGCTTTTTCCGTACCTGTAACCCTTCCCGCTTGCGGATCAGACGCACCGTCTCACGACTCACGCGATAGCCAGCATTTACTAACAAGGTATGTATTTTCCGATACCCAAAACGGGGATATCGGTAGGAAAGCCGGGAGATCTCTTCGGTTAATTCTCTGCATCTCGCCTGGCTGGGGCGACTTCGGTGCGTGCTGCGTGATAACGCAAGTACACGACAGCCCCGTCGCTCACTGACGGCATACACCTCGGTCAAGTATTCCACCATCGTCCGACGCTCCGCCAGGCTTACCATTTTTTTGCGTTCACATCCTTGAGCATGCGGATATCTAGCGCCTGTTCCGCCACCATCTTCTTCAACTCCGCGTTCTCTCGCTCCAGTTCCTTTAAACGGTGAACCTCCGAAACCGCCATGCCACTGTATTTCTGCCGCCAGCGGTAGAAACTTTGCTCCGAAACATTGTATTTGCGAATTACCTCACGCACGCTCCCGTGCGCTTCCGCTTCCTTCAGGATCTTGACTATTTCCTCTTCTTTGAATCGCTTGGCCATGGTTCCTCCAGTCAGTTAAACTCTAACATATCAACTGGACGAAAATCTTGGGCCGGTCAGACTACCTGACAAAACCCTTTGCCTTTTCCGAGTTGCTTGCTCGTGTACATGCCTTACTGCGAAGAGCAAGCAATACGGTTGAGCCTGCCGGGATCACGGTTCACGACCTGTCTATCAATCTGCTCACACGGAGGGTGACCCGGGGAGGCCAGAAGATAGATCTGCAACCCAGGGAGTTCAGCCTTCTGGAGTACCTCATGCGCAACGCCGGTCGTGTCGTCTCTAAATCCATGCTTATCGAGCACGTATGGGACTATAACTTTGATCCGCATACCAACGTTGTCGAGGCCCGTATCTGCCGGTTGCGAGATAAAGTCGACAAGGGGTTCAACACCGCACTGATTCATACGATACGCGGGGCGGGATATGTCCTCAAGGCGGAAGATTAAGCACCGTTACTCATTGGCACTGCGGTTGACGCTCTGGTATGCGGCAATATTTGCGCTATCCTCTGTTATCGCGTTCACTTTATTTTACGTCATAATCACATCGGTCATCCAGGAACGCACAGATGGCGACCTCTTGGAAGACATCGGGGAATTGTCCGCGCTCCTTACTGAAGAGGGAATACACGGCCTCAAGGCAGAGGTCGAATCTGAGGTGGCTTCAGATGGGTCAGATAAGGTGTTTTACAGGCTCGTCAGTGCGGAGGGACGCGTGCTGCTGGCGACCGACATGTCAGCCTGGCAGGGAGTGGAGTCGTCGGACGCCATGCGGAAGCGGCTCGCGAATAGCACTAATCCGGTGTTGGAAACACTGAGCGTTCCAGGCCACGAGTACGGCGCGCGCACGGTCTATGGCGTCGTCGGGAAGGGGGATATTCTTCAGATTGCTGAGTCGCTCGAAGAGGACGCTGAATTCCTTGAGGTTCTACAAAGCAGCTTCGCATTAACTGTCCCTGTGCTGATGGTTCTTGCCGCTTTGTTAGGTTGGTTTATGGCCAGCAAGGCGTTGAGTGGCGTGCGCGAGGTGACAGAAGCGGCAATTGATATTTCGAAAGGCGAGCTTGACCGGCGAGTGCCGGAAACGGGCCGCGGGGACGAGATCGACAAATTGGCCAATACCTTCAATACTATGTTGGACCGGATACAGGCGCTCATTACCGGGATGCGCGAAATCAACGACAACATCGCCCATGATCTCAGGAGCCCACTTGCGAGAATTCGTGGTATCGCCGAGACCGCACTGACGAGCAAGCAATCCATCGACGAGTATCAGTCTGTGGCGGCCGACACCATTGAAGAGTGTGACCGTCTCATTCATATGATCAACACGATGCTGGATATCACGGAGACCGAAGCAGGTGTACCCGTCAACACCATGGAGCGGATAGATATGGGCGGCGTGGTTCACGATGCCTGTGATCTGTTCCAACCCCTGGCAGAGGACAAAAGTATCACGCTGAGCTGGAGTGCCGGGAGTTCCGCCGTGGTATATGGAAACAAGCATTATTTGCAACGGTTGGTCGCCAACCTCCTCGATAATGCGCTCAAATACACGCGCCGCGGTGGAAGCGTGTCGGTTGGTATCGCCCGGCAATCCGGCAATGTGCTTATCACCGTACGGGATACCGGTATCGGCATCGCGGAAAAAGAAATGCCCAATATATTCAAGCGATTCTATCGCTGCGATCAAAGCCGCTCCCACGCCGGCACCGGCTTGGGGCTCAGTCTCGCGCTCGCGATAGCGCGCGCCCATGGGGGCGATATCACGGTAAGCAGCGTTTTGGGTGAAGGCAGTAGCTTTACGGTAGTACTTCCAGCGGTATCAAATCTCACATAAGAAGCATTACCAAATGGTAATTCCAGGGTCACTTTGGGGTTAACTTCTCCCCTTATACTAGCCATTGATGATTTGTCAAAACAAGACAGTGAGACCAAGGAGGAAGTCACAATGAAAGCGCAACACTTATTCAAAAAGGCAAGACCTGTTATACATGCCGTGGTAGGCGGTGCATTGCTGGCGTTGTTTTCGTTGTCGTTGATTACCAGCACCTCGGTATTTGCTAAGGGCGTTAACGGTCGTATGTTTGACGACGTCGACAAATCGGCTTTCTGCTCGCGCACATCGACGGCGGCCTTGATAGCATGTCGGCATGAGGTCAAGGATGACTTCTGGATCGCCATAGGAAATTGCAATAACTTATCAGATCCCGATGCGCGTGAAGAATGTAAAGAGGAGGCCACGCTCACACGCAAAGAGGATGGCGAGCTGTGCGGTGATCAATTTGGAGCGCGCCAGGAAATCTGTGAAGTTCTCGGGGAGGCACCTTACGACCCGCAAATAGATCCGGCCATGTTTGTTGATCCTGCTGATATTGGTAGAAGCGTTGCACCCAATCCTTATTTTCCATTGGTTCGTGGTAGAACATGGGTACTTAAAGGCGGGACTGAGACCATTACAGATACCGTTACTGATGAGATCAAGGTTATCCTTGGTGTAAGCTGTGCCACGATTCTTGATGTCGTAGAAGATGATGGTGAGGTGATTGAAGTCACGAGTGATTGGTACGCTCAGGATATCTATGGAAACGTCTGGTATTTCGGTGAGATCTCCCAAGAGTTTGAGGACGGTGAACTCGTGAGTATCGATGGTTCATGGAAATCCGGCAGAGATGGTGATAAGGCAGGCATTATCATGAAGGCGTTTCCTGAAGTCGGCGATCTGTATCGGCAAGAATTTTCCCTGGGTAATGCCGAGGACATGGGCGAAGTATTGAGCCTGACCGGTTCGGAGGCTGTTCCAGCCCCCGGAGCTTCTTGTAACGGAGACTGCTTAGTCACTAAAGATTTCACACCTATAGAGCCGGATACTTTTGAGCATAAGTATTACGCCTCAGGTATCGGTATTATATTAGAAGTGGATCTCGAGACCGGGGAGCGTGTGGAACTCGTGGAGATTGTTTACTAAGGAAGGTCTGATTAATTCCAATTCTGTCATTCCCGCGAAACTTGTCCCCACGCGACCGCCAGGGATGACGGACAGGGAAGGACTAATGCCGCGGGCACATGGATGTGCAGGAGCGGCGCGCGCGGAAGTGCTGGAAATGCAGGAGCAATTTCCAGTGAAAGCGGGGAGCGGGAATCCAGAAATGGTATGATTTTCCTGGACTTTAGGGGTCGCTGGCAATTGACTGAACAGTTCGCAATTGTCAGTGATCCCTTCTTTTTTGGGTTTTTTGTGGTGCCAGCCGCGCTTTTGCCGGATGCCTATGGCTTAGGCGCGCAACCCCAGCGGATCGTCGCGATCCACGCCCTCCATGAAAGGCAGCTTGCGGTCCATGTTGGTGACCTGGTAGACCTTGCCGATCCAGTTGTTAATCACTTCTTCGGCCGTGTCGTGCCAGGTGTTGTGCAGGCGGCTTGCTATCAAGTCTTCCGGGAATGCCGGCAGCGGCTCGCCTTTCGCGCGGGCCGCAATCAACCGGTCACGGTGCTCGTCGAGGATCGCCTGGGTCTGCAGGGTAAAATAGTTTTCCGGGAAGGGCGGATAATCCTCCCGCTCGCCTTTGGCGAAGCGGACGACTTCACGCTTGTATTCTTTCAGCAGGCTGTGGATGTCGTACTCGGGATGGCCCTGAAAGTAGACCACGCGGAACAGGTCTTCGCTCACCGCCAGGTGCACGCCGGCCTCGCGGCTCTCGGCCAGTACATGTAGCCCCGCGGCCTCGAACTGGTCGCGGCCGATCTCGTTGAAGCGCGAATGCGGCACGTCGAACAAGGTATTGACGTCGTTGACCAGCGGGTGCGTACGGTCCATCACCCGGTGGCGGTACACGCCCCAGCGTTTGGCCGGCAGCCGCCGGCGTTTTTGCCCGTGCTTGAACTGGAGCACCGCATGGGTGGCGAGGCAGGAACATAATATGGAGGTCACGTGCTCCTGCGCCCAGCCGATAATCTCGATCAACGGCTCCCAGAACGGCTCCAGCGCCAGATCGGGCTGGGACACGTTGGCGCCGGTGATGATCAGCGCATCGAGCCCGCCGGCCTGCAGTCGGTCGAACGGCTCGTAATACCGCTGCACGTACTCCGTGGCCTCGGCGCTGCGCTTGAGCTCGGGGAGCGTGAAGGGGTGCATATAAAACTGCGCGATCTGGTTGCTTTCCCCGACCAGGCGGAAGAACTGGCGCTCGGTCGCCGCGAGCGCGGCATCCGGCATCATGTTCAGCAGCCCGATGTGCAGCTCGCGGATCTCCTGATGGATCGCGTGGTCCGCCGACAGCACGGTTTCGCCCTCGCGCTTCAGGCGTTCAAATGTCGGCAAATCAGAGTGGGCGACAAGAGGCATAATAAACACTCACATGTGTTACCGTCGGCGGCGGGCGTCAGCCCTGGCGCTCAAGCACCTGTTCGACCAGCGCGAGGAAACCGGCTTCGTTCTTCACCCTGGCCAGCTCCTCGGTGGTGATCGTGTAGCCGTATTTGTCGGCGATGGCCTGGTAACGCGGGATGCGCGCGTAGAACAGCCGCGGAAATATCCAGCGCACGAACGCATCGGGATCGATCATCGCAACATAAGGCAGGTCGTTTTCTTTCATGTATGTCTCGAGCTGTTCGTCCAGGAACGCCTCGCGGTAATAAAGCGGCTTCGGGTCCTCCTCGGCGCGGTGGATGAGCCCCTGTTCATCCTTCCCCGTTGCCTTGATGTAGAGGATCAGGGTGTGCTCGTCCAGCACGCGGAAGACCTCCGGCTCGTCGAGCTCGCAGAGACTGCCACCGACATCATTAATAAAGTGCTTGTAGCCGTAGATCTCCTGGGCCTTGCGGATGAATTCCGGCACATCTCCCATCGCGGCGATCTCGGCCTGGCGGTGCAGCTCCTGCCGGTATTTGAACTCCTTGAGCGGCAGCCCGCCCTGTTCCGGGTCGCCGACCTTGCCAAGAAAACTCGAGACCGGCTTCAAGTGGTCGACCGTGATATTGTTGTTGATGTAGATCGAGTCGGACCGCAGCAGATCGCGCAGGAACGGCACCTGCATGGCCTGTTTCTTGATATTGTCGAGGATGGGTTCCCCCAGGTAGCGCGTGCCGATGCGATAATCGCCGGAATAGTGAAACCAGTCGCGTTTGCGCAGCATATGCGCCAGGCGCGTCTTGCCCACCCCTGACATCCCAAGCAGGGTGATGCATTTATTGTCCCAGGCCCTGAACTGCTCGATACCGAGTTTCACGTCAATGACTCCAGATTGTGCGCGCCAAGATTAGATTCTAATGTGTTAGGGCGCCGGTTCCAATCTACGGGCCGGCTCACCGTCGTTGCCGGGGTGATCGGACGCGTGTCCCCCCGCCGTGCCAGCAGAGTCAAAGCCAAGCAGGATGCTGCAAAACAAGTTTTTTCAGCATCCTGCTAGGACTCCTCCCGGGTCCCGTATGGCTTGGGTCGGTAATTTCGGTTTGGCAGAATCAGGGTCCGATCGGATTTAGCGTCGATCCGCCCGGTGCGCATCGCGTGCACCAAGTGTTTGAGTACCGGGCCCGGTGTCGTGCCATTGTCCTTGGTGGCCAGGAAATAGGCGTGACCGCTAGGTCTATCGCAGCTGTTGTTGAAGTCGTCGCAGTCGATGGCGTAGACGTTGTTTGGTACTTTTCGCATGTCTTCGGGGCCGCTGTGTCCAAGGCGGCGCGATACGACCTTGTTCTTGACGTTGGAGACCTTGCTCGCTCGTAGCGCAAGGTCATCATTGGCGTGATAAACAACGACATTGCGACTCGCTCGCGGTATAAACTGCCCGGGTTCACGGGCCTCCAGTGTCTCGTTGGCGACGTCCGCCGCTGCCATGAAGATATTGCGAAAGACCAGCGGAACCGTGCCGTAGTATTTTCCCCAGCGCTCCAATGTAAGGCGCAACACGCGGTTACCCATGGAATGGGCGATGATATTGATCCGCTTGAGGCAGCCCTGGGCCTCTCCTTGTTTTGCCCGCCAGGCGAGAAACTTGCCGAGTACTCGCGCGAACGCGAAGGCGCTCTGGTCGGCGGATTCCTGGTCGTCCCAGTAGTCCTTGATGATTCCAAGATCCGTATCGCACGGCCAGATGAGGCTCACGACCCTGAGCAGATCGGTCTCGATCTTATCGCATAGCGTCTGCAGGGCCGTCGCCCGGGGGAAGATGTGCTCTTCCGGCTGGTTATTGAATCCGTGAATGTAGAGCAGGATCTGCTTGACCTTGTCGGTGCGCAGCTGTTCGAGAAGAGCACGGCTGCCGATCTCCTCATACCGCTCTTTGCCGGCGCGCTCGCAGAAATACACCGAGGACTGCGGTTCGTTATCGTTTGTTTTGAAGCTGATGGTGCGCCTTTCACCGTTCTTCGGGCTTTCTTTGACTTCGTTAATCGCGCGATTGGTGATAAACAGCATCGTGATCTCCCTTCATGTCAGTCCTTCAAGAATTGCGGAACGCCCACGCTGTCGATGACCCGTGTGGGCGGCGGATTCAGCCCTCCCCGGCGTTGGCCGTGGTCCATTCTCCGTCGGGGCCGCGTGCGATGCGCCGGTGTCCACGGTCCCGAAATTGTCATGCGTTCAGGCCGGGTTTTCAATTCTGACACACCAGCGCGCCGCGTTCCCTCAAAAAGCGGGCCAGTATCCTGCCGGTGTGCGAGCCCTTGCCGGCGTGGGCGACGGTCTCCGGCGGCCCTTGGGCGACGATGCGCCCGCCGCCGTCGCCGCCCTCGGGCCCGAGGTCGATCACCCAATCGGCCTCGGCGATGATGTCCAGATTATGCTCGATCACCACCACCGTGTTGCCGGCCGCGACCAGCCGGTGCAGCACGTGGATCAGTCTCTCCACGTCCGCCATGTGCAGTCCCACCGTGGGCTCATCGAGGACATAGAGCGCATGGGACGCGGCCGTGGCGCCGCGAATAGCCTTTCGCAAGCGCACGCCTTCCGGCCTGGCCTTCGCCAGCTCGGTCACCAGCTTGATGCGCTGCGCCTCGCCGCCGGAGAGCGTGGGGCTCTGCTGGCCCAGCGTCAAATAGCCCAGTCCCACGTCCTGCAGCAGCTTGAGCGCATGGTAGATCGGGGGGTGCGAGGCGAAGAACCCCACGGCCTCATCGACGCTCATCGCCAGCACATCGGCGATGGTCCTGTCCTTATAGCGCACCATCAGGGTCTCGGGGTTGAAGCGCGCGCCATTGCAGGCCTCGCACGCCACCTTCACGTCCGGCAGGAAGCTCATCTCGATCTTCTTCACGCCCTGACCCTCGCAGGCCTCGCAGCGCCCGCCTTTCATATTGAACGAAAACCGCCCGGGCCCATAGCCCCGCATTGTGGCCTCCGGGGTTTTGGCGAACAGCCGGCGGATCGTATCCCAGAATCCGACATAGGTCGCCGGGCAGGAGCGCGGGGTCTTGCCGATCGGCGTCTGGTCCACTTCGAGCACGCGTTGGATGCTCTCCCAACCCTCGACCGCCTCGCACCCGAACAGGTTCGCGGGCCGGCGCGACCGACGCGCGCGCCTCGCGCCCAGCAGGCCATGGATATTGTCGTGCAGTACGTCGCGCACCAGTGTGCTCTTGCCGGAGCCGGAGACGCCGGTGACGCACACCAGGCGCTGCAGGGGAATGCGCGCGCGCAGGTTCTTCAGATTGTGCAGGCGCGCGCCGGCGATCGAGAGCATTGGGGACTGATGTTTGCCGCGCGTCGTCGTCGCCCGTCGTTGCACCAGCGGGTGGCGCAGCGGCCGGGCGAGGAAGCGTCCGGTGATGGACTGCGGCCGGCGCATGAGTTGCTCGACCGTGCCTTCGGCCACGACCTCGCCGCCGTTGATCCCCGCCCCGGGGCCTAAGTCCACCACGTGCTCGGCGTGGCGGATGGTCTCCTCGTCGTGTTCGACCACCACCACGGTATTGCCCTTGCCTTCGAGCTTCGCCAGCGTTTTGAGCAGCATGCGGTTGTCCCGGGGATGGAGCCCGATCGTGGGCTCGTCCAGGATGTAACACACGCCCCGCAGGTTCGACCCCAATTGCGAGGCCAGCCGGATGCGCTGCGCCTCGCCACCGGACAGCGTCGGCGCTGAGCGGTCCAGCGCGAGATAACCAAGCCCGACCTGTTTGAGAAAACCCAGGCGCGCGCGCAGCTCCGGCAGGATGTCGCGCGCGATCTCGGCCTCGCGCCCGCGCAATCGCAAGGCTCGAACAAACTTCTCGGCCGCCGCCACCGGTAGGGCGGTCAGCTCCGCGATGTTGCGTTTGTGAAAGCGCACCGCCAGCGCCTCCGGGCGCAGCCGCCGGCCTTCGCAGGCCGGGCACGCCTGCTCCGCTTGCTCCCACCATTCATTCCACCAGATCTCCTCGCCGGTCTGCGCCTCGTCAAAGTCTGTGAGCTCCAAGCCGGTGCCGTAGCAGTGCCCGCACCAGCCGTGCTTGGAGTTGAACGAAAACAGGCGCGGGTCCAGCTCCTCGAGGCTGCGCCCGCAGCCCGGGCAGGCGCGCCGGGTGGAGAACAGCGCCGCGGCCTTGGCCGCGCGGCCCTTCGCATACTTATTATTACTATTGGTAATGACTTGCACCACGCCCTTGCCGAAGGCAAGCGCCTGTTCCAGCAGTTCGCGCAGGGCGGCCTCGTCCTTCGGCGTGACCGTGATCTCGCCGACCGGCAGCTCGATGTCGTGTTCCTTGAAGCGATCCAGCCGCGGCCAGGGCTCGGTCGGCGTGAGCTCACCGTCGACGCGCAGCCGCGCATAGCCCTTGGCCGCGGCCCACTTGGCGAGATCGGTGTAGTAGCCCTTGCGCGCCACCACCAGCGGCGCGAGCACGCTGATTTGGCGGCCGCGATAATCGCGCATGAGCCGCGCCACGATGGCCTCGGGCGTCTGCGCTTCGATGGGAATGTCGCAGTCCGGGCAGAACTGGGTGCCGAGCTTGACGAACAGCAGGCGCAGAAAGTGATAGATCTCCGTCATCGTGGCCACCGTGCTCTTGCGCCCGCCGCGGCTGGTGCGCTGTTCGATGGCCACCGTCGGTGGAATGCCGGAGATGGCGTCCACGTCCGGCCGTGCGGCCGGCTGCACGAACTGCCGCGCATAGGCGTTGAGCGATTCCAGGTAGCGCCGCTGGCCCTCGGCGAACAGGATGTCGAAGGCCACGGTGCTCTTCCCGGAACCGGAGACGCCGGTGATGACGGTGAACTTCCCGAGCGGGATCTCGATGTCGACGTTTTTCAGATTGTGCTCGCGCGCGTGCCGGATGCGGATGCTGTTGTTCGGGCCTTTCGCGGCAGGCAGGCGGGCGCTCGCCTTTCCGCCCACGGGCGCCAGGCGGTGTGTCATACGGTGCTCGCGCAGCGCCCTGCCGGTGTGACTGCGCGCGTGTCGCGCCACCTCCGCAGGGGTGCCCGCGCACAGCACCTCGCCACCGGCATCGCCGCCTTCGGGTCCCAGGTCGATGAGCCAGTCCGCCGCCCCGATCACATCCAGATTGTGCTCGATGACCACCAGCGAGTGGCCTTCGGCGAGCAGCTGCCGCAGCGCCCGCAACAGCGTGGCGATGTCATCGAAGTGCAGGCCCGTGGTGGGTTCGTCGAACAGGAACAGCTTGGCCCCGCCGTTGGATTTTCCGGCCTTGGCCAGATGCCCGGCGAGCTTCAGACGCTGGGCCTCACCCCCGCTCAAGGTCGGCACCGGTTGACCCAGTTTCAGATAATCCAATCCAACGGCCTTGAGCGGCTCCAGTCCGCGCAGGACGTCGCGGTTATCGAAAAAAAACTTTACCGCCTCCGAGACGGTCATCTCCAACACATCCGCGATCGATTTCGCCTTTTCTTGTATCTTGTATCTTGTATCTTGTACCTGCTGCGGAAGCAGCTTGACCTCTAACACTTCCGGCCGGTAGCGCCTGCCGTCGCAATCAGGACAACGAATATACACATCGCTCAGGAACTGCATCTCCACGTGCTCGAAGCCGTTGCCGCCGCAGCTCGGGCAGCGCCCGGTCCCGGCATTGAAACTGAAGGTCCCGGCGGTGTAACCGCGCTCGCGCGCCAGCGGCTCGGCGGCGAAGGCCTTGCGGATGGCGTCGAGCGCCCCGACATAGCTCGCCGGATTCGAGCGGGTCGTTTTGCCGATCGGCGACTGGTCCACCAGCACCACGTCCTGGATCTGCTCATGGCCGCGGATCGCGCGGTGGCGGCCGGGCGGCTCCACGGGCCTGCCCTTCAGTTTGCGCAGTGCGTGGTAACCGACGTCCTGCATCAAGCTGGATTTGCCTGAGCCGCTGACGCCGGTGAGGCACACCAGACGATTGAGCGGGATGCGGACGTCGATGGTTTTGAGATTGTTCTCCGCCGCCCCCAGGATCTCGAGATAAGCCTTGGGGGTGCCCGCCGGTTCGCTATCGCGGCCGTGGCCGTCGATCACGGTCTTTTTGCCTGTCAGGTACTGCGCCGTGAGCGAGCGTTTGCTCCGCAGCAGCTCGCCCGGCGTGCCGAAGAACACGACCTTGCCGCCGCGCTCGCCGGGCCCGGGCCCCAGGTCGAGGACGCGATCGGCCGCGAGCATGACCTCGGCATCGTGCTCCACGACCAGCAGCGAGTTGCCGGCGACCCGCAGCCTGTGCAGCACGCCGATCACGCGCTGCATGTCGCGCGCGTGCAGCCCGATGCTGGGTTCATCCAGCACGAACAGGGTGTTGACCAGTGAGGTCCCGAGCGCGGTGGTGAGATTGATGCGTTGCACCTCGCCGCCGCTCAGGGTGCGCGACTGCCGGTCGAGCGTGAGATACCCCAGGCCCACGTCCAGCAGATAGCGCAGCCGCGAGCGGATCTCATTCATTAACAGATCGGTCGCCTTATCCAGCGGCGCCGGCAGCCGCAATTCGTTGAAGAACGCGTCACAGCGGGCAATGGGCAGCAGCATGACATCGTGCATTGTCAGCCCGGAAACCGGGTTCGCCGTCGATGTCACGCCCGGTTTTGACGGGTTTGCCTTTCCTTGCCACTTGCTACTTGCCACTTGTAACTTTTGGTTTGCTACTTGTAACTGTTCGTTGGCACCCAATCGCCATAACAGCGCGTCGGGTTTGAGGCGTGCGCCGTGGCAGTCGGGACAGGGGTTGTAGGCGCGGTACTTCGACAACAGCACGCGGATGTGCATTTTGTAGGCCTTGGTCTCCAGCCAGTCGAAGAAGCGCTTGACGCCGTACCACAGCCCGTCTTCCCACTCGCCTTCGCCCTGCAGCACCCATTGCTTGTGCACTTTGCTGAGTCTGCGCCAGGGCAGGTCGGTGGGCACACCGCGCTTGCGCGCGAAGCGCATCAGATCGCCCTGACACTCCCGGTAGCTCTCCGTCTGCCAGGGCTTGACCGCCCCCTCCGCCAGGGTCTTGTTCCCGTCGGGCACCACCAGGTCATAGTCGATGCCCATGGTGCGGCCGAAGCCGCGGCAGGTCTCGCAGGCGCCGAGGGGCGAGTTGAAGGAGAACAGATTCGGCGCCGGCTCGCGGTAATGCAGGTCGCAATCGGGGCAGTGCAGATCAGCGGAAAAGCGCCAGGGCGACCTTGCCTTGCCGGCCTCGTTCAGCGGGTAGATATCGGCGCGGCCGTGCCCGGTCTTGAGCGCGGCTTCGAGCGATTCGACGATGCGCTCGCGCTGCGCGGCCTCGAGCCGCACGCGGTCCTGGATCACGTCGAGCACGGCCTTGCGCTTTCGGTGAATGCGCGTATAGCCCTGCCGGGCGAGCAGCTCCCGGATCTCCTCTTCGGTGAAGTTGTGGGGGACGGTCACCGGGAAGGTGATCAGCGCCCGCGGCGTCCCGCCCGCCATCATGAGCTGTTCGAAGATGCTGTCGGCGGTGTCGCGCCCGACCCGGTGGCCGCAGCCGCGGCAAAATAATTGCGCCGCGCGCGCGAACAGCAGCTTGATGTGGTCGTTGAGCTCCGTCATGGTGCCCACGGTGGAACGCGACGTGCGCACCGGATTGGTCTGATCGATGGCGATCGCCGGCGGGATGCCCTCGATGCGGTCGGCCTGGGGTTTGTCCATGCGGTCGAGGAACTGCCGCGCGTAGGGCGAAAAGGTTTCGACATAGCGCCGCTGGCCTTCGGAATACACGGTGTCGAAGGCAAGCGAGGACTTGCCCGAGCCGCTGACGCCGGTGACGACAATCAGCTCGCCCAGCGGCAGGCGCAGCGTGAGGTCCTTCAGGTTATGCTGTCGGGCCCCCTGTATGAGGATGACATCGCGAGGCATACGGCGTTATGCAAATCCCGGCATTCAAAGAGCGGCCAAGCATAGGCAAGCGGGCGGCGTTTGACAATCGCCAGGCCTGCGCCGGGCAAATGCCCCGGGGGTGCGTCCTCAAGAGGCGGATGATCCCAGGGTTCCCGGGGCCCGTGGGTACGGGATGGCCTCACCGTGGTCCTGACCGGTGTGGCGCGAGGATGTGAATGCGGAAACAACATGCGCAAGACGTGAGCGGTATCGGCCGCTGTAAGGGCAGCGCGTGCCGGGCGTCAGGCTGGGCGCGAGCAATTTCTGCCGAGGGGACGGCGGCAGGGGCAGGGGCAGCGCCGGGCCTTTACAGGCCCGGCGATCGCTCAGGATGCCTTGATCGCCAACCCCTGTTTGTCCTTGAAATTGCCGGTCACGATCATAATGAAATCAACCAGCGCCCAGATACCCAATCCGCCCAGGGTAAACAGCTGGAGAATGCCAGTGCCGATTTTACCGACGTAAAAGCGATGAACGCCGAGGGCACCAAGAAAGAAACACAGCAAGATGGCCGGCACAAAGCCTTTTTCACTCTTCATAACATACCTCCTAAAGGTAAAAAGTTAACGCAACTCTTGTCCAGGATAGCAGACGATCCGCCCTTCGCTATCCCTGAAACTACCCGTCAACAGCATGATGGTGACGACCAGGGAGTGCCCCAGATCGAGTGCCAGCGCCAGCAGCCCGAGCCACAGCTGACCGCCGATGAAGAAGCAATAGACCCAGGCCACGGTCAGCCAGAGATCCACCATCCCCTCGATGTGCCTTCCCAAATAAAAATGCTGCACGCCGATAAAGCCGAAAATACCGGACAGCGATACCGCGATCGCATAGCTCTTCGGGGAACACCGGTTTCTGCTCGTTTTCAAGGAATCGGTCTGCATGACACCCTTTTCTGATTATTGATATATCTTTCAAGGCATCGCCCCGCGGACACCGGGCCGACGGTGTTTACCCAGGTGAGGGATCGGCAGCGCACCTTGTCTTTATCTGATATAGCAAAAAATCCAGTACGGTGAAGATTTGCCCGCATTTTTTCTACGATGCCGGGTTTTAACAGGCGGTTTGGTCTGTTGGGCCGGGATCGGGCCCGGGCGCCGGGTCTCGACCAATGGTAGTGGACAGCGCTTTCTTGCATATGAAAAAATGAATCGGCAAACCCGAAGTTCCTGGGCGCGTCGCCAGCCCCGTTGTTTCCGGGTAATGCGCGGTTCCCTTTAACGGACTGGTCTTCATCAAGGAGGATGAATCATGAACCGATTCGTACTTGCGATTGCACTGTCCACGCTAGCATTCGTCTCAACCCCCGTCACCATCGCCGATGTGCTGGTCAATGTCGGCAGCCCCGACACCCCGTTCCCGCGCAACAAACAGAACGAACCTGCCGTCGCCATCGATCCCGCGAATCCGATGGTGCTGGCCGCCGGGGCCAACGATGAGATCGATCTCGCCCCCTGTGTCGGCAGCGACTGTCCGTTCACGCCCGGCGTCGGCGTATCTGGTGTGTATTTTTCATTCGACGGCGGGGCCAGTTGGATTCAGCCGAATTACACCGGTTACAGCGCGCGCGGTGGCACGCCCGGTGTCGGCCCGATTGGCACGGTGCCGAATTACTTTGAAAAGGGTCTGGTCAACTTCGGCGACCCGTCGCTCGCCTTCGGCCCGCGGCCCGATGCGGCCGGCCGGTTCTCCTGGGACAACGGCTCGCGGCTGTACTACGCCAACCTCGCGGCGAATTTCAGCACCGAACGCGGCGAGCAGACCTACCGTGGCTTCATGGCCATCGCCGTCGCCCACGCCGATGACCTGGCGGCGGCCGCGGCCGGGGTCAATGCGGCCTGGAGCGAGCCGGTGCTTGTCGCCGAGCGGCGCCAGAGCGAGACCACCTTCAGCGACAAGGAATACGTGTGGGCCGACAACGCCGCCTCCAGCCCGCACTTCGGCAACGCCTACGTCTGCTGGGTCTCGTTCCGCAGCAATAGCCGCAGTCCCAACGCCGTGCCGGAGCCCTTGATGTTCAGCCGTTCCACCGACGGCGGGGCGTCGTTCTCGAATCCGCGGCAGCTCACGCCCGCCACCAACAATCCCCGCACCGGCGGCCGCCAGGGATGCGTCATTCGCACCGACAGCGAGGGCGTGGTCTATCTCTTCTATGAGGGCGCTGACCGTGGCCAGTCGGCCCAGCTCATGATCCGCTCCTTCGACGGCGGCGCGAGCTTCGAGCGGCCGCGGCCGGTGGCCGCGGTGGTCGATGTCGGCGCCTTCGATCCGGTGCAGGGCAGGGTGGCCTTCGACGGTGTGGCCGGCGCGCGCACCAACAGCTTCCCCAGCGCGAGCATCGCCAACGGCGCGCCCTCAGGGACCAATGCCCCGGACACCCTCGTGCTCACCTGGCCGGACGCGCGCAACGGGCTCAACAACGAAGAGGCGTTGTTCCAGTACTCCACCGACAAGGGCGAGAGCTGGTCGGCGCCCGTGAATATCGCCGATGAGGACGACCGGCCGGACTTTCCCTGGGTGGCGATTTCGCCCGACGGCAAGGATGTCTACCTGACCTACAACGGGTTTGTCGATCCCTTTCGAGACAACTTGACCGATCCGCGGCGCTTCCGGGGCGTGGTGCGCCACGGCGACTTCGCGCCGGCCACGGGCGTGACGAACCTGACCACGCTGCACCGCGGCATGGTCGGTGATGGTCGTGCCTCCAGCGCCAACAATCTGATGTTCGAATTCCTCGGGGATTACAATTTCGTGGTCGCGACCGATGATTATGCCGCTGCCGTGTGGATCGACGCCCGCACCGCCGCCGTATGCCAGGCCATCAACGATTATCGCGCCTCGTTGCTGATCCCGGTACCGGTGCCAAAGGCGGCCCCCGCCACGGACTGCCCGCCGACATTCGGCGATACCGACATCTATGGCGAGATCATTCCCGACCCCACGCCGTGAGTTCCAAACGCCGCGCTGCCGGGGTACCCGAACGGGCACCCCGGCGCAAGGTCAGTACATCGACCCTTAACATCAGCATTGGGGGAGCGGTCCCTGGCCGACTGAGGTCGTTGGCCTGGGTGAAAGACTTGGGGGGTTCTTAGTCCGCGGGCGGCCGGTTGTGCAGGACCTGCGCCAGCATCGTGGCGTTCGCACGGCAGGCCGGGCATGTCTTGAACAGCCGTTCGGCGTCGCCGCGAAACGCCGGGTTGTCCTTAGACCCGCACAAGGCTCGCCTCCAGCAAGGCGCGCGGCATAAAGGGAGTGCCGCACTCGATGCAGCAGGTCATATCGGCCGTATTTAACACGCGCGCTTGAACCCGTTCCTGCGGGTCATAGAGAAATCGCGGAAGCAGCCGAACCGCGTAGGCCATCCACAAATACACGGGTGCGCCCTTGGTGATCGGAGTATCGGTGATTTCACCGGCGCACTCATTTTTTTCGTCGCCTTCGCGGTGAATGTCCTGACAGAACTTGCTGTCGTACAAAACGAGCCCCGACGCCTGGCCGTTGTAATAGAAATCGAGGACCTTCTTGACCTCGTCGGGAGTGGGAACCTCCTGGGCCATGACAGAGATCGGAAGCGCGGCGAATAGCAATCCCACCAGTAGTCTGTTCATTTTTTACCCCCCCTAATCGGTTATTCGGACAGTATGCAGGCGCGTCAAGTTTAGTCGCCTGAATTGCCGTGCACAATCAATGGTCTCGCGACGCGATATGTGTGAGGAAATAAGCTGACGATATCAACCGCCTTGCACCTCCGGCAGATCGATATAGAACGTGGTGGCGACATGGGGTTTGCTGGCGACGTCGATGTTGCCGCCGAAGCTCTCTATGATGGCCTTGGCGATGCTCAGGCCTAGCCCGACCCCGTCGTGATAGCGGATGTCCGAGGTGTCCACCTGTACGAAGCGCTGGAACACGGTTTTGCGAAAGTTTTCCGGAATGCCAGGTCCGTGGTCGGTCACGGCGATGCGGATTTTGCTGTTCTCCCGCGTGAGCGTGATCGCCACGGTCGCTTGCTCCGGCGAGAACCGGATCGCATTGCCCAGGAGATTGCCCACTACCTGTATCATCCGTTTCGGTTCCACCATTACGTCCGCCTGGCCGATGCGATTGCCGAGCACGCAGCGTACCTGGTGCTGCGCGGCGAAGGCCTCGTGGTCCTCTATCGCCTGTTCGACCAGCGGCACGAGGCCCACCACTTCGAGATTCATTTCCGCGTTGCCGAATTCCAGCTTCTCGAAATCCAGGATCGCCTCGATGATCCGCACCAGGCGCCCGCTGTTGTTATAGGCCATATCGATCATATGCCGCGCCTCTTTGTCGAGCCCCGGCGCCTCGCCGCCCGCGAGCAGGCCGAGCGACCCGTGCAGCGAGGTGAGCGGCGTGCGCAGCTCGTGGCTGACCGAGGCGATGAACTCGGACTTCATGCGGTCGAGCCGCTTCTGCTCCGATATGTCCCGCACGATGCCGATGAACAGCCGCCGGCCGTCCAGCCGCATCTCGCTCAGTCCGATCATCAGCGGGAAAGAAGAACCGTCCTTGCAGTAGGCCGTGGCCTCGCAGTGGATCTGCAGCGCATTGGCCCGCGTGGTGGGCAGGGGGTCGGCGTCGGTAACGGTATCGGCGTCGAGCACCAGGTCCGGCACCAGCTCGTTGAAGTTGCTGCCCACGACCGCCTCGGCCCGGTAGCCGAACATGCGTTCGGCCGCCGGGTTCATGCTCTCGATCTGGCCCTGCGCGTCCATGGTGATGATGCCGTCGATGGCGTGTTCCAGAATGGCCTGCAGGCGGGTGGTCGTGGCCAGGATCGCCTGTTCCTGATTGTACAGGCGCATGGACACGCGATTCAGCGCGCGGCCGAGCTGTTCCACTTCGTGGGAGCCGGTCTCGACCGGTTGCAGGCTGCCGCGTTCTTCATCGAGCTTGCCGGCGAACGCGGTGGCCCGTTCCACCGCCCGCACCGGCCGCTGCAGGATCAAGAAAAACAGCACCGTGCTGATCACGATGGAGACGATCCCGATGGTCACGCCGTCGCGAATGATGCGGGCGCGGACCCGCACGATGTCACGCAGGCTGTGGTCGATCATGACCCAGCCGATCAGCTCCCCGGCGTCGATGGGGAACCAGACCGTCAAAATGCCTTCGCGGCGTTCCACCTTCACGTCGGGGGCCGTGGGCGCCTGCTTCGGCGCGGTGTCGAAATAGGGCATGGGCTCGCCGCCGTCCACGCGCATGACATCGGACAGCACCCGGCCTTCGGCCGTGCAGACCTGGATGCGCTGCACATCGGGGAACTGGGCCGTGCGCAGCAGCAGCGCTTCGATCGCGGAATAACGCTTGGTGATGATGAGCTCGGCGCTGCCCGTGGCGATGTTCTCGCCATGGGCCTTGGCGCGGTTCTCCAGCGCCGCGGTTTCAAACGCGGTCTGGTCCGCGATGGTGGACCAGGCGTACAGGCCGATGACGCCCGCCAGGATCGCCGCGCCCAGCCAGGCGATTTGGGCGTGCAGGCGGCGAGGCCGCAGGTAGGCAATGGCGTTGTTGAGCGTCATCTGTCCTGTCGCGGGCCGCGCGCTTCGATGCGCAGGCCTGTTACGGGTTCCTTTTTATCAAGTTAAGCATCGGTTAAATTTCTGCGGCGCGTCAGTCGCTCTTGACCACGTATTTCTCCAGGCCCAGGCGTTCCAGCGGCTGATAGTCCTGGCCATAATCGGCCATGATGGGTGAGCCCAGCTGGATGTGATTGAGGAGGGTCCTGCCCGCTTCGGTGTCGTTCAGCTCCAGGATGGTGTCCAGCACGGCCTTGCGCACGGCGCGCGGTACCCGCGGCTGCGCCGATAGACAGTGCGAGGCGGTCTCGGGAGTGCGATAAAGCACGCGCAGTTGCGCCTGCACCGTGGCCGGTTCGATCGAGAAGGTGTAGTGGATCCCGCCGCCGCCGGCCGCCTCGCCCAGGATCACGTGGCGATAGACCTCGCTGTGGGCGTCGACGTAGTACGGCCGGAAGCTGATACCCACCTGCTCGGTCAGCAGCGCCCGCATGTACAGCGAAGCCCCGAAGGCGTTGGGCGCCGGGAAGGCCAGGGTCTGGCCGTCGAGCTCCTTGGCCGATTGCACCGGGCTGTCATGGCGCACCACCAGGATACCGGTAAGCGGTTGTTGCCGGCGCACCAGCGGAATGTAGCCCTTGGCGCGGCGGGCCATGACCTGATGATAGGGGTTCATGAAGGCGAAATCGGGGATGCCTTTCATCAGCTCCGCCTCGAAGCGGGGAATGCCGCGGTAGACCTTGAGCCGGAATTCCGCGCCGGTGCTTGCCGCCAGGCGCTCGAGCAGCGGTGACCAGTCCTTTTTCACCACCAGCGGCAGGCGGTGCGGCACCACCGCGACGGTATAGGTTTTTTTCGCGTCCGCGCCGTGGGCGGGGAAGCAGGCGAGCACCCCGGCCAGCACCAGCGAGGCGCCGACCAGGCGTCGAAATGGATCCCGAGTGCGTTCCATTTTGCTTAAAGTTATTTTTCCGTAGTGTTCCCTGTTTGTGGGGCCGTTCATCCCACGGCGCCCGCGACTTAAAGACATGCAAGAATTGCGCCAGATAAGTGACGGATTTAAAAAGAATTCTTTTTATTAATGTAATGATAGACGCCAAAGCCCGTCCGTGGGAGGTTTTGCGCGAGTTTGCGGCAAAAAATAATAGCGGGGATGGCGCAGGCGAAGGGTGACCGCGCCGCGCCGGCCGGTCTCAGTCGCTCGACGCCGTCACCAGGACTGCCGCATTGGCGTACCCGAGTGGCCGCGTCGCGGCACTCGTAGGCCGCCGATATGATTGGGTGCGGACCGCGCCCGCGGGGCTAATTTTGGCGGCAAGGCGGAAGTCAGATCACGACTCGGCGACGCCTCGGCCCCCTTGTGGGGCCGCGCGCGATGTTTATGATGTCTATAATGATCTTAACAGGACCCAGGGGTGGTCGAGGCAAATAATCAAAGCAGGGGGGAACCATCACGAGTCTGCCGCGCTTCATTGCCTGTTCGTATCCCACCGTTGATCCCAGCACGAGACGCGAGTCCTGTCGCCGCTGTGCCGCTGCCGACACCGGACTCGGCTCGATAACAAGAGGAAAACCGCGATGACCCGTCACCTACCGCAACGCCTTGCTGCCGTCTTACTTTCTATGTTTTTGGCCAACCTGGCCGGCTGCGACCTCTGGGAAACACCGTCCGGACCCGACGCCGCCCAGGACCAACAGTGGCAGGCCTATATCAGCGCCCACACCTCTGGGCTCATCTCCAAAAAGTCCCACATCCGGGTCCGGTTTGTGAACGCGGTGGTGACCAAGGAAATGATCGGCCAGGACGCCGCCTCGGTGTTCAACATCGACCCGGCCGTCGACGGCAGTGTGACCTTCGCCAGCACCCGCGAGATCGTGCTCGTCCCCAGCCAGGACCTGAAATCGGGTGGCTCCTACCGGGTCACACTCAAGGCCAAGGGGCTGAGCAATATCCAGGAGCAGCTCAAGGACTACCAGTTCACCTTCAACGTCATCAGGCAGGAGTTCGAGGTCAATGTCTCGGGGCTCACCACCGACCCCGCCAATGACGGCCGGATGGTGCTCAAGGGTTCGCTCGTGACCGCGGATGCCGAGGATGCGGAGCGCATCGAAAAGATTCTGTCCGCGACCTTCCTCGACAAGTCGCTCGCCATCGACTGGCAGCACAACGTCGACGGCCGCCACCACGACTTCGCCATCGGCGGCATCGTGCGGCAGGCCGCGCGCCAGCCGTTGCACCTCAAATGGGATGGTGTGGCGATCAACGATAAAAGCAAAGGCGAGCGGGTCACCGAGGTGCCGGCCAAAGGCGAGTTCAAGGTCACACAGATCCAGGCGATCCAGGATGAGCGGCAGTATGTCATCGTGTATTTCTCCGACAATATCGACACCCGGCAGAACCTGCGCGGGCTCATCGGGCTGAGCAAAGGCAGCTACACCACGCGCATTGAAGGCAACACCATCAGGCTCTATCCGGACAAGCCGCTAAAGGGGAGTGTGGCCGTTACCGTGGAGCCTGGCATTCGCAACACCAAGGGCGGGCGCGTGGCGGAGCGGCTCGAGCAGAGCGCCACTTTCATCAGCCAGAAGCCGCAGGTCCGCTTTGCCGGCAAGGGTGTCATCCTTCCGGACAACAAGGTGCTGAGCATCCCGTTCGAGGCCGTGAACGTGCGCGCGGTGCGGGTGACGGCGTTTCGTATCTATGAGAACAACGTCGGCCAGTTCCTGCAGGCCAACAAGCTCGACGGCGACAAGGAGCTTGGCCGCGTCGGCCGCTATCTCTGGCGCCGGACCATCCCGCTGACCGCGCCCGAACCCAACAAGTGGAATCGCTACAGCCTCGATGCCACCCAACTGCTGCGAGAGAATCCGGGCGGGCTGTTCCGTCTCACGCTCTCGATCACGCGTGCGGATTCGAACTATGGCTGCCCGGGCGAGGCGGCCGTGCCCGATGAGCCCGAGGCGCTCGTAAGCGACGAGGACCTGAAGGTCGTGGAGACGAGCAGCTGGGAATATGCCGAAGACTATTATGGTGAGAGCACCGACAGCAGCTGGCGCAATCGCGAGAATCCGTGTACGGACGCCTACTACCAATATGCCGAGGGTGTGAAGGACTCGCGCAACTTTCTCGGCTCCAACATCGGTCTGCTCGCCAAGCGCGACCAGCGCGGCAAGCTGTTCGTGGTGGCCACGGACCTGCGCACCTCGGCGCCCATGAACGGCGTCAAGGTCTCGATGATGAACTTCCAGGACCAGGTGATCGGCACGCTTAACACCAATGCCAAGGGCATCGGCGAGATCGAGCTGCCGGCCACGCCGTTTTACCTGCTGGCCGAGAAGGGCGGGCAGCGGGGCTATCTCAAGTTGAGCAAGGGCGCGGCGCTGCCCATCAGCCACTTCGACGTCGGCGGGCAGCGGGTCAGCGGCGGCCTCAAGGGGCAGATCTACGGCGAGCGCGGCGTGTGGCGTCCGGGCGACGACATCTACCTGACGTTTGTCCTGCAGGACAAAGACCAGGTGATCCCCGACAAACACCCGGTCACCATGGAGCTGTACAACCCCAAGGGCCAGCGCATGCAGAGCGTGACCCACACCACGCCGGTCGACGGCTTCTACGCCTTCACCCTGCGCACGGCCGATGATGCCCCGACCGGCAACTGGACGGCCAAGGCCATTCTCGGCGGCACCACCTTCAGCAAGACCCTCAAGATCGAGACGGTGATGCCCAATCGTTTGAAGGTCGAGCTCGATTTCGACAAGACGGTACTGCGCCAGTCCGAGATGCCGCTCAAGGGCAGCCTCTTCGGCCAGTGGCTGAACGGCGCCACCGCCGCCGATCTCAAGGCGGACGTCAAGGTGCGGCTGCGCTCGGTGGCGACCCGCTTCGAGCGCTTCGCCGACTTCGTCTTTGACGATCCGGCGCGCCAGTTCAGCAGCGAGCCCCAGGTGCTGTTCGAGGGCAAGCTCGACGGCAACGGCCGCGCGAGCTTCCGCAAGTCGCTCGGCGTCAGCGAGGCCGCTCCCGGCATGCTCGCCGCCGGCTTCGCCAGCCGCGTGTTCGAGCGCGGCGGGGCGTTCAGCACCAGCCGCAAGACCCTGCCGTTCTCGCCCTATGACAACTATGTCGGCATCAAGCTGCCCAAGGGCGACAAGACCCGCGGCATGCTGCTCACCGACACGGTACACACCGTGCAACTGGGCAGCCTGAGCGCTGACGGCAAGCCGGTCTCGTTGAAGAACCTCCAGGTTACGCTCTACAAGGTCGATTGGAAGTGGTGGTGGGACAAATCCGGCGAGTCGCTCGCCCGCTATGCCAGCGCCAGCCACAGCAGCGTGGTCATGCAGGGCAACAGCGCCACGGTCGACGGCCGCGGGACCTGGGAGTTCGAAATAAAATACCCGAGCTGGGGCCGCTACCTGGTCCGCGCCTGCGATCTGCAGGGCGCCCATTGCACCGGCAAGGTGTTCTACATCGACTGGCCCGGTTGGGCCGGGCGCGCGCAGGAGGAAGGCGGCGCCGGCGCCAGCGTGCTCAGCTTCTTCGCCGACAAGCCCGAGTACCAGGTCGGCGAGGTCGCCAAGATCAAGCTCCCGGAGGCCACCCAGGGACGCGCGCTGGTTACTATCGAGAGCGGCACGCGCATCGTCGAGCAGCGCTGGATCGAGTTCAAGAAAGCCAACACCGGCTTCGAGGTGCCCATCACCGCCGCCATGAGTCCGAACGTGTTCGTCAGCGTGACGCTGATTCAGCCTCACGCCGGCAAGAAAAACGATCGGCCCATTCGCCTGTACGGCGTCATCCCGCTCAAGGTCAGCGATCCCAAGACCCGGCTCAAGCCTGTGCTCAAGGCGGCCGAGGAATGGGAGCCTGAGTCCACCGTCTCCGTCGATGTCTCGGAGGCCGGCGGCCGCGCCATGACCTACACCGTCGCGGTGGTGGACGAGGGCCTGCTCGGGCTCACCGGGTTCAAGACGCCGGATCTGCACGGGCACTTCTATAAGAAAGAGGCGCTCGGTGTCACCACCTGGGATCTGTTCGACTTGGTCGCCGGCGCCTACGGCGGCGAGCTCGAGCGCCTGCTCGCGCTCGGCGGCAGCGACGACGGCGAGGAGCCGGAAGACGTCAGTCGGGAAAAGAAACGCTTCCCGCCGGTGGTGCGCTTCCTTGGCCCCTTCCAGCTCAAGGCCAAAGGCAGGAACACGCACGAGGTCGAGCTGCCGCCCTACATCGGCGCGGTGCGCGTCATGGTCGTGGCCGGTCGCGACGGCGCCTACGGTTCCACCGACAAGTCGGTGTTCGTGCGCGAGGCCTTGACCATGTTGCCGACGCTCCCGCGCGTGACCGGGCCGGGCGAAGACCTCACCGTACCGGTCTCGCTCTTTGTCATGGAGCCGGGCATCAAGGAGGTCACGCTCAAGATCGAGACCGACGAGCACTTCGAGGTGATCGGTGAGGAGTCGGTCAAGGTGAGCTTCGCCAGGCCGGAGGAGAAGCTCGGCCTGCTCAGGCTCAAGGTCGGCGAGGCCCTGGGCAAGGGCCGGGTACGCTTTGTCGCCACCGCCGGTGAGCACACCGCCGAGGCCGAGGTGTTCATCGATGTCCGCAGCCCGAACCCGGCCACGGTGCAGTACCTGCACAAGACCATCAAGCCGGGCAAGCACTGGAAGGAGACGGTCGTGCCCCACGGGCTGCCCGGCACTAATACGGTTTCACTCGAGCTCTCGGCGGTGCCGCCGTTGAACCTCGAGCGGCGCCTGGATTATCTCATACGATATCCCCACGGCTGCGTCGAGCAGGTGACCTCCTCGGTGTTTCCGCAGCTCTACCTGCCGGCACTGGTCAAGCTCGAGGACGCGCGCAAGCAGGAGATCGAGCGCAACGTGCAGGCGGGTGTCGAGCGTCTGCGCGGCTTCCAGATACCCTCGGGCGCGTTTACCTACTGGCCCGGCGGCTTCCTGTTCGGGGGCGGTTTCGATGCGCGCAATGCCTGGTCGACCAACTATGTCGGGCACTTTTTGATCGAGGCCGAGAAGTCGGGTTACCACGTGCCGGCGGACATGAAGTCGAGCTGGCTCAACTACCAGCGCGCGGCGGCGCAGTCCTGGCCGGCGGGCGGCGATACCTCCGAGCTGGATCAGGCCTATCGGCTCTACACGCTGGCGGCGGCGAACCAGCCCGAGATCGGCGCCATGAACCGCCTGCGCGAATCGTCGAAGCTGAGTACGGTGGCCCGTTGGCAGCTGGCCGCCGCCTATCGCCTGGCGGGCCTGACCGACGCCGCCGATGAGCTCGCCGGCCGCGGCCGCATCAAGATCAAGGACTACGACCGCCCGGGTTTCACCTTCGGCTCGCGTTTGCGCGACACCGCCATCGTGCTGAACAGCGCGCTGCTGCTCAAGCGTGAGGACAAGGTCAAGGACCTGGCCGAGGACGTTTCCGACGAGCTCGCCTCGGATGACTGGCTCAGCACCCAGTCGGTCGCCCACGCGCTGCTGGCGATGGCGAAGTACGCCGGCGGCGCGGACGCGGCTGGTTTCGCGTTCACGCGCCAGATCGGCAGCGCCAAGGCCGATACCGTGACCGCCAAGGCGCCCATCCACACGGCCACACTCGCGGGCTTTCCGCTCGCGGGCGCGCCGGTCGAGGTGCATAACACCTCGGAGCGCGTGCTCTACGCCAGCATCGTGGTCAAGGGCATGCCCAGGGCCGGCGAGGAGCGGGCCGCCTCAGCGGGGCTGGAGATCAAGGTGAGCTACACCGATGCCGACAAACGCAAGGTCGACATCAAGCGCCTGCGCCAGGGTGCGGACTTTGTCGCCGAGCTCAGCATCACGAACCACACCGATCTCAAGCTGGAGAACCTCGCGCTCACCCAGATCGTTCCCTCGGGTTGGGAGATCCATAACGCGCGCCTCGACGGTGAGGAGGGTGGTACCGAGCTCGACTATCTGGATATCCGCGATGACCGCGTCTATCGCTACTTCGGGCTCAAACCCGGCGAGACCAAGCGCTTCAAAACCGCGCTCAACGCCGCCTATATCGGCCGCTACTACCTGCCGAGCGTGGCGGTGGAGGCGATGTACGACGCCACCAAGCAGGCGCGCACCAAGGGCCGTTGGGTGGAGGTCGCCGGTCCGGGGCAATGACGGACTGGGCCCGCAAACGCCCGCGCGCCGTCGCGCTGCTGCTGGCGACACTGGTCGCCGGCATCGCCTTCTGGCGCTGTCTGCCCGAGCCGCTGTTCTCGCCGCCGGTCTCCTCGGTGCTGCTCGGCCGCGAGGGCGGGCTGCTCGGCGCCAGCATCGCCGCGGACGAGCAGTGGCGCTTCCCGCCCCTGGCTCGCGTGCCGGCGAAGTTCCGGGCGGCGCTGGTGACCTTCGAGGACAAGCGCTTTGACTACCATCCCGGCGTCGACCCGCTGGCGCTCGCCCGCGCGCTGCGCCTCAATCTCAGGCACGGCGAGATCGTCAGTGGCGGCAGCACGATCTCGATGCAGGTGATCCGGCTCGCGCGCCGCAATCCCGACCGTACCTATCTCGAAAAGCTGATCGAGATGCTGCTCGCCGTGCGCCTGGAGCTGCGCCACAGCAAGGAGGAGATCCTGGCCCTGTACGCGAGCCACGCCCCCTTCGGCGGCAACGTGGTCGGGCTGGAGGCCGCGGCCTGGCGCTATTTCGGCCGCGGACCCGATAAGCTCTCCTGGGCCGAGAGTGCCATGCTCGCGGTGCTGCCGAACAGTCCGGCGTTGATTCATCCCGGCCGCAATCGCGTCACGCTGCAAGCGCGCCGCGACCGCCTGCTCGCGCAACTGCACGCGCGCGGTTTTCTGAGTGCGCTCGATCTCAAGCTCGCGCGGCGCGAGCCGCTGCCCGCGCGCCCGCTGTCGCTGCCGCAGTACGCGCCGCATCTGCTGGCCACGCTGCGGGCCGGGGCCCGGCCCGGCACCCACCGCTTCGAGACCACGCTCGAACGCCCGTTGCAGCGCGCCGCGCGGGACATCGTCGCGCGCCACGCCGCGTCGCTGCGCCCACAGGGCATCCACAACGTCGCGGCGCTGGTGATCGACAACCGCAGCTTCGAGGTGCTGGCCTATGTCGGCAACAGCGACTGGTCGGTGCACGACGAGCACGGCTACGCCGTGGACATCGTCGGGCGGCCGCGCAGCACCGGTAGCATCCTGAAGCCGTTTCTGTTCGCCGCCATGCTCCAGGCCGGCGAGATCCTGCCCACCACCCTGGTGGCCGACGTGCCCACGCAGTACGCGGGCTACATGCCGGAGAACTTCGATCACATCTATCGCGGGGCCGTGCCGGCCGAGGTGGCGCTGGCGCGCTCGCTCAATGTGCCGGCGGTGCGCATGCTCAAGCGCCACGGCCTCGGCCGCTTCTACGATTTTCTGCGCCAGCTCGGGATGAGCACGCTCACCCGCCGGCCCGAGGACTATGGGCTGACGCTGATCCTGGGCGGCGCCGAAGGCACGCTGTGGGAGGTCACCGCGATGTACGCCAACCTCGCCGGGTTTGCCCGCCAGCGCGAGCCGGGCCCGGCGGCGCGCTATCGCCGGCTCACGGTGCTGACCGGCGAGGACACCGTGAGCGGCCGCCGGGCGGAGCTCACGCCGGGCGCCGCCTGGCTCACCTTGAAGGCGCTGCTCGAGGTCGCGCGACCGGGGGAGGAGGGTCACTGGAAGAACTTCGCCAGCGCCCGCAAGATCGCCTGGAAGACCGGCACCAGCTTCGGGCTGCGCGACGGCTGGGCCATCGGCAGCACGAGCAAGTACACCGTCGGCGTCTGGGTGGGCAATGCCAGCGGCGAGGGCCGGCCGGGCCTGACCGGCGGCACCACCGCCGCGCCCATCCTGTTCGATCTGTTCAACCGCCTGGGGCCCGCCGACTGGTTCCCGCCGCCACGGGCGCACATGAAGCAGGTCGAGGTCTGCCGCAACGACGGCTATCTCGCCAACGGCGCCTGCGAGACCGAGCCCCAGTGGGCGCCGCGCGACAGCCACTTTGACCGCGTGAGTCCCTATAACCGCCTGGTCCACCTGGACCCGAGCCGCGCCCGGCAGGTGCACGGTCGCTGCGAGTCGGTGAGCCGCATGCGGCACCGGGGCTGGTTCGTGCTGCCGCCCGGCCAGGAGTTCTATTATCGCCGGCATCACGCCGACTACCGGCCGCTGCCGCCGGTGCGCGAGGATTGCCGGACCGTGGCCGCGGGCCGCGGGCCAATCGATTTTCTCTACCCCAACGCGGGCACCCGCCTTTACATTCCCATGGACCTGGCCGAGCGCAAGGGCCGGACCGTGTTCGAGGCGGTGCACCGCGACCACAAGGCGACCCTGTTCTGGCACCTCGACGACCGCTACCTCGGCACCACCACCGTCTTCCACCAGCAGGCGCTCGACATCACCCCGGGCGCCCACGTGCTCACGGTCGTCGACCAGGACGGCAACCGGCTCTCGCGGCGCTTCGAGGTCCTGGGCAAAGACGACGGCGAGGCCGGGTGAGGCGGGTGCGCCGCAGCGCCGCGATCGCGCTCGGCGTGGGCCTGCTGCTCGGTTCCGGTGCCGCGGCCGCCGGCGAACGCATTCCGCCACAACGCTGCAGCTATGACACCTATACCTGGAACGTGAAACTCAAGCGCGCGGTCGCGCGCCGGCGGGTGAGTCATTCTTATTATGATGCGCTGACCCCTGAGGAAGTCGATCCGGTCACGGGCTGCACGGTCTGCCGCGAGGACCAGACGCGTATCGCACTGCCGTCCTTGCCGTCGTTCGAACTTTGCCACAAGCTCGCCCCGCGCGTGCGCGCGGCACTAAGACACCTGCTCGACCGCGGCGTGCCGATCTATGAAGTCGCCGGGTACCGCGTCGGCAAGACGCGCGGCGACGCCGACGCGCACGGCAACCGCACGCGCTTCAGCAACCACGCCTTCGGCATCGCGCTCGACGTCAACCCGGCGCACAACGGGCTTTACGACCGCTGCCCGGTTTTCGGCCCGGGCTGTCGGTTGATTCGCGGGGGCCGGTGGCGACCCGGCGAGGCGCGGGCGAGCCTCGCCCCGGATGGCCGCATCGTGCGGGCGCTCAAGGCCGCGGGCCTGCGCTGGGGCGGCGAGATCGCCGGCCGGCAAAAGGACTTCATGCACTTCTCGCCCTCGGGCTACTGAGCGCGCCGCCCGCCGCGCGGTCACCGCGAAGCGGTGGCGGTTATCCGAGCGCCCACCAGAGATTCCCTGCCGCCAGGGCGCACATGACTATCCAGCTCGCGAGCGTGCCGTAGAACCGGCCAAAGGAATGCCCCGTGCGGCGCGACAGGCCCCAGGCATGCAGCAGGCGCGCGGCCACGGTCACGCCGCCGGCGCTGTGGAGCAGGACGGCGGGCGCGCCGTTGAGCTCGAGCAGCAGCATCAGCAGCAATATAACGGGGACAACCTCGACGGCGTTGCCGTGCACCCGTATCGCCCGGCGCAGGTCCGCGTGCCCGCCGGCGCCCAGGCCCACCCGCTTGCCGAAGCGCATGGAGACCACACGGAAGGCCAGCGCCATGATGAATACGGTAAAAAAGGCGGCATAGATCGCGGTCACAGGCGCCGCCATGTCAGCCCCCCGCTTGCCGAACGCTGCCCTCGGCGGTGGCGCCGCGGTCTTGCAGGAATGCGATTGCCTGCTCGGTGATCCGCGGACTGCGCAGGATGCGCCGGTGGCCGAGGCCTTCCGTGCGCACGAAGCGGGCCCCGGGCCAGGCCTGCGCCAGGCGCTCGCCCTGCTGCCAGGGCACGTCCTCATCGTGCGCGTCGTGGATGATGAGCGCCGGGACGTCGAGCTCGGTCGCCAGGCGGTCGGCGGCGACGCGGTCCCAGACCTCCGTGCCGAACTCGGCCTCCAGCCGCTGTTCGAAGCGGGCCTGCACCCGGGGCGGGATGGCGAGGCGGTCGGCGAAGCGATCGGCCATCCAGCGCAGCTGCGTCGGCGGGCTGATGCCGACCATGCGCGCCACGGAAAGCCCGCGCTGCAGGGCCATGGTGGCGCAGACCACGCCGAAGGAGTGGGCGACAATCCCGTGCACCGGACCGTGGGTCTGGGCGACGGTTTCCAGCGCCTCCACACACTCGAAGACGTTGGTGGCCGTGCCCGGGGAACGGCCGTGGGCCGGGGCGTCGAAGGCCACGGCGCGAAAGCCGGCCGCGACCAGCGGCGCGGCGAAGCCGGCGAGCTGCGTGCCGCGGCCGTTCCAGCCGTGCAGCAGCAGGACCGTGGGCCCCTCGCCCCAGGCGTAAAACGGCAGCTCCCCGCCCTTGAACGGGATCGCGCCGCTCGCGGCCTTCGCCCGCCAGCGCATTTCCCGCAGGGGTTCTGGAAAACGGCGGGTCTGGAACCAGAGCTTGTAGGCCCAGCGGGCCGCCAGGGCCGGCGTCACGCGGCCGCCCACCTGAAAGCCCAGGCGGATGAACCGCACGATGCGCGGCGGGCGTCGCCGTGTCTCCAGTGAGTAATGGCCGATTGTTGTTCGCTTTGTCACGTTTTGCCTCCTCAACATACTTACATGTAAGTAAGGACCCGGGCCAAAAAAAATTCAGGCCGCGACGCCCAGGTCCCGCTTGATCTGTTTGGCGGTGGTAAAGAATATCTGCCGGTCCTCGGCGTTGGCCATGAGCATGGCCCCGTGCAGCGCCGCCGCCACCATCAGTGCTTTTTCCTCCGCCGG